>NZ_CP027236.1:1297606-1946410 GCF_002999235.1 Actinomyces sp. oral taxon 897 | reverse complement strand
TGTTCCTATCCTGCCATGGCTTGTGACATATGGCACGCCGCCGTGCATTGTAGTCTCACTGTGGGTTAGGTCAAATACTGTACGAAGGAGCTCGATGGTCACGCCAGTCGTGCCGGCGCCTGCGCCGGCCTCAACGCCTGCGCCGGCACGGTGTTCGCTGCCAGCACTCCGGGCCACCCCCGAGACGGCCGCGGCGGTCGACGAGGCGCTCATGGTCCTCTACCCCGACGCGACCTGCTCCCTGGTCCACCGCGACGCCTACGAGCTCCTGGTGGCCACGGTCCTGTCCGCCCAGACCACCGACGCCCGCGTCAACACCGTCACCCCCGCCCTCTTCGCCTCCTGGCCCGACGCCGCCGCCCTGGGGTCCGCGCGGGTGGAGGACGTGGAGGACGTCGTCCGGCCCCTGGGGATGCAGCGCACCCGCGCCCGGCGCCTGGTGGCCCTGGGCACCGAGCTCACCGGGCGGTTCGACGGCGTCGTCCCGGCCACGCGCGCCGAGCTCACCTCCCTGCCGGGCGTGGGGCGCAAGACCGCCAACGTGGTCCTGGGCAACGCCTTCGGTATCCCGGCCCTGACCGTGGACACGCACGTGGGCAGGCTGTCGCGGCGGCTGGGATGGACCCGGCACACCGATCCCCTCAGGGTCGAGTGCGACATTGCCGACCTGTGGGAGCCGTGGCGCTGGACCGACGGCTGCCACCGGCTCATTGCCCACGGGCGGCGGGTGTGCCGCTCCCGCAGGCCCGACTGCGCCAGCTGCGCCCTGCTGGACCAGGGGCTGTGCCCCCAGGCCGGGCTCTGAGGCCGCCGGAGAGCGGGGAGGCGTCACCGCGTGTGCCCCGCCCGGACCCTGAGGCGCCTACCCGACCTCGGTGAGGAAGGGCAGGAGGGCGTCCACCAGCTGGGTGGGGGCCTCCTCGGCCGGGAAATGCCCCACCTGCGGGATGGTCACCTGCCGCAGCGTGCCTACGACGTGGTGGGTGTCGCGGGCGTAGGCCTGGGCGGGCTGCAGCGGGTCCACCTCCCCCTGCACGGACAGGACAGGGACCGACACCCTGCGCTCCAGGGTGTTGGACTCGGCGCGGCTGAGCCTCCTGCGGCGCACGGTCTCCAGGGCGCAGCGCACGGCGCCCGGACGGGCCAGGAGCTCGGCGTAGTACCCCGCCCCCTGCGCCACGGCGTCACCGTAGGCGGCCCCGGCCCAGGAACGCAGCAGCCGTTCCACGCCCGCCCGGGTGGACAGCCTGCGCTCGTACAGGTGGGGGATCCTGAAGGCCGTGGTCTGCAGGGCCGTCCCGGAGAAGGCCCGCCCGCGCAGGGAGCGCACCGCCAGCGGGTGCGGTGCCCCTACCGGTACGATCCCGACGACCGTGCCCGGCTGCGAGGAGGCCAGCGCCCAGGCGACCTGCCCCCCGTAGCCGGCGCCCACCACCACCGCCCGCTCGTACCCCAGCGCCCGTACCAGCCTGGAGGCGTCCTGGGTCGTGGTGGACAGGTCGTAGCCCGACGGCGGGCGGTCGCTCCCGCCGAAGCCGCGCAGGTCCGCGGCCGCCACGCGGTGACCGGCCTGGGCCAGGGCGGGGATGACGTGGCGCCAGGCCCACCAGCACTCCGGGAAGCCGTGGAGGAGGAGGACCAGGGGCTGTTCCGGGGCCGCCTGCGTGCTCTCCAGGCGCAGGGGCGCCTCCGGGCCGGCCAGGGCCACGTGGAAGCGGGTGCCCCCTGCGGTGAGGTCGCGGTGGGTCCAGGGGCCGGGCAGGTTGACACGCACAGGCATGATTGCAGCCTAGCCGTCTTTAAGGCGGACACCCTGCCCGGGGCGCCTCCGGGCCGGGGCGCCGGGCACGTCCCCGACCGCCCCGGCTGCGTCGCGTGGGGGCTGCCGGGGCGTGCCGTGGTCGGATACAGCGGGAGTCCCGCGGACCCGTAGGCTCCTGAACGCCGCGCGTGTGGTCGGATCCCTGCTACAGCAGGAGTCCTACGGCGACGTAGGCCGCCGTGCCGCCTACCAGGGACAGCGCCATACTGCCTCGCCACAGGTGCAGGCCGGCGGTCGTGCCGATCCCCACCAGCGGGGGCAGCCAGCTGGAGGGGGCCGGCCCCACCTCGCCGACCGTGTAGGCGATCAGCACCACCATGACCCCCAGGGGCATGGCCCGGGTCAGGAAGGTGAGGAGAGGGACGTCCTGCTTACGGCGCAGGAGCACGAACGGTGCCGCGCGGCAGATGTAGGTAATGACCGCGACCACAATAACGGCCAGGCCGATCTGCGGGTTACTGGGCACGGGCCCCACCACCTGTGCCGTCCGGGTCCTCGCCCTCGGGCGCTCCCGGCAGGGGTGCCCGACGGCGTCGGTACAGGTAGAGCAGGCTCAGCCCGAGGGCCAGGAGGGCCAGGGACACCAGCAGCGGTGCCGAGCCCCCGACGAGGACGCCCCCGCCTCCCGCCGCCACCCCCACCAGGAGCACGGCCAGATCCGGGTGGTGTCGCCAGTTCTCAATCGCCAGGACCACGAACAGGGCCGTCAGGACGAACCCCAGGAGGGTGACCCGCTGCCCCAGCAGGTCCGCCAGCCCCAGCCCCACCAGCGCCCCCGCCGTCGTGCCCAGCAGCCAGGAGACCTGGGCCGCCGCCTCCACCGTCAGGACGTAGCGGCTGCTCATGGACCCCTCGTCCTTGGACGACAGGAGGGCGAAGACCTCGTCGGTGATGGCGTGCACGGCGTAGGCGCGCCGGCCCCCTCGGGCGCGGACGCGCTGGAGGGGGAATCCCAGGCCGTAGAAGACGTGCCGCCCCGAGACGAACACCGTGGACAGGGCGATGGCCGCCAGGGGCTCACCTGTGGCCGCCAGGGGCACGAGGACCATCTGCATGGTCCCCGAGTAGATGACCAGGCTCCACACCGGCGCCCACCACCAGCTCAGGCCCTGGGCCACCAGCAGGGTCCCCGCCGCCGTGCCCAGGGTGAGGTAGCCGACCACCACCGGTACGACGTCGTGCAGGGCGTCCCGGCAGGTGGTCAGCCCCGGTACGGCGGTGGCGCCGGGAGGCGGCGTCGGGCGCGTTGTGGCCTCAGACACGGCGGACGCGGTCAATGACCTCCTGCTCGCGGCGGCCAGCACGACGGGCAGCGTGTGAGACGAGTCCCACCATGATCATAAAGACGCCAAAGGATACGAACTTGCCGCTGGCGGCGTCGTGCCACAGGTAGGTGGCCAGGTCGACCCCCAGGTCGGAGTGCGTGCTCAGGTGCTCCAGGGTCGGGGTGAGCACACTGGTCATGACACCCGGGAGGAGCAGGAAGGGCAGGCCCAGCACCACGGAGACGGCGCCGATCACGAAGCTGCCCAGGGAGGAGCGCTGCGCCATCCACAGGGCCAGGGCCAGGCAGGCCGCGCCGACCAGGAGCGCCACGAGGCCGTTGGCGGAGAAGGCGAAGGACAGCCTCGCGGCGGCTGCGGTCTGGTGGGCGGCGCCCAGGTGCAGGAAGAACCAGGCCAGGGGGACCAGGACCACGGCGACCAGGACCGAGGCCCAGTGCACGGCGGTGCGCGGGGCCAGCTGGCCCACGACCGAGGAGCCGTCAAGGAGGACGTCGTCCTCACTGCGCTCACCGGTGGGCACGGGGGTGCGCCTGAGCCAGGGCGGCATGGTGTCCGCGGTGTCCGCGGTGTCCGTGGCCGCCGCGGGCACTGAGGCCGCCGAGGCCGCCGCAGCGGGGGCGGCGGGCGCGGCGGGCGCGGCCGCTGGGCCCGGCTCCGGGGAGTGGGCGGAGGCGGCGTGGCTGGTCGCCCTGGCAGGTCCGGGCGCCAGCTGGTCGACGGTGGCCTCGGCCGGGGGGGAGGCCTGGGCGTCACGGTCGCTGATCGCCTCGGTGAACAGGGACCGACGGCGGATAGCGGTGGAGTCCGGTGAGTCCGGTGAGTGGGTGGTGGCCAGGCGCCCGGAGCGCTCACTGCGCGTGCGGGGAGCCTGGGCGGGAGGCTCGTCGGCCCGCACCGGCAGGTCGCCGGCCTGGACCGGCAGGTCCCTGGCGGGGGTCGGGCGGCCTGACCGGGAGGTGACGGAGGGTGCTGAGGTGGCCGAGGGGGCGGAGCCCGGGCCCGCTGAGGGGGTGACGGGGGCCGCTGAGGGCGCGGAGCCGGTCGAAGGGGCCGAGGGTGCGGAGTCGGGGGTGAACAGGGATGGCGGCGCCGCCGGTGCCACCGGCGTGGCCGAGGGCGCTGAGGGGGCCGAGGGAGCCGAGTGCGGGGCGAACACGGGCGGGTCGACCGGGCCCGCCGAGCCGGCCCGTGGCGCTGAGGGCGCGGAGTGGGAGGTGAACACGGGGGCTGACCCCGGTCCCGGACGGGGCTGGCGCCGCGGGCTGGCGGAGGCGGTACCGGGCGGGGTCGCGGAGCCGGCGGAGGCGGTACCGCCCGGGGCGGGGCGACGGCGTACCGGGTAGGAGGGGGGTGCCCCGTCGGCGCTGTGCGCGGGGCCGGGGACGTCGCCGTCCTGGATCAGGAGGTGCCGGTCGTGCGCCTCGGTGCCCGGGGAGGCGGGGGTGGCGGCCGTGACCGTCTCAACGACCCGGCCGGACTCGTCCAGTACGGGCACGATGTCGGGAGTGATCAGCTCGTCCGGGGTGTTGGCGGGGGTGCGCGGGTTGTCAGTGCTCAAGAGGCCCTCCTTCTGCGTGACACCGTAGTGGTGCGGGGGTCGCGAGCGCGGGAGGCGTGCCGGAGCGGCGGTGGGTGATCTTCCCGTGGCCTGGGGGCTGACGCGGGTGCGTCGGTGGCCCCTGGTCGACACCCTGGTCCCTGTGCCGGGCCCCGCTGGTCACCACCCGAGTGGCCGCCAGGAGCGGGGCGCCCTGGCCCTGTGCCGGGCCCCGCTGCGGGGCGGTGCCCATGGGGCCCGGGGCTGTGTGTCAGGCCTCGCGGGCGTGCAGGGCGGGGCGGTGCCCAGGGAGTGCGCCGACCCTGCTCAGGCCTCGCGGGTGTGCAGGGCGGCGGCCTGGGCGGTGCGGCCCTGGCGTCGGGCGGCGTGGGCGCCCCATCCCAGCGTGGACAGGAGGATCCCTATGAGCACCAGGGTGGTGCCGGTGGGGTCCTGGGGCAGGAGCTGGGCGGCCGGGTCGCTGGGGAGCAGGGGGCCCCACAGGAGGCCGGGCAGGCCCGCCAGGATGAGGAGCGTCCCGGTCACGCGCGCTCCCAGGGTCGATCGGGCGGTCCCCGCCGCTGCCAGGAGCAGGATGAGGGCGCAGGCCAGGGCGTAGCCGTAGCCGGTGACCAGGGGCCCGTCCTGACGCAGCAGCAGCACGACGGCGCCGGCCGCGGCCAGCGTCAGCACCCCGGAGAGCAGGTGGCTGCGGCGTCGCGAGGGCGGGGCCGCCGGTTGCCGGCCCATCTGCCGGTCCTGCGCGGCGAGCTGGCGGGCGGTGCGGGCCTCGGCCCGTCCTGCCCGGCGTGCCTGGCGCATTCCCAGGCTCCCTCCCAGCAGCAGGGCCCCCACGTACAGGCTGTGGTCCACCGATATGGTGGTGAGCCACCACTCGGGCAGCTGCCTGGGGGAGGTGGCCATGAGCTGCGGCAGGCTGGTGGCCAGGGCGGCGACCCCTCCGACGAGCCCTCCCAGGGAGGAGCGGCGCGCGAAGGAGATCTGGGCCAGCAGGCAGGCGGTGCCGATGACCGCCATGGTGATGACCGCCTCCGTGTGGTCCCCGGTCATGACGTTCACGAAGGCGCCCCTGGCTCCGACCAGGACCAGGGCTACCAGGGCCAGGCTCTCGGCGCAGACCAGGAGGTGGTCGCGGCGTCGCCCCTGGGGAGGGGTGGCGGGGAGTCCGCGTGAGGGCGTCGGGGGTGCGGGGAGGGTGGTCACAGACTGATCCTAGTGTGGTGTGGGACAGTGGGGCCGTGGTTGGTATTAGCACGGGCCCACGACCCCTGCCAGGTCCGGGACCGGCCCCGAGGCTGGCCGCGGGGCCAGCCCTGAGGTCGCCGCGGTCGGCTCCGGGGACGGCCGCGCAGCCGCGGGCCGGCTCTGCCCTGGTTCCGGTCCTGCGTGCCCTGGCCGCCCAGCCCCGGGTGGTCCGGGCTCAGGAGGCCCTGGACGAGGCGACTGCCGCACTGCGCTGGAACGAGGCCCTGCGCCGTCGCTGGCGGGAGGCGCGGGCTGAGGCCTCTGTGCGCTGCGCCGTCGCCTCCGGGGCGGTCGAGGGGGCGCCCGTGCCGGCCTCCCTGCTGCGTGAGCACGTGGCGGCCGCCGACCTGACCAGGCCGACCAGCGCGGACCCCGCGCTCGACGCCGTCGCCGGGATCTGGCGGGCCGGGACCCGCCTGGTGGCCTGGATGCCTGACCTGCGCGGTGACCTGCGTCCGACCCAGCCGAGTGCCCGGACCCTCCTGGCGACCCTCCACCGTGACGTCACCGGGCCTCTGGCGAGTGCGGGGGTCATCCCCCTTGGTGAGGTGGGTGCTCCTCGTGAGGAGGCGATGCCCCTGCGTGAGGGGGGACCGGGTGACGCGCCCCGTGGCGGGGCTCTTGCCGCCCGCCTGGACCCCCTCCTGGAGCTCATTGAGGCCCCCGGCCTGCCCGCCCTGGTGCGTGCTGCCGTCGTCCACGGCGAGCTGATCACGGTCCGTCCCTTCACCTCCGGCAACGCCGCCGTGGCCCGCCTGGTGGTCAGGCACCTGGTGACCCGTGACGGCCTGGAGCCCACGGGCACAGCGGTGGCCGACCAGTACGCCGCCCAGGCCCCCGGGGCCTACTCAGCCGCGGCCCGGGCCTACGCCTCGGGGACCTCTCAGGGGGTCACCGACTGGATCCTGTGGCAGGCCGAGGCGCTCCTGGTGGGGGTCACCGAGGCCCAGGCGCTGTGTCGTGCCGTCCAGGCGGGGACGACGGCGTAGCGGCGCACCACCCAGGGGCGGCCACGGCTCCTCGATAAGGAGTTAGTCCTTGCGGAATGGCCCGGCCCGGATGCCGGGGCGGCTCACTCTCCCTTGAAGCGCATCCCGGCGGTGAAGCCCAGGGGGTTGGCCTCGTAGGCGGCGGCGGTCTCCTCGTCGCGGGCAGCGAACTCGGCGTCGTCCCCCAGGGGCTCGTCCACCGGGGCGGTGTCGTCGAAGATGGCGGCCATCTCCTGGGTGTCCCCCAGGGAGAGGAAGGACTGCTCGTCGCGGTGCTGGGGCAGGACGTGGGCGACGTAGTCGTCCACGGCCTCCTTGGTGCTGACGTCCCGCCGCTGCTGCTCGGACATGTACCAGCGGTGCTCGAGGATCTCGTGGAAGATCTCCGCCGGCTCCAGCTTGCGGCGCATCTCCATGGGGACGGCCTGGATGGTGGGCTCGAAGACCTCCGCCAGCCAGTCGTGGGCCACCAGCTCGATGGGGTCGTCCTTGCGCCCGGACATGGCCCGGTAGGCCTCCAGGTCGTTGAGCATGCGCTGGCCCTGGCGCTCCTGGACGTCCAGACCCGTCAGGCGCATGACCTGACGGTGGTAGTGGCCGGCGTCGACCACCTTGGGCTGGATGACCAGGTGGTTACCGCGCTCGTCGGTGCGCATAATGAGCTCGCCGACGTCGAAGCCCAGCTCGTTGAGCTTTTCGATACGGTGCCGTACGCGCCACCGCTCGGACATGGAGAAGGACTCCTCGGCGGTCAGGACGTTCCACAGCTCGGTGTAGCGGGTGACGATCCGGTCCCCGACCTCGATGGTGTCCACGCTGGGCTCCAGCAGGGCCCCGGCCTGGAGGTCCATGAGCTCGCCGATGATATTGGTGCGGGCGACGTCGATGTCGTACAGGCGCTTGCCCTCCGTGAGCCCCTCGGTGTGGAGCTCGCCGGTCTCGGCGTCCACCAGGTAGGCGGCGAAGGCCCCTGCGTCGCGGCGGAAGAGGGTGTTGGACAGGGACACGTCCCCCCAGTAGAAGCCCAGCAGGTGCAGGCGCACCAGGAGGACGGCCAGGGCGTCAATGAGGCGGGTGGCCGTCTCGGGGCGCATGTACTGGCTGAACAGGGCGCGGTAGGGCAGGGAGTAGGACAGGTGCTCGGTGACCAGGACGGAGTTGAGGGCCTGCCCGCTCAGGTCCGTGCGGCCGGTGACGACGGCGGTGGGGATGACGCAGGGGGCTCCCAGGCGCAGCAGGTTACGGAGGAGCTCGTACTCCCGGTAGGCCACCGACTCGCCGATCTCCTTGACGGCGATGACGCGCTCAGAGAGGTTGACGAAGCGCACAATGTGCCGTGACAGGCCACGAGGAAGGGCGGCCAGGACCTCGGCGGGCCACTCCTGGAGGGGGAGCTCCCACGGCAGGTCGAGCAGGGCGGGGTCGGTCGTCGCCGCGGTGATCTGTATGGACTGGGGCATGGGGTCATTGTCTCAGGTAAGCCTGGTCCGTGCCGGGTGGGAGCGGGGCGTGCTGGGCGCGCGACATCCTCGTCCGCGCCCTGAGCGGCGCGCGGCGCCGGGGCGTGCTGGCCCGGGCGGGAGAGCCGGGGCGGGCAGGAGCCCCGCCGCGGGGACGGGGCTCCTCATGCCGGGCAGGGCCCGGGTACGTGCCGGTCAGGCAGGCAGGCGCTCGCCGGTGGAGGCGGAGAAGATGTGCTCCTGGCCGGGCTTGATCCGCACGTAGACGGTCTCGCCCGGCTCCGGCGCGGTGCGCGGGGGGACGCGGACAATGATCTGGCTGGAGTCCTCACCGGAGCCCAGCTTCTCTTCCGAGCCCTCGGCGCCGACGAGCTCGCCGTAGATGTAGGCGTCGCTCCCCAGCTCCTCCACGAAGGACAGGCGCACCGGGATGGAGTGCTCGGCGGAGGCGGAGACCACCTCGAGGGACTCCGGACGGAAGCCGATGGTGACCTTGCCGCCGTCCTCGGGGGCGATGGCGTCCAGGGTGGCCTTGGACAGCTGGATCTTGGCGGCGCCGAGGGTGGCGACGTCGCCGGAGACCGTGAAGCGGCCCAGGTTCATGGCCGGCGAGCCGATGAAGCCGGCCACGAACTCGTTGGCGGGCTTGTCGTACATCTCGCGCGGGGTGCCGACCTGCTGGAGGACGCCGTCCTTGAGGACCGCGATGCGGTCGCCCATGGTCAGGGCCTCGGTCTGGTCGTGGGTGACGTAGACCGTCGTGACGCCCAGCGAGCGCTGGAGCGAGGCGATCTGCGTGCGGGTCTGGACGCGCAGCTTGGCGTCCAGGTTCGACAGCGGCTCGTCCATGAGGAAGACCTTGGGCTTGCGCACAATGGCGCGGCCCATGGCCACGCGCTGGCGCTGGCCGCCGGACAGGGCCTTGGGCTTGCGGTCCAGGTACTCCGTCAGGCCCAGGACCCTGGCGGCCTCACGGACCCGCGCGTCGATCTCGTCCTTGGGGGTCCCCGCGATCTTCAGGGCGAAGCCCATGTTGTCGTGGACGGTCATGTGCGGGTAGAGCGCGTAGTTCTGGAAGACCATGGCGATGTCACGGTCCTTGGGCTGGACGTCGGTCACGTCGCGGTCACCGATGAGGATGCGGCCGGAGTTGACGTCCTCGAGGCCTGCGAGCATGCGCAGGGAGGTGGACTTCCCGCAGCCGGAGGGGCCGACCAGGACCAGGAACTCGCCGTCGGCGATCTCCAGGTCGAGGGAGTCCACGCTCGGGCGGTCATTACCTGGGTAGATACGAGTGGCGTGGTCGAAAGTCACGCTTGCCATGTTGCTGTCCCTTCACCGGCAGGTACGTGCCGGACGATCCGCATGAAAGGTGCCGAATGCGTGTCCGCACTGACACATGTCCACCAGTAGGCTCCGGTAGGACATAGGCTGATCATGACATACAGGACGGCGCCAATGGAACCACCTAGCTTACCATCACACACTGTGATGTGTCGCACGTCTATGTGGCTGTCGGGTGTCCCCGGTACTGTGGGCCACGTGAGCACCTCCGTTCCTGGCGCCCGGCCCCGCCGTCACGAGACGCCCAGTGCCGTGACCTCCGGATCCCGGACGGCACTGCGCGAGGGCGGTCTGGCAGGTGGCTACCGTCTGGTGCGTCGCCTCGGCGCCGGCGGCATGGGCGCGGTCTGGGAGGCCGAGGACGCCGACGGCCTGCGCGTGGCCATGAAGATCCTCCACCCGCAGGTCGCCGCCGACGCCACCGCCCGGCTCCGCCTGCGTCGTGAGGCCTCGGTCATCTCCCGGGTCAAGGACAGCCGGGTGGCCCGCGTGCTGGACATCGAGACCGGGGAGGGGGAGGACCCGGACTCCTGGGACGGGCTGACCTTCGTGGTCACCGAGCTCGTGGACGGCCCCACCCTCAGCGCCGAGATCGACGACCACGGCGTCTACGACCCCGCCACCGACAGCACCGAGCTGGCCGACCTCGCCCACGGGCTGTCCGAGGCCCTGGAGGCGGTCCACGAGGCCGGGGTCATCCACCGTGACCTCAAGCCTTCCAACGTCATGCTCGGCGCGCAGGGCCCCGTCCTGATCGACTTCGGCATCGCCCAGGTGGCCGACGACGTCCGGCTGACCCAGACCGGCCAGGTCACCGGCACCCCCGGCTACCTGCCCCCCGAGATGCTCGACGGCGCCTCCCCCAACGAGGGCGTGGACTGGTACGCCTGGGCCGGGGTGGTGCTCTTCGTCCTGACCGGCTCCGCCCCCTTCGGCTCGGGCCCGTGGCAGAGCGTCTTCCGGCGCGTCTACACCGGGCGGCCCGAGCTCGGCAGCCTCCCGGACACCTACCCGGTGCTGGCCCACTGCCTCACCCTGGCCCTGGCCCCCGAGGCCGCCTACCGCCTGCCCCACGGGGTGGTCCTCTCGGTGCTGGACGAGGTGGCCGCGGGCGGTACCGGCGAGCGGGCCCTGGCCGTCTACCTCGGCCAGGAGGCCGTGGACGAGGTCATGACCTACGGGGTCTTCCCCGACAAGTACGGCATCTTCCCCCCTGAGGCCGAGGAGGACGCCGTCCCGGACTGGGTGACCCAGGCCGAGGAGGAACCTGAGGACGACGTCGCCGGGCCGACGGACCAGGACCGCTGGGCCTCGGCGCCCCTGCCGCCGAGCTTCGCCCCCAGCGGCTCCACCGCCTCCGCGGACGTCGTGGGCTCCCCGCCCTCCTGGGGGGGCGAGCGCCCCCAGGAGGGCTACCCCGAGCCCCGTACGCGGACCCCCGGCGTCGCCTCCGACTACGGCACGGTCTACGGGCAGTTCCCCCAGGCGGGGGCCACGCACCGCCCCGTCGCCCCGGCCCCCGCACCGCAGCCTCCGGTCGCCTCCCAGCAGCCGATGGCCCCCCGGCCGGCACCGGTGCCCCCGCCCGTCCCGGCCCCCGCACCGGTCCGCCGCTACGCCCCGGTGGCCCCCCGGCCGACGCCGGGGGTCCTGCCGGCGTGGGCGCGCGAGCCCGAGAGGCGTCCGGGGACGGTCTTCGCCCTGGGCGTGGTGCTGAGCGCCATGGGGCTGTGGCGGCCGGCGGTGGCCGGCCTGCTGGCGCTGGTCCTCATGCTCCTGGCCGGCGTCGTCGGGCGCGCCACCGACGCCCGGCGCTGGCACCGCCTGCGCGTGGGCGGCGTCAGCCGCTCCGACGACTCGCGCATGTGGGCGGCCATGCCCTGGTACCTGCTGCGGTCCATTGTCTCGGCGGTCTTCGCGGTCCTGATGGGGGCGTTCGTGGGCTTCCTGGTCCTGCTGGTCCTGGCCGGGATCATTAACGCCAACGGGGTGGACGCCTACGAGCCGGCGGTCGCCTACCGGATAGACGGCATCGGCATGGCGGTGGTCACCGCGCTGTTCCTGCTGAGCGCGTGGCTGGCCCCGTGGGCGGCCGCCACCCGGCGGGGTGCCGCCAGCATTGTCGACATGGTGGCTCCCAGCAGCGGCGGGCGTACGGGCCTCGTCCTCGCCTTCCTCCTGCTGGCCGGCGTGTTCATCCTCCTCTTCGTCGGCCAGGTCCTGCCCGCGGCGACCCTGGAGCCCCTGTACACCATCCCGTCACCCTCGTCCTGAGCCTCTCGTCACGCTCAGGGCTGTGGGCGGGTGCGGTGCTGGCGGGGACGCGGGGTCGGGGCGCCAGCCACCGGCAACGCCTGCACGGGCCGGCCGCAGGCGGGCCCGCCCGGCGGGCTGCCGGGAGGGGCCGGATCCCTGGGGCGTCGGGACGGTGCCGCCCGTGGACCGGGAGAGGACCTGGTCGGTGCCTGGGCGCCGGTGGGCGCCGGGACGGTGCCCCTTGCGGCTGGTGGGCCCCGGTGCTGCACGGCCGGGAGCCGGCCAGAATCCCTGGAGCGCGGATGGGTGTGAGGCGTGGCGCACCGGCCGGAGGCGTCCTCCCAGGTGGCGGTCAGGCACAATGGCTAGCGTCCGCCGTCGTCGGATTATCGAGCCGTCACCCGCCTGGTGACGTCAGAGCTGAGGAGTGCCCAGTGCCCTCATACGAGTCCCGCCCCACCAAGGCTGAGCGTCGCGAGGCCGCCCGCGCCCGGGCCCGGGCCCTGCGCGCGGAGCAAGAACGTCGGGCCCAGCGCCAGAAGGTCACCCGGCGCGCCCTCATCGCGGGCGGGGCGCTGGTCCTCGTGGGCGGGACCACCGCGGGCACGCTCCTGGTCATAGACCGGAAGAAGAAGGAGAAGGAGAGGCGGGAGCTGCGGGAGAGTCAGGGACTCTCCCTGCCCAAGCACGTCGCCCAGGACGGCTCGTGGTCCGTGGGCGCCGAGGGGATCGGGACCGTGAACGAGGGCGCCCGGGAGCTGAAGATCATCTTCGACTACGCCTGCCACTTCTGCGCCAACCTCGACGTCGCCCACGCCGAGGAGTTCTCCACGCTCGTGGCCGAGAAGAAGATCACCCTGGTCTTCCAGCCGGCCAAGATCCTCGGCCAGGCGTGGACGGACTGGTGCATGACCGCCGTCGGCCTGGCCCTGGATAACGAGCCTGACAAGGTGCTCGCGGTCCACAACGCCCTCCTGGAGTCCCTGGCCCGGATCTACCAGACCAAGGACACCACTGACTACACCCTGGACGGCGTGGTCGCCGTGGCCAAGTCCGCGGGCCTGTCCGCCTCCCTGGCGGACAGGATCGAGACGGAGGTCAACAGGGAGACCTACAGGGACTGGCTCGAGGCCGGCAACAAGACCTTCCGCAGCTACAACCTGGACTCCACCCCGAAGGCCTTCCTGGACGGCAAGGAGCTCAAGCTCGACAACAGCTTCTTCACCAACCCCCAGGCCTTTACCGAGGTCCTGGGGGCGGGGCGGGCGGTGCCAGCCCCACGCCCGGGCAGGCCAGTTCCACGCCCGGGCAGGCCAGCCCGGGGCCCACGGACGGGGCCGGCGGCACGGGCACCCCCTCGCAGGCTCCCGGCGACGGGGGGAGCTGACCGGGGCTGGTCCCGCGCCGACAGGTCGGTTTCCGCAGGGGCGGTCAGGTGTGTCAGACTGCTCCCGGGCGGCCAGGAGACGGGCAGGCAGCCCCGGGGTCGCAGGCCGGAGACCTGGCCCCCGGTCCGGCCGGTCGTGGTGACCTCCGGGTCCTCGGTGGCCGGGCCCCGGTGAGAGCCTCTCACGCCGCTTTAGCTCAGTTGGTAGAGCAGCTGTCTTGTAAACAGCAGGTCGTCGGTTCGAGTCCGACAAGCGGCTCCACGGCGGGAGCGGCGGTACTCCGCCGGGAGGTGGGTGCTGCCGCTCCTGATCCCGAGGCCTCCCGCCCGGGCCGCGTCGGCCATTCCGTCGGCCGTTTCCGCAGGGCAGCGCGCCTGACGCGGGACAGCGCGCCTGACAGGGCCTTACCGGAACCGGTGAGAAAGTCCCTGTCAGTCCCGGTGCAGGACCAGGACGGTGGTGTTGACGCCGAGGTTGACGCCCCAGACGGCCCAGACCGTGGCCAGGAGGCCCCGGCTGGTGATGCCGGGGCTGACCCGGTACAGGGCCACGCCGATGACGACCGTGGCGGCCAGGACGGTCACCGCGATCCACCTGCTCGTGCTTATGCCTTCCTCCTCTCTGTCCTCCGTGGTGGGGTAGCCTGGTGGGGGCGGGCTGGAGGTACTAGTACTACTTCCAGCCCGCCCCACGAGGGTCACTGACGCCGCTACTCGCGGTGACGGCTTGCAGTGACGCCCGTGCCTTCCTCGGGCCGATCCGGAACAGGGTTTCCAGCACCAGGCCGATCGCGGTGAGGACCGTGCTGATCACGGTGAGCACCATCCTGATGACGGTGGTGACTGCGATGATGGTCGCAAGGAGGTCGCGCAATAGGCCTCTGTTGAGTTGCTCAGTCAGGCCCTGGTGTTCTCCTGATGACCTGTGCATCACGGTGTACGGTTGGTATGCATTTTGCGGGCACTCTAGTGAGGGTGATTCCTGTCACGCCAACGGTAGATGATGCTACGCTGCACGCCAGCCAGCTCTGCTACCTCCGTCGCTCTGGCCCCCGCGTCCACGGCGGCCAGGGCGGCCGCGCGCAGCCGGTCCCGTGCTGCTGCCGCGTCCTCGCGGGCGGTCTTGTCGTCGGCGACAGCCTGCTTCAGCTCAATGAGGGCTGCGAGTCGGTCCTCGGCACTCGCCCTCCCTGCTCCCCTGGTCACCATGTGCGCTCCCCTCTGTCACTTTGTCACGTTCCCGCCTGGTGCGGGAGCTCCTGGTCCAGGGTAGTAGCGGTGACCCGGATCCAGGTCTCCAGGAAGAGCCCAGTGGCCTGATGCGAGTCCGCGGGCCCCGGGGTTCGTTCCTCGCGAGACGTCGCCCGCCGGAGCTCGCGTCGAGCCGGTCCTGGTGGGAGGCTTGGGGCCACAGCGTCAACGAGCTGAGCAGGTGCGCGCCCCAAGGGTGTCAGGCTGCTCGGATTGCGATCAACGGCGATAGCGTGACAATATCGTCAAGGACGAAGTCGGGGAGCCCGTCCTCGGAACCTGGGAGGCGCTGGTAGACGCTGATCACTGGTGGACTGTGCAGTCCATGGGGCCACTAACCGCACGGGCAGCAACACGAGGAAGCACCTCGGCGCGGACCTGGCCCGCGTGCGTGACTCGGCACGGGATGAGATCGAGCGCCTGGAGGCCGAGTGGCTGGCCCCAGGCGTCGGGGCGTGGCCTGCCCGTTCTGGGTGCTGAGAACCCGGTAGAGGCCTTCCTGAGCGGGAACCGTGCCGTGCAGCGGTCGGTGATCGACGTGCTAATGACGGTCACACTGAGACCGCAGAAGCAGGGCCGGAAAGGGTTTTAACCCTGGATCTATTGAGATTGCTTGGAAGTGACCTTTCTGATGATCAGTAAAGAAACCGATGCGACGCCATTTATTTCGCGCTTCTCAGAACGATAAGCCCTATCACCCCGGTTCCTAGCGCAAATAATGCGGTATAAAAGGGTAATATAGACCAAGATCGCCATATGTCCCACTCAGGTAGATACGCCTCAGAGAATCTTCTCCACTTAGACTTGATTGCTATGTCGTTAGTAGGTAGGTCTTCTGCGTCGCTGGGGTCGAGCGTGAAGTCAGGGATCGGGCGTCGTGATTGTGCGACGGTGTTGTATAGGGAACGGAATCGTTTTTCGCTTCTCAGGTAGTTGGCGTCTAGGTAGGCGAAAAGCAGTATAGAGAATAGTCCGATGGCGGCTAGAGGCCATGACTGTTCAGTGAGGGCGAATCCGAAGGTCGCAGTAACGATAGGTAGTAGCCAACTTTTTGCTGAGGATGACGCTGCGGACTGGCGGGTTACTACTGCTTGAATGTAGTCAAGATGCTTTCGCCGATCTTCGGGGGCGACGAAAGGGTCACTTCGATGAGTCTGTCTCATTACGTCGCGAATTCGCCGAAGCGCCACATCCTTCTGTTGGTCTGAATAGTTAGTCTCATCTGGCCAGATCGGTCCCATCGCATCCCCAGTCCAGCGCGGGACTATGTGTATGTGGAGGTGTAGAACAGATTGGGTAGCCGCATCGCCATTCGATTGGATGATGTTAAGGCCTTCGGGATGCAGTGCCTCTCGAACTGCCAGACAAATCCTGTGGACAGTATTAGTTAGCGCCTGCACGGTATTCGTGTCGACGTCCCATATGGTCGCCATGTGCTTGGTGGGGACGACAAGTGTGTGTCCAAGCGTTGCGGGTTCCTTGGGAAAGAAAGCGACCGTCTGATCGTCGCGATAAACTTCTCTAGTTCCAGGCTCATTTTCCTGTGCAATGATGCAAAATGGACAATTATGGTCGAATGTCATTATTTTGTGACACCACAGGATGACCAAAGTTCAAGATTGTTTTCTAGCTTCTTTTATGTGGCTGCCGAGTCGATTCTGCCCAAGTGATCGGTGACAGTTGGGTCAAACAGTGGGATGCCGGAAGCCGGGTCGAACGGGCTGGTGCCAGGTGAGTCTGTGCTGCCCATGGATGAAATGCCGTGAATTCGGATGCCGAGCAATGGCTTGCCGATCTCCCATGCACGTCTGATCTCGTACTTCACCCACTTACGTCCTGCGGTATGCTTTCCGACCAAGACGATCACGGCTTTCTTATAGTTCATTTGCTTGTCGATCCACTGCTTGATCGCCGCGTCACCCTGACGCTTCACCGTCTCCCAGTCCTGGGAGTCAAGTAATGGTTGCCCTTCAAGTGCATGGATGTTTCTTACTAACTGCACACGGTGCACGTCATGCTCGTAGTGGAATGAGTAGAACACTGACTTCGCCATCATGGTCCAATCGGTCGGGATACGGTGGGGCAGGTGCCAGGCGGCCAACACCTAGGGGAATCATAGCCGTATGAGTCGATCTGGGCGGAGGCGACACTCCAGCACGGCTCCCGAGACCTACAGGCCTGGAGCTTGATCGGCGGCCGCCGACGGCAGCCCGGGTCCTGTTCCGAGACTGGTCTGCTTGTGTGCGTCCTCTTAGGGCTGGGACGCCCGGGCCGGTCTCTCTGGCTGTGAGGGGGATGGGTGTGCGGAGTGGCGCTCGTGAACGCGTGGTGGCCCTTAGCTGGTGGGTGGGGTGCCCGGACGTGGCTCAGACGGAGGCCGAGCTACGGGACCTGGCGCTGCTGCGTGACGTCGTGGAGGAGGGGGTCGCCGCCCATGCCCGTGAGATGGTCGAGCACGAGGGCGTGTCGTGGGTCGTGGTGGCCTCGGCGCTGAGCCTGGCGCCGGGCGCGGCCCGGGGTCGTTACGGGCGCGGAGGTCTTCCTGTGAGCAGGCCGAGGGCGTCCAGGCCGAGGCGGCTGGCCAGGGCGTCGACGGAGTCCAGGGTCAGATTGCGCTCGCCGCGCTCGATGCCCGCCAGGTAGCGGGCCGTCACTCCCAGGTGCTCGGCGAGGGCCTCCTGCGTCAGAGCGCGTCGATGCCGCTCGGCGCGTAGGTTGGCGCCCAGGCGCTTCCTCAGGGGCTCTGACACGCTCCCATCGTCAGTGCCGGAAGCCACTGCTTCCAGGTACTTATCACTTCCACAAGAACCGATGACTTCCGCTAGAGTCGGCTCGGAACCCAACAGACAACGAGAGGTAACCTCGTGCCTCGCCGAGCCAGAACCCTGATGACCGTCGTCCGCGCCTGTGGTGTGCTGGTCCTAACCTGCTGCAGCTCGCCCTCCCCGCCTGCTGGTGGTGGGGGTGCGGTTAGGAAGGCCCCGGGGACGTCCTTCCTGTCCGCTAGCGGTAGGGTGTGAACGTGTTGGTGTCGTGTACGACATCATCACCTGCTCGCCCTTCAGTACCGACCCGGGGCAGGTGGTCATTCAGGCGCCCAAGGGGCTCCAGGACCTGGTGAGCCAGAAAAGGGGGTTGTTCATGGCCGATGGACTTCTGGACGTCTTTCGGACGGTCTTGAAGCTCGTGTTTCAGGCTGTTTATGGTCGGAATTAAACAAGATCGGTGTGTGGTGGTGTGGTTGGGAGGTGCTCGAGGTCGTAGTCGAAGGTGCGGTTGGTGATGTAGGTGGTGAAGGCCGTGAAGGTTTTCTCCGGGGCGAGCGCGCGGGGGTTGGCGGTGCTGGTTCTTGGCGGCGTCCCGTACGTGTTGCGTGGGGCCCGGGGTCGGGGGCGTAGGGGGGGGAGGTAGATGGGTGTTATGCGTCCGGGGCCTGGCCGGGGGCGTAGAGGTCGGTCAGGGCCCTGGCGTGGTGGAACCTGGCGTTGTCCAGGACGACCGTGGTCTTCTTTCCCTCGTCGGTCTCTCGTTGGAGGCGGCCCCGTCATGAGGATGGTCTGCTCGGTGTTCTGGTTTCCCTCGATGGGGTAGATCCTCATTTTCTTGGTCGTCAGGCCCGGTGCTCCGAGGAACGACTGGCTCGCCTTCTCGCGGTCCACGTACAGTTTTGTCCTCCTCCCGGGGAGGCCACGTGCGTCTTGTCTCGGCCTCGTGGCGGGCGCGGACCTCGTCGACGGTGTAGACCTCCCAGCCCTCCTGGAGCAGGTCGTTGACCTGGTGCCGGGTCCTGGTCATCCGCCTGGTGATGGCCTCCTCGTCGCGGCGCTTGTCGAAGGGGTCGGGGCAGCAGAGGCTCATTCCCAGGAAGCGCATGAGCAGCAGGTCAGGAGGAGTCCGACCTGTACTCGACTCCGAATCCTGTCTGCACGACGTCCCTGAGGGCCGGGACGTCCCAGAAGGCGGCCTTGACTCCCGACTCCGAGGGCGGCCTGCTGAGGACCTCCTCCAGCTCCTCCTTCTGCGCCCTCCTGAGCTTCGCCGCGTTCTCGCCTCCGGCATGCCCGGTCACCACGGATCCCAGCCTGTACCTCCGCCATTCCGAGAGCCACTCGCGTACCGTCTTCTCAGTCCGCTCGACCATCTCCGCGATGATGTCCAGGCCGACGCCTCGGGCGGCGTACACAATCGCCTCCGACTTCATCCGCACAAGCTTGTAGGTGTCCGCGCGCTTCTTCCACCTGATGAGGACGTCCCGTTCCTCGTCCGTCATGTCGATATGCACGAGGCCATCATATACGAGACGCTCCGCAGACGTCAACCAGGAACCCCGCAGAAGCCACCCCAGAATACCGTTTTGTTTAATTCTGGCCATATCTTTCTTCCTGGCGTTCGGGCACGCGATTCACGTGCTGATCACAATATGGTTATTGCCCATAGCTCGTCCCGCTGCCGGTCGACAGTGGGCCCGTCACTCCCGGGGGCTCAGCCGGGGTCCAGGCCGTCGTCCCAGGTGGGCTGGGTGCTCGGTGCGCACAGCTCCTATTTGTGGCGTCCACTCAGTCGGTCGCAGACCTAATAACTCCTTAATAATCTCGGAAGATGTTAGTATGTGTGTAATAATTTATGATATCCTCGGTGTGTGTCGTCAGACGTTCTAAGACCTCGTCAATACTGTCTCACGAAAAGATGTCAAACATAACATGTAATGTTTGAACAGGCATGTATTGTAGTTACGGGAAAGGTGCTCGGGGAGCGGTTGGAGGCGTCCGGCGTCCGCCTGCCCCGGCGGGCACCAGCACGCCGGAGCACCAGAGCGCCGGAGCACCAGGGCACCGGCGTCAGCTGCCGCGCCCGCTGACAGCGTCCTGACGACACCCCTGACGAGGGCCCGCTTGACTCGGTTTCCCATCGTTGCGTCATCGTCGTACCACCCCGGCGTCTCCCGGGGCGCTACGCCACCCCGGCGTGTCGTGCCGGACGCGCCTGCTCCTGACCCTGCTCGCAGCGGCTTCGCTACCAGGGATGAACGAGGTGCGGTCCCGTGCTCCTGAGAGACCCCGGTTCAGACTACAATCGCCTGACCGATGCCGTCCTGGCCTCATCCGTCAACCTTGCTTCTCAAGCCTTGTTGACGGTGTTTTGGCGAGATCATGCGGCGTCACTCAGCACACAGGTGCCGCTTCCCGACAGGTTTTCCACAGGCTCTGATGACTGAGATGCGTCCTGTCGGTGCGGCAGCACACTCTGGTGCCATCCGCCAGGCGCCTGGCCTGGCTCAGCCTTGGGAGGGGCCATGGACCACGATTACCCAGACACCTACGACGAGCTTCCTGAGGGCGGGCCTGCCGGCCTCGGGTGGCAAGGCAGGTACGACCTCTTTGAGGAGGACGCCCTCTACGACAGGGCGGCCTCCGTCCAGTGGCCGGACACCCCGGCCGACACCACCCTCATCGCCCCGGACGTCCTCGTCCTGAGCCTCCTGAAGGAGCCCCCGGACTGGTGCCTGGAGATGACGCGCATCTGTACCGGCCGCCCGCCGCTGGTCCTCCCGGAGCCGGACGACCCCGAGATACTCCTGCAGGTAGCGCCTCAGTCCAGCAGGCAGACCCTCTACCTGATCGAGGGGCCACAGGGCCGGAACCTGCCACCGGGGTCCAGGACCCTGGACCTGCGCGGACTCAGCGCCGTCAGCGGTCCTGAGCGCCTTATCGCCGCGCTCATGGCGGCCCAGCACCCGGCGCGCGCCCAGATCCTGGCCGTCGTCGGCGCCCGAGGCGCCCTGGGCGTCTCCACCCTGGTCCTGGGCCTGGCCAGGGAGCTGGCCTCCCGGCTCAACGTCGCCATCGTCGACTGCGACCCCGGGTGCCCTCTGGGCCTGCTCACCGGTAACGACGCGCGGCCGGGCCTGCACTGGGCGGACCTGCCCCCCGGGGAGGTCGCCTACCGGGCCGACCGCCTGGTGGCGGGCCTGCCCCGTTTCTGGCGTGCCGCCCTGCTGACCGGTGACGGGCGTGCCGGCGCCACCGTCGAGCAGGCCCAGGCCGCTATCCTGGCCCTGGCCGCCGTCCACGACCTGGTCATTATCGACCTGCCCCGGGGCCAGCTCCCGCCCCCCGGGGCCCAGGTGCTCCTGGTGACCTCCCGTGAGCTGTACGTGGTGGGCGCCGCTGTCAGCCTGGTGCGTCGCCTGCGGGGACCGGCCTACTCCCTGGGCTCCCAGGAGTCGGGGACCCAGGTGCGTTTCCTGCTGCGGGACGTCGGTGAGGACCTCAGCCGCAGCGAGATCGAGGACCTGGCAGGGGCCGATATCCTTGCCCAGCTGCCCACTGACAAGGCCCTGGCCCAGCGGGTCGCCCGCGGCCTGGACCCCACCAGCGGCCGCAGCCGGTGGAACCGGGCCGTGGCGGCCCTGGCCGACGTCCTCCTGAAGGAGATGGGGGAGTCCGCGAGCCAGTACGGAGACGAGTTGTGAACGCCGTGTCGGGGACCGTCCGCGGCGGCCGCCACGCCGTCGGCAGCATGACGCCCACCGTGGGGAGCCTGCCTGGTGACCCCGATGACATGGTCGGCGACGTGGGCCGGGTCCGGGTCGCCCTGGCCCGGGGCGAGGACCTGGGCAGCGCGATCGGCGCCGGGGCCCGTCAGGCGGCGGGGGCGGGCACCCTGGCGCGTCTGGCCCGGGCCGTCCACGCCGACGTCGAGGGTGCCGGGCCGCTCCAGGCGCTCCTGGAGCTCGACGGCGTCACCGACGTCCTCGTGACCGGTGACGCCACCTGGATCGATCGTGGCCGCGGACTTGAGTCCGTCCGCTCCGCCAGGCTCGCGCCGGCCGATGCCCGGGCCCTGGCCGTGCGCATGGCCGCGGCCTGCGGCAGGCGCCTGGACGACGCCAGCCCCATTGTGGACGCCACCCTGGCCGACGGTACCCGTCTCAACGCCGTCCTGCCGCCGCTGAGTGCTGACGGGACGCTTATCGCCCTGCGTACCGGCCGCCGTCGGGCCTTCACCCTGGCCGAGCTCAGGGACGCCGGGACCGTCCCGGCTGGGCTCGACGGCGTCCTGGCGGCCCTGGTGTCGCACCGGGCCTCCTGCCTGGTGACCGGCGCCACGGGAACCGGCAAGACGACCCTGCTGGCCGCCCTGCTCAGCCTCGTGCCCGCCAGTGAGCGGATCGTGTGCATTGAGGAGGCCAGCGAGCTGCGTCCCGACCACCCCCACGTGGTCCACCTCCAGGAGCGGGGTGAGAACATCCAGGGGGTGGGCGCGGTCCCCATGACCACGCTCGTGCGCACCGCCCTGCGCATGCGGCCGGACCGGATCGTGCTCGGGGAGTGCCGGGGCCCGGAGGTCCGTGACGTCCTGACCGCCCTGAACACCGGCCACGAGGGCGGCTGGGCCACGCTCCACGCCAACTCCCCGGCGGACGTGCCCGCCCGGCTCACGGCGCTGGGGGCGCTGGCGGACATGAGCGAGGACGCCGTCGCCGCCCAGGCGGTCAGCGCCCTGGACGCCGTCATCCACCTCAGGCGCCAGCAGGCCCCGGGCGGGGCCCGGCGCCTGGTGACGAGCATCGGCACCCTGCGCCGTCCCGCCGGGGGCCGTCTCCTGTGCCAGGAGGCGCTGAGGGTGGACGACGGCGTGCTCAGGGCGGGGCCGGCCGTGGAGGATCTGGTGGCCCTGGTCGGCCGGGACACGGTGGAGGCCGCCCTGGGCGGCGGGTGCGGTGCGGCTGCCCCGCGCCGTGAGCGTGAGGGCCCGCCCGTCCGCCCGCCTGACGTGCGTCCTGCCGTAGCCCCGCGTGGCGGACGCGACACCGGCCTGGCCCGGGAGACCACGTGGGACGGGCCCGCGGCCCCGCGTGGCGGACGCGACACCAGCCGGGTGAGGCGGTGAGGACATGGACGCCAACACCCTCCTGGTGGCCCTGCTCCTGGCCCTGGCCTGCGCCGTCCTCCTCCTGCCCGCGCGTCGGGAGATCCCTGCCGGGCCCCGACGGCGCCCCGCCCCGGCCTCTCGGGGCGCCTCGACCCCCGAGGTGGACATTGGCCTGCTCCTGACCGAGGTGGCCACCCTCCTGCGCGCCGGGGCGACGCCGTCGCGTGCCTGGGGACGCACCCTGGAACGGGCGGGGGTCACCCAGGGCGCCCAGCCCGGCCCCGACGGCACCCCTCCCGCCCTGGCGTCGCTGGCGGCCACCCCCTCCGCCTGGCTGCCGCGCCGTCACGACGGGCGCTGGACGTGGCAGCTGCCCCGGGGCCCGGCCGAGCAGCGTCGGCGGGCGCTGAGGGCCGCCGTGCCCGGTGCGCTGGCGGCCTGCCGCCTCACCCAGGTGCTGGGGGCGCCCCTGGCCGGGATCCTTGAGGCCGTGGCCGCGGGGGTGGCCGAGTCCGGCCGGGCCCAGGCCTCGCGCACGGCTGCTCTGAGCGGTCCCAGGACCACGGCCCGGCTCCTGGCGGCCCTGCCGCTCCTGGGACTCGCCCTGGGGGCCATGGTGGGGGCGCGGCCCCTGGACGTGCTCCTGGACGGCGGGTGGGGCAGCGCCCTGGGGCTGGTCGGGCTCGGGCTCATGGGACTGGGGCACGTCCTGACCCGCCGCCTGGTCCAGGCCGCTGAGCGCAGGCAGGCGCGTGTGGACGAGGCCCTCGTCCTGGACCTGGCCTCGGCGGCGCTGGCCGCCGGCGCCTCCGTCCCCGGGGTCCTGGAGGCCCTGGGGCCGGCGGTGGAGGACGATGACCTGGGCGTGGTGGGGCGGGCTCTGGTACTGGGGGCTGACTGGGAGGAGGCCTGGCGGGCGCCCGAGGACGACGACCTGGGTGGGCGCTACCGCCGCCTGGAGGGGTGCCTGCGCCCCGGCTGGGAGGACGGGGCCTCGCCCGGCCCGCTCCTGGCTGCGACCGCCGCCTGCGTCAGGGACGGGCGGGCGGCCGCGGACGAGGATGCGGCCCAGCGCCTGGCGGTCCGCCTGGTGGTGCCTCTGGGGCTGTGCCACCTGCCTGCCTTCGTCCTCCTGGGGATTGTGCCGGTCATTGTCTCAGTGGGGGCGGGGCTTGTGGGCGGCTGAGCCGGGGCACGGGAGCAGCCGCCCGCGCTTGCTGGGCTTCTCCGGCTCGTGCGGCTGAGCCGGTGCGCGACGTTCCGCGTTGGTCGCCTTGTTTTACGCTTAGAGAGAACGTGCGTCTGCGAAGTCAGCTTCTCGACCCGGGGGAGCACCTCGGTGGGCAGTGGTATCCGGGTCTGTCCGGATCCGGGACGGTGCGCGCCATGGCCTGGTACACCATAACGGTCCTGCCTCCGTGTACGTGGCCGGTGGGCTACGGGGTCGGGCGCAGCCGGGCCGGTGCGCCCCGCCTCTGTATATGGTCGGTGGGTCGCAGCCGCTGGTGAGGACCATGAGCGTCCTACCTCTGTGTGTACCGGTCGATGGGGAGTAGCAGGAGGCGTCGGGACGGCCCTGCCTCTGTGTGTACGGTCGATGGCGCTGGCACCATGAGGACATGGCATCCTCCAAGACCCTCCTGAGCCGTGACGAGGTCCTGGTCCGGCATATGCACACCCACCCCAAGGTTCTGCTGTGGCCAGGGCTCCTTGAGGTCGTCATCCTGGCCGGGGCCGTGGTCCTGACGGTCTGGATGCCTGTGTCCTGGGGCTCGGTGCCCTATATCATCCTGTGGGCGGTGACCCTCATTGCCTCGGTGCCCGTCCTCTTCCTTCCCTGGCTGCGGTGGATGACCACCACCTACACCGTGACCTCCATGCGGGTCGTCACACGCTCGGGAATCCTGCGCAGGACCGGCCACGACCTGCCCATGAGCCGTATCAGCGACGTCCAGCTGGACCGGGACGTGGTGGACCGCCTGTTCGGCTGCGGTACCCTGACCCTGCAGACCAGCGCGAATGACCCGCTGCCCCTCTACGACGTCCCGAATGCGGAGATGGTCCAGGTGGAGATCGCCGACCACCTATTCCACGACGGCCGGGACGCCGTGGACGCCGGCCCGCGGGGCTGAGACATAACACGACCCTAATTCGTTTGCGTCCGCCCCGGTTTCGTTTTACAGTGTGACTGCCGGGACCGCATGAATGGAGCGGCACACTCACGATCATTCTCAAGGAGAGAACATGGCCCGCAGGACACAGACGATCCTCGTTGACGACATTGACGGCTCCGAGGCCTCGCAGACGGTGACCTTCGCACTGGACGGCGTCACCTATGAGATCGACCTGACAGACGAGCACGCAGCAGCCCTGCGCGAGTCCTTCGAGGAGTGGACCTCCAAGGGTCGTCGCACAGGAGGCCGTCGTCACAAGGGGCGCCCCGCGGTACGCAACAGCAAGACCAAGGAGATGCGCGAGTGGCTTCTTTCCCAGGGCCGCGAGGTGTCTACCCGGGGCCGGATTCCCGCCGACCTCGTCGAGCTCTACAACAACGCCCACAGCGAGAACGCCCACCACGAGGGCTGACCTGATTGCCCGCCGCGGTGCGGGCGCTGACGGCGTCGTCCACCTCCGTGGTGGGCGGCGCCGTCGTTCTACCTGCCCGGCACCAGCCTTCCGGCCCCTGGCTCCCAGTCCCTGTCTCTGGGTCTCGGACCCCGATGCGCCAGTACTGGTTCCAGCGACTAGGCGGCGCGCTAGGGCACAAGCGGCCCGGACCCCGGCGCGCCAGTACTGGTGACGCAGCACCGCCTTACTGGTAGTGGCATCCCCCAGTGCGCACGCTCTACCGGCACCACAGGGACGGCTCCTGGATTTGGGGCCCGGCAGCAGGGCGCCGCTGACCGGGTAGCCCACCCGCCGACAAAGGCGTTGCGCTTCTGGCTGAATATCCTGGTGTATGAGTTGCGTCATGTATGTAAAGTATGATGATTGATGGGGTATGCCCTCGGTCTTCTCCGTGGCTCAGGTGGTAGGGACAATCGTCTCGGACAGGACACTGATGCTTCGTAGCTTCACACCCCTCGCGGCCCCCGGCAGGCGTGCGACGGTGTTCCTCGCGAGCCTCGTCTCACTCGGCCTTGTGTGCGTGTTGGCGGCTAGCTCCGTGGGCAGGCCTATCGGTACGGCTGCTGTGTGCACAGTGGTGCTGCTGGCGGTCCTGGGCTGCCTGTCGGGAGGCTCGCCGAGAGTGGTCAGGACTGTCGTTCTCCTCGTCCTGCTTGGTGCGGGGCTCACTATGCAGGTGTACGGGAGCCTCATGGCCCTCTTCCTGCTCCTGCCGGTGGGGGTGCTTGTCTCCAGGGGGGAACGACGCCCCGCCGTGGTCCTGGCCGTCGCCGCCACCGCCACCATGAGCCTGCTCAGCACCCGCCTCGCCAGCTCGGGCACCGCGGTCCTCGTGAACGTCCTCCCGTGGGGGGTGCTGACGGGCCTGTCCCTCGTCATTGGGCTCCTGGACAACCAGGCCCTGAGGCGCAACCAGCGGGTAAGGGCGGCCTTTGAGCGGGCCCGGGCGGAGGAGCGCAGGCTCATTGCCGCCGAACTGCACGACTCGGTCACCCGCCTCGCGGCCGCCGTCACCATCCAGGCGGAGACGACGCGGCTGACGCACTCCGACGACCCCGCCCTCGCGGAGGCAATGACGAGGATCGGCGACCAGTGCCGCACCCTCACGGCGGAGCTGTGCTCCGTCCTCTGGGTCCTGCGCAGGTGCAACGACGACAGGGCTGAACTGTCGGAGGTCCTGGCCCTCGACGGCGTCGCGGGGCGGGTGACGCCGGAGGAACGGCTCCGTACCGAGACGGCCCTGCTCCGCCACAAGGGCTTCCAGGTCCTCGTCGGTGGCGCGGTGCCCCTCGGGCTCGGCCCCGTTCGGCGTGATCTCCTCAGCCGGGTGATCGCCGAGGCCCTGACAAACGTGCGGCGCCACGGGGACCCCGCCGTACCGGTGCGGGTCATGCTCAGTGCGGAGGACGACGTCGTCGAGCTCGTCGTCGTCAACGGCGTCCCCACAGCCCCTCGTGCCACCGACTCCACGGGAGCGGGCCTGGAGTCCCTGCGCCATGGTGCGCTCTTTGCCGGTGCCTCGTTGACGAGCGCACGCAGCGGGGACGCCTGGGTCCTGAACCTGGTCATGCCGCTGATGACCACCGCCCAGCCCTTGGAGGTCCGCGCATGAGCACGGACGCACCCGTTCGCGTCGTCATTGTCGACGATGAGCCCGTTGCCCGTGACGGCCTGACAATGTACCTCGACGGCGCCGAGGACATTGAGGTCGTCGCCCGCCTGTCCAACGGCGTCGAGCTCCTCGACTACCTTAACGCGCACCACGTCGACCTCGTCCTCATGGACGTGCGCATGCCGGTCATGGACGGGTCAACAGCCCTGTCCCGTCTCACCGTGGCACACCCGCAGGTCCGCGTCCTGTTCATGACCTCCTTCGACGACGAGGAGATCGTCTACCAGGTCCTCTCCCACGGCGGACACGGCTTCCTGCTCAAGAACGCGACACCCGAGGAGATCCGGGCGGCCGTCCGCGCGGTGGTCGGCGGGGGCGTGCCGGTCTCGCCGACCGTCAACGCCCGCATTGTCCGCGAGGCCGCCTCCCAGTACCGTCGGCGCTCGCAGCTAGAGGACTTCGGCCTCTCGGAGCGGGAGAGCGATGTCCTCAGGCTCCTGTGCCAGGCGGCCTCGAACCGGGAGATCGCCAAGCGGCTGAGCCTGTCGGAGTCGACCGTCAAGGCCTATGTGTCCACCATTATGATGCGGATGGGGTGCACCTCGCGGCTCCACGTCGTCGTCACGGCCTTTGAGCAGGGGCTGGTCCCTCTGAGGGGCTGAGTGCGCAAGACCTGCGGGAATCGACGACGAGCCACGGTGTCCACCGGACGACCCAGACCCGCCCGATGAACAACTACCTTTGCCGGGTAGCGCCCTGGATCGTGTTCGTCTGCCCCCGACGCACCTGACATCCTCCTCCAGGACGAGGGGCGGCCGTACTTTCGTACGGCCGCCCCTCGTCCTTGTGCCCTGGCGCCACCTGATGCCGCTGCCGGAGGATGAGGACGTCCTGGACGGCTCGCGTTCAGGTGTCACAGGAGGTGCTCCTCATGGAGAAGAAGAGGAATCCGTGGACGATCTCGATGCTCGTCGGCATGGCCGTCCTCGCCGTCGGCTTCATCACGGGCAGCCCCATGCTGCTCAAGGTCGGTTGGGTCGTCGCGCTCGCGTCAGCCATTACCGTCGTGCTCCAGGCCATCGCGGGCGAGCGGTCATAGGACCTTGGGATGTCCCGGGCAGTCTGACCTGTCCCGGCTACGCGGACTTTGTCCGGTGTTCAGCGTGGAGCCGGGCAGCAGACCTGCCCCGGCTACGCGGACTTTGTCCGCTCCCAGATGGTCCGGGAGCCGGACCACGAGCTCATGACCCCTACTGGCCGGTGAGGCCCTTTTTGACAAGGAGTTACGAAGATGACCGTTGCAGGAGACCTGGGAGGCCCGGCGAGGGTAACGCCGTCGCGGCGCCCCCTGCACGAGGAACCGACTGACGCGGCGGGTCCGCGCCTGAGGGCCACGGGCCTGAGGAAGAGCTACGGGTCCTTCCACCTGTCGGACGTGGACCTGGACGTCCGGGCCGGGCGGATCCAGGGCTTCTTCGGGCCCAACGGCTCGGGCAAGACCACGACCCTGTCGATCCTCGCCGGACTGGTCACCCCTGACGGGGGAAGCGTCGTGCAGCTGCCCGGGCCTCGGCCATCGGGACGCGAGCCGATGGCGGTCCTCCTGGAGTCCTTTGGCTACAACCCCTTCCTCACCGGGCGCGAGCACCTGCGCACCGTCGCCCGCCGTTTCGGCCGCCCGGCGTCCCGGGTCACCGAGGTCCTGGAGGAGGCGGGTATCGCCCCGGCGGCACGTCGCCGGATCGGCAGGTACTCCCTGGGCATGCGCTGCCGCCTCGGGATCGCCGAGGTCCTCCTCGTGGACGCCGACGTCGTCCTGCTCGACGAGCCGACCAACGGGCTCGATCCCGACGGGATCGTGTGGCTCAGGCGCGTCATACGCCGGATGGCGGCTGAGGGGCGTGCGGTCCTCCTGTCCTCCCACATGCTCAACGAGGCCGAGGGCCTTATCGACGACGCCGTCTTCCTCCTTGACGGGAGGGTCGAGTGGGCGGGCCCCTACCAGGACGTCGTCGTCGCGGCATCCGAGCGCTACGTGGGCCTGCGGGGGGCCGCGAGCACCTTCGAGGTCGCCGAGCGCCTCGCCGGCCGCGGGGTCGACGTCCTCCAGGCCGGTCCGGACGAGCTCGCCGTCAGGGTCGAGCAGGTCGCCGAGGCCGAGGCCGTCGTGGCCGAGACCGGCCAGAGCGTGTCCGTCACGAGCCTGGGCCGTCCGAGCCTCGACCTCGTCTACCACCTCATCCGTTCCCATGGTCTTCGTCACCAGGAGGTTTCCGACCGTGAATGAGTTCCTGTCCCAGCTGGGCGGTGTGGTCCGCGACCGCGCCGTCGCCCTCACCTCGGTGCTCATCGGGGCGTGCCTGTGGGGCATGTGCGCCCTTATTACCAGCAATATCGCGCGCGGCTACGGCCCCGGGCAGATGGCCGACGTCGCCCGGGGGTACGTCTACTCCTACGTGGGCCGCTCCGGGTACCTGTTGCCGTTCCTTGTCGGGGTGCTCGTGGCGACCCAGATGTTCCGGTACCACACGGTGGCCCGTACCGTCTTCTACGGCTCCTCGCGCCTGCGGACCTACGTCAACCAGGCGGTCTGCGGCGGCATTGTGGCGCTCGTCATTGCGGTCGTCACCGTCTTCGGGGCGGTCGCCGTCATTGCCGGCGTGCTGACGGCCACCGGTGAGGACACGGCCCTGGGCGGCGCGGTCTACTGGCTCATGTCCCTGCGGGCGGTCGTGGTGCTCGTGCTGTGGGCGCTCATTGGCGTGGGCCTGGGCATGCTCGTGCGCAACCAGGTGGCGGCGGTCGCCACGGTGTTCGTCTTCGCGGTCCTCGTGGAGCCCACGGTCACGGCCATGTGCAACGAGTCCGAGAGCCTGCAGAGCGTCGGCCAGTTCCTGCCCGGCGGGGCGAACTGGTCCGCGGTGTGGCCGGTGGAGCCCGGCCTGACCAGTACCCCGCAGACGGTCCAGGCCGGGCTGAGCTGGCAGGGCGGGCTCGCGGTCCTCCTCGGGTACGCGGTGGTGCTCCTCGTGGGCGGCTACGTCGTGAGCCTGCGCAGGCGGGACATAACGGCCTGAGGACGGCGGCCGGGCGATCGGGCGGGCGCGGTCGGGCTGGGCACGCCCCGGGTCCGGGACGGGCGGGGCCGGTGCCGTGGTCGCGGCGGGCATGACCGTGCCACGAGGCCTCGGCACCTAGGGGGCGGCCCGAATGTGACGAGTGACTCATGGCAGGACGTGCGATTGGTGGAATAGCAGACGTGCTCTCAAAGTTGAGCCAGTCAGACTCAAGGTTGGCGTGCCGAAGGTTGACAAGCCTCGGCTCAACGACCAGTCTGAGTGCATCAAACTCAAGGCAGCCCCGCCGCCACATGCCGCGGGGCGCCGCGTCCAGCTATGAAGGAGCACACACATATGGCACGCGCCGTCGGTATCGACCTCGGTACCACCAACTCCGCCATCGCCGTCCTGGAGGGCGGCGAGCCCACCATTATCCCCAACGCCGAGGGCGGGAGGACCACCCCCTCGGTGGTCGCCTTCTCCAAGTCCGGCGAGGTCCTGGTAGGCGAGGTGGCCAAGCGCCAGGCCGTCACCAACGTGGACCGCACCATCTCCTCGGTCAAGCGCCACATGGGCACCGACTGGTCCGTCACCATTGACGGCAAGAGGTACACCGCCCAGGAGATCAGCGCCCGCATCCTGGCCAAGCTCAAGGCCGACGCCGAGGCCTACCTGGGCGAGAGCGTCACCAACGCGGTCATCACGGTCCCGGCCTACTTCAACGACGCCGAGCGCCAGGCCACCAAGGAGGCCGGCACCATCGCGGGGCTGACCGTGGACCGCATTGTCAACGAGCCCACCGCCGCGGCCCTGGCCTACGGCCTGGACAAGGGCAAGGAGGACGAGCTCATCCTCGTCTTCGACCTGGGCGGCGGCACCTTCGACGTCTCCCTGCTGGAGGTCGGCAAGGACGAGGACGGCTTCTCCACCATCCAGGTCCGGGCCACCAACGGCGACAACCGCCTGGGCGGCGACGACTGGGACGCCCGCATCGTGGACTGGCTGGTCAAGCAGGTCAAGGACAAGAACGGCGTCGACCTGTCCAAGGACAAGATCGCCATGCAGCGTCTGCGCGACGCCTCCGAGCAGGCCAAGAAGGAGCTCTCCAGCGCGATGAGCACCAATATCAACCTGCAGTACCTGTCCATGAGCGAGGCCGGCCCCATCCACCTCGACGAGCGGCTCACCCGCGCCCAGTTCGAGGAGATGACCGCCGACCTGCTGGAGCGCACCAAGGTCCCCTTCCACAACGTCATTAAGGACGCTGGCGTCAGGCTCTCCGAGATCGACCACGTCGTCCTGGTGGGCGGATCCACCCGCATGCCCGCGGTCTCCGAGGTGGTGCGTGAGCTGACCGGCGGCAAGGAGCCCAACAAGGGCGTCAACCCCGATGAGGTCGTCGCCATTGGCGCCGCCCTGCAGGCTGGCGTCATCCAGGGCGACCGCAAGGACGTCCTCCTCATTGACGTCACCCCCCTGTCCCTGGGCATTGAGACCAAGGGCGGGGTCATGACCCGCCTCATTGAGCGCAACACGGCCATCCCGACCAAGCGCTCCGAGGTCTTCTCCACCGCCGAGGACAACCAGCCCTCGGTGCTCATCCAGGTCTACCAGGGTGAGCGCGAGTTCGCCCAGGACAACAAGCGGCTGGGCACCTTCGAGCTCACCGGTATCGCCCCGGCGCCCCGCGGCATCCCGCAGATCGAGGTCTCCTTCGACATCGACGCCAACGGCATCGTCCACGTCTCGGCCAAGGACCGCGGCACCGGCAAGGAGCAGTCCATGACCATCTCCGGCGGCTCGGCCCTGCCCAAGGAGGACATTGACCGCATGGTCAAGGACGCCGAGGCCCACGCCGCCGAGGACAAGAAGCGCCGCGAGAACGCCGAGACCCGCAACCGCGCCGAGCAGCAGGCCTACTCCGTGGAGAAGCTCCTGAAGGACAACAAGGACAAGATCCCCGCGGACCTCAGCTCCGAGGTCTCCGGTGCCGTCGAGCAGCTCAAGAAGGCCCTGGAGGGCGAGGACATCGAGGCCATTAAGTCCGCCCAGGAGAAGCTGAGCACCACGGCCCAGAAGATCGGCGAGGCCATCTACGCCTCCGACCAGGCGGCGCAGGCCTCCGGCTCCCAGCAGGCCGGCAAGCCCGCCGAGGAGGACAACATCGTGGACGCCGAGATCGTGGATGACGAGGACTCCAAGTGAGTACCGAGAGCACCAGCCACGACGAGGGCGCCCAGAGCGTGGACCCCGCCCTGGCCGACGCCGTCGAGGAGGCCCTCAGCGCGGTGCACGACGGGGAGGACCCCGACGCCACCCCGGGGGCCGAGCCCGCCGGCCCGGCTGACGGATCCGGGCAGGACGACCCGCTGGCGGCCGCCCAGGCCGCCGCCGCCCAGGCCGCTGACGACCTGGCCCGGGCCCGCGCCGACCTGTACAACCTCCAGCAGGAGTACCAGGGGTTCGTGCGCCGCTCCCGCGAGGGCGCCGCGGGCCACCGCGAGGCGGGGCAGGCGGCCGTCGTCGAGGCCCTCATCCCGGTCCTGGACGAGATCGAGCTGGCCCGCCAGCACGGCGACCTCACCGGGACCTTCGCCACCACGGCCACCAAGCTGGAGACCGTCCTGGCCGACAAGTTCCACCTGGAGCGCTTTGGGGCGGTCGGGGAGGTCTTCGACCCCACCCTCCACGAGGCCCTCATGGCCACCGAGTCCACCGAGGTCACCGAGACCACCGTGACCATGGTCCTCCAGCCCGGCTACCGGCTGGGTGAGCGGGTGGTGCGCGCCGCCCGCGTCCAGGTGGCCAACCCGGCCTGAGGCACGTGCCCAGGGGGTGCGACCCGCCCTGAGGCGCGACCCGGCCTCCTGCCCGGGGGGCGCGGGGCCACCGGCTCCTGCGCCCCCCGGCCGGCGCCGGGTGCGGACCGGCAGGGCCTTAACCCACCAGTAGGAATAGGAAGAACCACGAACACCACCACAAGGAGGCGGTGACACGAGATGGCCAGCCAGGACTGGATGACCAAGGACTTCTACGCGGTCCTCGGCGTCACCAAGGACGCCGACGCCACCGCCATCAAGAAGGCGTACCGGGTACTCGCCAAGAAGTACCACCCCGACCGCAACCCCGACGACGCCGCCGCGGCAGAGAGGTTCAAGGAGATCGGAGAGGCCTACGCGGTCCTGTCCGACCCCAAGGAGCGTCAGCAGTACGACGCCATCCGCTCCATGGCCAGCGGCGGGGCCCGCTTCACCTCAGGCTCCTCAGGCGCCTCGGGCGCGGGTTTCGAGGACATCCTGTCCAGTATGTTCGGCGGTGGTGGCGGCGTCCGCTTCTCCACCTCCGGCGCCGGCCAGCCCGACCTCGACGACCTCATGGGCATGTTCGGCGCCAGCGGGGCCTCCACCTCCGGGCGGCGTCGCGGCCCCTTCGGGTTCGGCAGCTTCGGCCAGCGCGAGCCCGTCAAGGGCCCCGACGTCCTGACGGCGGCCACCCTGTCCCTGCGCGACGCCGTGGCCGGCACCACCGTCGAGCTCACCGCCGACGGGAAGGTCATGAACGTGCGTATCCCGGCCGGGGTGCACGACGGGCAGAAGATCCGCCTGCGCGGCAAGGGCCGTCCCGGGGCCGGCGGTGGCGAGCCCGGGGACATGGTGGTGACTATCTCCGTGGCCAGGCACCCGGTGTACTCCATAGACCCCAAGAACCCCGTCAACCTGCGCATGGACCTGCCCGTGAGCCTGGCTGAGGCGGCCCTGGGCGCCACCGTGGAGGTCCCCCTCCTGGACGGCTCCACCACCAGGGTCAAGATCAAGGCCGGAACCTCCTCGGGCACGGTGCTGCGCCTGCGCGGCAAGGGCGTGGTCACCTCCAAGAAGACCGGTGACCTGCTGGTGACCGTGCAGGTGGCGGTGCCCAAGAAGCTCTCCGCGGCTGCCAGGCAGGCCCTGGAGTCGTTCGAGGCCGCCATGGGCTCCACCAACCCGCGTGCCACCCTCATGGAGGAGGCCTCCCGGTGAGGGCGCGTCGTACTGGTCAGGGGGTGGACTTCCTCGCCGAGGACGCCCTGGAGCGTGCGGTCTACGTCATCTCAGTGGCTGCTGAGCTCGCCGGCATGCACCCCCAGACCCTGCGCCAGTACGACCGCCTGGGCCTGGTGTCCCCCGCCCGTACCAGCGGGCGGGGGCGACGCTACTCCCACCGGGACGTGGACCGTCTCAGGCGGGTCCAGGAGCTGAGCAACGCCGGGGTCAACCTCGAGGGCGTGCGCCGTATCCTGGCCCTGGAGGACCAGGTGGCCCGGGTCGAGGCCGAGAACCGGGTCCTGCGGGAGCGCCAGGCCGCCGTCCAGCGCGTCTTCGCCGCCGCCGCCGACGGCGAGGTCCAGGTGCTGCCGGGACGTCGGCTGCCTGCGGGGCCACGCCGTAGGAGCAGGTGAGACAACAGGCGCCCGGCCTTGTAGGATGCGCGGGTACGTACCGAGTCCACAGGAGACGTCATGACCCAGCCCTACAACCCATCCCAGAACCCCAACGCTGCTGCGGCCAACGCCCAGGCTCCCACCATGGCCGTTCCCATGACCTCGTCGGCCCCCGTGGCCGCCCCCTACAGCCAGCAGGCCAGCGCCTACGCCGGCGGGCCCGCGCCCTACTCCGCCTCGGCGCCCCAGGCCGGTGCCCCCTACGCACCACAGGGCGGCTATGCCCCGGTGGGCCAGGACTCCCTCTTTGGGAACCTCATGAACACCACACGCGCCTTTGCCGTCAAGTACGGCAACGCGCTGTTCATCGTGGCCCTGGTGGGCTACGGTCTGGGCTGGCTCTTTGATCTCATTACGGTCCTCATGTCCTTTGGCGGCTACGGTAGTAACACCGGTAGGACTGTGGTGAGCCTGCTGGCCACGCTCTTTGCCGGCGCCGCCAAGGCCATGGTCCAGCTGTTCATCTTCCGCATGATTATCGAGCTGGTCCGCAACACCGCCCCCAGGGGCGAGGGCCCGCAGGCCTGAGCGCCCGGACCGGGTAACCGCAGGTGGCTGGCCCCTACGAGAACGAGGACGGCAGCCCCAGGTACGGGCAGCGCCTGGATCCCGAGGAGCTCGCCGCCTACCGGCGTGCGCACGGTCTGGACGCCGGTATCCCGACGTCGTCCTCCCTCCCGGACGGTGGCCAGGGGCTGCCGCCCGGGGGAGAGGTCAACCCCTACCGCTACGACCCCCAGGCGGTGCCTCCTGCCAGGCACGGCCTGAGGCCCGTCGGCCCCAGGACGGCGGCAGTGCCACCCTGGCGCAGCCCGCGGCCCCGGCACCGGTGGCGGCTCCTGGTGGTCGGGCTGGTGACCATGGTCGTCATCCCCGTGGTGCTGCTGGTCTCCTCGGCCCTGCTGCTGACCGGGGGACAGGGCGGCAGCGGCGTCGCCCTGTCCGCCAGCGGAGGCGTCTACCTGGGTGCCTCCCGCCAGCTGGCGATCTACTCCCCGGGCCTGGGGGAGGACACCTCCCGGTGCGCCGTCACCGACCCGGCCGGGGCGCCGGTGAGCGTGACCCCGCTGGAGGGCATGGGGGGCAGCCTGTCCACCATTGGCACCTTTACCACCAGCGTGGAGGGGGAGTACCGCCTCTCCTGCCCCCAGGGCACGGACGGCGTGGTCGTGGGCCCGAGGGCCTACACCGAGCGCTTCGGCATTATCGCGGTCCTGGTGGTCGCGGCCCTGGGCTGCGGCCTGCTGGGACTGGGACTCACCGTAGGCGGCCTGGTGCGTGCCGTCCGGCGTCGCTAGCCCTCCTTACCCCTTCCTCCCCTTCTCGCGAGAACGGTACTTATTCGCCGTGAGAACGGTACTTATTGCTCGTGAGAACGGTACTTATTGCTCGTGAGAACGGGGGAGCTCATGGCGTGCCCGCCGCGGGCGCCGCCCTGCGTCCCGTCGCTGTCGCCGGGACGCAGGGCGGCGTCGCCACGAACTCCGTCAGTCGGTGTCAGTCGGTGCCCACGGCCTTGTCGGCAGCCTGGATGGCGGAGTCGATCTGGGAGTCGAACTTGCCCCCGGTGACCTTCTTGGCCGCCGTGCCCGCCTTGTCCAGGACGGTGTCGCTGATCTCCTCGGCCTTCTCCGAGGACAGCGCGTCAGATGCCTTCTTGGTCAGGTCGCCAAGTCCCATGGTGGTCTCCTTCAGGTTCGGACGGACGTCACGAGGGGTGACGTATCTCAAGGGCAGGTTAGCGTCCGCTGGCCCCCAGGGCGAGGGCGGGGCCCCAGGGCGAGGGCGGGGCGGCCGACGGCGTCCGGTACGAGGCCCGTGGCGCACGCTGCTGGTGGGGCCGTATACGATCTGGGTGTCTGCTGCTCCTGGCCCCTGGAGGAACTCATGAGCCGTGTGGCTCCCGCCCGCCGCGCCGTCGCGGTCGCCCTGGTCCTGGCCGGGGCGCTGGCCCTTCCCGCCTGCGCGAGTGACAACGAGGAGGACGACGTGGTCGCGGTGGTCGAGGGTCCCACGCCCTCCCCCACCGCGCCGGTCTCCCAGCACGTGACCGCGCCCAACCTGGGCCTGGGGTTCGACGTCCCCGGCACCATGGCCACCATTGACGGCAACGCCCTGACCAGCGGCGACCAGGCCGCCATCGACAGGTACGCCCAGGCGACGAACGTCACCAGCGACAAGGTCAGCAAGCAGGCGGGCGTGGTCGACATTATGGCTGCTGACACACTCTTTGGGAACCTGAGGGTCATCTCCGCCAACAGCAAGACGGTGTCCTACTCCGGCGTGCCCCCGGAGGAGATCACGCGCAGCGCCATTGAGTCCACCGGCAACGTCCCGGGGCAGTACACCGTGCGCAGCAGCCCGATCGGCGACGTCGCCATGCACGCCTACACCCCCAGCTCCCCGGGCGGGGCGTCAAGCATTATGATCTTCGTCCCCCTGAGCGGAGGGCGGGTCGCGCTCGTCGGCGTGGCCTGCTCCAGCCTCGAGCAGGCCCAGCCCCTGGCTGACGCGGTCGTCGCCTCACTGACTACCAGCTAGGGCCAATGGCGGCCTGCACGCCCGTGGCGGTGCGCGGGGCCTCCCGGACTGCTCGTCCCGGCGCCTGCGGGGCCTGCCAGCCTCCAGCGGACCCGGTGCCCAGGCTGGCGCCCGGCTGGCTACCAGCTGACCCGCTGGCTCCGGTACGGGCGGGCCCGCCCCGGCGTCGTATGCCCTGCGTCATACTCAAAGTTGAGTGGAATAGACTCAACTTGTCGTGGGTTGAACCTCTCAGACCTGCGGCGCACCGTCGCCGCCCACGACATCACCCAAGGAGGTCCTGTTGGACACCAACTACACCACCCGCTCCCAGGAGGCCATCTCCGGAGCCATGCAGGCCGCCGCCGCGGCCGGCAACCCGCAGATCGAGACCGCCCACCTGCTCTCCGAGCTCCTGGGCCAGGAGGAGGGCGTGGCCCTGGCCCTGCTCGCCGCCGTCGGCGCCGACCGCACGGCCGTGGGCGCCGCCACCCGCCGCGTCCTGACCTCCCTGCCCAGCTCGGCGGGCTCCTCCGTGGCCCAGCCCCAGCCCTCGCGCGCCCTCCTGGCGTCCCTGGACGCCGCCGGCAAGGAGGCCAAGAGCCTGGGGGACGAGTACATCTCCACCGAGCACCTGCTCATTGGCCTGGCCCAGGGCGCGGGGGCGGCGTCCTCCGACCCCGTGGCCCGCATCCTGTCCGAGGCCGGTGCCACAGCCAAGGACCTGCGCGCCGCCCTGCCCCAGGTGCGCGGCAGCGCGCGGGTGACCTCCCCCAACCCCGAGGGGACCTACAAGACCCTTCAGAAGTACGGAACCGACCTCACCGCCGCCGCCGCCGAGGGCAAGCTCGACCCCGTCATTGGCCGTGACGCCGAGATCCGGCGCGTCGTGCAGGTCCTGAGCCGCCGCACCAAGAACAACCCCGTCCTCATTGGCGAGCCCGGTGTGGGCAAGACCGCCGTCGTCGAGGGCCTGGCCCAGCGGGTCGTGGCCGGGGACGTGCCCGACTCCCTGCGCGGCAAGCGGCTCATCGCCCTGGACCTGGCGGGCATGGTGGCCGGGGCCAAGTACCGCGGCGAGTTCGAGGAGCGCCTCAAGGCCGTCCTGAAGGAGATCAAGGACTCCGACGGCGAGGTCATCACCTTCATTGACGAGCTCCACACGGTCGTCGGCGCCGGGGGCGGCTCCGAGGGCGCCATGGACGCGGGCAATATGCTCAAGCCCATGCTGGCCCGCGGCGAGCTGCGCATGGTGGGTGCCACCACCCTGGACGAGTACCGTGAGCGCATTGAGAAGGACCCCGCCCTGGAGCGGCGCTTCCAGCAGGTCTTCGTCGGTGAGCCCAGCGTGGAGGACACCGTGGCCATCCTGCGCGGCATCGCCCCCAAGTACGAGGCCCACCACCAGGTGACCATCTCCGACGGTGCCCTGGTGGCCGCCGCCACCCTGTCCGACCGCTACATCACCGGCCGCCAGCTGCCCGACAAGGCCATTGACCTGATCGACGAGGCCGCCTCCCGCCTGCGTATGGAGCTGGACTCCAGCCCCGTGGAGATCGACGAGCTGCGCCGCCGGGTGGACCGCATGCACATGGAGGAGTCCTACCTGGCCGAGTCCGTCCAGGAGGAGGGCTCCAAGGCCGACCCGGCCGCCGTCGAGCGCCTGGCGCGCCTGCGGGCCGAGCTGGCCGACGCCACCGAGTCCCTCACCGCGCTGACCGCGCGCTGGGAGGCGGAGAAGGCCGGGCACAACCGGGTCGGGGAGCTGCGCGCCACCCTGGACGAGCTGCGCACCAAGGCCGACCTGGCCGAGCGTGAGGGCCGCTTCGAGGAGGCCGGGCGGGTCCGCTACGGCGAGATGCCCGCCCTGGAGCGCCAGATCCGCGAGGCCGAGGCCGCCGAGGCCCGCTCCGCCGTGGTCAACCCCGACGGCACCCAGACCCCCGCCGAGCCCATGATCGCCGAGAAGGTGGGGCCCTCGCAGGTGGCGGAGGTGGTGGCCGCCTGGACCGGCATCCCCGTAGGCCGGCTCATGCAGGGTGAGACCGAGAAGCTGCTGAGCATGGAGGAGGTCATCGGCTCCCGCCTCATTGGCCAGAAGGCGGCCGTGGCGGCCGTGGCCGACGCCGTGCGCCGCTCCCGGGCCGGGGTCTCCGACCCCGACCGCCCCACCGGCTCCTTCCTGTTCCTGGGGCCCACCGGCGTGGGCAAGACCGAGCTGGCCAAGTCCCTGGCCGAGTTCCTGTTCGACGACGAGCGCGCCATTGTGCGCATTGACATGTCGGAGTACTCCGAGAAGCACTCGGTGGCCCGCCTGGTGGGTGCCCCTCCCGGGTACGTGGGCTACGAGGAGGGCGGCCAGCTCACCGAGGCGGTGCGGCGCCGGCCCTACTCGGTGGTGCTGCTCGACGAGGTGGAGAAGGCCCACCCGGAGGTGTTCGACATCCTCCTGCAGGTGCTCGACGACGGGCGCCTGACCGACGGCCAGGGGCGCACCGTGGACTTCCGCAACGTCATCCTGGTGCTCACCTCCAACCTGGGCAGCCAGTTCCTCATTGACCCGCTGCTCAGCCCCGAGGAGAAGCGCAACGAGGTCATGGGGCGGGTGCGTGCCGCCTTCAAGCCCGAGTTCCTCAACCGCCTGGACGACACGATTATCTTCGAGGCGCTGAGCAAGGAGGACCTGGGGCGGATCGTGGGCATCCAGCTGGCCAGGATGCAGGAGCGCCTGGCGTCCCACCGCCTGACGCTCACGGTGACCGACGCCGCCCGCTCCTGGCTGGCCGACGAGGGCTACGACCCCGCCTACGGGGCCCGGCCCCTGCGCCGCCTGGTGCAGCGCGAGATCGGCGACCGCCTGGCCCGCATGATCCTGGGTGGCGAGGTCCTGGACGGCCAGGAGGTCGTGGTGGACGTGAGCCTGGACGGGCCCGCGGCGGGCCTGGCCCTCACCGCCCGTGGGGAGGCCTGGGCGCCGAGCGCCTCCAGCGCCGCCTGATGGGGGCGGGGCGGGGACTGGTAGCGCGGCAGTCTTTGCGACTGGCGTCCTGCTCCCGGGGCGGCGAGCAGATGGCCCCGTGCTGGTCCCAGGTCCCCTGGGTTCGTCCCGGTCCCGCGGCGGCGGGGCAGGCTGCTGGCCAGCGGTTGCCGGCGTCGGTCCCGAGGCGCCGTGCGGCGCTCGCAGGTAGGGCGTGGGCGGCAGGTGAGTTCACCTGCCGCCCACGCCTTTGCCGCCCCACGCCTTCAGTGATGCGCGGGAAGGGCAGGTAGGCGTGGCAGAATCGGACGGTGCGGATGCCGTGCCTCGTCTGGCCGGGTGCGCGCTCAAGAGCCAGTAGGAGATCGAGGTCGGGGGTCTAGTGGTGAGGGCTGGGGCGCTGGTCTGCGGGCGTTATCGTCTTGAGCGTCAGATGGGCTCGGGCGGCCAGGCGTCGGTGTGGCTCTGTCATGACCTCTTTGTGGGGCGTGAGGTCGCGGTCAAGGTGGTGGACTTCGAGGGGGATCCTGATAGGGCCCGCAGGGCGGAGCGTGAGATCCGGGCTCTTCAGAGGCTCACTGACCCCCACACGGTGCGCGTCCTGGACACCGCTCGGGACGATGGCGACCACTACGTCTACATTGTCATGCCCGTGGTCACGGGGGAGTCCTTGGCTGACCGGCTGCGCCGGGGGCGCATGGGCGCCGCCGACGTCGTGTCGATCATCCGGGGGGTCAGCAGCTCCCTTGGTGAGGCCCACGCCCAGGGCATCTGCCACCGGGACGTCAAGCCCGGCAACATTATGATCCACACCTCGGGGGCGGCGGTCCTCCTGGACTTCGGGATCGCCTCGTCCCTGGACCAGACCTCCTCGCTGACCGCGGCCGGGATCGTGGTCGGGACGCCGACCTACATGGCGCCGGAGGTCATCTACGGGGAGAAGGCGACACCGGCGTCCGACGTCTACTTCCTGGGCGCGGTGATGTACGAGTGCGCCTGCGGGAGGCCACCCTTCAAGGCCGACACGATGCATGCTCTCCTAATGGCGATCACCCACGGTAACTACCCGCCGCCCTCCTGCGCGACGGAGCTCAGGGGTCTCATTGTGCAGATGCTGGACCTCGACCCCGGCCAGCGCCCCACCGCCCAGGACCTGCTGGTCAGGTTGGCCGCGATCCGCACCAGCATCACCAGCCAGGCAACCGAGCACGCCGGTACCAGGACCGCGAGGATCGCCGGCAGCACCAGGGCCCGCGCTGAGCAGCCGACGTCGGCCACGTGGCGCCTGACGACGCCGGCGACACGACCGCACACCGACGGGGCCCCGCACGACCTCACCGTGACCGCCCCCATTAAGGGCCGCTCGGTGCCGCTGAGCGAGGTCGCCGACCCGACCTTCTCCCAGGGCCTGCTCGGCCCGGGCATGGCGATCGTCCCGGACTCCGGGCCGGTGGTCTCCCCGGTGGACGGCGAGGTGCTCGTCGCCTTCCCGACCGGCCACGCCTACGGGCTGCGCTCGGCCAGCGGCGTCGAGCTGCTCATCCACGTGGGCATGGACACCGTCAAGCTCGACGGCAAGGGCTTCACCCCCCACGTCAAGGCCGGTGACAAGGTCCGCCGCGGCACCCCCCTGGTGGACGTGGACTGGGCGGCCATCAAGGCCGCCGGCTACGAGACGGTGACCCCGGTCGTCGTCTCTAATGCTGCTGTCTTCGATGTAATAAGAGGGACTTCCTCGACCGAGGTTGTTCCCGGAAGCTTATTCAGCGGGCGTCTTGGTGCATTTCCGGGAAGCAATATTATGATGGTCCGTTCTCATGAGGTACAATGGGTGTTGAAATAAGTTCCACGACCTCACGAGAAACGGACCATCGTCATGAAGTATACCACGGGACTGCCCACCCCCAAGTTCGCCGATCTGCTCATCCGTCTGCGCGAGGAGGGGATCGAGGGGTATCCGCCGAGCCTGGGGCTGAGGGACTCCCTGCGGGCGGCGCTGATCTACATGCGTCACAATGTGATACAGGCGGCGATCGGCGAGCAGCTGGGCGTGTCCCAGCCCACTGTCTCGCGGGCCATCGGGGTCATGACCGAGGCGATCGTCCGGGCCCTGAAGGACATGCTGCTCACCGCGGAGGAGGTGCCCGAGGGCTGCGACTACGTGCTCGACGGCACCCTCTTCCCCTGCTGGAGTTGGCGCGCTCACCGAGAATTGTGGTCGGGCAAGCATGGGACGACCGGCATGAACGTCCAGATCCTGGTCCTGCCCGGCGGCAGGCTGGTGTGGGCCTCCGATCCCTACCCCGGCTCCATGCACGACGTGGCCGCACCAGGCGCCTTCCGGACTGCTCGACGGGCTGGACCCCTCCGGATGGATCGCCGACAAGGGATACGTCGGCAGGGGAATGATCACCCCGCACAAGAAGCCCCCCAACGGCGAACTGAGCGAAGCCGCCCAGGAGGCCAACAAGAGCGTCAATCAGATCCGCCAGGTGGTCGAGCAGACCATCGCCCACATCAAGGCCTGGAGAATCCACCCGCACCGACTACCGCCGCCCCCTGCACGCATTCGAACAGACCATCACCGCCGCACTCTCACTCTACGTATTCAAAACCACCCTCTGAATAAGCTTCCCGGTGAGAAAGGCTCAATGAGCGCTTTCCGCCGGTTTCGCGTGTCGTTTCCGCCGGTTTCGCGTGCTTTTTCCGCCGGTTTCGGTGAAGAGGGCGGGGACGGGCGGGGTCAGCCCGCCGCGCCGGCGTCTACCGGTTCCGGCCGAGGGCGGCGAGGTCGACCAGGGGCAGGAGCAGCGCACTCGGGCGGGCGGCGTCGTGGTGCACGGTGATCGTCACCGGCGCCCCGCCCGCCGGGTCGGCCACGTCGTAGCGCGGCCAGCACGAGCCCGCCAGGTCCAGGCGGAGGCGGTGCCCGGCGGGCACGTGCACGCCGGTGGCCCACATGTCCACCTCCACCTCGACCGCCTCGCCCGGGGTCAGCGGGTCGCGCCGGTCCGTCCCGCGGCGGGCGGACAGGCGCAGCACGCCGTCGGTGAGCAGGACGGAGGTGCCGTCGGGCAGGACCTCGGTGAGGGCGGCGTGCAGGTGAGCGTCGACGGCGTCGGCGCTCACCCAGGCGCGCAGCCGCACCGGCCCCAGGACGGTGACCGGCTCGGTCAAAGGCGGCCCGGTGAACACGGCGACGTCGTCGCGCGCCTCGACGCCGCGCTGGTCGTGCGGCCCGGAGTTCTCCGGCGTGCCCATGAGCATCTGGCCGCCCTGCGCGGGGACCGGGTCGGCGGGGTCGTGGATCCAGGAGGTGGCGCCGACGGCGGCCTCCGCCTCGTCGGGTGCGAGCAGGGCGCCGCCGTCGGCGAGCCTCCAGGCCGTCTCCTCGGCGTTCGGAGCCGGCCAGGCGGGCAGGTCGACCCAGCGCCCGGCCCCCATGATGTAAACGCGCACCGGGTCGTGGGGCAGGCGCGCGGCGGCTTCCCCGTCCCCCAGACTCGCCCTCCAGAAGTCGACCGTGAGCTCGCCCAGTCCCGACTCCCGCGTGCCGCCGCCGGGGAAGGAGCGCCCGACCAGGCGCCCGTCGAAGGTCAGGTGCGTCCACGGGCCGATGACCAGGCGCTGGCCCGCCCCGGCCGGGCCGCCGGCCATGGCGCGGTAGTTGCGCAGGGTGCCGCCCAGGAACAGGTCGTACCAGCCGGCGACGTGGAGCGCGGGCACGTCGAGGGCGGCCAGGGCCCGCCAGGGGTAGGCCAGGGACTCCCAGTAGGCGTCGTGCAGCGGGTGGGCGACCCAGTCGGCCGCGTGGCCTCCGGCCGTGTGCGCCCGCGCCAGCCTGCGGGCGGCCTCCGCCATGCCCACACGCGCCAGGAAGGGCGTGAAGTCCTCCATCGGCTCGGGCAGAAGCTCCTGGGGCGCGTCCTCCTGCCCGTCGTGCACCAGGCCCGCGCGCACCTGCTGGCGCGTCCACTCGTAAGAGGTTCCGGCCAGGAGCACGCCCCCGCGCATGGCCAGGTCCTCGTCGTAGGTGGAGGGGGCGACCCAGGCGGTCATCGCCGCCAAGTGCTCGGTGGAGGCCAGGGCCGCGGTGAACTGGGTGGTGGTCAGGTAGGAGTTGCCGAAGGTGATGACGCGCCCGTCGCACCAGGGCAGGGCGGCCAGGGCCCGGCGCGCGGCCACGCCGTCGGAGGCCTCATCGGCGTGGAAGCGGAAGTCGCCGTCGGAGATGTCCGTGCCGCGGCAGGCCTGGGCGACGACGGCGAAGCCCTCCTCGACGGCCCGGTCCAGGCCCACCGCCGTCTGCATCCCCAGGCAGGCCGCCGTGAGGCCGGGCGCGGCGGGATCCTCGCCCAGGTCCTGGGCGATCATGGGGCGCCAGGACCCGAAGTAGGGGCAGCGGGCCAGCAGGACCGGGTGGGCGGCGTCGTCGTCGGGGCGCACGACGTCGGCCCGCAGGACCGTGCCGTCGGGCATTGGGATCGGCAGGACCTCGTGGACGGCGCGCGAGGCGGCGCCGCCCGGTTCGGGCATGAGGAGCGCCTTGCGTATCTGCTCGAGGCTCTCGGGAGGGGCGATCTCGGTGCCAATGTCGTCGGCGGCGGTGCTGGTGCCGGCGTCGGCGATAGCGTCGGCACCAGCGTCAATGTCGGTCATATCGGGTCCTCTGTTCCCGGGGCGATGACTGTGCTACGAGACTACAGGGCCGGGGCGGTGTCGGCGGCCGCGCAGACCTCGACGGTCCGCCCCCCGCGTAGCTCGCGCACCCCGCCGTCGGGCGTCATCAGCTCCCCGCTCACCCCGGCGGGCAGCTCGATCTCGTAGCGCACGCGGGAGTGCGCGCCGACGACAGCGGTGCCGGTCCGCGCGGAGCTGGCCCATGCGGCGCTGGGCCGGTCGATGCCCGCGCTGGCGCCCGCCCCGCCGGCGCCCCCCGGCGCCGCCCGGCCGGCAGTGCGCTCCCAGGACACCTCCACCCGCCCGAAGGGCGTGTCGCGGTGCGCCCGCGCCCAGGACACCGGGCCGTTCGTGAGCGGGGCGACGCGCACCCGCCGGTACCCGGGCTCCAACGGCGCGATCCCGCCCAGGCGGCGGAACAACCAGTCGTCCACGCAGCCCAGGGCGCAGTGGTTGAAGCTCATGGCCCCCACCGTCCCGTCGGGCGCGACCGCCGCCCAGGACTCCCAGATCGTCGTCGCCCCCTCGGCGACCTCGTAGAGCCACGACGGCACCGCCTCCTGCATGAGCACCGCCCAAGCCTCGGCCTCGTGCCCGCTGTCCACCAGGACGTCCAGGAGGAAGGGCGTGGACAGGAACCCCGTGTCCAGCCGGCCCCCGGCCCCGCGCACCAGCTCGGCCAGGCGCTCGGCCACCCGACCGCGCAGCGCCCGGTCGGCGACCAGGTCGAAGGCCAGGGCGAGGACCTGCTCGCCCTGCAGACCCGAGGAGACGACGCCGTCGGCGCTCACGTACTCGGCCGCGACCGCCCCGCGCACCGCCTCCCAGCGCCCGCGCAGCCCGGCGGCCTCGCGCTCGTGGCCCAGGGCGCCCTCCACCCGGGCCAGGGTGCGCAGCGCCTCGGCGTGGTAGGCGCTGGCGACGAACTCGCCCGTGCGCCGGGGCGCCTCCATAATGGGCAGCGGCACGTCGGCGGCGAGGGTCGACGGCGCCAGCCAGTCGCCGAAGTGCGTGCGCGAGTTCCACAGCAGGCGCTGGCGCGCGGCCTCCTCCCCGCTCAGGCGCTCCCACCCGTCGGTCGGCCCGCCCGCCTCGGCGCGCAGGCGCTCGGGCAGCTCCCGGTCGGCCTCGCGCGTCTGCTTGGCGACCCACGAGCGCATCGCGCCCAGGTTCTCCTCCAGGGCGGTGGTGTCCCCGTAGCGCTCCCACAGGGCCAGCGGCACGCGGATGACGGCGTCGCCCCACCCGGCGGACACCGCGATCCCGCCCGGCCCGGGGATCCCCTCCACGGCGCCCATGAGCGGGGGCCACGGGCTCATGTTCATCACCGAGCCGTCCTCGCGCTGGTCGGCGCGGACATTGCGCATCCAGCGGGCCAGGAAGGCGTGGACCTCGGCGTTGTTCGCGGCGGCGGGGGCGAAGACCTGGGCGTCGCCGGTCCAGCCGGTGCGTTCGCGCTGGGGGCAGTCGGTGGGGATCCACAGGAAGTTGGCCCGCTGGGACCACACGACGTTCTTGTGCAGCCGGGTCAGGCGCGCGTCGGAGCAGGCGAATCCGCCCGTGGCGGGCAGGTCGGAGGCCAGGACGACGCCGACCGCGTCGCGCGCCCGCAGCCGGCCGGGGTAGCCGGTGACGCGCACGTAGCGGAAGCCGTGGAAGGTGAAGGCCGGCTCGAAGACCTCCGGCGCCTCGGGCGTGCCCGTGCCCGCCAGGACCCACACGTCGCGCTGGTCCTTGTTGGGACCGACGACGTTGGAGAAGAAGGAGCCGTCGGCGGCCAGGTGCTCGGAGTGCTCCAGGACGATCTCGGTGCCGGCCGGCCCGACGGCGGCCAGGCGCAGCCTCCCGGCGATGACCTGCCCCAGGTCGAGGACCGTCTCGCCCGCGGGCGTGGTGAGGACCTGCGCGACGGGCAGCGCCCTGACCCGGCGCGCGGGCTCGCCGCGGAAGGGCTCCAGGCGCGTGGGCGGGTCCAGGCGCGCGGCGGGCACGATCCGCACCCGGTCCCAGGCGCCGTCGTCGAACCCGGGGCGGTCCCAGCCCGCCACGGCGGCGGCGAGCCGGTCGTCGCGCCGCTCGCCCACGAGTATGTCGCTGTAGCGGATCGGGCCGCCCTCGGTGCTGCGGGCGGTGGCGTCGGGGCCGACGACGGCGGTGGAGCCGTCCGCGTACGTCAGGGACAGCTGCCACCAGGCCCGCAGGACGCGCCCGTACTGGGCGGACTCGCCCAGGGCGCCGATGCGCCCGGCGAACCAGCCGTCGGCCAGGCGCAGGCCCAGGACGTGGGGGCCGGGGGAGGCCAGGGCGGCGGTGACGTCGTGGACGTCGAACTCGGTGTAGTCGTGGTAGCTCGTCCAGCCCGGGGCGAGGACGGAGTCGCCCACGGGCGCGCCGTCGATGGAGACGTCGAGGACGCCTTGGGCGGTGGTGTACAGGCGGGCGCGGGTCAGGGCGGCGGGGGCCGGTTCGGTGGTATCCGGGGCGGCGGGGGCCGGTTCGGCGGTGTCCGGGGCTGCCAGCCGGGGCGGGACGAGCTCCTGACGGATGAGCTTGACCGGGTGGAGGCGCCGGCCGGCGGGCTCCCAGGCGCGGGCGGCGCCGTCCTCGCCGAAGACGGCCGCGAAGTCAATGGGCGGCTCAGGTTCGACCGGGGTCTGGGCGGGCTCGACCCAGGGGGCGACGACGTCGGAGTCGGGGTGCAGCAGGGAGGTGGAGAAGGCGGAGTCCGTCCAGGCGGAGGGGGCGGCGCCGGCGGTCCACACGCGCACCCGCCAGGCGTAGTCGGCGTCGGAGGCCAGGGGATCGCCGCCGTAGGCGACCCAGGGGGACATGGGAGGGGAGACTACCTCGACGCGGCCGGTCGCCCAGACCGGGTCGGCCGGGGCGCCGGTCGCCGGGTCGAGGCGGCGCACCTCGATCTCGTAGGCCCGCGCCGGTGCGGGCCCGGGAACCCGCCAGGCCAGGACCGGGCGGGGGACGGCGACGCCGGTGGGGGCGGCGAGGTGGTCGACGGTGAGGTTCACGGGCGCGCGACACACGAGGGGCGTCGTGTCCCGACTGGTGCGGGGAGAAGTCATGTCGTTCCAATCGCTCGTCGTTGAAGCGGTTCAGATCGTATCGTGACGTCCCGGGGACGGACACATCCCCGCCATTGAGCCCTTCTCGCCGGGAACGGCGGTCCGCGGACGGCTTCTCCGTCCCAGGCGGAGCATCGCGGGTCCGGGGCGCCGTTTTCGCGGCCGGGGCGGTCTTCGGGGCACCCGCAGCGGCCGCCGCCCGGCCCGCACCTGCAGCCGCCGCCTGGTCCGCGACCGCCCTCCCCGCAGAGGCCCACGCCCCGGTCAGCCCCGGGAGCCTCACACGCCCCACCACGATCGTGCGTCATCGCGCCGACTCCGGCCTCCAAGCCACCGCTTCTGATGAGAAAGGCTTAATGACCCGACACGGATGGCGCGCTGATCGCCGCTCGATGACCGTCGTCCTCGTGCGGCCGGGAGACCGTGCGGCTCGCGATGGTATTCGCGGCCGAGCAGCAAGAAGGGCGAGGACCTCACCGTCCTCGCCCGAATTCGACGCAGCGGATCGTTCCGCCTCAGGGACCGGCTGTGTCAGTGAAGGTTATTCAGTGGGCGGCGGGTCCGGCGCCCGCCTGGACGGCCCCGCCGGGAGTCCCCCGGTTCTCCGCGAGCGCGCAGGTCTCCAGTCAAACGCGCAGATGGGAGGTGCGCGTTCGCGGAGGATGACGGGCAGGGGCTGGCGAACCGGACGCAGAATGTGCCCTCCCCACCGACCCCGCCCCGGAACCCTTCCCCGATGAGGAGGACTCGACATACCCAGACGCCCCCAGAATAACCTTCCAGGTGCGTGGTGCTCCCTAGACCCCTCGCAGTACGAGGAGCTGTCCAAGTTCACCTGGTCTCAATGCACCTACAGGTGCGTGGTGCTCCCTGACCCTCACCTGTCATTTTGGCAGGCCGTTGGGTTCTGGTCTCAATGCACCTACAGGTGCGTGGTGCTCCCTGACCGGGGCGCAAGCCCCGGTTTGTCCCCGTCTACAAGTACGTCTCAATGCACCTACAGGTGCGTGGTGCTCCCTGACGAGAAGATCAATGCCCAACGCGACAGAAACATCAGGTCTCAATGCACCTACAGGTGCGTGGTGCTCCCTGACCCCTGCCTCCGAGAGTGGCGGTATGACGCCACTTCGAGGGCCCGGAGCGCCACCGGCCCCGGGAGCACCCCTGCGGACCGGCCAGCACCGGGCTCAGACTAGCACATAGTGGCGGAATCACGCCAAGCGCCATCGACGGCCCTCAGAGCCCTCCGCGCGCCAACTTTCAACCAGGTCATGCGGAAAAGTCGGTGTCGGAGCACCATCTTGCAAACATGTAACATGACACCCTGTTCACTATACCGCCCCACCAGCCACAACAGCACCTCCAGCACCAACCGGGTCGGCCCCGCCGAGGACACCCCTGCACACCGACCGGACCCGACGTGGACACCCGGGCCCAAACGAGCCCGGCCCCGAGCCCCGACCGGAACGAACGCGATCCTCCGACCATTCCGGCAAACCCGGACGAGATCTCCATCGGGAAGGCGATTCAGGGAAAGAGGGCGCCATCTATCACGAAAGTCGCAGCCCTCGGACACCTCCTCGGCCGTGAGTCGCAGGCCCTTCAGAGTCCAGGAATAATCGGCGAGCAACTCGTCGAACTTATCATCGATCAATCCTATGGCATACGTCATGACGACGCCCCAAATCCTTCTGAACTCATGCGAACGTTTATTCCACATCCATGACACACCACGGGAGCGGACCATCATAATATCGCACCCGGGAAATGTCCCCAGACGCTCCCTGAATAAACTTTCCGGTGACGTATTGTTCTCGGTCACTCCTATTAAAGCGTCGTCCGGGGCCTGATCGTGAGATAACGGTCTCTACGCTCGCAGCCTTCTTTCTATCTTGTGGCCGGGCATAGTCTGGATGTGGCCACCAGCCTGATATTGTCCAAGAGGTCGCTCTTGGTGGCAGATGGTTACGGCCGGGCTTTCGGCGTGAGAAGCCGGTCCGCGACAAGAGGCGGTTTGATCCGTCCGTCTCGGGTGATAATGCGTGCTGGCGGTAGCGGGGCGCCATCCTTGAGCTGGTCGAGGAAGTCGAGCGCCGAGTAGCTGGTGGCGTCGAAGCTTGCGGGCACGAACTCGGCCGCGACGGCGTACACGTCTATCTTGTGCCCTTTTTCCGTCATGGCCTCCACCATGCCCCACATGGGGTTGGGGCGCTCGCCCTCATCAATGGCACTGGCTAGCTGCTGACGGCACTCCTCGACATCGTCGGCCCAGCTGCGCAGTGTGCGGCCGATAATCTGCGCCTGCCACTCGTAGTTGTCACCCATGGACTCGGTGGTCCAGCCCGGCCACATCTCCTTAAAGGGGCATGGACTGGTGTACTCGCCCGAGATTGACCACCAACGCAGTTCGCGCGCCGGGAAGTCAATGTGTATGCCGGTATCGGGGATCTCCTCGAATGCGCCCTCGTTCTGCTCGTCCCACAGCAGGGGCTCACCGGCCCGGGCCCGTTCAAGGACGGTGAGCGTGTGCTGGCGCATATTGTCCGGCCCGAGTTTGGTGACGGCATCGAGATCGCCGAGACCCCGCCACACCACCAGTTGCCCATCGTCAAGACGGATGGAGAACACGCCTGAGTCCCCGAAATCATCCCAAGGCCCGAACCACGCGGAGCCCTCGAGCGTCCTGGTGGCGTAGTGCTTTTCTGCGAAGATATCGGCGGGGTCGATGCCAGCTGCTTGGAGCACCCCGTCGGTGCTCTCAGCGGACCAGATAGCCGTCCACCCCGGCCAGCTGTTCTCCACGAGTGCGTTAATGAGGCGCGGCATGTACAGGCCGTCACTCTCCTCGGCCCATGTGACGTGCTTCGTCGCCATGTCGATCAGGAGCATTCCCTCTATCAGCGTCGACTTCACGCACTCATGCAGAGAGTCACCCAGGGGGACCATTGCCCGGACTCTCTTCAGGGTCTTCTCAAAGCCGTTGATCGCAATGTCCTGCCCGATGGTCTGGGCGGCCCAGTGATCGTAGTACAGCTCCCAGCCCGTCTCGGACCGGATCGCCACGACCAGCCGAGATCCCATAAGGTGTCCCTCCTCGCGTAGCCAGGCGACGCGCGTAGTCGTGTCGTGTCCGAGCCTACCCGGCATCCGTCTGTCCGGCCTGCGGCACGCCCGACACAGGTGCGTCCTGCGCCGTCGAGGGTGATAAGGGGAGGCTATACACGGCCCTGGTGAGGCCGGGTGTCCGATTCTGTCGCAATCTGAGGATCAGAGCCGACCCCACCCCGTTCTCAGCTTTGTACACCCAATGTCCACGCAGGTCAGAGGCTTGGGGTCCAACGCGGCAGAGAGTGCCTATCGCCCTGATCCTCAGATTGCGACACGTACACGGATCCGAGCCAGCAGACAGGCGGCAGACTACCTAAAGAGTTGTATCAAACTACTCGGGTTCGTGCCGGGAGAGCTCGACAGACACCTCCACCACCCGGATCCGTGCCAGGAGACGCCGCGGACGCCTTTTCGGGGTTGCTTTAACGGTCTTGTCGCGACCGCATTGGTGGGACAGGCGGGCGCGCGAGTGCTGGGGTGACTGTCGCTTCGCGGGGGTAGGTGGCGGGCTGCGGCCTGGGACGCGGTGTTGACCCCGCTACCGACGGCGAGCTGCGGGTGGTGACCACCACCGGCATCCTCGCCGACCTGGTGCGCAACGTCGCCGGGGACCGGGCCACCGTCACCCAGATGGTGCCCGACGGCGCCGACCCCCACTCCTACGAGCCCGGCCTGCGTACCGTGCGGGACGTGGCCTACGCCGACCTGGCCTTCTCCAACTACCTCCTGCTGGAGGAGCACGCCATTATCCGCACCCTGGACGCCAACCTCCCCCGGGGCGCCGTGTCGGTGTCCATCGCCGAGGAGGCCTCCAAGGAGGGGGCCACCATCCTGCCCCTGGTGGAGGACCGCGCCCTGGAGGCCGTGTGGCTGGGCATGCGCGTGGCCGGCACCGGCAGCCGGTACGGCGCCGACCGCGCCAGCCAAGTGGACCTGAGCGTCACCGGCGTGGAGGGTCCGGGGGACGCCTCGGCCTACCTGACCACCACCTTCGGTGCCCCCGAGGTGGGCTTTACCTCCTCCGACGGCTTCGACGCCGGGGACGGCTACCGCCAGGACACCTCCACCCTGCCCGCCGACGCCCACCAGCACATGAGCTGGGCCTTTACCGCCCCGGGCGTCTACCGCGTCCACCTGAGCGCGTCCCTGCGCACCCGCGCGGGGGCCCGGCCCGTGCCCGTGGGGGAGGCCACCGCCGTCTTCGCGGTGGGGGTGGACCCCGCCCAGGTCGCCGCGGCCGAGGGCAGGCAGGTCCTGGAGGCCGGGCACGCGGACGTCACCGTGGACCTGGAGGCCGGGGCTGTGGACCTCATGGTGGACGCCGGGGTGCTGGCTGACGCCGGTGGTGCGGGGGCCCCGGGCGGGTCGGGCGCGTCCGGGGGACCGGATGCGTCCGGGGACTCGGGGGCGCGGTCCCCCGGACCCGCTACCGGTCCCGCCTCGGCCAGCCCCTCTCCGGTCGCCGGTCCCGACTCGGCCGGGCCTTCCCCGGCTACCGGCCCCGACCCGGCTACCGGCCCCTCCCGGCCCGCCTCGGCCAGCCCCTCTCGGCCCGCCTCGGTGCCCGGCCTGGAGGCCAGGAGCCTGGATGACGTCGTCATCTCCGTGCCCAGCCGCACCCTGGCCGAGGTGCCCGCCACCAGCGGCTACCGCTTCCTGGGCGCCCCCGGCAGCCAGGTCTACCTGCTGCCCCAGGCGGTCCTGGGCAAGCACGTCCACGGGGAGATCGACCCCCACCTGTGGCACGACGCCCACAACGCCGCCGCCTACGTGCGCGTCATCCGTGACCGCCTCATCCAGGTCGACCCCGGCGGTGAGGCCGTCTACCGGGCCAACGCCGCGTCCTATCTGGCCCGGCTCGACCAGGTCGACGCCGAGGTGAGCTCCACCATCTCCACCATCCCGCCCGAACGGCGCCAGCTGGTGACCACCAACGACGCCTACGCCTACCTGGCGCACGCCTACGGCCTGAGCGTGGCCGGGTTCGTGGCCCCCAACCCGGCCACCGAGCCCTCCCTGGCCGACCGCCGCAGGCTCGCCGCCACCCTGGCCGACCTGCACGTGCCCGCCGTCTTCCTGGAGCCCAACCTGTCGCGCACCCGCTCCACGCTGCGCACCGTGGCCGCCGAGGCCGGGGTGCAGGTGTGCCCGCTCTACGGCGACACCCTGGACGAGGGCGCCCCGACCTACCTGGACATGATGCGCTTCAACGCCAACTCCCTGGCCCGGTGCCTGGGTGGTACCCCCGGCGGGTAGCCGAGGTGCTGGGCCGTCGGCAGGCGGGTCGGGTGCCTCCCGGGGCCGGTGCCCAGCCCGGCTGGTGGTCCGGCACCCCCTGGAGGGCGTCCCGGGGCCGGCGTCACCGCCACATGGGCTGCGTCACTACCGGTCGGGTCCTCCGGGCGCCAGGGTCAGCGGGCTCGGCCCGGGGCTACCAGGGCCTGCTGGGTCCGTCTGGTCTGCCGGGCTCACCTGGTCTGCCGGGCATGCCGGGTCCGCCTGGTCCGCTGGGGCTACCAGGTCCCGTCTGGTCCGCCGGGCTCGCCTGGTCCGCTGGACGTCTGCTGGGTCCGCTGGGGCGGGCAGGCTCGCGAGGCTGGCGGGCTCGCCTGGTCCGCGGGCCTGCCGGATTCGCAGGGCCTGTTGGGTCTGTTAGGCCCATCGGGTCCATAGGACCTGCTGACGCGCGCCAAGAGCGCACATCATAATGTCAAGAAACTTTCCTTAGTCAAAGACTGTCCCACGCTATATTGGAGATAATAATGCGACCGTGTCATACCCGCCTGCGCCCTCGGCGCCTGGCCATCGTCCTGGCCCTCCTGGCCACCGTCCTGGGCTCGGGCACGGCGGGGGCCGCCCCCACCCCGCCCCCGGACGACCCCGCCCTGGCCCAGAGCGTCGCCCCTGACGAGGCCGCCGCCAGCGGCCCCGCCGTCATCGACGTCGGCCACGTGGACGTCGGCCCGCGCGTGGTGGACGGCCAGTGGCAGGTCATGGCCCGTGACGACTCCGGTCCCGCCCCGGTGTGGCGCGACCCCGCCCAGACCGTCCTGCACGTCACCGACGCCGCCCTCATGGACGCACCCACCGACCCCGCCTACGACTTCATGGGCGGCAGGGCCGGTGAACGCTGGTACGTCGTCCCCCAGACCCAGAACCCCGACGTCGTCTGGCTGGGCTGGAACACCCAGGACCCCGGCGTCACCCGGACCGTGCAGCGGGGCGCCACCATGAGCATCGGCCCCGTCAGCGGCCCCGGGCGCGCCTGGATGTTCCTCCAGAACGGCACCTTCGGCAAGCCCCTGCCCCTCATGGACTCCCAGACAGGGGCGCCCCAGGACGTGTGGGTGGACGTCAACACCCACGTCCACGCCAACTGGGTCTTCAGCGCTCCCGGCACCTACCTCGCCCGCCTCACCTTCAGCGCGGACACGCTCGACGGCAGGCACGTGAGCGCCACCACTGTCCTGCGCTTCGCCGTAGGCAGCGCCACCTCCACCCAGGACGCCCTGGCCCTGGACGCCTCCGCGGTCCTGGACGCCGGTGCTGCGGGGGCGACCCCCAGCACCCCGGCCACCACGCAGGACGCCTCCCCGGCCCCCGGGTCCGGTAGCCGAGCCACCCTGCTCGTAGGCGGCGGGGTCGTGGTCCTGGTCCTGGTCGGTGGCGCCTGGATCCTCCTGCGGGCCCGGGCCACCGCCCGCGAGCGCGCCCGGGCCCAGGCCGAGGTGCGTGCTGACCGGGAGGTGCGGACCGGCGTCGGGCCCACGGCCGAGGGACCCACCGGGACCGCCCAGCCCCGGGGAGGGCGGGAGTGAGCCCCCGTCCACCGGCCCTGAGCGTCAGCGGCCTGGCCGTGGACCTCGGTGGCCGCCGGGTGCTCAGTGACGTGGACCTCACGGTGGGTGCCGGGGAGCTCGTCGGCCTCATCGGCCCCAACGGCGCCGGGAAGACCACCCTCCTGCGCGCCGTCCTGGGGCTGGTCCGCCGTCGGGCCGGGGCGGTCACGGTCTGCGGGCACCCGGTGGACTCCCGCCGGATCGGCTACGTCCCCCAGCGCCACGAGTTCGCCTGGGACTTCCCCGTCAGCGTGCGCGACGCCGTCCTGAGCGGCCTGACCGGCTCACTGGGGTGGCTGCGCCGCCCCCGCCTGGAGCACCAGCGCGCCGTCGAGCAGGCCCTGGTCCGCGCCGGCATGGACGACCTGGCCACCCGGCCCGTGGGCGAGCTCTCCGGCGGCCAGCGCCAGCGGGTCCTGGTGGCCCGCGCCCTGGCCCTGCGTCCCGAGCTCCTCCTCCTGGACGAGCCCTTCACCGGCCTGGACATGCCCACCCAGGAGGTGCTCACCGACCTGTTCCGCACCCTGGTCGGCGAGGGTGAGGCCCTGCTCATGACCACCCACGACCTGGTGGCCGCCCGCTCCGAGTGCGACCGCCTCGTCCTGGTCAACCGCACGGTCATCGCCTCAGGCACCCCCGCCGCCCTGTCCGACCCCGACCCGTGGATCCGCACCTTCCAGGTCCGCCCCGGCAACCCCCTCCTGGCCGCCCTGGGGCTGGGGCGCCAGACCCGTGGGCAGGACGCCGCGGCCCCTGACCCGGCCCCCGGCACCGCCACCGACGTCGCCCTCGAGCCGGCCACCAGCCCCACCCCCGCCCTGACCAGCTGAAGGACATCTCGTGCTCACCCCGATCGACTTCCTGACCGACCTGTTCAACCCCACCCTCGCCTTCCTCCCGCGGGCCCTGCTCATGGCGGTCCTGTCCGCCGTGGTCTGCGGGGTGGTGGGCACCCACGTGGTCCTGCGCGGCATGGCCTTCATAGGTGACGCCGTGGCCCACTCGGTCTTCCCCGGCCTGGCGGTAGCCTTCCTCCTCTCGGGATCCCTGGTCCTGGGCGGGGCCGTCGCGGGGGTGACCACGGCCGTCCTCGTGGCCCTGCTGAGCCAGAACCGGCGCCTGAAGGAGGACTCGGTCATCGGGGTCCTCTTCGTGGGGGCCTTCGCCCTGGGGGTGGTCGTTATCTCCCGGGCGCCGGGCTACGCCGGAAGCCTCCAGGACTTCCTGTTCGGCTCCATCACCGGCGTGCCGGCCAGCGACGTGCCGGTGGCGCTCGCGGGCGGGGCGGTGGTGCTGGCAATGGTGGCGGCCCCCCACCCCCAGATCGTGGCCGTGAGCCTGGACCGGGAGACGGCTCGCGCGGCCGGGCTGCCGGTCCTCCTCCTGGACGTGCTGCTCTCCGTGGCCGTGAGCCTGGCGGTGGTCATCTCCGTGCAGACCATTGGCAACGTGCTGGTCCTGGCCCTCCTGGTCACCCCGGCTACCACTGCCCGGCTGCTGACCGACCGCCTGGGTACCATGATGTGGCTGGGGCCGCTCGTGGGGGCGCTGGCGAGCGTGGTGGGGCTCTACCTGTCCTGGTCCATTGACCTGCCGACCGGGGGGACGATCGTCCTGGTCCTCACGGCCGGGTTCGTGGCCGCCTGGCTGGTCGCTCCTCGTCACGGGCTCCTGGCGCGCAGGCGGGTGGGTCGCTAGTGCCGTCTGTGTACGACGACATGATGCGTCAAAGCGGTTGCCCGCCAGCCCTCGAGCGCACCCCGCCGCGGGGTTCTACGGCTCGCCCCGGGGGCGCAGGAGGCCAGCCAGAAAGCGCACCCTGACAGCGGGGACCCGCACCCCATGCGGGTCACGGAGGCATTACGCGACCGTGGTAGGCTGGCCGCCAGCCACGGGCTGCTGCGCCCGTCGTGACTTCTCGACCTGCACACGTCAGCGAAGGCGGCGGGGTACGGGTGCGCAAATGGTTCTCGTCCTTGGAGAGGTTCCCCTATGACCCGTTTCCACGTGCTGCCGCACCCCTTGTCCGTGCTGGTCGTCACCGGCCTGGCACTGGCGGGCCTGGTGCTCCCCCCGAGCCCGGTCGCCGCCGCTCCCGCTGACCCCGCCTCCCCGGTCGCCTCCGGCCCCGCCCAGGACGGCTCCACCGCGTCCCCCGCCGGCGCGCCCGACGGCACGGGGCGTGCGGCCCTGAGCATCCCCGGGCCCGCCCAGGATCTCCCCCCGGCGGTCGCCGAGGGCCAGCAGGGCTACCTCCGCACCCTTCAGCCCGGCGACGCCGAGGCGGTGCCGGGCTGGCAGGCCCGGTCTGTCGCCGGCGAGTCCGTGACCGTCAGGTACACCCACCAGGGCGAGGACGGCTCCAAGGACGGGAAGATCTACGCCTGGTCCGACCTGGACAGGGACGGCCAGGGCGGCGTCGCCCCCGGTAGCGCCCCGCACGACGCCACCCAGCCTGAGCCGGATAGCGCTACCCAGGACGCCTCTACCCAGCCCGCCCCGGACGGCGCGGACCAGGCAACACAGGACGCCGCTACTCAGGCCACTCAGGATGGCGCCGCCCAGGACGCTGCTACTCAGGCCACTCAGGACGGCGCCGCCCAGGCCACCCAGCCCACCTCAGACGAGCCCGGTCAGGACGAGGGGGCCGGGCAGGAGGTCACCGGTCGGGGCAGGACGCCGGGCTCCGTCCTGGAGGACGGGAGAGGCTACCTGGTCAACCCCAATGGCTCCGCCGTCGTACGCCCCACCGGGAGCGCCACCACCTGGGCCTTTACCAAACCCGGCACCTACACCCTGCACGTGACGCCCAAGGGGCAGGGCGACAAGGGGCAGGGCGACGAGGCCGCCTCCCAGGAGGCCGTGGACTACACCGTCACGGTCGGTGACGCCGTCGGCCAGGGCGGGGGCGCCCAGCCCGGGTCGGGGGCGGGCCCCGAGGCCCAGCCCGGCCCGGTCGGACAGCCTGCCCCGGCCGAGCAGCCCGGCCCGGCCACCGAGAAGCCGGAGACGTCCCCCGGGGTCCAGCCCGCCTCGCCCCTGGACGGGCGGAAGTCGCCCTCGGACGGGCGGAAGCCAGCCTCGAACGGGCAGGAGACCACCTCTAGCGCGCAGACGCCCACGGACGGGGCCAGCGCCTCGGATGCCCGGCCGACCAACCCCGCCTCGCCTCAGGGCAGCCAGCAGTCCACGTCATCCAATGGCGCCGGGGGCTCCGCCCCGGGTGGTACCGGTAACGGCACCGCCTCCAGGCCCGGTACCGCCGTCACGCCCGGCCCGGGGCGCAGCTCGGGGACGGCACCCGGTAGCGGGCGCTCGGCGACCACCCCGCCGGAGACCTGCCTGGCCACGACCGTTACCCGTGAGGCCACCGCCGAGGAGGCCAAGCGCCTGGGCATCTCGCCCAAGACGACGGCACCCGCCCCGGCCCCGGTGGCCAACACGGCCGTGACCACCCTGACCTTCAAGGTGGGCGACGGCGCCCCCGCGGCCGGGGGCGTTGATAAGGGCGGCTTCGACCTGGGCCCCGTGGTGGAGAACGGCACCGTCCTGGCCCGGGTCAGGAACGACGACGACAAGTGGGTGGATCCCAGCAGCATGACCTTCGCCCTAGGGGGCGCGGCCAGGACCAAGGCGCCGGGAGACGTGTCCTCCGTGGCCGCCGAGGGCTCCACGGTCTGGGCCATCTCCTCCAGGGGCGGTGCGGGCTCGCTGTCGCTCGGATTGAGCGCCAGGCACAAGAACCTCGTCAGCGGGACCACCGGCGGGGTCGAGTTCACCCTGCTGTCCGTCTCCGGGCCCGACAAGGGCAAGGTCGGGGTCTACAGCCCCGGCTTCCTGGGCGGCGCCGTCGCCCGCGACAAGGACGGCAAGCCCGTCCTGTTCTTTGACAAGGAGAGCTCCGGCTACACACTGCCCCACGGGGCCCGGGGACTGCAGAACTGGATGTTCACCGAGCCCGGCACCTACAAGCTGACCATCGCCATGAAGGTCACCCCCGTCAGCGGGGAGCTCACGGGCTCCGTGGGAGGTGCCACCAGCGCCAGCCCCGCACCCACCGGCCCCGGGGGCGCCACCAGCCCGGCGACCCCGGGCCCCGCGGCACCCACCAGCCCCGCGCCCGGCGGGTCCGGCGGCTCGAGCCCTGCGCCCAGCGGCCCGGCCGCGCCCACCAGCCCGGCAGCACCCGGCAGCACCGCCCCCGGTGGCGCCAGCACCGCCTCCCCGGGTGGTGTCAGGAGCGTCGCGAGTGGTGGCAGCCCGGCGGGCGTGAACGCCGTGGGCGCCGCCACCGGTCCCGACTCGTCCTCCGGATCCTCGGGCAGTCCCACCAGCCCCGGCTCCTCGGGCTCACCGGGGGCCTCGAACCCGAACTCCGCCAGGCCCACCGGGGCGCCCGCCAGCCCCACGCCTACCTCCTCCTCGACGCCCAGGAGCTCCGGCTCGACGGCCACGCTCGTGCCCACCGGGGAGACAGGGCCCAACGGCCTGCCCATGGTCAAGGAGATCGTGGGCCGCACCCCGTCGGGCAAACCCTGCACCCCCGGATCCCTGGCCCGCACAGGCGCCTCGCCGCTGGTCCCCCTGACCCTGGCCGGGGTCCTGGCGCTGGTGGGGACGGCGGCCGTCGTGACACGACGTCGGGCTCTGGCCCGGTACGTCAGTGCCCGGCGGTAAGTGCCGGGAATATAGCTCTCCGTTAGCGGCGACGTACCTTAGTCGGCGGGGACGTACTTTAGCCATCGGGGACGTACTTTAGTCGGCGGCGACGTACTTTAAAGGTACGTCCCCGTCAGCAAAGGTACGTCGCCAGCGCTTCACCACCGACGAAGGCACGTCCCCGGCACCTCACCTCAGGCAAAGGCACGCCCCCGGGCACCTCGCCCCCAGCAAAGGCACGCCCCTGACGCCGACTACCACGTCAATATCAACCTCCAGATGAACTACTGGCCCGCCTACTCCACCAACCTGGCCGAGACCGCCGCGCCCTACGAGCGCTTCGTCTCCAGCCTCGTGGCACCCGGCAGGGCCAGTGCCCAGGCCCTGTTCGGCTACCCGGCGGGCTCCTCGGGCTGGGTGACCTTCAACGAGACCACCCCCTGGGGGTACACCGGCCTGTACGACTGGCCCACCGCCGCCTGGTTCCCCGAGGCCGCCGCCTGGGTGGCGGACACCTACTGGCAGAACTACCGCTACACCGGCAACGTGCAGCACCTGCGTGACACCGGCTACCCGGTCCTCAAGGGCGCCGCCCAGTTCTGGCTCAACTTCCTCGTCGCCGACGCCTCCGGGCACCTGGTGGTCACCCCCTCCTACTCCCCGGAGCACGGGCAGTACTCGGCGGGCGCGGCCATGAGCCAGCAGATCGTGACCCGCCTGCTGTCCACCACCCTGACGGCGGCCGAGCTGGCCGGGGAGACCGACGCCGCCTTCACCCAGCAGCTCAGGGACACCCTGGAGCGGCTCGACCCGGGCCTGAGGGTCGGGGGCCGCGGCCAGCTCCAGGAGTGGGCCCAGGACTGGGACTACGCGCCGGGCTGGGGCGGGGACGAGCCCACCCACCGGCACACCTCCCAGCTCTACGCGCTCTTCCCCGGCAGCGAGATCCGCTCCGCCGACCCGCTCACCGCCTCCTGGGCGACGGCGGCCCGCCAGACCCTGACCGACCGCGGTGACGGGGGCACCGGCTGGTCCAAGGCCTGGAAGATCAACTTCTGGGCCAACCTGGGCGACGGCGACCACGCTCATCTCATGCTCAGCCAGATCCTGAGGGAGTCCACCTACTCCAACCTGTGGGACAAGCACCCGCCCTTCCAGATCGACGGCAACTTCGGTGCCACCAGCGGCGTGGCCGAGATGCTCCTCCAGTCCGACGAGGGCGTCACCAGCCTCCTGCCCGCCCTGCCCTCGGCCTGGGCCGACGGCAGCGTGGACGGCCTGCGCGGCCACGACGGCCTGACCGTGGGCGCCACCTGGGCCGGTGGGACGGTCAGCCAGATCCGCCTGGTGGCTGACAGCGACGGCACCCGGCTGCTGCGCTCGGCGGCCCTGGACGGTCTGTCCACCGTGGTGGACACCACCACCCACACGGCCGTGACCCCCACCTGGGACGCCTCCCGCCGGGCCTGGGGCCTGGAGATGCAGGCCGGGCACGTCTACGTCGTCGTGCCCACCGCCTCGGTGACCGCCTCCCTGTCCGCTGCCACCGCCGACCCGGGCACGCCCGTGACCCTGAGGGTGCGCACCACCGGCGACCTGCCCGCGGGCTCCCGCCTGGAGGTCACCGCCCCGCAGGGGTGGGTCGTGGACCCGGCCGTCACCGAGCTCAGCGGCGCGGGTGAGGTCGAGGTGAGGGTCACGCCCGACGGCGCGGCCTACGGCCCCGGCACCGTGACCGCCACGGTCACCTCCGGTACCGCCCGTATGACGGCCACCGCCACGCTCACCGTGACCGACCCCGCCGTCATCCCCCAGGAGCGCATGCGCGTGGTCTCCGTCGACTCCGAGGAGACGGCCCAGGAGGACGGGCGCGCGGCCAACCTCCTGGACGGTGACCCGACCACCTACTGGCACTCGGACTGGTCCACCACCAACACCGACCCCCCGCACCAGGTGACCATTGACCTGGGTGCCACCGAGCGCCTGGAGTCGGTGACCTGGACCCCGCGTCACAACACCGACAACGGCCTGATCAAGGACTACGAGATCTGGACCTCCGCCGACGAGGCCTGTGGGGACGGCACCTTCACCCGGGCGGCCCAGGGGACCTGGGAGCACGACCGTCAGGCGCGGACCGTCACCCTGGGCGGGGTGGACGCCCGCTGCGTGCGGGTCGTCTCCACGGGCCGGGCCTGGTACGGGAACTGGGCCACCGGCGCCGAGTTCACGGCCCGCCGGGTGGTGGGGCCCACGCCCGGGCCTACTCCGGAGCCTACGCCCGGGCCTACCGCTGGGCCCAGCCCGGAGCCGGAGCCGACGCCCAGCCCGACTGCCGCCCCTACACCGGCTCCTGAGCCGACACCTGCCCCTACACCGGGGCCCACGTCCAGCCCGGCACCGCAGCCCACCACCGCACCCACCCCGCCACCTGCCCAGGGCGTACCCGCCTTTGTGACCGCCGTGGCGGCCAGCGGCAGGGGCACGGTCCTGCGAGGTGACTGGGACGGGGACGGCACCGTGACCTACGCCGCGCGCGTGGGCACACGGGTGGTCTTCTACAACGAGAACACGGTCCTGGCCTCCCCGGCCGCGACGCTCTCCCTGGGGCGGGCCTCGGACACGGTCTATGTCGGTGACTGGGACGGGGACGGGCGGGACACCCTCGCCCTGGTGCGTGGTGGTCGGGTCCTCCTCCAGACCCGCCTGACCAGCGCCGTCACCACCGAGGGCAGCCAGGACGACCTGGCCAGGGCACGCCCGCAGGGCTAAGCGGCCGTCTGAGGGGCCGTCTGAGGGGCCGTTTGAGGGGCTGACCGCACGCCGAGACCTTCGCCGTGCGGGCCCCGGCACCACCGCCGCCACCGGGCAGGCCACGCTGCGACCTTCGTCGTGCGGGCCCCGGTTTCTGAGCGGCCGTCTACGAGGGGCTGGCAGCCGGGAGACCGGGGCCAGCCCCTCGGGCGTCCTAGGACCACCCGTCCAGGGCCCGCACCCAACCGCGAGAACGGTACTTATTCGTCGTGAGAACGGTACTTGTTCGTCGTGAGAACGGTACTTGTTGCGTGGGCAGGAGGCCTGGTTGTGGGGTGCGGGGGCCGGGACTGGAGGCGGCCGCCACCGGGTGAGGTCGGAGCGCCTGCCGGTGGCGTGGCTGTCAGGGGCCGGGGAGCCTGGGCGGTGGTGTTGCACATTCATCCTGGGGTCCTGGTCGGGGTGGTGGCGTGGTTCCAACGGTTTCCCGGCACGGGAGGTGTCCGGGGACGGGATGAATGTGCAACGCGGGCGTCGTTGCACATTCATCCTGGTTCCCGGCCCCGGGTCGTCAGGTGGATCCGCGTGATCCTGCCGTTTACTGATCGCAGTTACGGGAACCAGTGCAGTCCGCAGAACCGTGCAGTCTGCAAGAACCAGTGCAACCTGGAAACCGTCACGATTGGCCCTGTGAACTGCCTCCCTGTCCTCGCGGAAGGAAAGGATCTTGTGTTAGCTCTGAAGGCCGTGCGTTCAATGCCTCCCCGTCCTCACGGGAAAGGTGCCGCGACGCGACCGACCTGGCTCCAGGGATACCGGGCTCGGCCCCTGGAGCTCAAGAAGGCGTCTTCAGCAGGACCTAGGCGTGCCCCCTGCGTCTACCTCGGCCTGGTATACAGGAAGGCGCCCGGGGCCCTGGGACGACAGCAAGTGTCGCCATCTTCCGCTACCGACGTCATGGGCTGCACTATTTTTTGGGGACGTAGCAGATCATTCCTTTACTTGTATCGATGATCATGCGATTTGGGGTCCTTCCGGGAAGCGGTAGCGAATATAGTGACGTAACTCCGTTGCCGCTTTGGTTGCAGATAAAGACGTTGTAGAATGACGGCTCGAAGCGATGCGCGCTCTTTCCTGTGGCAACGTCAATGAAATAAGTGTGGTCAATGTCGTCTTCTTCGAGTTCCCCAAGAACTTCTGATCCGTCTGCCAAAATGTTGAAAAAATTTATGCCGCCAATCTCGGGGCTGCTGCTGCTGCTGCCGTCCTCCTTTCTGAGGAGAACAAAATGGCTATGGTTATATTTATTTTCCTTATTGCCTATGGTCACTGCGACACCATTTTCTGCGACGACTGCCTCCATGCCGGTCAGCTCGGTCAGTGAACGGCGGACCACGTCTATGGGGGGAGTGCCGTCAAAGGAGACGCCCCTGCAGTTACCGATCTTCTGCTCCCACCGCGGCTCTCCGGTGAAGCTGAAAGCCCTGGCGGTCACGGTCTCTGACTCTGAGAAATGGCCTGTATCTGAGAAATGGCCCGTAAAGGTGACGACGCCGTCTGTGCATACAATGAGGCCGTTGGAGAGTGGCAGCTGTGCTATTGTCTTCCCTGTGGTGATGTTAATAAAGTGCGGAGTGCTGGCCACGTCGTCCGAGGACTTGTTCGTCTGGTAGCCTATGAGGATGTCCGGCTGCATTGGGTCAAAGAATGCATTCCAATAGGAGTCGGCTGTGCTCCAGAGTGTCTTCCCTTGGCGGTCGATAGCGCTAATAGGCCCGACGGTGTCATTGAGGGCATCTGCGGGAGGCTTTTTGAGCAGGAGGGCCGAACTGTCGTCGACCGCCCCGAGGAACAGGTACGACGCAGCGTCCCAGGGAACGGCGGTGACGTTCTTACTGTGAGGATCAATAATCTTGTCGCGCCATATTGGCGAACTGCCCCACCATGATTCACTTACACTGAACTTCATAATATCTGGGTTCTGTGTCTCCCAGGGTGACGTGCTGATCTCGACAGGGGTGCCGAGGCCAGATTCACTGAGTGTGTATATACGGTGAGGTGCCGTTATTAGGTTATCGGCGGTATCGCTAACAAAGACGAGGTCTCCCTTAGCTGAGATAATTGCACTATTGCCCTCGACTGACCATGCCTCTGTGACGCCTCGGGCAAAGTCTGGTGACAGGGCGGACATGGAGAACGTTCTGTGTTCTTCTGAGAGGTAGTGGGAGAGGCCCCAGGTTCCTAGGGCGCTGAGGGTGGCTAGGGCGGCTCCGCCTGCGAGGAGGGGGAGTGCTCGGTTGATGGTGCGTCGGGACGGGCCCTGGGGGTGTGCGGTCCCCGGGGTCTGGTTGCCGGTGGTCGGGGTGGTGGGGGAGGTGGGCGCGGGTGCGGTGGTTGGAGCGGGGGTGCTGGTGTCTGTGGTGGGGGCTGGGTAGGGGGTGGTCTGGGCCTGGTCGCTCTGCGGGGTCGTGGTCCCCGCGGCGGCCGGGCCGGTGGCCGGGGCCAGACTGGCGGTCGGGGTTTGGTTACTGGTGGGGGCCGGGCTTCCGGTTGTGGTGGTCTGGTACTGGGTGATCTACTGGTGGAGGGCGGGGTAGCAGTGGGGGTGGGTGGTAATGGCCGGGTGGAGGTCGGGGCGGGTTGCGGCTATGCGGGCGAGCTCGGTGGCGGGTGCGTGCGGGTTGCTCAGGGCCTCGGCGTCGGGGTCCTGGGGTGGCGTGGGGGGGGGTGGTAGGTGATGGGGTGGTGGTCATGGGTGGAGGGTAGCTCGGGTGGTGTGTGCGTCGTCGTGCCTGGTGGGGGTAGGTTCCTGTCCGTGGTGTAGTGGCCTGGTGTCCTCCTGTGTCGCTAGCTGCCGAGGACGTGCCTCGGCTGTCGGCGACGTGCCATAGTCATCGGTGACGTACTCTGGAGGCCGTCTAGGGTACGTCGTCGGTGACTAGGGTACGTCCCCGTGGGTGAGGGGTAGCGAGGTGCCACGGGGCCCGGTGGGCGCCTCCTCGAGGCCCCGTCCTCGCCACGGTCGCCACGCTGACAGTGACGTCTACGCGGGCGCCTCCTTGCAGCGCCCCGTCCTCGCAGCGGACGGCCCTGCGGCAGGGGGCGTCCGCCGCCAGGACACCAGGGCGACCCCCGTTCTCACGGCCAACAAGTACCGTTCTCGCGAGGAATAAGTACCGTTCTCGCGGCCAATAAGTACCGTTCTCACGACGAACAAGTACCGTTCTCGCGGCCAATAAGTACCGTTCTCACGACGAACAAGTACCGTTCTCGCGGAGGGTAGAGAGGGAGGGAGGAGGGTGCGCGAGGGGCGGGTGGGGGTTAGTCGTGGTCGTGCAGGTGGCGCAGGCCCGCCACAATGAGCTTGAGCTTGGCGTCCAGGAAGCCCCTCCACACCAGGGAGCGGTCGGGGACCAGCTCGTTGGGCAGGCGCACGCCGGGGCGGGTGCGCGGCCAGTCCTCCAGCGGCCCGGCGGTGCGCATGGCCCTCAGCGACAGGTGGGCGGACACCAGGGTGTCGCCGGTGGCGTCCAGGGCCAGGACGGCGTCGGCGTGCCCCAGGCCCTCAGCCTCCAGGGCCTCCAGGAAGGCGTTCATGGCGGTGGCGAAGGACTGGAACGCCCAGGGCACGGTCAGCAGCACCTGGGACAGGCCGGGGTGGGCCTCCAGCACCTCCCACATGGACTCCGCCCCGGCGCGCAGCACCGGCTCCCAGTCGTGGTGCCCCTGCGCGGAGCGGATCGCGGCGGCTACGGGCACGGCCGCCTGGTCCCCCAGGCGGTCCAGGCAGGCGCGTAGGAGGTCGTCGCGCGAGGAGACGGTCCGGTACAGGGCCGAGGTGCGCACGCCCAGGCGCTTGGCCACGGCGGTGAGGCTGAAGGCGTCCACGCCCTCCTCCAGGGCGGCGTCGACGACGTCCTGGCGCGAGAAGCTGGGCTTCGGGCCGGTGGGTCGTCCGAGGGTGCTCATGAGATCACACTAACGCCGGAACACGTCCGCTTGCCTGCCGGAAAGAGTGCGCTGTAAGGTCTGCCTCAGTCAACCGTGAAATACTTTCACAATTAGGTGAGGCACCCATGAACACCCATTCCTCGGCCGTGCCGGGCAGGGCGGAGCCAGCTCCCCAGTCCGACGCCGCCCTCCCTGACCCCTGGACGGCCCCGGAGGCCGGCAGCACCGCCCCGGCAGGCGCCCCCGGGACCGACAGCGCCACCCAGTCGGGCGCCCGGACGAACACTCAGACAGACGCCCGGGTACCCACCCAGGCGGACGCCCAGGCGGGCACCCAGGCGACGGACGCCCAGGCGGGCACCCGTACGGATACCCAGAAAGACGCCCAGGCGAACACCCAGACGGACGACAAGCGCAAGTCCGTCGCGGGCCAGGCGGCCATGAGGCGCCTGAGCGCCCCGGTACGCACCCGCCTGCGGATAGGCCAGGTCCTGGTGGTGGTCTCCGCGGTCCTGGCCGTCGCCCCCTACGTCGCCCTGGCCCAGCTCGGCGACGTCCTGCTCGACGCCTACCACGCCGGCACCGCGCCGGACCCCGACCGCGTCTGGCACGTCGTCATGGTGCTGGTCAGCGCCTACTCCACGCGACTCCTCCTCTACTTCGTGGCCCTGCTGGCCACCCACCTGGCTGACCTGAGCCTGCGGGACCGCCTGCGCCGGGACATTGTGGCGCGCCTGTCCCACGTCCCCCTGTCCTGGTTCACCGCCTCGACCTCGGGCAGGGTGCGCAAGGCGGTCCAGGACGACACCACCACCGTGCACACCGTCATCGCCCACGGGCCGGTGGAGATGCTCAACGCCGTCGTCTCCCCGCTGGCGCTGCTGGCCTACGCCTTCTGGATCGACTGGCGTCTGGCCCTGCTGGCCCTGGTCACGGTGGTCCTCTACATCCTGACCTACTCCCTGACCCTGCGGGGCATGAACGAGAAGACGGTGGAGATGGACCGCCGTCTGGCCGAGGTCTCCTCCTCCATGGTCGAGTTCGTCTCCGGCATCTTCGTGGTCAAGGCCTTCGGGCGGGTCGGTCGCGCCCACACCGCCTACCTGCACGCCGCCGACGGCTTCTCCTCCTTCTACCGCGCCTGGGCCCTGCCGCTGATCTCCATCAGCTGCCTGTCCTTCACCTGGGTGTCCGTCCCGGTGGTCCTGCTGGTCAACCTGGGCGGCGGCGCCCTGCTCCTGCACGCCGGGGTGGTCACCCTGCCCCAGGTCCTGGTCACCACCCTCATCGCCCTGGTCCTGCCCGGTGCCATTATCACCGTGGCCTCGATCTCCTGGTCCTACCAGATGGCCGGGGCCGCGGCCCTGCGCCTGTGCGAGATCCTCGACGTCCCCGTCCTGTCCCAGGCCGCCAGCCCCCGCGTACCCGAGTCGGCCCGCGTGGAGATCGACCACGTCAGCTTCTCCTACGGGCGGACCCTCGCCCTCGACGACGTCACCCTGACCCTGGAGCCCGGCACGGTCACTGCCCTCCTGGGCCCCTCCGGGTCCGGCAAGTCGACCCTGGCCACCCTCATCGCCCGCTTCTCCGACCCCGACACCGGGGCCGTGCGCATCGGCGGGGTGGACCTGCGGGAGATGGAGGAGCAGACCCTGTACGACACCGTCTCCTTCGTGCTCCAGGACGCCCAGCTCCTCAGCGCCTCGGTACGTGACAACATCGCCCTGGGGCGGCCGGGGGCGAACCTGGAGGAGGTGCGCTCCGCCGCCCGCGTCGCCCAGATCGACGACGTCATTATGGCCCTGCCCCACGGGTACGACACCGTCATCGGGCGGGAGACCTCGCTGTCGGGCGGGCAGGAGCAGCGCGTCGCCATCGCCCGGGCGGTCCTGGCCGATAACCCCGTCCTCCTGCTCGACGAGGCCACGGCCATGGCCGACCCCGAGTCCGAGGCCGAGATCCAGCGGGCCCTGTCGGCGCTGGTGCGGGGCCGTACGGTCCTGGTCATCGCCCACCGTCCCGGCGCCGTGCGCGGGGCGGACCGCATTGTCGTCATGGACCGCGGGCGCGTGGTGGCCGCCGGACGTCACGAGGAGATCGTCGACGAGCCCCACTACCAGGCACTGCTGCGTCAGGGCGGCCTGCTCAGCGGGCCCGCGGGGTCGGCCGGGCAGGACGACGTCGGGGGCGCCCGGGGTCGGGCGTCCCAGGCAAGTCAGGCCCCACGCACCCAGGCCCAGGCCCGGGCGGGTCAGGCCCCACGCACCCAGGCCCAGGCCCGGGCGGGTCAGGCCCCACGCACCCAGGCCCGTGCGGGTCAGGCACGTGCAGGCCGGGCGGGTCAGGCCCCGCGTACCCAGGCCCCGGCAGCCCAGACGGCCCAGGACAAGGAGGACCTCAAGTGAGCGCCCAGACCACCACGACCACCACGACCACCACCTCCGGGGGCGCCGGGCGCCGTCGGCCCCCGCTGCTGCGCCAGTACCGCCAGCTCATGAGCCCGCGGTCGTGGGCCCAGCTGCGCCGCGGCATTGTCCTGGGGGCGGTCACCGGCTCCCTGTGGGGCCTGTCCCTGCTCGCCCTCCTGCCCGCCTCGGTCTCCCTGGCCACCGGGGAGCCGTCCTGGGGCCTGGGCCTGGGCGGCTGGCTGGGGGTCCTGGGCGGGTGCGCCCTGACCGCGGCCGTCACCGACTTCGTCGCCCAGCGCTCGGGCATGATGGGGGCCCTGGGCTTTATGGCGGACGTCCACCACGCCATCGGCGACCGGGTCGCCACGCTGCCCCTGTCCTGGTTCAACGCGGAGTCCGCCGGCACCCTGTCGCGCGCCGTGAGCCAGGAGATGGTCTCCCTGGGGGAGTCCGCCGCCCACTTCCTGCACAAGGTCTCCTCCACCGTCGCCAGCTGCGCGGTCATCTGGCTGGGGTCCTGGCTGTGGGACTGGCACCTGGGGGTCCTGCTGACCTGCGCGGTCCCGCTGCTGGTCCTGTTCCTGCGCTGGTCGCGGCGCCTGGTGGACCGCGGCAAGACGGTCTCCGAGCCCACCGAGCGCGAGCTCGCCTCCCGCATTGTGGAGTTCTCCCGCTGCCAGGGGGCGCTGCGCTCCTGCCACGTGGGCTCCGGCTACCCCCAGCTGGCCAGCGCGTTCGACGACGCCGCTGCCGCCTCCCACCGGGCCCTGTGGTGGGAGTCGGCCGGCATCCTCCTCAGCGGTGCCCTGGTCCAGGCCATTGTCGTCGCCATGATCACCCTGAGCGCCGCGCTCGCCCTGGGCGGTGACCTCGAGCCCCTGCGCGCCGTGGTCACCATCGGCCTGTGCCTGCGCTTCACCACCATGCTGGAGGACATTGGCAACACCGTCAACGGTATTGAGGAGCGTCGTCAGATGATGAACCACCTCAGCAGCGTCATGGACGCCCAGCCCCTGCCAGAGCCCCAGACCTCCTCGCTCATGGGCGAGCCGGGCGCCGTCGAGCTCATTGACGTCACCTTCGGCTACGAGGAGGGCACCACGGTCCTGCGCGAGGTGGACCTGCGGGTACCGGCCCGCACCATGTGCGCCGTCGTGGGGCCCTCGGGGGCCGGCAAGACCACGATCGCCCGCCTGGTGGCCCGCTTCTACGACGTCTGGTCCGGGCAGGTCAGGGTCGGTGGGGCCGACGTGCGCTCCCTGACCACCAAGGACCTCATGGAGCAGCTGTCCATGGTCTTCCAGGACGTGTATCTCTTTGACGACACCCTGGCGGCCAACGTCCGCGTGGGGGACCCTGACGCGGACCAGGAGCGCCTGCGCTGGGCCGCGGACCTGGCGGGCGTGACCGAGATCGTGGACCGGCTTCCCCAGGGGTGGGACACCCGCGTGGGGGAGGGCGGACGGGCCCTGTCCGGCGGTGAGCGCCAGCGCGTCTCCATTGCCCGCGCCCTGCTCAAGGGCGCCCCGATCGTGCTGCTCGACGAGGCCACCAGCGCCCTGGACGCGGAGAACGAGGCCAATGTCGTGACCGCCATGGAGGAGCTGCGACGCACCTCCACGCTCATTGTCATCGCCCACAAGCTGGAGACCGTCGCCGCCGCCGACCAGGTGGTGGTGCTCGGGGCCGACGGGCGGGTGGCCCAGACGGGGCGGCACGACGACCTCGTGACGCTCCCCGGCCGGTACCGGGACTTCTGGGAGGCACGCAGCAGGGCCCAGGGCTGGACCCTGGTCTAGGGCCGGTCCTACTCCTCCTCCCGGGCCGGTGCGTTGTCACCTGGGCCGGTGCGTTGTCACCTGGGCCGGTGCGTTGTCACCGGCCCGGCAGGGGCCGGGGCGTGGGCAGGCCCGCTCGTCCCTCTCGTCCCGGGTGGGTGCTGGCCTGGCAGGGGCCGGGGCGTGGGGGCACGGGACCGGGGCCGCCGGGTAGGGAATGTCACGACCAGATCACCTGCTGCCACCCACCGCCCCTGGCCGTGGCCCCCCTCACCTGGGCATACTGTTCCCTGAGGCCGGATCGTGCTCCGAGGCCGTCGCACCGTCTCCAGGGCCGGACCGGTGCGGGCCGGTGCAGACAGGCCGCGCAGGACGCTGACGTGCGCAGAGAGGTAGAGATCATGACGACACCCCCGACCCAGGGACAGGGCCTTCCGCAGGGCCCGCCCGAGCCCGTGTCCGCAACCCCGGTCCCGCCCGGAGCGGGCCCTGGTGCGGGTGCGGGGGTGCCCGAGGGAGCGGCTACCTCCACGGGGGCGGTCCCCCAGGTGCCTGCCGGCGTCCCGGCCTACGGGGCGGGCCAGCAGCTGCCGCCCGGTGCGGGGGTGCCCGGCGGCCAGGTCCCGCCGGGGGCGCCCGGCGTGCCGACCCCGGCGGGAGCGGTGCCCCAGGTACCCGGCCAGGTCCCACCCGGCGCCCCGTACGGGGTCGGAGCAGCCCAGCCGATGACGCAGCAGCCCCTCACCGCCCCACCGGCCTACTACAACCCGGGCCAGGTCCCGGCTGGCCAGGTCCCGGCCGGTGCCCCGGCCTACGGGGCAGGACCCGGCCAGCAGGCGGTCCCGGGCCAGGTCCTGCCGGGGGCACCCAGCGCCCCGGTGCCCGGTGCGGGCGTCCCCGCGGCCGTCGGCGTCCCGGTCTACACCCCGGTCCCGGCCCAGCAGCCCGCCTACTACAACCCTCCCGGCGCCCCGGGCTACCCACCCGCCGTCCCGCCGTCCCAGCAGCCGCGTACCTGGGCCAGCGTCACCGCCCTGGTCCTGCTCCTGGTCTCCCTGGTCCCCAACGTGCTCGACCTCTTCACGACGATGACGTACAGCGACCGCTTCACCCCCAACCGTCCCCTGGCAGGCGTCATGGTCGGCATGCTGGTCAGTACCGGCCTGGTCTCGGCGGTCATTGGCGTCGTCCTGGCCGCCCTCAGGCGTCCCACCGGCATCGTCCTGGTGTCCGCGCTCGTCATGGTCGGCATGTACCCCAGCTTCCTGGGGTTCGACCAGGCGAGCCTCTACTACCACCTCATGGGCCTGCCCTCGGCGATCGTAGGGCTGATTATCCTCGTCCTGCGGGTCACGGCCGGTATCCTCCTGCTCCTGGCCGGGCCCCGGGGCGCGGACCGGTGCCCGGCGACCGTCCTGCTGAGCCGCGGCGCGGTCGGCGCCATGGGCCTGGTGGTCCTGCAGCAGGTGGTCACCCTGGGAATGACGCAGATCACCCTGAGTGGCCTCCCGGATGAGTACTTCGCGACCATGGACTTCTGGTTCAGCTCCTACCTGCTGGCCCCCAGCATGTTCGGGCCCGACTGGACCAGGGCGTCCCTCTACCAGGACATGTTCTCAGTGGGCGTGGCCGCCCTGGTGCTCACGGCGGTGCTGGTCCTGGCCGCCCTGGTGCTCATGGTCATGCGTCGCTCCTGGGTGCTGGCCGAGGCGCTCGCCGCGCTGGCCGCCGTCGTGCTGCTCGGCTTCAACACCTACGTCACGGTCGCCCGGTACTCGGCGAGCACCCGCAGCATAGTCGTGACCGCCGACGTCTTCACCGTCCCGCCGCTCCTGGCCCTGGTCGTCCTGGGGTTCGTCCTGACGGGCCTCATTAGCCCCCGGGCCCGGGCCTGGGCCCAGGCCCGGAAGTGAGTGGGCCGCCGCCCGCCCCGACGCCGGTACCAGGCCCGCCCGGACAGCGGGCCGGTCGTGACCGTGCTGAGACTGGTCCCGGACGACAGCCCGCCCCCGGACAGCGGGCCGCCGGGTTCCGCCGTGGACGACTGGCCGGGTAGTGGCCCCGGATCCCAGGAGGCTGCCAGCAGGGCGACGCCGTGGAGGTGTCCGCGCGGCGACGGCTCTGGCACCAGCCGGGTGCTCTGGCGCCAGCCGGGTACGGCCAGCGCCAGCCGGGTCTTAGGTATCCGCGCGGCGCACGGCCTCCAGCATGAGGGTGGCCACGTCGGTCACCCGCACCTCGGCCCCCTGGCTGGCTACGCCGTCGGAGAGCATGGTGGTGCAGAAGGGGCAGGCCGTGGCAATGACCTGGGCCCCGGTGCCAATGGCCTCGCGTGAGCGCTCCACGGCGATGCGCGTGCCGATCGACTCCTCCATAAAGGCCTTCGCCCCGCCCCCGCCGCAGCAGAAGGCGCGCTCGCGGCTGCGCGGCATCTCCACGGCCTGCGCGCCGGTGGCCTCCAGCAGCTCGCGCGGCGGGGAGTAGATCCGGTTGTGCCTCCCCAGGTAGCAGGCGTCGTGGTAGGTCACCAGGGGGGCGGCCTCCCTGCCCGTGCGTCCTGCCTCCCTGGCGTCCGGGGCGGTGGCGCCTGGAGCAGGGGCGTGCGGGCCCGGGTCGGCCCCCGCGCCACTGGCCCCCTCAGGCGGGCCGCTGGTCCCGGCCCCCGGCGTCGGCCCGGCCTCTGGCGCCAGACCGGCTCCCGACGTCGGCCCATCCTTTGGTATTGGCTCGGCCTCTGGAGCCAGGCCAGTCCCCGGCCCGCCTCCCGGCTCCCGGCCTGTCCCGGACCCCGGCGCCAGAGGTCGCAGCCGCCCCTCGCGCACCAGGGTGCTGAGCAGCTGGGTGTAGTGCAGTACCTCAAAATGCCCGCCGACCTGCGGGTACTCCCGGGAGATCGTGTTGAAGCAGTGGGGGCAGGTCACCACGATCCGCTTCACCCCGGCCTCGGTGAGGGTCTCCACGTTCTGGGCGGCCAGCATCTGGAAGAGGATCTCGTTGCCGGCCCGGCGGGCCGGGTCGCCCGTGCAGGACTCTCCGTCGCCCAGGACCGCGAAGCTCACCCCGGCAATGTGCAGCAGCTCGGCCACCGCCCGCGTGGTCCGCTTGGCCCGGTCCTCGTAGGCCCCGGCGCAGCCCACCCAGAACAGGTAGTCCACCTCGGAGGCGTCCTCCACGTCCACCCCGACGACCGGCACCTCGAAGTCCAGGCCCTTGGCCCAGTCCATGCGCTTGCGGGGGGCCAGCCCCCAGGGGTTGCCCTTGGACTCCAGCTTGCGGAACATCTGCCCCAGCTCGCGGGGGAAGGCCGACTCCATGAGGACCTGCTGACGGCGCACGTCCACCACGTGGTCCAGGTGCTCAATGTCCACCGGGCACTGGTCCACGCAGGCCCCGCAGGTGGTGCACGACCACAGCACGTCCGCCGGGATGACCGCCCCGGCCAGGGGAGCCGGGCGGGTGGCCACCCCCGACTCGGTGGGGGCCGCCCTGGCGGCGAGCAGCGCGCCCAGGACGTCGCCGGTGTGGGCGCTGCCCTCCACCAGGCCCAGGTCCTCACCGGTCCTCAGGCCGTCGGTCATGCCGGTCAGGCGCCCCAGGACCCCCCGCTCTGAGCGACGCCGCTCCAGGTCCTCGTCGGTGACCTCCTCGGGCTCCACCCCCAGGGCCGCGGCGGCCCGCAGGTAGGGGGCCGCCGCCGCCGCGTGGTCGCGCAGGGCCAGGACGAAGAGCTTGGGGGACAGGGGCTTGCCCGTGTTCCACGCCGGGCACAGGTCCTGGCAGCGCCCGCACTCGGTGCAGGTGGCGAAGTCCAGCAGGCCCTTCCAGGTGAAGTCCTGGATGCGCCCCACCCCCAGGCGGACCTCGGGACCCTGCCCGGAGTCGGCCGCCTCCATGGCCTCGTCCAGGGTGTCCATGGTGGCGGCGGTCAGGGGGGTGCCGTCCACCACCAGCGGCCTCAGCGGGCCCAGGGACTTGGAGCCGTCGGTCTCACGGCGGGCGTAGATATTGACGAACGCCAGGAACCGGTGCCAGGCCACGCCCATGGAGGGGGCCAGGCCCACCACCACGAACCAGCACATGGAGATGACGATCTTGAGGGTGGCCGTCACCAGGACGGCGGCGGTCAGCACCGTCGGCCCCAGGGGCTCCAGGAGGGGGGAGGCCCAGGAGGTCAGGGGGAAGTACACCCAGGAGCCCAGGTGGCGGGCGGTGGGGTCCGAGCTGGAGGCCAGCAGCGCCTGCTCCTCCATGCGCAGGGCCAGGACGCACAGGACGACGCCGGTGACGACCAGCTCCACGAAGCGGGCCTGGGCCGCCGTCGAGCCGGCGAAGCGGGAGGTGCGCGGCCGGGTGCCGCCGTCCGAGTCCTGCGGGTAGGGGGCGGTGGCGCGCCCGCCCCGGTTGGTCCGGCGGCGCAGCACCATGAGGTGGACGATGCCGGCCAGGCTCAGGTAGGCGATGAGCTCCACCGTCCAGGACCACCAGGCGGCGTGCCCCAGCAGCGGCAGGGCGAAGTCCGCGCCCCCCAGGACCTGCCCGTAGCCGGTGACCAGGGTGAGGAACAGCAGGGGGAAGCTGACCATGACCAGCCAGTGCGCCGCCCGCACCCAGGGGCGGTTCCTGAAGGCCTCGTGGGTCAGGACGCTGGAGAGGGTCAGCCACAGGCGCCGTCCCACCGGGTGCAGACGGGAGCGTTCCACCGCCCGGCCCACGCTGGCGCGGTGGACAATGGTCACGCAGGCGCGGGCAAAGACCCCCACCCCGATGACGGTGGTGACCAGGACCGTGGTCGCGCAGACGATCTGCAGGACCTCCAGGAAGCTCATGGTCTCAGCCTACGGCGCCCGCCCGCCCCCGACGCCGGGGCAGGGCAGCGGGGCGGGGGCGGGGCGGTGGTGTCGGATACGTAGGCCGGTGGTGCTGGTCCGCCCGGACGTGCACAATGTGACCGGGTGCCCCCCAGGGGGGTGCTGACCTCTCCGGGGCGTTAGGAGGCGCGAGTGTACGGGCGCAAGACGACCAAGCTGCTGAATATGGTACGCAGGTTCTTGGGGAAAGGGCCCAGTCCCGCCTCAGCGTCCACCGGGCCGGGGCGTGGTCACCGGGCCGGGGCGTGGTCACCGGGCCGAGGCCGGCAAGGACCAGGATCTTGCCCGCAAGGTGTACACCCCCGTCCAGCAGGCTAAGCGGATCGACCAGGGTGTCGCGGGCCGGGCCGGTTACGCCTACGACGCCGGACGCCGACTGCACCGGGAGGGTCGGTTTAAGGGGGCTCTTGACGCTTTTAAGGAGTCTTTGGAGCTTTTCCGGCAGGTAGAGGGGAGTGAGAAGGACCAGGGGGACTGCCTGCACGGTATTGGCGCGGTCCGCGGGGACCTGGGCGACTACGAGGAGGCCCTGGCTGCCGGGGACGAGGCGCTGGAGCTCTTCGGTCAGGTGGAGGGCACCCAGAACGAGCAGGCGTACTGCCGGTACAATATGGCTATCTCCCTGCGGAAAATGGGGAGTTACGAGGAGGCCCTGGGCCGGTACGACGAGGCGTTGACGGTCTACGGGCAGATTGAGGGCGTCCAGTACGGACAGATCGTCAGCCTGGAGAACTCCGGCGTCGCCCTGGAGGAGCTGGGGCGGCTCGAGGAGGCCGTGGACTTCTACCGCCGGGCAGCGGATCTCTGCCGTCAGGTCGACGGCGCTGAGCTGAGCCTGGTCGAGTGCCTCGTGCGTGCCGGGAACGCCCTGGAGGAGCTGGGGCGCTCCGAGGAGGCCCTGGAGGCCCACCGCGAGGCGCTCCGGACCTGCCAGCAGGTCGGGTCGCTGGTGGACTACGAGGCCGACTGCCTGTACAACGTCGCCAATATGCTCAAGGAGCTGGGGAGAGGAGACCAGGCCCTGCCCCTGTTCCGCCAGGCGCTGGAGGCCTATGCCCGCCTCGAGGACTCTGAGGAGGAGCAGGCCGACTGCCTGGAGGCCATAGGCGCCATTGAGGCGAGATAGCGCCGGGGCTGCCAGGCTGCGTGAGGGACCGCACCTGCCGACAGGGCTGGGTCCGGTGGGGCAGGGGGGATGATGGTGGCCATGGACAACGACCTGCATGAGGCCATTGCTGACAGGCTCCGTGAGACCATCCCTGATCCCGTCCTGGAGGCCATTGGCCCCGAAGGCTTCCAGGAGGCCCTGACCCGTGTCTGCTCCGCGATGGAGACGCGCGTCGGCGAACGCCTCTCGGAGGGTCTCAGTGACGCCGAGCTGGAGGAGTTCAGCGACCTGGCCGACTCAGTGGCTGACGAGGAGGTCACGGCCTGGCTCCAGCTCCACCGCCCCGACTACGAGGACGTCATTATGGACGTCATTGTGGAACTCATTGACGAAGTGGCCCTGCAGCTCACCCGCGCCTTCGTGACCTACTCAGCAGGCACGGACCAGGAGCCCCAGGCCCTTGACGACGGCTCCCAGGACCACTGAGGTCTGAGTCGTCTACCGGATTATCCACGGGCGTCTTGGGTGCCCTTTGACGGGTGGTTGCCAGGTCAGGGGCGTGGCCCTGTTGCTCAAGGGCTGTTCAGGGGCTCCCACCCCCTGGATAAGGGGCGGCGTTCCCGTGTCATAGGTCAGGCGACGCCCGCGACCTCACCTCCTGGATGAGGGGCGGCGTTTCAGGGGTACGGCGGCGGCTGCCGGGCTAGAGTCGGGTCATGACGAAACCGTTGTCCGTAGCTGCTGGTCCGTTAGGGATCCTGCTGCTGGCCGCCTGCTCATCGGTCACCCCGGGCGTCTCGGGCAGTCCGGACGTCCCGGCTAGCCCGCCTGGGACGACGCAGCTCAGCACCACATCCCCCTCTCCCACCGTCGAGCCGAGCATGAACCCCAACGCACCCTCTAACCCCTCTGCCACCGATTCCACCGGCGCGCCCGCCACGGCCCCCTCCGGCGCCGGTCCTACCGGTGCGCCCGGTGCGCCCGGTGCGGCCCCCACCGGTACGGCACCCACCGGTGCGCCGTCCGTTACCGCGCCCGCGGAGCTGGTCGCCGCCATTAGGGCGGACCTGGACTCCCGTGGCGTCTCCGGTGCCTCGGCCGAGGTGGTGGAGGCCACGTGGACCACCTGGAACGACGCCTCCCTGGGCTGCCCCGAACCGGGGATGTCGTACACCCAGGCGCTCGTGGACGGCTGGCGGATCGTGGTGAAGGCGGGTGGGAGCACCTACGACTACCGGTTTGGCGGCGACTCCACGCCGCTACTGTGCCAGACCCCAGGGCTCGTCCTCCCGGTCCCCGGGACGAGTACCTCCTGAGACGTGCCCTGCCGTCGGTAGCGCGACGGGCCCGTGCCGGTCGCAGGGGCCCGTCGCCCGGCGGGCGGTGAGGCGATGGCGGGTCGGCCACGCGCAGGCCCCTGGGCGGATGAGCCCGTCGCCCGGTGAGGCCTTACGGAGACCGGGACGGTGGTCCCAAGGTGCTAGGGGGCCTCGGGACCGGTGGGCTCCTCGAACTCCTCGGGATCCTTGGGCTCGGTGGGTTCCTCGAGCTCCCCGGGATCCCCGGGTGCTTCGAGCTCCCCGGGATCCGTGAGCTCATTGGGCGCCTCGAGCTCGGTAGACGCCCCAGGCTCGGGTGGCTCCTCGGGCTCGGTGGGCGGGTCCGCCGGGAGGCCCAGGTCCAGGGCCTGCTGGTAGGCGGCGTCGGCCTCCTCGGGCCGACCCGCCTTGCGCAGGGTGAGGCTCATGCTGTTCAGGCAGTCAGCCTGGTCCTGCTCGGTGCCCGTGACCTGGCGGTAGAGGTCCAGGGCCTGGCGGTAGGCGTCCAGTGCCTCCTCGTACCGGCCTATGTCGTCCAGGACGCGCCCGGTGTTGCTCAGGCAGTTGGCCTGCTGGAAACCGGTGCCGGTCACCTGCTGGTAGAGGCTCAGGGCCTGGCGGTAGGTGTCCAGCGCCTCCTCGTGGCGGTCCGTCGCCTCACGCAGCGTACTGGCGGTGTTGTGCAGGCAGTTGGCCTGGTCCTGCTGGGTGTCGGGCAGGGTGCGGTAGATGTCCATGGCCCGCTGGTAGGCGTCCAGCGCCTCCTTAGACATCCCCGTGTCGTCCAGGGTGTTACCAATGTTGTACAGGCAGATGGCCTGCTGGTGGCCGGTGCCTGCTACCTGGGTGTACAGATCCAGGGCCTGGCGGTAGGCGGTTAGCGCCTCCTCGTGCCGGCCTGTCGTGCGCAGCGTGCCGCCGGTACTGAGCAGGCAGTCAGCCTGGTCCTGCTCGGTTCCCGCTACCTGGGTGTAGAGGTCCATGGCCCGCTGGTAGGCCTCCAGGGCCTCCTCGTCGCGCCCCTGCCTGCGCAGGACGTTGCCGGTGTTGTGTAGGCAGTCGGCCTGCTGGTGGTCGGTGCCCGCTACCTGGGTGTACAGGTCCGTGGCCTGGCTGTAGGCGTCCAGCGCCTCGGGGTAGCGGCCCAGCGTGCGCAGGATGAAGGCGGTGCAGTACAGGCAGTCGGCCTGCTGGTGGCCGGTTCCCGTTACCTGGGTGTACAGGTCCAGGATCTGCTGGAAGGTGGTCAGTGCCTCCTCGTAGCGCTCCAGCTCGTTGAGGATAATGCCGGTGCAGTACAGGCAGTCGACCTGGTTCTGCCAGGTGCCCGCTACCTGGGTGTACAGGTCCGTGGCCTGGCGGTAGGCGTCCAGGGCCTCCTCGTAGCAACCCGTCTGCCCCAGGGTGAAGCCGATGTTGTACAGGCAGCTGGCCTGCCCGCGCCGGGCTTCAGGCAGGGCGCGGTAGATCTCCAGGGCCTGGCGGTAGGCGTCCAGGGCCTCCTCGTAGTGACCTGCCGTGCGCTGGGCGTTGCCTATGCCGTTCAGGCAGCTGGCCTGGTCCCGCTGGGCCTCGGGCAGGGTGCGGTAGGCCTCCAGGGCCCGGGTGAAGGCCGTGACCGCCTCTGCCGGGTGCTCGACCTCGAGCATCCGGAGCCCCTCGCTGAACGCCTCCTGAGCCCTTCCTTGGACGTCCTCGGAGGAGAGCTCCTCCGTAGCTGAGTCCGCCATGACCGCCTCCTCCGTCGGGGACAGCAGTATCCCAGTACATCCTGGGCAGCGGGGTGAGACTCGCCGTCCTGGCACGACGGCGTTCACCAGGACCCGGGCTGCCGGGGCCGACGTCGGGGCCGGGCAGCCCTAGGCGGCAGGACCCGGAACCGGGATCTGGCCTGCCGGGGCCTGCCTCAGCCGACGTCGGTACCGCCGTGGCAGACCGGGCTGCCGGGCGCCAGCCCCCCCGGCGTGTCCGCCCTCCGTGGGCCGTCCGGCAAGAAGTTGCTGGTGGGGGAGCTGCGGGCAGGACGGCAGGAACTGGTGTGCGGAATCGTGCCCTTAAAGCGTGCACCCGTCCTCTACCATGAGCCCGTTGCCGCCTGAGGCACTGCATGAGGACGAGGGGGAGCCATGGACCAGACGGGCGTCGCGGACGTGCGCAAGGACGGTGCTGCCGGTGGCCGGTCCCGTCCCGCCCACGAGGCCGCGCCCGTCCCCTTCTCCCGGTGCACGAAGGGCACTGACGCCCTGCGCGACGCATGGGGGCACGTCAGGGACCTCGCCCCGGACGTCGTGAACGAGTGGACGACCGGGGCACGACGGCGGCCAGGGCGGAAGGGTCAGGGCGACAGCCAGGGTCTCCCGCAGGAGCCGGTGCGCCGCAAGATCCTCAACGCGCTTCTCAGGGGGCCGGCCTTCAAGGACATGCTCAGCAAGTTCGTCGGTAAACCGGGTAGCGTCGTCCTCACCCCGGTGCAGGTCGCCGTCCTGGATGAGACGCTGGGGCGGGAGGCGCAGCGCATCGTCCGCGCGCTGGACTGGGCGACCAGGCTTCGCGCACTGTACGAGAACAATGACGAGATACGGAGGACGTCTGACAGGTACTTCGTCAACGCCGACAACACGTTCCTGCGGGTCAACCTCACGAATACCATTCTTGAGGCCGTGTGGAGGGAGGCTGAGGGAGGTGGCCTGGTGGATCTCGGGAAGGCCTCGCCGAAGGACCAGACCGCGTTCCTGGACAGGATCCTCGTCGAGCGGACCGAGGCACCCCAGCGTGCGAACACGGCTGCGTGCCGCAGGATCCTTGCTGAGCCCGGGATCCGCCAGCGCGTCGAGGGGGAGATCGACAGGCTCTGGGAGCCGTCCCCGACGACCAGGCCGGCAACCGACGCGGGACTTGACGACCTCACCATGAAAGTCGCCGGGGCGCGCATGATGGCGGAGAATGACGACGAGACCCTGTGCCAGGCGATTCGGTGTGAGCACACCCCGGTTGACGAGCTGCTCCAGGCCGTAGTACGCCAGTGCGGGAAGGACGGCTCCGACGTCTGGGCGCTGGTGAGAAGGTCTAAGCCCCTGAGGCTGACTCGTGACGTGGAGCGCTCATCGCTCCGGCGTCGGCCCGCACCGCAGTGGGACAGGCTCCTCAGGCGGTCGGGGCGGGATCGTGCTGCGGATGAGTCCGAGCCCCGTGTCAAGGGGCCCCTGCGTGAGCCCCCACTCGACCTGGGCTACGTCCCCCGGGTCCTTCACGTGTTCAATAACACGGTGTCGGAGGACTTCCCCCAGGACCGCCTGCCCGAGGTCCTGGTGGATGAGGCGCGGCGCTGCGCCCACTGCACGGGCCTGGCCTGGGTGCAGTCCCGGCTGGTCATCACCATGGCGGCGCTCGTGGTGGAGTTCGTGCTCCAGGAGACCGAGCGGGTCCTCTCCCCGAGGCCGGACAAGGACGACGTCGGCCAGCTCCTGCAGTGGCACCCGCGCAGCCTCGTCCACCGGGCCGTGCGGGAGCAGGTGCTCAAGGAGCGGACCGCGGTGCAGATAGCGTTCCGGCCCGCGCGCTCCGCGTCGGCCTCGATGCGCCAGGACGGGAGTGTCAGCTGGGCGGCGGGGGAGCGTCAGCTCAAGGACGACAAGGTCAAGGCCTTTATGAGCAGGGTGGCCTCCCACGCCGCGTGCTCGCTGTGGTACCAGTGGCACCGCTACGAGTTCCTCGGCCTTGAGGACAAGAGGGACGGCTTCTCGGTGAAGACCGTCCAGGAGAGGATCTACTTCGCCGTGAAGCAGGCGTGCATTGACGCGGGGAAGGTGCTGGTGCCCAGACCGCGCTCGTCGCTCCGGCAGGGACCGCAGGGTGGTGGGTCATCTCACCCGGCCCTCCCCTTCATTATGAAGATCCAGGAGCTGCGGACCGACGAGCCCTACGCCTCCGTCTACAGTCTCATACGGCAGTACAGGAACCCGGAGGACGGGGACGACGGCCCCGGGACCATCCCGGGGCGCAGCCGGGAGCTGAGGGACGACGTACCGCGGGAGGCGCTGCGTCTCGCGGAGAGGGATGCCGTCGACGTCAAGCGGGGCAGGGTGGCACTGGAGCTCATGGGAGAGCTGGACCACCTTTACGACGACCCGCAGGTCGGCCCGCTGCTCGACGGAGTCGATATCACCGACATCCTCGACTGCCTGAACAGGATGTGAGCACAGATGACTGATCAGACCACTCCCAGGACGGCAGAGCCCGCCGACCCGCTGGACCGGGTGACGGTGTCATGGGACGGGGACACGGTCCTCATTGTCCCCGGCGGGACCTCCGCCGGGACCCCTGACGAGGCCCTCGGTAGGGCCCCCGACGGGACCCCCGGTGGGGCCCCCGACGGGCAGGCCGCGAGGGAGAGCTTCCTGCGCCCCCTTGTCCCACTGGACGGAGGCTGGGTCGTCGCCGACCTCGTTATCGACAAGAAGGATCCCGTGTCCGTGGCGGGCGGTTTCCTCACCACCACCGTGCCGCTGTGGGTCGAGCTCGTCTACGGCTACGACGTCGTCCTCGCGGCGCAGCAGCTTCTCGCCGAGGTCGAGGACGCCGAGGACAGCCGTCGGCTGCGCCTGGCCCGTGAGGTCCCCACCACCTGGCACAGCGCGCCGACGATGACCGCCAGGGTGCTGTGCAGGATCGCCCAGGGCCTGTGGCTACGCCGTTACTGGCCGTCCCCCGCCGACGGCAGCGTCAGGCAGCTCGACCGGGTCGCGCTGGACATGGAGTTGATCGCGCTCAGCCGGAAGGGTGACGTCCCCCTGTGCCTCGCCGCGGACGGGGGCGTGGGCGCCCTCCTGCTCACCCCCATGGCGCAGGAGGTCAAGGACCGGGCGCGGGACTTCATTGACAACGGCGTCGATGAGACGGTGCGGCGCTCCTGGGGGCTGGTGATCGCCAGCTGCCTGGAGGGCCTGCTCGACGCGGCTGAGGACGAGGGCGACGAGGAGGAGGCCGCCGCCCTGGAGGAGCTCCTGGACGCCGTGGAGGAACGCGCCGGGGCGGGCGGGGGACAGCACGACGAGCTGGCCGCCCTGCTGGGAGGGAGCCTGTCCCAGGACGCCGTCGCCCTCGTGGCGGGCGCCGGGAAGACGCGAGGCACCTTCACCATTGACTGGGGCCAGAACGTGCAGGGGCTCTTTAACACCTCCCCCGGCGCCGGGGCCTGGCGGGTCGCGGGCACCGGACGGGACCGGCGCGTGACCGTGACCGTCCGCACCGCCTGCGAACTGCCCCGGGACAGTGACGTGGGGATGGCCCGCGTCTACGTCTACGGGGAGATCCTGCCGGTCCTGGTCCACCTGTGCGCCACCGCCCCCGGGGAGGTGAGTGGTGCGGCGCCCCTGGGGGAGGGGCAGGAGATCGAGCTGGTCGACGTGGTCTCCGTGCCCCGCCCCTCCCGGCCCGTGCGCGGCAGCGACCGGGACCGGCTCCTGGAGGAGCAGAAGCGGGCTGACAAGTGGGTCCGGAGCCGCCAGCGGACCGCGCACAAGGCCATCCAACAGCGGCGGAGCATGGCGCCCCGGCTCGTGCGGGCCGGCCTGAAGCAGTCCCAGCTGTGGGTCGCCGAGCTCCTGGCCCAGTTCAGGTGCTGACCCGCCCGGTTCCCCCGGTGCCCCGAGAAGGGCGCCGTCCCGACTGCCTCCGAGGAGTGGATGTGACCAAGCAGCTCGAGTTCGTCTTCCACGGCGTCGACACGACGTCGGGGACCTACGTGGCCTGGGAGAGCGAGGACTGCCCGCCGGCGTTCGTCGTCCTGGACCGTAAGGAGCTCGTCCGGGTGACACAGGCGCTGCGCCGGTCCCTGCCTGACTACATGGACGACGACGACCAGGTCACCGGGGCCCAGGTCGAGCGTCTTGAGCGGGACTACCCGCCCCTGCCCGCCCAGCCCGACGTCGGCACCGGCCCTGAGGACGACGATGACGAGATGGCCCGTTTCTTCGACGATGACGACGAGGACGAGACGGCCTCCACCGCCACCCCGGACCCGCTGGAGGTGGGGCACTTCCTGCGGGTGGTCGACGGGGCCCTGGCAGGCGACCCGGAGCGCGAGCTGGAGCTCATGCGTGACCTGGCCCAGGTCCTCGTCCCCCCGGGTTTCCTGGCCTCCCTGCTGGAGGCGGTGGACACGCCCGGCCAGCGGGTGCTCCTGGCCGTGAACCCGCCGCCGTCGTGCGGACAGGTCCCCTGGGAGCTCATGCCCACCGGGCGGACGACGCCGGACGGCCAGGTCGAGCGGTTCCTGGACGTGCTCGACGTGGTCACCATGGGCCCCGTCCTCGGGCGGGACTCCGAGCCGTCCCTGCCCCACCCCAGCTGGGAGAGGGTCAGGGACGCCCCCGCCGTCTACCTCGTGCAGCCCTGGCAGCAGGGCGCGGGGCGGGCCGGGGTCCTCAACGGCTCCGAGCTGGCCGCGTGGGAGGAGCGGGTCAGGGGCTACGAGCCCGCCCCGGTGACGGTCGGCAGCGCCCCGGCTGAGGCCGGTGGGCGCGGGGACGCCCGGGGGACGACCCGCCTCCAGCTCTCCGCGGTCCTGCGCCAGGATCCCGACGTCGTCACCGTTGACAACAGGAGGCCGCTGTCGCACCTGCTCTACGTCGGGCACATGACCGGCACGGGGGGCGACTCCCGCCTCCAGCTGGCCGACTCCCGCGCCTGCTACGGGGTGTACCCCACGGACCAGGAGGGCACCCGCTGGTTCAGCGCCAGCGACCTCGTCCTGGGCACCATTGACTGGAGGGAGCACGCCGCCAAGTTCCGCAACACGGCGCGCGCCGGGCAGGAGCCCGACCTGGGGGACCTGCTGCCCACCGGCGTCGGCTTCGACGGCACCGACATGAGCGGCGCCCCGGCACCGGAGGCGCACTCAGGGATCTACCTGTGGCCCATGCCACCGCGGGTGGGGCTGGTGGCCTGTCAGTCGGGCACGGAGACCGGCCAGGTGGAGCCCTTCGGCATGGCCGCCGCCATACTGGAGGCCGGTGCCGAGCTGGTAATGACCACACGCTGGACCATGCTCACCGACGAGTTCTTCCGCCGGGCCTGCCAGGAGGAGTCGGCGCGGGGGTTCCTGGACCTGTCCTTCGCGATGGACGACTGCCTGCGTGCCCCGGACGCGGTGCTGGCAATGAACGAGTGGAAGCGGGGGTGCCTGGCCGCGTGGCGGGAGCGCCCCGGTATTGTCACCTCGCCCCTGACCTGGGCCGGTCTCAACGCCTACTGGGCGCCCGACCGCAGCTTTGTCCCTGACGCCGGCGGGGACGAGGATGGGGGTGAGGGTGGGGGCGCCAATGCCGGGGCCGGGGTTGCTTGAGCGCCGGGCCGGGGGTACTCCTAATGCTGGGGGTGCCAATGCCGGGGCCGCTGATAGTGGGGCTGGGGGTGTCTGGGCCGTGGTCGCCTGAGCGCCGGGGCCAGCGGGCCCGCCCAGCTCCGCCTGGTCCGTTCTCACGAGCAATAAGTACCGTTCTCACGGCGAACAAGTACCGTTCTCGCGTCTGGGCGGGGCGGCGGGCCCGGTGGCCCCGGTGAGAGCTGGCCCTGGCGGGTCCGGCGGGTCCGGGCGGTGGGCGCCCTACTCGGCGGTCACCACGGTGACTCGGTTCTGCTGGGCCTGGGGCTCAGTGAGGCGGCCGTCAGGGCCGACGTCGGGCACGTGCCCCGGGCACTCGGCCCCCAGGCCCCGGGCCGTGACCGGCACGCTGCCCAGGTGCGCCTGGAGCTCAGTCCTCACGGCCTCCGCCCGGGCCTGGGACAGGGTGGCACGGCTCTCAGGCGTGCCGGCGGTGGCGGTGCAGCCGGTGACGGTCACGCGCGAGACCCCGCTGCCGGTCAGGGAGCGGGCCAGCTCGGCAATGGTGGCGGAGGCCTGGTCGGGGTGGAGGAAGGTGGCCTCGTCGCCCACGAACGCCAGCTGCGTCTCCGGCAGGGTCACCGAGATCCGGGCCGCGGACACCGAGGTGGCGGCCACATTGACCGGCGTCACCGCGGGCAGCTGCTCGGGTGCGGTGGTGGTGACGGCGTCTCGGGAGTCGGTGGTGAGCGTGCCGCCCGCGGTCTCGACGACGGACCGCCACAGCTCCTCGAGGCGGGCCCGGGCGGCCTGGTCCAGGGCGCCCTGGGGGGCGGTGGTGTCCCCCATGCCCACCCAGTGGACCGTTATGCCCTGGAGGTCGGGCAGGAGCCGGGCGGCCTTGAGCGACTGGGCGGTGGCCTGGATGTCAGTGCCCGGGCTCAGGACGCCGTTCTGGAAGGGGACGGCGCCCGTGGTGGCCAAACCGGAGTCAATGACCACGACGGTCGGGCTGGTGGAGCCCCTCACCTGGTCGGCGGCCACACCGATGGCGCCCAGCGTGTCGGCCTCGGGCGTCGTGGCGACCGAGGCGGCCAGGGCCTGGCGCACCCGGCTCACGTTGGCGGTGCGGGAGCGCTTGGAGGCGACCTCGCTCGCCTGCCTCGAGGCGAGGGTGAGGCTTGTCCGCACGGCCGGGGCGCCGTCGGCGCTGACCACGTAGAGGGTGCCGTGCCCGTCCACGGCGTCGTCGATCACCGCGTCAACGCCGGGGCTGGAGGCCGTGAGGTCGATCGTGGGCGAGTTCTGCCGGGCCGAGTAGACAATGGCCGTGGCCCTGGTGGAGGTCACGACGTCCTCGCCCTGCTTGAGCTCGCAGGCCGTCAGGGTCGTCAGGCCCAGGGCTGCCGCGACCAGGAGGAGCAGAAGACGGGTGGTGCGCCTGAGGCGCTGGTGCTGTGTCATGACCCCCATGACGGAGCCCAGGCGGCTGGCGGCTCACCTGGCCCTGGCCTCCCAGTGGCGTGGGCCCGTGGGGAGTCTCTCCCTCCCGCCCACGCTCCCCGCTCGCGAGAACGGTACTTATTGCTCGTGAGAACGGTACTTGTTCGCCGTGAGAACGGGTGTCCGTGGCTGGCTCCCGCAGGGACGCGATCATGTACAGCGTGAACGGAACGCGATCTAGTCGTGGGGAACAGGGTGTCTCCTGATTGTGCTGGTGTGGGTGGGGGACGTGTGCTATTGTTTTGTTCGTGGGGCAGGGCTAAGGGCGGCACAGGGCAGTGGTCAGGAGGTCGCCTTTGAGCCATATTCGGAGGGGTTTCTCCTGTTGTCTGGTCTGCCCCAGGCAAATGGGTCCACAATGAGGGCTTGTTCGGGTGCTGTGTTGAGGAGTCCAATGACGTGGTCCGTCTTATTGTGCGCGTCCTGTGTGGGAGGGAGTGGGCGGTGCTCGCGCTCGACGACGGGGACCTGTGCTGGAGGGGATCTGGTGAGGGGAGGGGGTGCACGTGCGGGTGTCCGCGGGGTTGAGGTCGACCGAGCTTGTGGTCTTGGTCACCGCTACTGTGGTGTGGGACACTCCTCTCGACTGCCACTTTTCCGCATGGTCTCGTCCAAAGCCGGCGCCGGATCCGCTCCCAGGACCGTCGGTGGCGAGTGGCGTCATACCAACGAAAGGTGGTAGAAATGGACCCGTTCCGGCCACCTCCGGAAGGGCCCCAGAGGGCCGGTGGCGATCCAGCCCCTGGAAACGTTGCAACCACGCGGCTCCCAGGAGCAGGGGTCAGGGAGCACCTCGCACCGCTAGGTGCATTAAAGCACTTCCTCGCCGCAGAGCTGTCTACCCAGACAGCGTGTCAGGGAGCACCTCGCACCGCTAGGTGCATTAAAGCTCCCACCCCGATTCCGTCTGCATCTGTGCGGCCAGCGGGTCGGGGAGCGCCCTGCTCCCCTATGGCACAGGTTTATCCCGTTCGCGCTACGGGTAATTCGTGCGTGGGCGGGGCGAGATTGACTGTGAGGCGGGCTCTCCCGCCTTTCGTGGCGCGAATCCGAATGCTTTTATGTGGTACGTCGGATAATCTGCCGTCTGTCTGCTGACCCGGTTCGTGTGCGTGTCGCAATCTGAGGATCAGAACGACTGGCACTCTCTGCCGCGCCGGGGCCCAGGCCTCTGACCTGCGCGGACATTGGGTGTACAAAGGTGCGAACGGGGTGGGGTCGGCTCTGATCCTCAGATTGCGACAGAATCGTCCACCCACCACCGCCGGGGCCGTGCATAGCCCCCTGTCCTCACCTCAGGCCAGATCTCGGACTAGACGGTGAGGCGGCCTGCTACCCGTCCCGGGGGATTCTCGGTCGTGCTGGCAAGAGCCCGGGCCAGCAGCCCGAGGTGAGTGGGCCTGGGACGGCGACCCCGGGCCTGCCAGTGGTCCCGTCCCGCCCGGCCCTGGGACAATGAGCCACCTGCCTGCTGCGCTCCGTCAGGAGGGGCATGAAAGTATCGTCACCTCCTGAGGTACCCTCCGTGTCCCGTACCGGCCTGGGCATGTCCAGTATCGGTGCCCACGTAGGCGTGAGCGGCGACCTGAGGGACGCCGAGCGCCAGGGGCGGCAGGACTACGCCCTGACGCCTGACCCCGACGGGCGCACCCCCTGGATCCACGGGCAGGAGCAGGCCTTCCGCGAGGGGCAGGCCGTTCTCTCCGAGGAGCTTCACGACCGCGTCGCGCTCTTGGACGCCCAGATAGCCAGCGACTCCGACCTCCTGCGCCGTGAGGGGGAGGGGGCCAGCGCGCTCTCACCCGTCCCCGACCAGGGGTACGCCAGCAGCATCGAGGCCTACCGGGCCCGTCAGTCGGCGCGTGCGGCCAAGGCGGCCGGGGAGCAGCGCCGCGCCCAGGTCGAGGCTGCCCGCGACCGCCTCCACGCCAACGTGCAGATGCGACGCCACCTTCACGAACAGGGCCGTGAGATGCTGCGTCAGGCTGCCGCCCTGGCCAACAACCGGGTCGCCCACTACTGCCTCGGCAGGGAGCGTGGCCCCTGGTGGCGGTTCTGGGGCGCGGGCACCAGCGCCCCCACCCGCCCGCGGCCCATCGCCCCCGACGCCCCCTGGTTCGTTGACGACCTGCCCGTCATGCGCTCGACCCTGGGGCCCGCCCAGGATCCGCGGCTGGAGTGGACGTGGGAGGACTTCCGTGACCCCGAGCGGGACGGTGCCCTCGAGCGGGACGGTGCCGCCCAGGGTGCGTGGCTCGGTGGAACCCAGGGCGGGGTGAGCGGCCGTGGCACCCTCGCGTGAGGCGCACCTGGCGGCCGTCCTCGGCTACCCCGGCTCCGGCTTCAGCTCCGGCTCCGGCAGCGCTCCCAGGGCCGGGGCCCAGGGCCGGGACGCGGATCGAGGCACCTACCGGGGCCGGGGACCCGGCGTGGCCACCACGGTCCTGGCCCTGCTGCTCCTCGTCCTCGCGGCGGCGTGCGCGGGGTACGTCCTGGGCTCCCGCCAGGCCGGCCCCTCGTCCGACGGCGCCACGGCCTCCCCGGTGCCCGGTGGCCCCGGGGGCGCCACCGCCGCCTCGGCCTCCCCCGTGACGGGCGGGAGACCCTGAGGGCGGCGGACGCGCCCCGGCACAGGGTCCTGGTCCGCGCCCCGTGGCCCAGGACCCTCGTGGTATCCGTCAGAGGGGTCATGAAGATCCTCAGGAAAGTCACGACGCTCTTCCGTGACGACACTAAGTCCCCCACCCGGACGCGCCCCATTGAGTACCACCGCAACAGCGCTGAGGACGTCCGCCCGCAGATCGTCCTCGCCCCGGTGGTGCCAGCTGCCGCCGTCGCCTCGAGCGAGCAGCAGGCCGTAAGGCAGGCTGCCGCCGGGGTCGACAACGCCGACTCCCTGGCCGTCAGCGACCAGCGCCTGGCCGTGGAGCAGCAGATCCGCTCACGGACGCACCGGGAGGTGGCCGCCGTCCACTACAGGTACCAGCAGCTCGTCAACGAGCAGGACGGTATCCTCTCGGGTCTTCTCGGCCGCCAGTCCGAGGGCGACCTGCTTGAGAGGAAGGTGACCGAGGCCCAGGCCGCGGTCGACAGTGCCGAGCAGGAGCTCCGTGACAGCCGCGGGCCCGGCGCGGTGGAGGCGACCCGCTCCGTAGGCTTCTGGAGCCGGGTCATGCAGTGGATCTTCCTGATCATGATCATAGTGTCAGAGGTGGTCTTCAACGCGACCGCCCTGCTGGTGGCGGGCTTCTCCTTCCAGGTCGCCCTCATGGCCGGCTGCGGGATCTCCCTGTCCCTCCTGGTGGGGGCGAGCTTCACCGCGAACCAGCTGGCCGCGGGCCGGCGCGCCGCCGCCCTCTGGATGGGGATCCCCTTCTCCCTGGCGGGACTCATGATCGCGGTGTCGATGGCCGTGATGCGGGAGGACTACGTGCGCATTATGGACAGCCAGGCAGGCCTGACCTCCCAGGCGACCTCCTCGACCTGGTGGACTGCCGTGGCGCTCGGCGTGGTCAGCGTCCTTATGCCGCTGGTCTGCGGGGCCCTTGAGTATGGGCTCTTCTTCGGCGCCACCCTGGGCCGCGCGGACCGCGACCTCAGGCGTGCCACCCGCGCCCTGGACGCCTACCGGCGTCAGAATGCCGACCTCCCTGAGCAGATCGAGCACGCCAGGCGGCTCAAGGAGGAGTTCGCCCACCTCCGGGAGAAGGAGGTCGCCGTCGTGACCTGCCTGGGTACCGAGATGATTGACACCTACTACGTGGCTCTCCAGACCTCCTACGGCGACCCGGAGATGACGACCGCGCTGGACCAGCGTCGTGCGGCCGCGGACGCCCGCGCCGAGCGGGCCAGGACCCCCGGAGGCGCCGCCGCTGACGGGCGCTACGGCGAGGACGGCACGCCCTCCCTGGCGGTGGCCTGATGAGCCGCCCCAACCTCCTGGTCTATGTGTGGACGCGACAGGGCTGGTGGGCCCCCGGCGAGCCGGGGACGTGCCGCCACTGCCCTCAGGACCTCACCACCTGCCCCGTGTGTGAGGGGGACTGGCGCGAGAGGCGCTGCACGGCTTGCGGGGGCGGGCTCGTCTGCCCCGACCACGGGCGCTACTGGCTCGTCTGAGAGGACAGCTGGCCGCCTGGGAGGCCTGTTGGTGAGGCCGGGCCTGCCTGGCAGCCTCGTCGGCGAAGCCGGACCCCGCCTGGCAGCCTGTCAGGGCAGCCGACCGCCTGGGAGCCCCGCGCACCGTGCCGCGCGGTGCTGCACGGTGCCGGTCGCGGGGCTCCCGGCGCCGGGGCCAGTGGCCCGGCCACCTCCTGGCCTCCGTCAGGTGCGGTGTGGCCCGCCGCCAGGGCGAGCCGTCACCAGTGAAGGAGCCGCCATGTACAGAGTCCCCGTTGACGAGGAGGGCCTCATTGTCCCCGGGGCGGGCCACCTCGCGGAGCCCTTCCTCGGCACCGTCCTGGAGTTCCACCGCCGCAGCGGGCTCGGCCTGCCGCTCACCGTCGTCCACTCGGGCGGGCGGCTGCGCCTCCAGGCCCCCGTCCGGTTCAGGAACGGCTGGTGGCGGGGTCTTCCCCACCTCCTGGAGGTCCGTGCCGACCCCGTAGGGACGGGACTTGACGTGGGCTGGATGCTCGCGGTGGAGGACCAGGGCCTTCTCCGCTCCCTCCTGGGCGGCCCGGGTCCGGGCCGGGAGCTGGCTGAGCGGGCCGACGCCGGGGCGCAGGCCACCCGGGCCCGCCTGACCCTGACCCGCTCCTTCCACGACCTGGTCCTCCTGCCTGCCGTGGACGTCCTCGTCGCCGAGGTCGAGGGCAGGCCGGTGCGCAGGAGGCCCCGGTGACCGACCTCCCCGTGCCCTGCTGGGCGGGGCTGTACTCCGCCCAGCTGCTCCTCGCCCTGCTCCTGGCCGTGCTCCGGCTCGAGCGCGCCCCACGCCACGACACCCTCAGACGGGTCCGGGGGACGGCCGTCCTCGTCGCCGTCCTGCCGGTACCAGGTCCGGGGCTGCTCCTGGGGGCCACCGCCCTGGCGGCCCTGACCCTCCTGCGCCGACGGGCCAACGACGACGCCCGCGCGGCGCGCTCGCGGCTCACCGCCTCTCCGCTGCGGCCCGGCGGGTACCCAGGCAGCGGGCTGCCTGACCCGGACCTGCTGGCTGGGCGCGTCCCGGACCTGCCGGCACTGCCTGACCCGCAGGCCCTGGTGACCCTGCCTGACCCGGACCTGCTGGCCCCGCCCGCTCTCGCGGACCCCGCCGACCGCGGCAGCACCCTCCCGGTGCTCCCCGCGACGGGCCCGGGCCCTAACCCCCTCGGCCTGCCGGTACTGCTAGGCCCGGGCGGCGGGCTGCCGATCCCGGGCCTGCCAGCTGAGCACGTCCTGTCCGCCCCGACCCCGGGAGACCGAGTATGACCAGCCTGCCTGCCCCTGCCACCGGGAGCGTCGCGCCTATGAGTCGGCTGCGGCCCTGTGCCCCCGTGCCCGCCCCTGCCACGGGGACCGTCGTGACCACCGGCCCCACCTTCTGCTGGCCCCCTGCCGGTGGCCAGCTCACCCCCACCACCTCCTGGACCGCCGTCCTGGAGGTCACTGCCGCGCCGGCCCTCGGCGGCCCCGGCACGGAGGACGAGGCCGCGGCCACTCGGACACTGCGCGGGGCAGCGGCCAGCCTCGTCCTGGCGGCCCGCACACAGCCCGGCTGTGACGCCGTCGAGCTGCGCTGGGTCAAGGACGACGGCGAGGACCGCCTGCACCTGTACCTGGCCGCCCGCTCCACCCGGGGCGCGACCACGGCCCTCGGAGCACTGGCGGCCCTGCGTGGGCACCTGCCCGCGGGGTTCGCTACCGGCCCGGCCCCAGCTAGGGCCCTGGGGCCGAGAGGCGGCAGCTACCTGGACCTGCGACGCACCGAGGTCGGTGGGCGGCCCACGTGGCCCGGCCCGGACGGCCCGGACGTCCTGTGGCACCTGGCCGACCGGCCCGGTGACGCCTCCGCCTGGAACCGTGTCGCCCGGGCGCTCCTGGGCGTGCGTGAGGGCGCCGTCTCGGTCCTGGTGCAGGTCGCCGAGCTGACCCCCGGCGAGCGGGCCCTCCTGGACGCCTACAGGGCTGGTCTGGAGAACCTGGGCGCCGAGCACGATGACGTCGACGTCCTGCGTCGGCTGGTACGGGTCCCGGGTGACGTCGCCGCCCGGGACGCGGCACTGTCCTGGGCGGAGCTGCGCGAGGAGCTCGATCGTCCCGTCCTGGCCCGGATCGGCCTGCGGGGCCCGGCCGGGGACCTGGCCCGTCTGGCCCCGGAGGTCGGGGCCGCCGTCGCCGGGCGCCGCCGCGGGGTGGCTCCCCATATGCGGGTGGCGGCCCCCACCAGCGAGGAGGAGCTGCGTGCCGCCGCCTACTCCTTCGACCACCTCAGCGTGATCCCCTGGGGGCCCGGACCCCTGTGGTCCCGTGGCCTCCTGCCCGCGGGGCTCGCGCGTCTGCCCTTCCTCTACGGTGTCACGGACCTGGCCGGGCGCCTCCTCATGCCCCTGCCCACCCAGGCCGGCTGCCCCGGCCTGCCCCAGTCGGACGCCTCCCAGGCCTATCGGGGTCCCGTCGTCGAGCAGGACGGTGACCGTATCCACCTGGGCAGGGTCCACGGCTCGGCTGGCGCCATGGGGCTGCCTGCCCGCGACCTCACCGAGCACACGCTCGTCGTCGGCTCCTCCGGGCGCGGTAAGACCACCGCGATCCAGTCCCTCCTCGTGCGCCTGTGGCGTCGTGAGCGCGTCCCCTTCCTCGTCATTGAGCCGGTACGCAACGAGTACCGGGCCCTTAAGTCGGTCCTGGGGGAGGAGGTGACCGTCCTGACGGCGTGCCGTGAGGACCTGGTGCCTCTGCGCACGGACCTGCTCACCGTCCCCGAGGGGGTGCGTCTGAACCAGCACCTGGCGGCGGTCAAGCAGGCCCTCCTCCTCAGCGCCCCCATGCCCTCCCCGCTCGACGTGCTGCTGGAGGAGTCCCTGGCCCGTGCCTACAGGCACCACGGCTGGCAGGCGGGGCGCCGTGGGGTGAGGACGCCGGGTGTCGGGGACGTGCTGGCCGGGTTCCGGCAGATTGTCAGTGAGCGTCATTACACAGGTGAGGCCCTCAATATGCTCGGTGCCATGGAGACCCGGCTCAGGCGCCTGGGCGGGGACGGGGACCTGGCCCACACGCTCGCCGCAGGGCAGGACACGCTCACGCCCAGGCTCGGTGGCCCCCTCGTCATCGAGCTGCATGAGCTGGTAGAGCACGACGACGTCCGCCTTGTCACGGCTGTGGTCCTCCAGCAGGTGCGCGCCGCCGCCCGCGCCCGCGGCGTGCGGCGGGGCCTGGCCCACCTCACCGTCCTGGAGGAGGCCCACCTCTTCCTGGACGCCGGGGACCGCCACAGTGGCGCGCAGACGGGGGAGAGGCTGCGCTCCGAGGCCGTGCGGGCACTGTCCACGGACATTGCCACACTGCGCGGGTACGGGGAGGGCTTCGTCCTGGCCACCCAGTCACCCGGTGAGCTGGCGCCGCAGGCCCGCTCCTCGACGGCGAACCGCGTCGTCATGGGCCTGATGAACGACGACGACCGTCGGGCCGCCCTGGCCGACCTGGGCCTGTCGGGTGAGGCGGAGCGGGTCGCGGCGGGCCTGGGGCGGGGGCTGGCCTTTGTGCGGGTGGCGGGCTCCGGCGTCGTGCCGCTGGTGGATCTGGAACCGGCACCTGGTGTGGACACCGGGCGGACCCTGGACGACGACGCCCTGAGGCGTCTTCAACGGGGGTGACGGTCGTGTGGACCAGACGTCCCCGGGCGTCCGTCAAGGGCAGTAGGTCCGAGTACCAGGAGGGAATATGAAGGACTTTGCAGCAGATACCGGTAGCGGTGCCGGTACAGCCGGGGGCGCGGACACGGCGGTCGTGGACACAGCGGCCGGGGGCGCGGACACGGCAGGTGCCGTGTGGGACACCAGCTGGAGCGGCCCCGAGACCAGCCCTGGTGCGGAGACGGGCGCGGGCACGGGGACGGAGACGGGCAGGGGCGCCGGTGACGCCGCGGACACCGGTCACACCGGGGACACCGGTCACGCCCCGGGCGCGGGGCTGGCCCGTCAGGAGCTCGGACAGCGCTCCGAGGACCTGGCCGCCTCCTTCGTCCGGGACGTGGAGGGCCACGAGCTGCTCACCATCCACACCGAGGGCAGCCGCCCCCAGGGCCTGGATCTGGAGACCCTCGGGCCCGACGGGCGCGTCCACGTCATTGAGGTCAAGGGCACGGCCGCTCGCGACTACCGGCCGCCGCGCATGACCCGGAACGTGGGCGGGACGCAGATGAGCCGGGAGTGGGTCGTCAGCACCCTCAACCGGGACGGGCAGACCCACCTGGAGGGAGTCGACGCCGTCGGTGAGGGGCCTGACCAGGTGGGACGCAGCGTCATCCAGGTCGACGAGCGCGGCGGGACGGTGAGCGTGTGGGAGCACGTGGGTGACGACGGCCGGCTCGACACCTCCGGGGGGCCTGACCGGGTCTACAGCCTGGCCGACGTCCGGGACGTTCAGAGGGCGGGCCGGTGAGCGCGCTCCTGGGAGCCCCGCGGCCGGGGAGGGCGGGGCGTGCCCCGGTGGCGCTGCTGGCGGGGGCCGTCACCACGGTGGCGGCGTCCACGTCCACGGGCTGGCTCGGCTGGGAGTCGGCGGGCTGGGGCACCGGCGTGCTCATTGCGGTGTTCACCGCGGCGGCCGTGCTCCTGGACCCCCTCTGGCAGCCGCTGGCCTGGTCGGCCTCGGTACTGGGGCTGGTGGCTTCGACGCCCTTCGTGCTGGCGCTCCTGGGAGCGGGCACCGGGTGCGGCTTCGACGTCGTCACCCCGGTGCGCTCGGTGGGGCTCATCGCTATGGGGGCCGCCGCCGGGACGCTCCTGCTGCCCGGTGTGCGCGGAAGACTCCCGGAGGGCGCGGGCGCGGGGGTGGAGACGACGGGTCTGGGCTGGTTCGGCGGGGTCCTGGCGATCGGGTCGGTGTCGGCGGGGTGGGGACCGGAGGCGCTGCGGCACGGGGCCGCCGCGGCGCCGCTCATGGGCCTGCTGGGGCTGGCCCTGGGGGCGGTCATCGCCCTGCTGCCGCTGGCGGCCGTGGCCCTCGCGGGGCTGGAGGCGGTGCTCCTGGCCACGCCGCTGGTCCTGTGGGGAGGCTACGGGGCGGGTGCGGGGGCCGCGGTGCCGGTGTCGGGGTCGGCGAGCGTGTCCTCCGGTAGCTGCCTGCTGCCGGGGACGAACCTGGGCGTCGTCCTCGGGTACGGGCTGGCATTCGTCCTGGCCCACCTGCTTCTTGGCTGGGGCAGGCGTGTCCTTGGTGGAAGGAGGTGAGTGCCATGTTGTACACCCAATGTCCACGCAGGTCAGGAGCCCGGGCCCCGACGCGGTCAAGAGTGACCCTCGTTCTGATCCTCAGATTGCGACACGCACACGAACCGGGCCAGCAGACAGACGACAGATTATCCGGTTTGTCGGATAAATCCGCCTTGATTTGCGCCGGGAGAGCTCGACAGACACCCCCACCACCCGGATCCGCACCAGGAGACACCACGGGCGTCCGCGCTCCTGCTCCTGGCGTGGGGCCGCCCGCTGGCGAGGGGCGGGAGTACAAGTTCTGGTACTTGTCAGGACGTTGACGGGGTCGCTACGATCGCCTCGTGCTTACGACACTGAGATTAGGTTTCTCCTATGCCATCTTCGGCGCCCTTATGTGGGTGTCCACCGGGCTGCTGGTTCTGGGCTTCTCAAGTATGAGCTTCTCAACCGGAGCCTCTTCCGCGACGAACGACACGCTTATTGCGGCGGCGCAGAACTATGCCGTGATGGGAGGGGTTGTCGGCTGCGCCATCGGGGTCGTGATAAGCCGCCTCTCCGGTAGCCGAGGAAAGGACCTGACTGTTGTCTCAGCGGTCCTCTTCCCTGTCGGTGCGTTCATAGGCTCGCTGCTGTTCGCCGTCGCTGTCTCATTGGCGCTGTTTGTCGTCTCTCTCTTCGGCTTCCGTTGGTTCCAGTACCAGGGGACGATTATTGTCACGGGTGTGTGGGTGATATCCGCGGTCGCCGTTCTCGCCGTCCTGACCTCCAAGGATGGCGGGTCGTCGTCGGTCACCTATTCCTACAGGGGAGGCTACTCCGGTGTGGGCTCGGTGGGCGGGGGCGCCATTGGCGCGACGCCTGCCGGCGGGTTCGGAGGGTCGGACACCTTCCATACCACCAGGGACTTCTTCGGGGACGGTTACACGACCCGGGGATCTGACGGGACCACTTTCCACACGACCAGGGACTTCCTTGGCGACGGGACCACCACCCGGGGGTCGAACGGGGTCACTTTCCACACGACCAGCGACTTCCTTGGTGGCGGCACGACCACCCGGGGCTCGGACGGGACCGTCTACCACACGACCAAGGACTTCCTTGGGGACGGTTACACGACCCGGGGGTCGGACGGCTCCGTCTACCACACGCGTGACGACTTCTTCGGGGACGGGACCACCACACGTAAGGGATGATCCGCCGCAGGGCCCAGGCTACCGTCTCCGGAGGGTGGAGCACCGTCCCAGGAGAAGCCCCCGGGGTCACCGGTAGCGGGCGTGGGCGCGCTGCGGCCCGCCAGGGAGAACCCCGCACCGAGTGGCCCGTTGCGGAAGCTCTCGCCCTCACGGGCCCCATGATCGGGAGCGCCCCGCACCGAGTGGCCCGCCGGGACGGTAGCCAGCCAGGGCGGTGCGGTGGTGGGGCATGTGGAAGACGGGTCCGGGGCGCGCCTCCTGCTACCGGCCCCCGTCAGGTTGGGGGTAGATCTCCTGGGCCTGCTGGTAGAAGGCGAGCGCCTCCTCGTGGCGGCCCATGTCGTCCAGGACGACACCGGTATTGGTCAGGCACCTGGCCTGCTGAGACTCGGTTCCGTCCACCTGGCGGTACAGTCTCAGGGCCTGCCGGTAGGAGTCCAGGGCCTCCTCGAAGTGATCCGCCAGGTGCAGGGAGATGCCGATATTATACAGACAAACGGCCTGATAGTGCTTGCCTCCCTCTATCTGGATGCAGATATCCAGGGCCTGTCGGTAGGAGTCCGCGGACTGCTCGAACTGCCCGGTCTTGCGCAGGGCCCGGCCGAGGTCGTGCAGGCAGTCAGCCTGCTGGGGGAGGGTGTTTCCCATCTGACGGTAGGTTTCCAGGGCCTGCCGGTAGGGCTCCACGGCCTGGTCAGCCTGCCCCAGGCTACCCAGGGTGGAGCCAATGCAGTGCAGACAGTTGGCCTGCTGGGGGAGGGTGTTTCCCATCTGGCGGTAGATCTCCAGGGCCTGCCGGTAGGAGTCCAGGGCCTGCTCGAACTGCCCTACCTCGCGCAGGCTCTGGGCGAGGTTGTGCAGGCAGTCAGCCTGCTGGTGGTGGGTGTCCGGTAAGGTGCGGTAGGCCTCCAGGGCGCCGCGGTAGAAGTTGAGGGCGTTCTCGTTACGTCCCAGCTCACTCAAGGTGAGGCCAATGCGGTCCAGGCAGACAGCCCGGTCCTGCTCGGCGTCGGGCAGGGTGTGGTAGATCTCCAGGGCGTCGACGTAGAAGTTGAAGGCATCCGTGTAACGACCCATCTCATACAGGTTGAATCCGGTACTGCCCAGGCAGAGGGCCTGATTCTGTTCGGTGCCGGGCAGACCACGGTAGAGGTCCAGGGTCTGCTGGTAGGTGGTGAGGGACCTGTCGAACTGTCCTGCCTCCTCCAGGATGACGGCGGTGTTATACAGGCAGTCGGCCTGGTCCTGTTCTGTGTCGGGAAGTCTGCGGTAAAGGTCCAGGGCCTGCGTGAGGGCCTCGACCGCATCCTCCGCGTGCCCGGTCTCAGACAGAAGATCCGCGTCATGAAAAGCCTTTTGAGCTTTCCTGAGTACCTCCTCCTGGGAGGGTTCTGGTGCACTTGGTTTCGTCATTATCGTTTCCTGTCTGTCGTTGGCGGTCGTGTCTTGTCGCGGGGAGTGTTGGTCCGTGCGAGCTCCGGTCACCGGTAGCGGGCGTGGGCGCGCTGCGGCCCGTCGGGACGGTAGCCAGCCAGGGCGGTGCGGTGGTAGGGCATGTGGAGGACGGGGCCGGGGCGTCGGGGGAGGTTGGCGGACGGTGTGGCGGCGGTCCCCAGAGGTGGACCGGCGGTCAGGGCCAGGCTAGTGGGTACGAGGTTTGTGGGAGGCGTGCTGGGTCCAAGACCGGCGGCGACGTTCGGTTCGCCGCGTCCTGTACGGACGCCATGGCCCGACGCCGTCAGCGCGGCAGTGTCCACGCTGCCGCCGGTGCGGGATGTGGCAATGAGGTCTGAGACAAGGTCGGGCCGGTCGTTCCTGGAAGCAAGCTCCAGGGCGAGCGCCAGGGCTGGTACCGCTCGCTCGGTGAGCCAGGTGAGGCGGTCGCGCTCGGTGGGGAACTGGAAACGGGCGGCGTCGGACTCCAGGGCGCCGATGAGCACCGGGGCGAGTGCCTGCTCGTAGAAGGGCAGAGCCTCCTTGTGCTGCCCTATACTGTCTAGAGTATCACCAGTATTGTTCAGACAGTGAGCCTGCTGAAGTTCGGTCCCGTCCACCTTCCGGTAGAGGACCAGGGCGTCATGGTAGGTGGTCAGCGCCCTCTCATAACAGTCGACGTCGTCCAGGATGACACCCATGTTGATCAGGCAGTTGGCCTGATCCTGCTCGGAGTCAGGCTGATCACGGTAAATTTCCAGGGCGTCACGGTAGGCGTCCAGAGCATCTTCCTGTTGTCCTGCTTTGTCTAGGGTGACGCCGGTGTCGTACAGGACGATAGCCTGAAGCTGTTCGGCGCCTGGAAGATCTCGGTAGATGTTAAGAGCATCTTGGTAAGAGGCGAGAGCTTCCTCGTAGCGTCCATTCTCATGCAGGGTGGCGCCGATATTGGTCAGGCAGTTGGCCTGATTCTGCTTGGTGTCCGGCAGGTCGCGGTACAGTGCCAGGGCCTGCCGGTAAGCAGTGAGAGCCTCCTCGTACCGTCCCGTGTCACTCAGAGTGAGGCCGATGTTGTGCAGGCATTCAGCCTTCTGGAATCCGGTATTCTTTTTGTGCTGATAGAGGCTCAGGGCCTGCTGGTAAGCGTCAACTGCCTCCTGGTAGCGTTCCACGTAACGCAGGGTGTTTCCTGTATTGACGAGGCAACGAGCTCTATCATGTTCGGTGCCGTCAATGCGTCGGTAAATGTCCAGGGCCTGCCTGTAGGAGGTCAGTGCCTCTTCGTGCTGTCCCACCCGGCGCAGGGTGACGCCAATATTGGTCAGGCAGTCGGCAAGATCTTCGTGGGTATCACCCGTTTGACGGTAGAGGTCCAGGGCGCGACGGAACGCCGTCAGCGCCTCGGGATAACGCTTTGCGTCAGTCAGGTCAATACCCGTGTCAAATAATTTGTCTGCCGTGTGCTGATACTCTTCTGTCAGGTGGTTCAATGTTCTCGGCTCCTGACTGCCTGTTCGTAAACGTTCTATAATAAACGCCGGCTCAGCGGCTGGTTGGTGTCTCGGGTAGGCGTTGCTTCGTTTTTCTGTGTACCACTTCCTCCTGGCTACCGGCCCCCGTCAGGCTGGGGGTAGACCTCCTGGGTCTGCTGGTAGAAGGCGAGCGCCTCCTCGTGGCGGCCTGTCTTGTGCAGTGCAGTGCTGATATTGTATGAGCAGGCGGCCCGGTCCCGCTCGCTACCGGGCAGGTCGCGGAAAGGTCGAGGGCCTGCCGGTAGTAGTCGAGGGCCTCTTCGCGGCGCCCTAGCGCGTACATAACGATGCCGGTATTGTTCAGGCAGTCGGCCCGCTCCCGCTCGGCGTCGGGTAGAGCGCGGTAGAGCCTCAGGGCTACCTCGTATACGGTCAGCGCCTCCTCATAGCGCTCCAGCCTGCACAAGATGACCCCGATATTGATAAGGCAGCTCGCCTGTCGGCGCTCTGTGCCGGGTAGGTGCTGGCAGAGACTCAGAGACTTCCTGTAGAGGGTCAGGGACTCCTCGTGACGCCCCAGCTCATTCAAGGTGACACCCGCGTTGTACAGGCATTCGGCTTGTCGACGTTCCGTGCCAGGCAGGCCGCGGTAGAAGTCCAGGGCGACCGAGTAAGCTGTTAGAGAAGGCTCGTAACACTTCGTTGCATTCAGGGCGTCGCCAATATTGGCAAGACAGTCGGCCTGCTGGCGCTCGGTGCCCTCCACCTGACTGTAGAGCTCGAGAGCCTCCGTGAAAGCTATGATCGACTTCTCCTGGTGCCCGGTGGCGAACAATCGGGCCGCTTTGCTAAAAGCGGTTTCAGCTTCCCTCAGGATCTCCTCTGGGGAGAGGTCAGCCTCGTCCGGGTCCGTCATGGTCATCTCCTGTCCGTCGTGTGTGCCCCATTGCAGCACATATTGTGCTGCCAGGCGAGCCCGACGTCCCTGCCGCGGCCACAGACGCATCCGTCAAGAGGCGTGCGCTGTGACCATGGCAATAGCTAACGGCACTGAGGCGGGCGCTACGACCTGCCGGACGGGCGTGTGGAAGTCTCACCCTGCACACAGGTCACCGGTAGTGGGCGTGGGGGCGTGTGGTGTCGTCGTCTTGTCGGTAGTCGGCCAGGGCGGTGCGGTGGTAGGGCATGTGGAGGACGGGTCCGGGGCGTCGGGGGATATTGGCGGAGAGGACGGCGTCGGTCCCTAGGGGTGGGCTGGCAGTCAGGGCCAGGCCGGTGGGCACGGGGGCTACGGGATGGGGGTCGGGTTCAGGATGTATGGCGAGGTCGGGCGTGATGAGCCCCGGCGTGGTTGTCCTGCCCTGTGTCGTCAGCCTGGTGGTATCAATGCTGCCGCCGGTGCGGAAGGTGGCAATGAGATCTGAGATGAGGGCGGGCTGGCCATTGATGTCGGCGAGGCTCAGTGCGAGGGCCAGGGATGGTTCTGCTCTTTCCGTGATCCAGGTGAGACGGTCGTGCTCGGTGGGGAACTGGAAGCGAGTAGCATTAGAGTCCAGGGCGTTGATAATTGCCGGTGTGAGAGCTTGCCTGCATGAGATGAGGGCCTCCTCGTACCGGCCCACCTCAGCCAAGGCGGTGCCGGTGTTGCCTAGGCAGAGGGCCTGCTGGCGCTCGGTGCCTGGCAGGGTGCGATAGGCGGCCAGGGCGTCCCGGTAGGCGGTCAGGGCCTCCTCGTACCTGCCCACCTCGTACAGGGTGGTGCCGGTGTTGAACAGGCAGTTGGCCTGCTGGCGCTGGGTGCCTGGCAAGGTGCGATAGGCGGCCAGGGCGTCCCGGTAGGAGGAGAGGGCCTCCTCGTACCGACCTATCTCGCCTAGGGCGAGGCCGGTGTTGCCCAGGCAGTTGGCCTGCTGGCGCTGGGTGCCTGGCAGGGTGCGATAGGCGGCCAGGGCCTGCTGGAAGGCAGCCAGAGCCTCCTCATACCGGCCCGCCTCGGCCAGGGTGATGCCGGTGTTGTTCAGGCAGTCGGCCTGCTGGCGCTGGGTGCCTGGCAGGGCGCGGTAGGTGTCCAGGGCGTCCCGGTAGACGGTCAGGGCCTCCTCGTACCGCCCCACCTCGCGCAGGGTGGTGCCGGTGCCGAGCAGGCAGGCGGCCTGGTCCTTCTGGGTGTCGTCAACCCGCTGGTAGAGGTCCAGGGCGTCCTGGTAGGCGGTGAGGGCCTCCTCGTACCGGTCCGTCTTGCGCAGGGCGGTGCCGATGCTGTTCAGGCAGTTGGCCTGCTGGAGCTGGGTGCCTGGCAGGGCGCGGTAGGTGTCCAGGGCGTCCCGGTAGGAGGTGAGGGCCTCCTCGTACCTGCCCACCTCGTCCAGGGTGATGCCGGTGTTGACCAGGCAGTCGGCCTGGTCCTTCTGGGCGCCGTCAACCTGCTGGTAGAGGCCCAGGGCGTCCTGGTAGGCGGTGAGGGCCTCCTCGTACCGGTCCGTCTTGCGCAGGGCGGTGCCGATGCTGTTCAGGCAGTTGGCCTGCTGGCGCTGGGTGCCTGGCAGGGCGCGGTAGGTGTCCAGGGCGTCCCGGTAGGAGGTGAGGGCCTCCTCGTACCGACCCGTCTCGTGCAGGGCGTTACCGGTGTTGAACAGGCAGTTGGCCTGCTGGCGCTGGGTGCCTGGCAGGGCGCGGTAGGTGTCCAGGGCGTCCCGGTGGGCGGCCAGGGCCTCCTCGTACCGCTCTACCTCGCGCAGGGCGTTACCGGTGTTGAACAGGCAGTCGGCCTGCTGGCGCTGGGTGCCTGGCAGGGCGCGGTAGGTGTCCAGGGCGTCCCGGTAGACGGTCAGGGCCTCCTCGTACCTGCCCACCTCGTCCAGGGTGATGCCGGTGTTGAGCAGGCAGTCGGCCTGGTCCTTCTGGGCGCCGTCAACCTGCTGGTAGAGGCCCAGGGCGTCCCGGTAGAAGGAGAGGGCCTCCTCGTACCGCTCTACCTCGCGCAGGGCGTTACCGGTGTTGAACAGGCAGTTGGCCTGCTGGAGCTGGGTGCCTGGCAGGGCGCGGTAGGTGTCCAGGGCGTCCCGGTAGGAGGTGAGGGCCTCCTCGTACCGACCCATCTCGACCAGGGTGGCGCCGGTGTTGACCAGGCAGTCGGCCTGGTCCTTCTGGGCGCCGTCAACCTGCTGGTAGAGGCCCAGGGCGTCCCGGTAGAAGGAGAGGGCCTCCTCGTACCGCTCTACCTCGCGCAGGGCGTTACCGGTGTTGAACAGGCAGTTGGCCTGCTGGCGCTGGGTGCCTGGCAGGGCGCGGTAGGTGTCCAGGGCGTCCCGGTAGGAGGTGAGGGCCTCCTCGTACCGACCCGTCTCGTGCAGGGCGTTACCGGTGTTGAACAGGCAGTTGGCCTGCTGGCGCTCGGTGTCTGGCAGGGTGCGGTAGAGGTCCAGGGCGTCCCGGTGGGAGGTGAGGGCCTCCTCGTACCTGCCCACCCTGCGCAGGGTGTTGCCGGTGTTGTTCAGGCAGGTGGCCTGCTGGCGCTCGGTGTCTGGCAGGGTGCGATAGACGGCCAGGGCCTGCTGGAAGGCGGTCAGGGCCTCCTCGTACCTGCCCACCCTGCGTAAGGTGTTGCCGGTGTTAAACAGGCAGCTGGCTTGTTCCTTCTGGGTGCCCGGCAGGGTGTGGAAGAAGTCTGCGGCCTGCTGGTAGGTGGTCAGGGCTTCCTCGTACCTGCCCACCTCGTCTAGGGTGTTGCCGGTATTGAACAGGCAGGCGGCCTGCTGGAGCTCGGTGCCTGGCAGATCATTCCAGAGTTCCAAGGCCATCTCATAAATGGTTAAGGAATCCTGGTATCGTTTTGTGCTGCTCAAAATCGAGCCGATGAGAGCCAGGCAGGTGGCTTGCATATGCTTGGCGCCCTTAATCTGCCGATAGAGTTCCAACGCCTTCATAAAGGCTGCGATCGCCTCTGGCAGCTGCCTGGCTTTAAATAACTGCCATCCCATGTCAAAGGCCTCCTCGGCCTTCCTCAGGATCTCCTCCGGGGAGAGGTCCTCGTCGTCTGGGTCCGCCATGGCTGCCTCCTGTCCGTCGCGGGCAGACGTATTGCACCACACACCGGGGTGTTGACGGGTCTGACACCCCGGATCTGAGCCGTCGTGCCGCCCCCGTCAGTCCCCTTTGAGGGTCGGGCGCCGTAGGGCCCAGGACCCAGGCAAGGCTCAGCAGGCCCCGCCCAGGCCAGACCACTACAACCCCTCGCGGCGCACGACGGCCGCTCCCGCGCCGCCACATCCCCTGCACCTGGTGCGGAGCTCACCCGCCAGCTCCCCGCCGCGGTCCTCCAGGAGCTCGGCCCTGGGGCCTGCGCAGCCTCCTGATCTGCATCCTCTCCGAGCCTGGGGTCGCCCGCGAATAACAACCGCGCTCCTTGGGTAACGCGGCGCGCACCGCGCCCGCAGTCGCACAAGGAGAACCACCATGAGCGTCGTCAACAACCGACCCGAGACCCGCTGGCACGCCCCCTCAGCCCCTGAGCGTACCAGCCTCGTCCTCAGCCGGGCCCTGCGCAACACCGACCCCGGCCTGGCGGGCCGAATCCTCACCGACCGCCTCCTGGGCGTCGTCGCCAGCCAGGGGCCCGACGCCCGCGTCACCCTGACCCTAGGCACCGAACGAGACAGCGAGGTCCGGGTCAGCGTGGACGCCGTCGGGGTCACCCCCACCTTCCCCCAGGACCTCGCCTGGTGCTCCGAGGGCGTCCACGAGTGGGAGGAGGTCGTCCCGGGCGCGGGGCGGCCCGCCCCCAGGGTCCTGCGTGAGGTCGTCGCCGCCGTCACCCGGCAGTCGCCCCGCCTCACGCCGGAGCCCGTGGTGCCCGGCGCGCCGGACGACACCGGCGCGCGCACCCTCACCCGACTCCTGCCCGGCGCCGACCAGGACGCCTTCCGACGCCCCCTGGGCACCTGGCCCAATACCGTGATGACGAACTCGGCGCTTACCATGACCCGCGTCCTGCGCAGCGCCGGCGCGACCCTGCGCGTCCACCTCGCCCCGGCCGGCTCCGCCGAGACCTGGATGCTTCAGGAGACCGTCCTGGCCACCGAGGGGCGGGCGAGCACCGAGACCGTGATGGGCTACGTCGGCGTCCCCGTGCGCATGCGCCTCCTGCTGGGCACCGACCTCGATGAGGAGATCCCCGCGCGCGTCGTCGTCGCCCTCGAGGACTGGGCCAGCGACCTCGAGGTCGTCCCCCTGGGCGCCGACGAGGACGCTAAGGAGGTGTGGGCGGGCGCCAGCCGCACCCTGCAGGGCCGGGCCGTCCCGCGCGGCATGGCCCGCGGCCTGGTCCGCATCCCCGTGCCCGGCGAGCGCACCGGCGTCATCGGCATCCGCTGCGCCATGCCGACGACCCCTGAGGTCCCCCTTACCGACGCCGTCCCCACCGAGGGACTGCGCCTGGGCACCGCCCTTGACTCCACCGGCGGACGCACCGAGGTGCGCATCGGCCTGGAGCAGCTGTGCCAGCACGTCCACGTGCTCGGGGCCTCCGGCGCCGGCAAGTCCACCCTCCAGGCCGGCGTCGTCGCCTGGGCCGTCGAGCACGGTCTGGGGGTGACTGTCATCGACCCCCACGGCACCCTGGTGAGCCGCTGCGTGGACGAGCTGCCCGACGGGGCCGCCGCCCGCACCCACCTGGTGCGCACCGCCGACCTGGAGCGGCCCACCCCTCTCAACCCCTTCGCGGGGCGGGACTTCGAGACCATGGTCGGGGAGGTCATTGAGATCCTCTACGCCGTCTTCGATCCCAAGCACACCGGTATTATCGGCCCTCGCTTCGAGCGGATCTTCCACCAGGCCATGGGGGCCGCCAGTGCCCTGTTTGGGGACCGTGCCACCATCAGCCTGGTACCGGAGCTGCTGGCGGACAGGGAGCGCATCACCGACGTCGCCTGCGCGGTCCACCACATCAACCCGCGCCTGGCGCGCGAGCTCGAGAGCGAGCTGGCTGGCAACCACTCCAGCGAGTTCGCCGATATGCTCGCCTGGGTCAACTCCAAGTTCGACCGCGTCCTGCGCTCGTCCGCCATGAGGGCCGTCTTCGGCTCCGGCCGCGAGGCGATCGACGTCCAGGGCGTCATGGACCGCGGCGAGGTGCTTCTCATTGACCTGGCCGCGCCCCGCATCGGCCAGGACCAGGCCGCCTTCATCGGCATGATCTGGGTCATGGAGCACGCCCTGGCCATGGCCTCCCGCGCGCAGCGCCACCGTCCCCACCTCCTCGTTATCGACGAGGCGCAGCTCTTCCAGGTCGGGGGCCTGCCCGAGCTCCTGGCCGAGGGCCGCAAGTTCGGCATCGGCGTCCTGCTGGCCCACCAGCACATGGGCCAGCTGTCGGCGGAGCTCGCCAGCTCCCTGGAGGCCAACGCCTCCACCGTCATGGGGATGCGCTCCTCCATCCAGGACGCCCCGCGCGTCGCGGCGCGCATCGGCACCTGGAGCGGCGGCTCCCTCAGTCGCCTGCCCAATATGCACGCCGCCACCACCCTGGCCACCCCCGCCGGGCAGACGCAGGCCTTCACCCTCGTCGTGGACCACAACGAGCGCGCCGACGCCCTGCGCCGCGAGCGCCCCGGGGCGGTCGAGCGCAACCGCCAGATCACCCGGTCCCGCGTCCTGCGGCGGTGCCAGGAGCTGGGCAGCCTCAAGGCCCTGACCAGCGACGACGTCGAGGCCGCCATCCGTCAGTGCGAGGCCCTCGACCTCGCCCGCCTCACTGCTCTCCCCCACCTGGAGCCCTGCGAGCATGACGGTGGGGCTTCGCGGCCCCAGGACGGTCCCCAGGACGACGACTTCGGCTCCCTCCTGGAGGAGTGTCTCACCTCCCTGGGCATGGGGGAGCCGGTTTCCGGCTCGGCTGACGTCGACACCCTCCTGTCTGGCTCAGAGGACTGAGGCCGGGCCCCTCCTGGGCTTCTCGGCGAGGTGAGGCTGGCTCGGAGGTGTGGGGTTGGCTCGGTGGGCTGAGGCCTGCTGGGTGGCCCCGGCCCGACGTCGCGCCCTTCCTCTTGGGTGGACGCGCTGTACTGCGGATGGGCGTGCTGTCCTGGGGATGGACGCGCTTAAGGCCATATGAACGCCATCCTAAACGGCGTTCATATACCTGAAGGCGCGTTCATCTACGAAGGAAGGCGTTCATCCACGGGGAAAGGCGTTCACCGGCGTAGGGTGTGCCCGCAGCCGGAGGATACTCACCTATGTAGGGAGGCGTCTGTCTATAGAGGAGTGTGTTCGTCTGCGGTGGGTGTCTTGTCCTGGTTCAAGGCGTCTTTTGGTGTGGTTCTGGTGAGTGTGATGTGTCCGTGGTCGTCCACGTGGGTGCGGTAGGTTCCCGCGTCCTGGTCCAGCAGCGGGGCGGCCAGTGCCCGCTCCACCTCCCGGTGGAGGCGGCGGGCGCCGTCGGGACGGGCCAGGGCCTGGGTGAGCAGGATCTCGCGGGCCTGGTGGGTGACCTCCACCGTGTAGCCGCTGCGTGCGCACACCCGAGCGAGGGTGACCAGGACCTGGTCCAGGACCCGGCTCATGCGGTCCCGGTCCAGGGGCTCCATGAGGACGACGGCGTCGAGGCGGCCCAGGACCTCGGGGGCCAGTAGCTGCCTGACCTGCCTGCGGGCCACGGCGCGGGGGTCCTCGCCGGGTCCCAGGCCCGGGGCCTGGCGGGTCAGGGCCCGGGCCCCGGTGTTGGCGGTCAGGACGACGTCCAGGCCGCTGGCGTCCACGGTCCGGCCCGAGTAGTCGGTGACGGTCCCGTTGCCCAGGAGCTCCAGGAGCAGGTTGTCGCGTATGAGGGGGGAGGCCTTGTCGATCTCGTCCAGGAGGAGGACCGCGTGGGGGCTGGCGGCGATCCGGGAGGTCAGCCACCCCTCCCGCCTGTCCGAGCCGACGTAGCCGGGCGGGGCGCCCAGGAGGGTCGAGCCCAGGTGCTCGGAGGTCAGCATGGCCGTGTCCACCCGGATCAGGGCCTCGCCGGCCTCCTGGCGGGCGGCCGCCAGGTGGTCGGCCAGGGTGGTGGCCAGGAGCGTCTTGCCCGTCCCGGTCCCCCCGGTCAGCAGGACCGCGGAGCGGGGGCGCCGGTCGGTCAGGCGCAGCCCGCGGTGGCCCAGGGCGACCTGCCGGGCCAGGGCGTGGCAGGCCTCGTCCTGGCCCAGGACCCGGCTGCGCAGCGCCCGCTCCAGGGCGCGGACGTCCCACCGGCGGGCCTGCCGGTCCTCGTCCGGGCGGGCGGGGCCGGGGGGCAGGGCGTGGTCCTCCCCGCGCAGCGCCGCGTCGCAGGCCCACAGGTCCAGGAGGCGTCGGCCGTGCTCGGGCTGGGCGGGCTCGCCCGCCCCGGGTACCGCCCGGGCCGCGGCCGCGACCGTCCCCGGCGGGATCCGGACCCGGTGGAAGGCCTCGAGCCGTGGGGCCAGGCCGGCCAGCTCCCGACGCAGCTCGGCCGTGCCCGGGGCGGGCCGGGAGTCGATGACCGTGGCGCCGCCGGGGACCAGGGCGCGGCGCTCCAGGCCGTCGGCCTGGTCCCACTGGCTGCCCGGGACCACCCAGGCCAGGGACATGGACAGGCGGCGGGCGGTGTGCCGTGCCAGCAGGAACGCCTCGGCCCCCATGGGGTCGACGGGGTCGGTGGCCACCAGGACACGACGCCCCGGGACCACCACCCCACCAGCCACACCACCGGGTGCGCCGACAGGGACGCCGCCACCCGGCCGCGGCGCCTCGCACCCAGCCATCCCACCCCCGGCCCCGCCCCCGGGCGCGCCGACCGGCACGCCGTACAGCGCGGCCCTGACCGCCGCGCAGGCCCCGCCGTCCTCCTCGTCCACGCCGCCGCGCAGCGCGCAGAGCTCACGGGCCCCGCAGCAGGTCACGACCCCGGCAGGGCCCCCGGGCACGGGCAGACCGCGCAGCGCGGCGGTCAGGGCCTCCCCGGCCCGCCCGACGTCGTCGTCCTCAGTGACGAGGACCACGTGCTGGGGCTCGAGCGCGAGCAGGTGGCACAGGGCCCGGCGGGCCCAGGCCGGCACCGGGCGCGGGACCACCACGGCCCCACACCCGGCAGGAAAAGACAGTTGCGTGTGCATACCCCCCATGACGGACGCCAGGAGGAGCACGGCTCACACCCCGGCCGGCGCCTTCCTGCTCGCCCGGCCCTTGAGCGTGTCGTAGAGCCAGCGCTCGATCTCGGTGCGGAGCTCCGGCCTGACACCGCGCAGGAACCTGGCCTCGGCGTCGGGCCTGTGCATGTCGGTGCGCAGCAGGTCCTCCACAGACGCGTAGAGGCTACGGGGCAGGGCCTCGAGAAGGCCCTTGAGCGTGTCCGTACGGTGTCCCGGGCCGGGGGTGACCCCCAGGAAGTCCAGGATCTCCGTCAGGAGGCGGTACCTGAGGTCCGAGTAGAGCTCGCGCTCCCAGATCCGGGCGATGTCCCGGACCTCCTTGACGAGCTCGGCCTTGGCCCTGGCGCGCTGGAGCGTGTCAAGGTCGATGCGCTCACCGCCGAGCCCCAGCGGGCTCTGGCCGAGGTGGTCGGTGAAGTAGTCGGTGACGGCGTCCCACAGGACCTCGGTGCGCCCGCCGCCCACGGTGAGGTAGCGGGTCGTGAACAGGTCCCTGATACCGGTACCGAGCAGGTTCATGACCTCGGTCTCCATCCTCTCGGCGATATCGACCTGGTCCTCCAGCAGCTCCTCGAACGAGTCGGAGTCGGGGCCGTCCGACAGCGCGGCGTTGAGGGAGAGCGCCGTAGCGACCCGTGAGGCGTCGGCGGGCCTGGTGACATTGCGCTCCCACCACGTGCGGTCGCGCCCCTTGAGGCCGGACAGCTTCTTCTTGACGGTCCTCACCACGCCCAGGACGAGGACGCGGGCCTCCCGCGGGCCCGTGTGGTGGCGCTGGGTCTCCCGGTCAATGACGTAGTCCATGGGGATGTCGTCCTCGAGCGGCTTGTTGAAGCGGATGCCGAAGAGGATGTCCACGAGCACGGCCTCGTGCCGCTCGTCGAGGCCAATGCGCTTGCTGAGCTCTGCGACGGACTCCTTCGGGCGCGACAGCCCGCCGTCCTGGGAGGCCTTGGCGCGCATGTAGTCCTCGGCGACGTTCTTGACGCGGGCGCGGATCTGGGGCGCGATCAGGGGCCTGGGACCCAGCTTGCGGGCCTCGCGGGCCATGACGGCCAGCACACCCTTGAAGGGCTTCTCCTCCTGCGTGGTGCCGCGGACGATATCCAGGACCAACTGGGCGCAGCCCTCGCAGTTGGGGTCGGGGTCGATGACCGCCCTGAGCGTCACGTCCCGCCCGGCGCCCCCGGTGGCGGAGGCGGTCTCACCGGCGTCGTCCACGGCGTCGAGGTCGGGGTCGTACGTGGAGGCGCTGGTGGAGACGGGCGGCGTCACCGCCTTCACGACGAACGGGTTGCGGCCCCAGCAGGAGCCGCCGGGGTGGAGGGCGTCGCGCATCCGGCGGACGGTGCTGCAGCCCCAGGACAGGTGGAGGATCTTGGAGGTGACGATGTCGATCTCGTCGGTCGTCACGGTCAGCGGCTCCGTGCCCCGGTAGGAGGGCACCGGGTTGTCGGGGTCGCCCGCAATGAGCCACTGGCCGGTGAACGGGTCGGGGAGGATGCGCTGGGCGCTGTGGATCTCCTCGACGGTGTAAGGCCGCTTGGTGGTGTTGGTAGTCATAATGATGTTCTTTCTGTTGTGAATGTGTGGTGAGATGCGGTTGTTGCCTGGATGAGGACGACGAGGGCCCGGAGGAGCGGTGCTCCTCCGGGCCCTTGAGGCAGGTGGTGAGTGCGTCTTCTGGGCGAGCGCGGCTGTGGAGTCCTCTCGCCAGAGGCAGATGCATACGAGGACGGGCTCAGGTGGGGCGCGGGTAAGGCGCGCGTACCCTGGGCGGGGTACGGGTGCCGGACTCGGCCTTGCCGTGGTTGCGCGCGACGACCTGGTGCAGCCCGCCCGGGGCGCGCGCACGCCCCGGGCGGGGCGCGGGTGCCGGCGCCGCTTTCGCTGGTCCTGGGCCTCAGGCGGCCCGCCGCACGCGCTGGTTGCGGTGGCGGGCGGCGGCCGTACGACGTCGGGCCGCGGCAGGCAGGTGGTCGCGTCGGCAGTGATGACGGCGTGCCTTCCCGTGGCGCTCCCACCCGTCAGCCACCGGCTCACCCACCGGCTCCGGCTGGGGCGTGTGACCGCCGAGGTCCCCCGCCGACCGGCCGCGTGCAGGCGGCTGGGGGAGGGCCTCGGGCATGTCGCCGAGGTTGAGACGGGTGTGCAGGGAGCAGGCCCGCCACAGGTCCCGGGAGACGCCGCCGCGCCCGGTGACCTGCCAGACGGTCATGCCCAGCCTCGCGGCCTGGCGGGCCAGCGGCACGAAGGCGTGGTCGCCCGAGCCGATCACGAGGTTGTCGAAGCGCCGGGCCAGACGGTTGACGTCGATCTGGTCCAGGACCGCGTTCTCCCCGCCGTCGGGGCCCGAGCGCAGGGCGGGGTGCAGGCTCACGGCTGCCAGGACCGGCAGGTTCTGGGCGGCGAAGTGGTGGGACATGCCGCTGTAGACGACGTCCATGGCCCCGATCGGCATGACGTCGAGCAGGATGTTGAGGGTGCGGGCCAGGTCCTGCGGCGTGGTGGTGCCGCCCCCGCTGAGGTTCTCCAGGTCCAGGACGAAGACGGTGCGCCCCCGGCGTCGCACGCCCCGGCCGCTGACGGGGGCGGTGCGCTCGGCGGCGGTGCGGTTGTCACGACGGGTGCGTGAGACGCCCCCGGCCACGGGGACCTCGGGGGCGAGGGCGGGGACGAGGGTCAGCCTGGGGGCTGGGGTCGGGCAGGTCGGGCGGATCTGGAAGGCAACGGCGTCGGCGCTCATGACGGGTCCTCTCGGGTCGGCCCCGCGCAGGCCGGGCGCGCGGGGGTACACCCCTGAAGCGCGGTTGTTATTGCCGTCTCCGGGCCCACCCGGCGACGCCCTGGGCCTGCCCAAGGCCCGCCCAGCGACCGAGTCCCGCCGCCCGGCGGCTCCCGGAGCCCGCCCCGGGCCCGCTTGGTACCCCACATGTGACGTATAACTCATTTTGGGTGATCCACCGAGGCGACACCGTCCGTCACAGGCATTAAGCGCCGGGGCGGCGTCGTACGTAACCGAAGGAGCCCGTCATGGGAAACCTGACCACATCCGCCGACACCACTGTCATTGACTTCGTCCCCACGATCGGACCCGACGGGCGGGCGGTCTGGACGGCCCCTGAGGAGGCGGGGCCGGGCGACGTCGCCCTGGCTGACGGCGTCCTGCAGCCGCTCGCCCACGCCGACGACGCAGGTGGCCTCGTGGCCGCGCCCTGGGGCAGCACGCTCCCCACCGAGCGCATGGCGGGGGGCCGGGGCCCGGTGGACAAGGGGACCGGCGCGGCCAGCTGGGAGGAGGTCGCCAGGCTCATGCGTTCCCTTGAGAACGGTGACAGGAGCGGCGACGTCGTCATGGGACCCGGTGGCACGCTGACCGTGACGGGCCCTGGCGCCAGCTCCGCGGCCCCGTTCTCGGTCCTGCCCACCGAGCGCATGGCGGCCCCCGCACCCACCATCTCCATGGACGACGTCGCGCAGATCCGCCGTATCGACCCCTACAACGTCGAGGGGTGGACCCCGGTGCACACCCCCGTGCTCGACGGCTGGCGTTTCAGCCTCCAGGTGGCCCCGATGGGCTTCCGCTTCGTCTTCCTCGTCTTCCGCTCCCCGAACGACGGGGGGTTCTGGCGGATCTGGGTGCTGCGCCCCAACGCGGACGAACAGTTCGGCCACAAGCCCCACATGATCGAGACCTACGTCAACGGGGAGCGTGTTCCCGTCATCTGCGGCGCGGGCGGCCGGGCCCACCCCACCCTGACGGAGGCCCGGGCCAACGCCGGCAAGTGGGCGCTCTACACCCAGCGCCGTATGTGGGGCCAGGACGTCCTCCTGTCCGCCTGAGCAGGAACAACCAACCAGAAGGGAATGTCATGCCGCACGTCACCAGCCTCCTGGGACGCAGGTTCCGGGCACGCCGCACGGCGTCCCGCTCCACGACCAGGGATCCCGGCGAGGTCGTCCTCCGGTTCTCTCCCGACCTCGTGGAGCGCGTCCAGGAGCACATCGCGTCCTTTGAGCCCGAGCGAGGGGGCGCCCTCCTTGCCGACCACGGCGTCGTCCGTGAGCTCATTGAGGACCACGCTGGTCGGTACTCGCCCGTCAGCTGGGACATCTCCCCTGAGCTCACCGAGCTGGTGGGCAGGGCGGAGAGGGCGGGGCTGGGCGTCCTGGCCGGTACGGTCCACTCCCACCCCGACGGCCTCCCCGACCCCTCGGCGACGGACGTGTGCACCACCACCCACGCCCTCGAGCAGAACCCTCATCTCGACTCGCTGCTCATCTGCGTGGTCACGCGCGGGGTGCCCCGTGACACCGACCTGCCGATCGGCCAGCGGCACCGGATGAGCATCCACGTCCTGAGCCGGACGGCCGACGGGGCGCCCGTCCTGGAGCGCGGGCGCGGCGAGGTCCTCGTCGACGGCGCCGCTGACGACGGCCAGGGGCAGGGGGCGCGGCCCGGGCAGGACGACGGCTTCCTGCCTCCTGAGGGCGACGACGCGCTCTCCCGGGTCCGTGGCCTCGTCGGCTCCCTGCAGGACAGGGGCGTCGTCGTCGCCGGCTGCGGATCCGTCGGCAGCCGGGTCGCCGAGGACCTGGTGCGGTCGGGCGTGGGCCGGGTGGTCCTCATTGACCCCGACGAGGTCAGCGAGGCCAACATGGCCCGCAGCGTCTACACCCGTGCCGACATCGGCGTGCCGAAGGTCTGGGCGCTGGCGAGGCGCCTGCGTGACATCAGCCCGCATACGGCCGTCACCTGCCTCATGGGCCCGCTCCGGGAGCACAGCGGGACCGCCCTGGCCGCCGCACCGGATCTTCTCGTCCTGGCCACCGACGACATGGTCGAGCAGGGTGACCTCGCCGCCCGCGCCTATACGCGCGGCGTCCCCCAGGTCAGCTGCGCCCTGTACCGCAAGGCGGCGGCTGGTGAGGTGTGCGTCGTCATGCCGGTGCTGGGCACGCCCTGCTGGGGCTGCGCCGTCGGCGCCAACCAGCTGTCCGCCAGCGAGCGCCCGGCCACGAACTACGGCGTCGACACCCGTCTCGTGGCTGAGTCCGGGCTCGGTGCGTCGGTCAACCTGGTCGCCTCGGTCGCCTCCCAGGCCGCCCTCGCGGTCCTGGCCGGGCCGGGGAGCGTCCACGGGCGCGAGCTCGTGCACCTGCTCACCCAGGGCCGCACCTTCGGGATCGTGACGACCGTGCCTCACTGGCCCGTCCTGGACCGGGTGCTCCCGGGCGCACCGCACCAGTCGCACCCGCGGAGCCTGTGGCCGGTCGTCCGGCGGGGTGGGTCCTGCCCCGTCTGCGGGCCCGGGGCGCGCCGGTCCGTCCCTGAGGACGCGGACACCGTCTCCGGGCCCGGTGAAGACCTGGAGACGGCCGCCGTGATGGGTACCGCTACTGTGACGGGTACCGCCAGCGGGGCGGCGGGCGGCAGCGTCCTTGAGGCGATCGCGCACGAGCTGATCGAGGGGGCTGAGTGCCCTGACACGAGCTGGCGTGACCTGGAGCAGACGCCCGGGCCTGAGGCCGGGGGCCGGGCGGATGAGCTCGTTCACTGACGACGTCAGGCGGCGGCTGGGTGAGGACGCCGCCCCCTCCTACGGCGCCCTGGTCCAAGGCGGCCAGCACGCCCGGGAGAGTGCGGCCAGCACGTTCCGGATGGGGCGTGATGAGCGGATCCTTCTGTACGGGCTCATGGTCGTGTGCGTGGTCCTGGCTGTGGCCAACCCGCTGCTGGTCGACGGGTGCTCCGGCCAGGGCGGGCTGGTCGGGGCCGCGCGCACCCTGCTCACCTTCCCGTCCGCCTGGTCCCAGTCCGTGGTGATGGGGCTGAGCAGCGTCTGCATCGCCGGCATCGCCCTGACGGCCCGGGGCCTGTCCCGGGTGAGCGCGGACCAGCGGACGGCTCTGACGGCGGCACGCTGGGGCGGGATCGTGGCAGGCGCGCCGACGGCGCTGGTGCTGGCGGTCATGGCGGTGCTCGTAGCCCTCACGGTGACGTTCCTGGTGTGGGTGCTCATAGCTGTTCTCGACGAGTGAGGGGACACGCCCTGGGCAGGAGGCCAGCTCGGTGCAGGGTGCGGGGTGCGGGCGCAGTTGCTGCCCGTGCCCGGCACCGAGCTCGTCGCACCTGCCCGGGGCCGCACCCAGCTGCTCACCCGTGGACGTGGCGCTCCCGCGCTCGTCCTGCGCCTGCCCGGGGCCGCGCAGGACGCCCCGGGCACGGCGCTCGTGCGAGCTGGCAGCCCGGGGGCGGTCGGGCCAGCAGCCCGGACCTCCTCGGCCAGGGCATGTGTCCCAGGTGGCAGGAACTGGGCTGAGAACGGGGAGCTCATGGTGCGCCTGCCGCCCTGTGTCCCAGGTGGCAGGAACTGGGCTGGTGGCCTGCGGCGTGTCCTGGTCTCTGTCCTCCTAGGATGCACGGCGTGCGGCGGGGTGCCTCCTTCTCAGTCTTCTCAGTCGCACCTCCGGAAAGGCCTGGTATGACCACCGACTCCTGTCCTGCCCCCGACCCGGATCCTGACTCCGGGCCTGCCGCCTCAGGCCCCGGACCGGAGGTCCCGCCTCCCGCCCCCGGGGCGCCGTCTCCCGCCCCCGGGGCCCTCCCGTCCGGGCCGGTGGCCACGCAGGCCCTCGACCCGCGCCCGGCCCCGTCCGGGCCCCTGCCTGAACGCCTCTTCCGCCTGGACCACCTCCTGCGCCAGGCCGACGCCCCCGCCGCCGCGCAGCTCTTCACCAACCGCCTGCTCAACGTCCTGGCCAAGCAGCCCCTGGGCTCGCGCCTGACGCTGACCATGGAGGCCGAGCGCAATGGGCAGGTGAACGTCACCCTGGCTGCCTGGGGCGTGGGCGAGCCCTTTGGCGGGGATCTCGTGTGGTGCGGTGAGCACACCCACGTGTGGGAGGAGGTCGACCCGGTGGTGGACCGCCCCCGTCCTGCCGTCCTGCGTGAGGCTGTTCCCGCCGTCAGGGAGCAGCCGCTCTTCCTGAGCCTGACCCGGGCCGACCTCACCCCCGAGGGGCACGCCCTCGTCCTGACCGACACCTCGGAGGTGCCCGGGACCGGGGGCCTCCGCCCCCGCGCCCTGGGGACCTGGCCCAACCCCCTCGCCTGCTCCGGCATGGACCTGCTGCGCACCCTGCGCAGCACCGGGGGAGTGCTGCGCATCCACCTGGCCCCCGCGACCGCCGTCGAGCGCCTCATGCTCCAGGACCAGGTCCTGACCACGGAGGGGCGGGCCTCGGTGGAGGCCATGATGGGTTACATGGGGACCCCGGTACGCATGAGGATGCTCCTGGGAGTGGACGAGGGCGAGGACGTGCCCGCCCGCCTGGAGGTCGCCGTGGACGGCCTGGCCAGCGACATGCTCTACCGCCCCCTGGGTGACGAGGAGGAGCCCGACGCCGTGTGGGGCGGGGGCGAGGACGCCCTCCAGGGCCACGCGGTCCCCCAGGGCATGGCCCGCGGCCTGGTCAAGGTCCCTGCCGCCGGGATCCGCTCCGACGTCGTCGGGGTCCCCTGCCTCCTGCCCACCATCCCCGACGTCCCGGTGGCCCAGGAGCTCCCGGCCACGGGCCTGCGCCTGGGGACCGCCCCCGACGCCTCCGGCCGCCCGGTCACGGTGCGCCTGGGCGTCACCCAGGCCTGCCAGCACGTCCAGGTCCTGGGGGCCAGCGGGGCGGGCAAGTCCACGCTGGCGGCGGGGCTGATCGCCTCGGCCCTGGAGGCCCGGATCGGGGTGACGCTCATCGACCCCCACGGCACCCTGGTCAGCCGGGTGGCCACTGAGCTGACGCCCGGCAGCGCCCACCGGGTCCACGTGGTGCGTACCGCCGACCTGGAGCACCCCACCCCCCTGAACCCCTTTGCCGGGCGCGACTGTGAGGACATGGTGGGGGAGGTCCTGGAGATCCTGTACGCGATCTTCGACCCTAGGCACGAGGGGATTATCGGGCCGCGCTTTGAGCGGCTGTTCCGCCAGACCATGGCGGCGCTGCGGATCCTGCTGGAGGACCGCGCCACCCTGACCCTGGTGCCCCAGGTCCTGGCCAGCCGGCAGCGGCTCAAGGACGTGGCCGACGCCGTCGCCACCCGGGACGAGGAGCTCGCCCGGGAGCTGCGTAGTGAGCTGGTCGACAACAGGTCCTCGGACTTCTCCGACATCCTGGCCTGGGTCTCCTCCAAGTTCGACAGGCTGGTGCGCTCCTCGGCCATGCGGGCCGTGTTCGGCTCCGGGTACCGGGCCATTGACGTGGCCCAGGTGGTGGAGCGCGGTGAGGTCCTGCTCATTGACCTCGCCGCCCCTCGGATCGGCGCCGACCAGGCCGCCTTCACCGGCATGGTCTGGCTCATGGAGCACGCCCTGGCCATGGGAGCCCGCGGGTCCTGGGAGCGGCCCCACCTCGTCGTGGTCGACGAGGCCCACCTCTTCCAGGCCGGGGGGCTGTCCGAGCTCCTGGCGGAGGGGCGCAAGTTCGGCGTCGGCGTGGTCATCGCCCACCAGCACATGGGCCAGCTCAGTGCCTCCCTGGGCGGTGCCGTGGAGGCCAACGCCTCCACGGTGGTGGGGCTGCGCTCCTCCATCCGGGACGCACCCCGGGTGGAGGAGCGGATCGGCACGTGGAGCGGCGGGTCGCTCAGCCGCCTGCCGAACATGCGGGCGGCCACCACCCTGGCCACCCCTAAGGGGCAGACGCAGGCCTTCACCCTGACCATTGACCACAATGAACGCGCTGAGCGCCAGAGGATGCGGCACCCGGACTGGGCGGAGCGGGCGACGGCGGTCACCGAGGCCCGGCGACGTCTGACCAGCAGCTCCCAGGGCGGTCTCAGCCCGCTGGGGTCGGCGGACGTCGACCGGGCGGTGCGGCGGCTGTGCGGCGCCCTGGGCCAGGACGGTCCCGGGCCTGCGGCCTCCACCGGCCGGTCCTTCCTGGACGAGCTCCTCAAGTCGCACCAGACAGTCTCTGAGGAGGACGAGTGAGGACGAGGGGCCCTGTGAGTTCCACGTGAAACCGGGGCGGTCCGGGCGCCCTGGCACCCGGGGGCGGGCGGCGGGCCGGGTGGTTGCCGGCCTGCGGTCCGGGCGCCCTGGCCGGGGACTTACCGATGCTGTCCGCCTCGGCGGGCGTCGTGCTCGACGGCGGCCAGGAGGAGGGCCTGGGCCAGCAGGTAGGTGCTCATGACCAGCCACTCCCCCTTGGGCAGGCGCCGTCCTCCCAGGGCCTGGACGGCAATGAGGGAGTCGGAGAGCGTAAAGAGCGACCCGCCGGCCGCACCCAGGGGCCCGGTGCCCGTGGCGGCCAGGGCCTGGGTGGCCAGTGAGACCGCGTAGAGGGCCCCGACCGGGGCCAAGGCCCCCGAGCCCGGCAGGACCCGCCTGCCTACCGCGACGCCAGCGCCCACCACTCCCAACAGGGGCAGGGGCCAGGCGGGGGAGGTCGGCCGCAGCGCGTTACGGTCTCGGGCAGGGGTCATGGCCGCCGTCCAGCACCACTGAGCGGGCAGGAAGGAGACCACGAGGACCGGCAGGGCCGCCTGACGCGGCACCAGGGCCGGGAGCGTGTCACCCAGCCAGGACCAGGCCAGGGCGCCGTACACCGTGCCCGCCCGGGCTCCCCGCACCTGCCGGTCCGGCCACGTGGCCCAGGTCCCGCCCATGAGCGGCAGGGCCAGGGACTGGGTGAGCCGGACGACCACGTCACGCCGGTGCCTCACCGCAGTACCCTCGGTGGGCTCCCACCAGCAGGCCGCCAGGTGGATGCCCGCGTCCAGGGCTGCCAGGAGCGCCAGCACCCGGCTGGGGTGGGGGCGGGCTGGCCGGGACGGGGGAGCTGGCGGCTGGTTGGAGGCGGGCGCCGGGAAGTCGGAGGCGGCTGGCGGCGACTGACGGGAGGCGCCTGGTGGGAGGCTGGAGGCGGGCGCCGGGGGAGAGGGGCGCTGCCGGGACCGCAGCATTCGTGTGAGGGAGCCGCGGGCAGGGAGCAGCCTGGCCAGGGGCCTGAACCGTGACGAACTGGTAGTTTCGGGCGTTGTTCCAGTGCTTTCCACTAACTGGGATTGTTCTGGACCGCGTCTCGTGTGTGCGGGCCCCTCATTGGGCCGGGACATACGGGGGGTCGGGTCCTGCGACGTGCGAACCATGGTGTCCTCCTGAGCGGATTCTACCGGCTGGCCCGCGGCAGGACCGGGGGTTTGCGCAACCGACACCGTCCGGGGCCGGTCGTCTTCGTCTGGACCTGTGTTTTATGCGATGCCCTGGATGGTTTCCCGAGTACTTGCTGGCCTGTTCGGCGTGCGTGTCGCAATCTGAGGATCAGAACCGATCCCACCCCGCTCTCGCCTCTGTACACCCAATGTCCACGCAGGTCAGGGGCCCGGACCTCGGAACACCTGAGGGTGCCCTCCGCTCTGATCCTCAGATTGCGACAGAACCGGGCGCCAGTCCCACCGGGGTCGTGAATAGACCTCCGTCCTGGAGGCGGAGGCGCCTGTTTGTGCGGGTGCGGCGTCGGCCGGTGTCCTGGATTCTGCGAGCTGGTCGTCAGGCGCCGAATCCAGGTCCTGCCAGCGACCCGCATCGCCAGCTACTGACCCGCCTGCCCTGTGGACGTAGGCCACCGCGTGCGGGGCGGCTCTGGGGCGAGCCAGCCAGCGGGGGCAGGGCCTCGTAGGCCGCTGCGTACAGGGCGGGCGGGCCCTAATCCGGTATCGCGGCCCTGGTGGTCCCGTAGGCCGCTGCGTGCAGGGGCGGGTACGGAGACCTGGAGGCTGGTGCGCGTGCCGGACCGTAGGCCACCGCGTGCGTCGGGCGGGCAGCCGGGCGTTGTCCGGCCTGGGGTGGCGGGACCGTAGGCCGCTGCGTGCGTCGGCGGGCACTCGCTGGCAGGGGTGAGCGGGGAACCGCGGACGCAGGCCACCGCGTGCGTCGGGCGGGCGGCGCCGGCCTGCGCTCAGGCCTTAATGGCGGGACGCAGGGGGTTGTTGCCGGAGCGGCCGTAGACGCCTGCGGCCTTGCGCAGGGACAGCTCGCGCACCACGGCTGCCGTGGCACCGGAGACGATGGCGAACAGCACTACCTGTGCCAGGGGGGTGTCCAGGAGATCCTCCTGCTTGGGGGCGGGTGAGCCGGTGACGGCCCGCCAGGTGGTCGCCACGACCTTCTCGGCCACCATGCCCGCGGCCAGGGTGGTCAGGGCGGCGGTGACCCGCCAGGTGAAGCTGGGGGAGGAAGAACGGGACATGAAGGGCTCCTCTGGGGTAGGGCGGACTTGTACGTGGACGGGCTCGCCCGGGTCGGTAGCCGGACCTGGGCTGTGCCTGGGGCCGTGCCGGGCGCCGGGTGGTCCCAGGTTGGGCGCCACCTGGGACCGGGCTGGCCGGTGGCTGGTCCCAGGCCGGGCGCCTGCTGGTCCCGGGCCGGGCAGCGGATCGGGCGTCAGGCGGCGTCGCCTACGATCATGCCTCATGTTCACGCCGATGGCCGGGTGCCACACGCGCCCGGCGGTACGCGGCGTCAGCTCAGGGTCACCAGGATCACGGCGTAGGCGACGGCGCCCGCGACCGTCAGCGACACCCCCGCCCACCGCTCGACGACAAAGGCCAGGAGCTCGCGCGAGCAGTTCCCCACGAGCTGGTACCAGTAGCTGGGTGCCCCCGTCACCTGCCAGCGCAGCCCCAGCCGGCTGGCCAGCATCCCGGTGCGCGCCACGTGGAAGGCGCTGGTCATAATCAGGACCCGCGCCTCGGCCATCCCCCGCTCCTCCAGCAGGTCGCGGGTGAACAGGAGGTTCTGCGTGGTGCTGCGGGACCGGTCCTCGGCCACGACCTGGCCCGGCGGCACGCCCTGGACCAGGGCGTACGCCGACATGACGTCGGCCTCGGCCACCGGGCTGCCTACCGTCCCACCGGACAGGACCAGCAGGGGGGTGCCGGGGCGCTCGCGGTCGGCCCGCTCCCAGGCGCGCAGCCCGGCGTCCACGCGCGCCGCCAGCAGGCGGGTCATCTGGCCCCGGACCAGCCGGGCCCCCAGGACCAGGACCACCTCCGGGCCCAGGTCGTCCTCCCCCCACTGCCCGCTGTCCTGCAGGAGCCCCTGGGCGACCCATGTTATGAACGTCACGCTACCGGCCGCCGCCAGGGCGATTATCAAGGTCGCCACCGCGGGCAGGACGACGCCGTCGCCCTGCCACAGGAAGGTGGAGGCCACCAGGGTCGCGGTACCGACCCAGCCCAGGACGATGGCGGCCAGGTTGACCGGCCTGCGCCCGCCCTGCATCCCGACCACGCTGGTCACGCTCATGAGTGTGACAGGCAGTATCCACGACAGCAGCCACACGGTCCCCGGCTGAGGCAGGAAGAGGGTGGTGACGGGACCGGTAGGGAGTCCCAGCCACCGGGCCACCACCACCGCCGTGTCCAGGAGCACCACGAGGGAGGCTGTCGCCAGGACGCCGCAGCGTAGCCGACGTCGGTCCCTCCCCAGGGACCAGGTCAGGGCCCCGAGTATGGTGGCCAGGACGACGACGCGGAACAGGAGCACCCCGCTCGCTACTAGGTAGGTATTGTCAACCATGCCGTTTCGTCCCCCTCGCTCCCGTCTTTTCCTCAACTATGCGTGCGACAGCATACAAAGTGGGGCGATGTCCAGGGGCGCTGGCGCGCGGTACCGGCCCCGGGCGCCCTCAGCGTAGGGGTGTGTCTGCGCTGTTGGCTACCGGTCCCGCCCACCGCCCACGGTTCCGCCTGCCGGTCCCGCCTACGGCTCCGCCTGCCGGTTCCGCTCACGGCCTCGTCCCTGGTTCCGCCCGCCCTCAGCGCAGGGATATGTACCCGGCGACCACCAGGGCCGTGTAGGCCGCCGCCCCCGTCGCCGTCAGCCCGGCCCACACCAGCGCCGCCGTCCTGCGGTAGGTCAGGACCGCGACGTACTCGCGCAGCCAGGCGTTGACCGAGAAGTACCAGGCCGTGCGCGCCCAGGCCACCGCCCACGTGGTCCCCATGTCCGAGGCCAGGACGGCGGTGCGCACCGCGTGGAAGGAGCTCGTCACGAGCAGGACCCGCGCCTGCGGCATGCCCTGCCGTGCCAGCAGCTCACGGCTGAGGGCGATGTTCTCCTGGGTCGTGGCGGAGCGGCCCTCCACCAGGATGCGCTCACGTGCCACCCCCTGGGTCACGGCGTAGTCCGCCATCGCCTGCGCCTCGCTGACCGGCTCGTCCGGTCCCTGGCCCCCGCTCATCACCAGCAGCGGCACCCCCGGACGCAGGCGGTCCTCGTCGCGCCACGCCCGGATCCCGCGGCGCACCCGTGAGGCCAGCAGCGGCGGCACCTTGCCGTCAATGAGCCCGGAGCCGTGGACCACGACGGCGTCGGGGTGCGGTACCGCGCGCCGTCCTCCCCAGATCCGCTGCACCGCCGTCTGGGCCAGGAGGATGACCAGGAAGACCCCCAGGTAGAGGCACAGGCAGAACAGGAGCATGGCGGCCAGGAGCCCCCACGGGTTGGCTGTGGCTACGAGCGCGACCGCCACCACAGGCGCCGCGACGAGTCCCAGCCCGGCCAGGAGGCTGAGCACGTTCCCCAGGCGGATCCCCTCCCGGCGCAGGAGCACCACCCCGTTGAGCACGAGGAGGAAGGGCATGAGCCCCGTGAACACAATCAGGGCCGCACTCCCCAGTGTGACCGGGACGTCCAGCCCCGGTACCAGGTCGGCGAGGCGGGACACCAGGCGTATGCTCCACAGGGCCACCAGCAGGGCCAGGAAGCCGTTGCGCAGCTGACGGTTGTCCCGGTGCAGGCACACCCCTAGCAGGAAGCACCACAGTGCCAGGCCCCCGGTGTCTGTCAGGAGCCGTGTCACGTCCGTGCTCATGGCGACCTCCTCCGTATCCTCTCTGGCGCCTGCCTGTGCCGCCTGTCCCCCGGGGGTCGTGCTACGGACGCGGACGGCCCTCGACGGCCGAGAGCCCGGGCCCAGCCCAGGTGATCGTGCCGTAGACGCGGACGGCCCGTGTGGTCAGCGTGGCCAGCATGGTGTTGCTCACCTGGCCGGTCGGCCAGGAGGGCCGGGCAGGCAGGACCAGGGGCCCTTGGTGTCGCCTGCGCCTGGCCGGGGCCAGCCTAGCCTGCTGCCGGTGGGTGGGTCTCGGGTGCTGGGTGCGCCGCGCCTGCTGCCGGTGGGGGGTTGGCCTGGGGCTTAGGTGCTGGGTGCGGGTGCCGGGGTGCTGGGTGCGCCGCGCCCGTCGTCGGGGCGGTGGCGGGGCCGGGGACGAAATCTGTTGAAGACGGTTGAGGTCGTGGCACCATGTACCTATGGCCCTGTCAAAGAAGCTGCTCAGTCGCGACGAGGTCGTGGTACGGCACATGCACACCCATATGAAGATCCTCCTGTGGAGGATCGTCCTCGAGGCCGTGCTGGTCGTGCTCGGCGTCGTCGGCTCGGTACTGGCCCCCAGCTCCTGGAGGCCCTGGGGCCTGGTCGGCATCTGGGCCGTGGTGCTGGTCCTGAGCGTGCCGCTGCTCATCGTGCCGTGGCTGCAGTGGTACTCGCACACCTACACGGTGACCACCAAGCGTGTTATCACCCGCGCCGGCGTCTTCAAGCGCGTGGGACACGACCTGCCGCTGACCCGGATCTCTGACATCCAGCTGGACAAGGACTTTACCGACCGCTTCTTCAGCTGCGGCACGCTGGCGCTGCAGACCTCGGCCGACGACCCGCTCCTCCTGCACGACGTCCCCCAGGTGGAGATGGTGCAGGTGGAGATCTCCAACCTGCTCTTCAACGACGTCCAGGGAGCGATTGACGCCGACCCCCGCAGCTGACCAGGGCTCTGCAGTTGACCGGGGCTCTGCAGTTGACCGGGCCCGCGCCCCTGCTGCCCCGCGCTGCCCCGCCCCGTCTTTCGCGAGAACGGTACTTATTCGTCGTGAGAACGGTACTTGTTCGTCGTGAGAACGGGGGTGTGTGGCGGCGCACGGGCCAGCGGCGTGCCAGGCCTCGTGTGGGACCCTGGGGCGGTGAACGACTTCGCCCCCCTCGAGCCAGACCCCGCCGTCCGTTCCCTTCTCCTTGGCGAGGACGACCTGGTCATCCGTCCCGCCCTGCCCGGTGACCGGGCACGGGTGGCCCAGCTCCTGGCCCTGCGCGGGCACACCGCCGAGGAGGCCCTGGACCAGGCCGCCCGCACCATCGGGAACGTCCCGGTCCTGCTGCTCGCCCTGGCAGGGGAGACTCCGCAGGTCAGGGACGCGCACCCGGTCCTTGAGCCGCCGGGCCGCCGCCAGGAGCCCTCGCAGGTCAGGGGCGCGCAGCCGACGTCGCCTCCTCAGGACGAGGCCCCGGACGTCATGACGCCGGGGGATGTGGCCCTCCCGCCGCCCGGGGACGAGACGCTCGTCCCGGTGGCGCTCGCGGGCGCCTTCCAGCTCCCCGCCACCGCCCTGGAGGTCTGCGGGAAGGAGGAGACAGATGCCCCTGTGTGGGTGGTCTCGGGCCTCGTGGTGGATCCGGATGCCCGACGTCAGGGCGTGGGACGGCGGCTCCTGGCGGCGGTGCTGGGTACCGTGGAGGTCCTGGAGCCCGGTGCGCCGGTCTACTCCGTCGTCAGTGCCACCGACCATGCCTCGATTGCCCTCCATATGGTGCTGGGGTTCACGCAGGTCGCCCGGGGCCCGGAGCTGGCAGGGATCACCTTCGAGGGCGGTATGGGCGTCCTCCTGCGTTACCCCGCGTAGCCCAGGGCTGCTCCCGGGCTGGCCCCTGGCTACGCCCTTCCCGGTTCTGAGCGACGACGCGCTCGCGGGCAGCTGGCCCAGCTCACCGAGGTGCGTCCCTTTCCGCCCTCAGGGGGTCGGCGGGCGGACGTGCGCGCCCTGGGCGCCGCCCAGGCGTTCCTTCTCCTCAGGGGGTCAGCACCCTCTGGACCCTCTGGGGGCGGTGGCACTAACCCGTCTCAGGCCTGGGCCGAGGTGCCCAGGGCGGCGGCCTCCCGCTTACGCTTCTTCTGCTTGTGCCCGACCACCAGGCCGGTGACCTCGGTCGCGAGGCTCAGGGCGACGCAGCCCAGGCCTGCCAGGTGGAGGGGGACAGCCGAATTGTGCTCCCAGTGCCAGTAGGCCCGGAAGTCCGCCTCGTTCAGAGGACACTCCTGGCCGTCCTTCTCAATGGAGAACCCCGAGGTGGGGCCCTTCTCCACGCAGGTGACCTGGGGCGGGTCGCCTATGTGCCTGACCATTATGAGGCCGACTCCGGCCAGGAGGAGAACAAGGGCAATGAGGTGCAGGTACTTGGGTTTCATGGTAGCCCTTCAGGGATTGAGGCGGTGTTTTGAGTGCGAGCATTCTCGTTGAGGATATAACAATATTGAGGCGGACGCCAGTCTTGAGCTGAGTGTCTTCTCATCGCGCGTAGGGTCCCACCATGACCTCCTCCGAGCCCGCCACCTCCGTTCAGGTCCGCTCCGTCCCTGCTCCGGACGCCCTTGCCGCGGACACGCCTGCGCCAGACGCCCCCGCCGTGGGTCAGCGCCCGGACCTCGCACCAGCGGCTGCCACCGGGTCACCCGCACCCGCCCCTCCGGCTCCTGCGGCCCCCGCACCCGGCTCCCAGCCGACCGACCCGGACCCGGCGCCGGGCGTTGTGGACCCCGCCACCGTCGACCCGACGGTCCCCTGGGGCATGCAGATCGCGGTGCGCTACGACAAGGTCCACCCACCGCGCCGGGTTGACGTGGCCGAGGCCGTCGGGCGCGCCGTCGTCGCCCTCCTGGCCTCCCCGCAGGCCGCCCCCGGTGGCTCGTGGCATGCCGCCGTGAGCCACTGGCGCGACCGGCGCATCCGCAAGCTCGTGCGACGTGCCCGCGGCAGGCGCTGGGAGGAGGTGCAGCGTCTGGCGGGTGTCACCGTGGTCCAGGACGGTCCGCACGGCTGGGGGCAGGCGGCCGCCCGTGCGATCGTCCCCGGCCCGGTCCGCCCGCTGCCGCCCGAGATCGCCAAAACGCAGGTGGAGGGCACGCACTTCCCTCACGGCCAGGAGCTCCCGCCTGCCCCGGCCGCCGTGAGGGCCGTCGTCGAGCAGGCGCTCGCGCAGGAGCGGGCCGACGTCGTCGGACGCCTTCACGGCCCGGGGACGCAGCCCCCGGGTGCTCCAGGAGTCCGCCCCCGTGGCGACGCCCGTGGCTCGTCATACTCGCCGCCTACGATGCCCCCACCAGACCGCCCCCGTGGCGTCGCCCGCGGTGACGCCGACTCGCAGGAGGACATTGTTTCCCGCTACATCACTCTGGGGGCGGAGTCGGCGAGCACGGACGCGCTCGTCACCGTCGAGGTCACGCCTCTGCACGAGATGACCTCCGGAAAGCTGTGCGCCCAGGTCGCCCACGCCGCCCAACTGGCCTGGCAGAGCCCCGACCTGCCGGACCGTCTGCGCCGGGCCTGGGCTCGCGACGGCTACCGTCTGCGCGTGACCTTCCCCGACCGGGCCTCCTGGGAGGCGGCCTCGGGCAGGCGCCCCGTGTCGGTGGTGGACGCGGGCTTTACCGAGCTTGACGGCCCGACGGAGACCACGCGCGCCCTGTGGTGAGCCCGGCGGTGCGGAGGTGGACTCGGACTAGGCCCGGGCCCGGACCGGTCCGCTGGTCTCAGCAGGTGGCGGGCTGGGACGCGGGCTCCGACGCGCCCTTGAAGACCCACAGGCGCATGAGGACGTAGAGGTAGATCCCCTCGCAGCAGGCCGAGACGACCCGGGCGAGCTCGGCGTTGACTCCCGCCAGGTGCAGGACGCTGGACAGGCCCAGGATAAAGATGACGTACTGGCTGACCAGCCCGACCGCGTAGCGTGAGCCCTGGAGCGCCAGGTGCCCCGAGACCTGGAAGTTCAGCCAGCGGTTGAGCAGGAGGGAGTAGACCCCCGCTACCGCGTAGCCCATGGTCACCGACACCTGGTACACCCAGTGGAGGTGGTTGTAGAAGACCGACAGGCAGACGATGTCGAGCACGAAGGCGCTGCCGTTAATGAGGACGTAGCCGACGAAGGTCAGGGGCACCCGGGGGCGCAGCGGCGCGGGGACGAGGCGGTGGAGGACGGTCATGAGTCCCAGGAAGGCTTCCGGGGCCCGGCTGCGGCTGCGCGAGGCGTCGGGGGTGTTATCAGGCATCAGGATCTTCGTAGGTGGGGAGGCGGGCTTGACCAGGCAGATCATGGTCTGGCTCATCTGATCTCCTCTCTGAGGCAGGTGCCGTGGCTCCCGTACGTGGCCGGGCTGTGTCTGAACACAGAGTCTTATAGATTGAGGTCCGAACGACAACCTTCCCGGGGAGGAGATCGATCTAGTCCTCAGGGAGGAGGGCAGGGCCCTGGGTGCGGCGGGGAGCGGAGCGCCCCTGTCCTGGTCATTGAGTCCTGGTCATTGAGTCCTGGTCATTGAGTCCTGGGTGCGGCGGGGTTCTGGGGCCTGTGGGGTCCTGGGTCTGGTGGGGAGCGGAGGCCTCCCAGGATCAGGTGAGCGCACCTGTCTTATGCGGGACGTACCTTAGTTGCCGGAGACGTACCTTGTCTGACAGGGACGTACCTTAGTCGCTGGAGACGTACCTTAGAAGTCGTCTAAGGTACGTCCCCGACGACTAAGGTACGTCCTCAATAACTAAGGTACGTCCCGCACGGCTAAGGTACGTTCCTGACGGTAGGCGCAACTGGTCGTGTGGAAGACTGCACCCATGTCTGAGACCACCCTCGCCCCCGCCCTGACGGTGCCAGCCCTGACCAGCCCGGACACCTACACCGACTCCCTGGCGGCCTTCGTGACCGCCTCCCCCTCCTCCTACCACGCCGCCGCCGAGGTCGCCGCCCGCCTGGAGGCCGTCGGCCTGACCGCCGTCAGCGAGACCAGGCCCTGGGGGCCGGGGCTGCCCCGTCGCGGCTACGTCGTGCGCGACGGCGCCGTCGCCGCCTGGATCCTGCCGGAGGCCCCCACCCAGGCCGCTGCCGCCCAGGGCACCTCCGCCACTCCGGCTGGCACACCGCCTACCCAGGGCGTCCCTGCTGGCAGCGCGCCCGCCGACGGTACTGTACCCGCCGGTGCTGCGCCCACCAGCAGCGCGCCTACACAGGCCCCGGGTGCCAGCGCCACCGACGTCGCCTTCCGCATTGTCGGCGCCCACACCGACTCCCCGGCCCTCAAGCTCAAGCCGCGGGCGGCGCTCAACCGCGCCGGCTGGCAGCTGGTCAACGCCGAGGTCTACGGCGGCCCCCTGGAGAACTCCTTCCTGGACCGTGAGCTCGGCCTGGCCGGGCGCCTGACCACGCGCGACGGTGCTACCCACCTGGTGCGTACCGGCCCCCTCGCCCGCGTGGCCCAGGTTGCCCCGCACCTGGACCACTCCGTCCACGACGCCCTGCGCCTGGACCGGCAGGCCCACCTGCTGCCCCTGTGGTCCCTGGCCCAGGACGAGGGTGCCGAGCTCGGCCCTGACGCGGTCGAGCGGTACCTGTGCGAGGTCGCCGGGATCGACTTCGCCGACCTGGCCGGGCACGACGTCCTGACCTACCCCACCGAGGCCCCCGCGCGCTTCGGTCGCCGGGGCGAGTTCCTGGCCTCGGCTCGCCTGGACAACCTCTCCTCCGTGCACGCCGCCCTGGTTGCCCTGGAGGCCCTGGCCGGTGTGCCAGCCGGTGGCGGGACCGCCCGCCCGGGTGCCGTCCTGCCTGTCAGCCCGCGCGACGCCGTCGTCCTGGTGGCGTTCGACCACGAGGAGGTGGGCAGCGAGACCCGCTCCGGCGCGGCCGGCCCCTTCCTGGCCACCCTCCTGGAGCGCCTGGGCGCGGCCATGGGGTACACGGGGGACGCCTATGCCGCGCTCCTGGCCCGCTCCAGCTGCGTCTCGGCCGACGCCGGGCACTCCGTCCACCCCAACTACGCCGGGCTCCACGACCCAGCCGTCCGCCCCCTGGTCAACCACGGCCCGCTGCTGAAGATCAACGCGCGCCAGCGCTACGCCACCGACGCGCCCGGCCAGGCCCTCTGGGCGCGCGCCTGCGCCGCCGCGCAGGTCCCCAGCCAGGACTTCGTCTCCAACAACGCCGTGCCGTGCGGCACCACGATCGGCCCGCTCACGGCCACCCGTCTGGGGGTCACCACGGTGGACGTCGGCGTCCCCCTGCTGTCCATGCACTCCCAGCGGGAGATGTGCGGGATCTGGGACGGGATGTGGATGTCGCGCGCCCTGGCCGCCTACTGGCTCGGTGCCTGAGGCCGTACAAGGTGCGCCAGCGCCTGCCTAGGAAGACGGCGTGCGCTGGCCGGGAGGGCGCTGGTCTCCTGGCGTTGAGGCGCGCGTGCCGGGGCCGGACGACAGGTGCGGGGCGCTGGGGCGCGCCTGCGCCCAGATCCCGTGCCGGTAGGAGATTGGCGCGCCTCCGCGACCTCGACGGCGCCCAGGTGAGCTAGACCCTGCGCCAGCAGGGAGCCAGCTGGGTGACTAGGCGCCGCACGTGCCCTGCCTGCCAGACCCCATGCCAGTAGGGGAGTGGCCGCTGGCCAGGACCTAGGTTCGGGGCGCGCCTGCGCCCAGATCCCGTGCCGGTCCGGCCAGCGCTGGCGGCCTGCTGATCGCCTACGACGCCCAGACCCCGCGCCAGTAGGGGACCGGCACCCCCTGGGCCTGCCAGCCCTCCGTCCCGAGGTCGCGGGCCCAGCGCAGGGGCAGGCTCGGGTCCAGGAGCGCGGGGCGCCCCACTGCCACGGCGTCGGCCTGCCCAGTGACCAGGATCTGCTCGGCCTGGGTGGCGCTCCTAATGACCCCGACCGTCACCACCGGCGTCGCGGTGGCGGCGACGGCGTCGCGCACCCGGGCGGCGAAGGGGACCTGGTAGCCCGGGGCCACCGGGACCTTTGCGGGCACGTTGCCGCCCGTGGAGACGTGGAGGACGTCGGCACCGGCCTCCACCAGCAGCGGCGCCAGCTCGGCGGTCTGCTCCCCGGTGAGCCCGCCCGCGGTCCAGTCGGTGGCGGACAGGCGGATACCCAGCACGGCGTCCCCGACCGCCTCGCGCACGGCCTCCACCACCTCCAGGACCAGGCGCCGGCGCCCGGCCGTGGTCCCACCGTAGGCGTCCGTACGGTGGTTGGACAGGGGTGAGAGGAACTCGTGGAGAAGGTAGCCGTGGGCGCCGTGGAGCTCGACCAGGTCGTAACCGGCCGCCACGGCCCGGCCGGCAGCCTGGGCGAAGGTCTCCACCAGGGCCCGCACCTCGGTGAGGTCGAGCTCGCGCGGGGTGGCGTGGCCGGGGTAGGCCAGGGCGCTGGGCGCCACCAGGTCCCAGCCAGCCAGAGTACCCTGACGGGCCCCGACGGCGTCCGGGCGCCACGGGGGAGTACCGGCCTTGCGGCCCCCGTGCCCCAGCTGGACCCCGGCCAGGGAGCCGCTGGCGTGGATCGCCTCGACCAGGCGGGAATGCCCCGCGACCTGCGCGTCCTCCCACAGGCCCAGGTCCCGCGGGGAGAGCCGTCCCCGCGGGCTCACCGCCGTCGCCTCCACAACCACCGTCCCGAAGCCGCCAGCGGCGCGGGCACCGTAGTGGACGACGTGCCAGGGCGTGACCACGCCGTCCTCGGCGGCGCTGTAGGTGCACATGGGCGGCAGCCACAGGCGGTTACGCGCGATGCGCTCGCGCAGGGGAAGGGACTCAAGAAGACGTGGGGTGACCATGTCCGGCACGCTACGCCGCAGGGCGCGGTGAGGGTAGGGGAGGACGAGGGCCTTTCACCGCCAGTGAGCGCCAGGGCCCGACCGGCAGGCTGGGCCGGTCGGCGGGCGGGCCGGGCTAGTCGGCATGGCGGGGTGGCCCGCGGGCTAGTCGGCGGCGGCGAGCCGGGCGCAAGTTTCCCGTACAGTGAAGCGCACTCCCCGTCATGCAGGGGTAGCGCGTTAGGGTGCGTGGCATGACCAGTGACGCAGTCCCCGACGTCGAGCCCATCCTGCCTCCTCCGCCTCCCGCCGACGCGGCCGTAACGGCCCTGCCCGCCACCGGCCCCTTCCCCTACGGGCACCCTGGTCACGTCCCGGCGCCGGTGACACGGCGTTTTGACGACGTCGCCCTCGTCTTCGAGGGAGGCGGCATGCGCGCCACCTACACCGCGGCCCTGGTGCGGCTCCTGCTGGAGGAGGGTCTGGACTTCGGGTGGGTCGGCGGTATCAGTGCTGGTGGCACCCACACCGTCAACTTCGTCGCCCGGGACAGGTGGCGTGCCCGTGAGGCCTTCCTGTCCATGCCGCTGGACCCGCAGGCAGGCGGCTGGGGGAGCTTTGTGCAGGGGCGGGGCTACTTCAACTCCGACCACCTCTACAAGGAGACCACCGACCCCGGTCAGCCCTTCCCCCTCAATATCGAGGTCTTTGCCGCCTCGCCCGCCCAGGTCCGCATTGGGGCCTTCTGCGGTGACACCGGCCAGGAGGTCTACTGGGGCAAGTCGGATCTGGACACCCTGGAGAAGCTGCTGCCGCGCGCCCAGGCCTCGGCGTCCATGCCGCTGCTCATGCCCCCGGTGACCATTGACGGTGCCCGGTACTACGACGGCGCCCTGGGGCCCACCGGGGGGTTCGCCACTGACGCGGCGCAGGCTGATGGTTTTGAGCGCATGCTCGTGGTCACCACGAGGCCGCCCGGGTACCACAAGGAGGAGGTGCGTTCACTCCTGTACCGTCAGGCGTTCCGTCGTCAGCCCCTGGTGGCCGACGCGATTATCGCCCGCCCCGCCCGCTACAACGCCACCATGCAGGAGCTGGAGGACCGCGTCCGCTCAGGCAGCGTCTACCTCTTCCAGCCTGACCGCATGGGGATTGAGAACGGTGAGCTGCGCTATGACCGGCTCGTGTCCGCCTATGAGGCCGGGATGGTCCAGGCGCGTCGTGAGCTGCCCCGGATCCTGGGGTTCCTGGAGGGGTGAGGCAGGTCTGGCCGTGCGGCGCCGTCCGCTGCGCGTGTCCGCCCCTCTTCCGCGAGAACGGTACTTATTCTTCGCGAGAACGGTACTTATTTGCCGTGAGAACGGTACTTGTTTGCCGTGAGAACGGGGATGTCTGACGTCCACGAGGACTCCCGGCACAAAGCGTGCGGATTATGCGATTGTGTGACTAATTTTTCGTCCGTCTGCTGCCCTGGATCCTGCTCGTGTCGCAATCTTGAGGATCAGAGACGGTGGCATCCTCCCCGACGCCAGCAACCAAGCTCCTGACCTGCGCAGACATTAAGCAGACAAAGCTGCGGTCGGGGTGGCTCCGTCTCTGATCCTCAGATTGCGACAAAACCAGGCGTTCGACTGGCCAGATCCCTAGATAACTCTTCCTGCGGGCCCTGCGGGGCGGGCTGGCGGCGGGGCATGGTGCCCAGGGACGGGTCCCACGATGGCGCCCGGCCCCGGGGTGCCTGGGGAGTGGGCTGCGTGACCGTTCGTGTGGGCCAGGCGTTCCCGCCCGGCCTCAGGGTGCCGGAGCGACCTTGTGAATTACGAGCTGGGCCGACCACCCAGTCCCGGGGCGCTCGCGGAGCCGATGAGACGGCCATCACCCACTCTGACGGGCACGTCACCCAGTCCCGGGGCGCTCGCGGAGCCGATGGGGCCGACGAAGCCAGCGGCTACCACGAGGAGGACCAGAAGGGGCGCCCACAGGACGGGTGGGGGCTAGAGCTGCGTGGCGCGGCGGACGCTGGCGCGCAGTGGGGCGGGGCGTGGGTCAGGCCCGCCGGAAGCGCCGACCCGGCCCAGGACGCTGCGGACGCTCAGTGCCGGGCCACCCCGTAGTGGGCGACGTCCTGGCCCGGGGTGAAGCCGAAGGTGGTGATTGCCGGGACCGCCTCCCCGCCGTCGAGCGCCCTGGCCAGCCAGGTCAGGACCGCGCGCTCGTGCGCCGGGACGAGGGCGGGCAGGTCGGTGAGGGAGAACCAGCCGAGCCCGGCGTCCTTCTCGTGCTCCTGGACGGTGGGGGTCCCCTGCCAGGTGCGGGCGGTGAAGAAGAAGTCGACCCGCTGCTCGACGGCGGCGCCGCCGACGTCGTTGGAGCGGTGCATAGCCGTCAGCGTAGACAGGTCCTCCGGGGTCAGGACGACGCCGACCTCCTCGCGGGCCTCCCGGCAGGCGGCCTGGAGCACGGACTCACCGCTCTCGACGTGCCCGGCCGCCCCTGTGGCCCAGTAGCCGTCCATGTACCCCGTGTTCCGGCGCAGCTGGAGGAGGACCTCGGTGCCCGCGGCCGAGGAGCCGGGGGAGCGGGGCGCGGCGGTACCGGGCGGGACCGTACCGGCAGAGGGCGCCGGGACCGTGCCAGCGGTGGGCGCCGGGACGCCGGGCCTGGGTCGGGAGGTGCCTGCGAGCGCGATGGCAGCTGTAGCAGGTGCCGGGTCGCTGGCCCTGCCAGGTGCCTGGCGCAGCAGGAGGACGTAGGCGGCGGGGACCAGGGAGAAGGAGTGCACGCTCACGAGGCCGACTCTAGCCCGCGCCCCTGCACATCCGCCTCGGCGGTTACCCTCTGCAGTCCGGGGCGCCTGGCCCCGCCCGGTACGGGGGAGCCCCGCACCAGCTGGGTCTCGACCGGGTCCCGAGGGCCAGCCTCGCCCGGTACGGGGGAGCCAGCCGGTGAGGGTCTGACGGTAGTCCAGGCTGTGGCCAGGCCCGCCCGCCATGGGAGCCAGGACCCGGTCCGGGACGTCCTGGTGTCCGGGCCGTATGCGGCACAGGCGTCCGCCCTGAGGCCGCGCCTCATAGTCTCCTGGTTCTCGTGAAAGAACCCTATAGGTTAGAGGAAAGGCACAAAATAACGCCCTTATCACGGGGGAGAACCGGAGTTCCGGTAACGCACGCTGTCTGTCTATGGTGAGTGCATGACGACACATCCCCTCAACGAGGTCGCTGCGGCCGCTCCTTCTCGCGCCGCCCTGCGCGTCCGAGCTCTGGGGCGCGACGCCGTCCTGGTGGCAGCCGGAACCGCTGCGATCGCCCTCCTGGGCCAGCTCGCGGTCCCCCTGCCCTTTACGCCTGTCCCGGTCACCCTGGGAACCCTCGCGGTCCTCGGCGTCGGCGGCCTTCTGGGCTCCCGGCGCGGAGCGGCCTCCGCCCTGCTCCTGGCGGGACTGGCCGCCGCTGGCGCCCCGGTGCTCCACGGCTGGACCAGCGGGGTGACCGCCACCTTCGGCTACGTCCTGGGCTACGTCCTGGTCGCCGTCGTGGCGGGGACCGCTACCGCCCCGGGCCGCCGCCTGCCCGTCCGCCTGGGGCTCATGCTCCTGGCCTCCGTGGCCGTCTACGTGCCCGGCGTCCTGTGGCTCGCCTACGCCAAGGGCCTGACCCTGGGCGCGGCCTTCACCCTGGGTGCCGTCCCCTTCCTGGTGGGCGACATCTGCAAGTCCCTGGCCGCCACGATCCTGCCCTCCCGTCATGCCTAGGCCCCCGCGCGGTCGCGCCCGCCTCAGCTCCAGGAGGTCAGGACCGCCCGGACGCACCGACCCCACCGGTCCTCCGACGTCCCGTCGGCCTGTGGCCCGCACCCGCTGAGGCTCCGGGGCACCCACGGTGCCGGTCCCAAGACCCCGCCCCATCCCGGTCCCCGCTCCCCGACGCTGCCGTGTCATCTACCCGGGTGACGCGGCAGCACTCCTGTGAGGGCTCGTCCGAACAAGGTGGGTTCGAGTCCTGCCGCCCCTGAGGGTGTGCGCACACACCAGGCTTGTCCGCACAAGGTGGGTTCGAGCCGTCCCTCCGCGCTGCCAGGGCTCTCCGCGCCGGGACGGCCGGGACTCGCGACGGTGGCCGGCGGCTGCTCCTCGTCCGGGCCGTCCCACGGAGCGGCCAGGAGACGGGCCTGACGAGGTCGGGGGCGCTCGTCCGGGCCCTCCGCGCAAAGGTGGTTTCGGCAGCAAGCCCCTGGTGGTGTAGGACAGTCCGGGCCGTCCGCGTAAGGGCGGTTGGAACTGTTACGTCGGTACTGGCACCGGTGATCCTGCGGGAGCCGTAGGCTGCGACCATGAGCGTCGCCCTGTCCGTCATGGACCTCGTCCCTGTCCCCGCCGGTCGCAGCCGCGCCCAGGCCCTGGGTGACATGGTCGCCCTGGCACGCACCGCCGACGCCGCGGGGTACACGCGCTACTGGCTCGGCGAGCACCACGGCTCCACCACCTACCTGGCCAGTGCCACGACCATCCTCATGGGGCAGGTCCTGGCCGCCACCGAGCGGATCGGCGTCGCCAGCGGCGGCATTATGCTCCCTAACCACGCCCCCCTGGTCGTCGCCGAGCAGGTGGGGACCCTGGCCCTGCTCTACCCGGGCCGCGTTGCCCTGGGCCTGGGGCGCGCCCCCGGCACCGACGCCGTCACCGCCCGCGCCCTGCGGCGGCGGTCCGCCGACCCCCGTCGTTTCGCCGACGAGGTCCGTGAGATCCTGGGCTACCTCGGCCCCGGGCCCGACGCCGACGCCGCCGTCCCCGGCTCCCTCCGACCCGCGCGACCTGCCCCGTCAGCCGGTGGGGAGCAGAAGGGCTCACAAACCAATCCACAGGTAGACAGACGGACCCATTTACGGGCTAATGCGCCGTCCAACCAGCAAATCGACCCACAGGCAGACAAGCAGGACAAACCGCAGACCTCCTCTCTGCCCCCGGCCTGTCCGGAGCCGACCGTGGTACGCGCCCTCCCCGGGGAGGGCACCAGCCCCCAGACCTGGATCCTGGGATCCTCGGTGACCGGGGCGCGGGTGGCCGGTGAGATGCGGCTGCCCTTTGCCGTCGCCTCGCACTTCGCCCCCTCCCAGGCCGAGGCCGCCATGACCACCTACCGCTCGGTCCTGGCCGACGCCCCCCAGCCGGTCCGGCCCCGGGTCGCCGCGGCCGTCAATGTCGTCCTGGCCCCCACGTGCCAGGAGGCGCAGCGTCTTTTCACGACCGCCATGACCGCCGCGGCGCGGGTCGTCGGTGGGCGTCCCGGACCCCTGGACCCGCCGACGTCGGACCTGGAGGCGTGGCGCGCCCTGGTGCCGGGGCGGGAGCGCGCGGTGGAGTCCTCCATGGCGTTGTCCTTCGTGGGCGCTCCCCAGGAGGTGGTTCCCCGGCTGCGGGCCCTGGTGCGTCGCTGGGACCTGGACGAGCTCCTCGTGGTGACCACCGTGCACGACCCGCTGCTACGACGTCGCTCCTACGAGCTGCTGGCCGCCGCCTGGTAAGACCTGGGCTCACCGCCTGGGGCCCAGGGCGCCTGGTAAGGCCCAGGACGCTGCCGTCTAAAACCCAGTCTATCATCTAAAGCACAACCTACTATCTAAAACCCAGACCCATTACCTAAAAATAAATTTACCACTTAAAACCCAGCCCGCTACCTGGAACACAGTCCACCACCACGCCCAGGAAGCCTCCCTCCACACCTGTCACCGGGACCTTAGGGTTCGGACCGCTCTCTTCACAGCAGCTAATGAAAGTATTCTGACCTGCGTAAACGCTGTGCGTCGCCGGGCTGGCGGGGAACCGTGTGACCACAGGGTAAGACGGTGCGCGCGTCCGGCGGCTCCATGGGGTACAGTGCCAGACGTCCATTCGCATGAGTGTATGTGTATGCGTTGGTGTGCCACTGACCACCTCCTGCGATGGGCGCCCCGTCCTCCGGGCGTCAACGCCCCTTCCCGTGGGAGTTCCTCATGAACAGACTCATCCTGTCCCGTCGGGCCTTCGGAGCCGGCGTCATCTCGACGGCCGCCCTCGCAGCGCTCGCCGCCTGCTCCTCCGACACCACCTCCAAGGGAGGTGACGGCATTGTCACCGCCTACGACACCGAGCCCCAGAACCCCCTGATCCCCACCAACACCAACGAGGTCGGGGGCGGGCGCATTATCGACCTGATCTTCGCCGGCCTGTACTCCTACGACGTCCACGGGGCCCTGGTCAACGAGGTCGCCAAGGACGTCACCACCCAGGACAGCCAGACCTTCACCGTCACCCTCAACGAGGGCTGGACCTTCTCCGACGGCACCCCGGTGACCTCCGACTCCTTCATCAAGGCCTGGAACTACGGCGCCCTGAAGTCCCACGCCCACCTGTCCAGCGCCTTCTTCGAGCCCATCGAGGGCTTCTCCTACGACACCGACTCCGAGCTCACCGGCCTGAAGAAGGTCTCCGACACAGAGTTCACCATCACCCTCAAGGCGCCCCAGTCCGACTTCCTGCTCAGCCTGGGCTACTCCGCCTTCTACCCGCTGCCGGAGTCCGCCTACGCGGACATGGAGGCCTTCGGCCAGAAGCCGGTGGGCAACGGCCCCTACTCCCTGTCCTCCTGGACCCACAACGAACGCTGTGAGCTGGTTCCCAACGAGAAGTACTCCGGCCCGCGCAAGGCCGCCAACAAGGGCGTCAGCTTCGTGTTCTACACCACCTACGAGTCCGGTTACGCGGACCTCCAGTCCGACTCCCTCGACGTCATTGACGCCATCCCGGACTCGGCCCTGGCCACCTTTAAGGACGACCTGGGGGACCGGGCCATTAACCAGCCCGGCGCCGTCATCCAGTGCTTCACCATCGACGTGGGCTCGGAGCACTTCAAGATGGACGAGGAGGGGCGCCTGCGCCGCAAGGCCCTGTCCCTGGCGATCGACCGCAAGAAGATCTGCGACACCCTCTACTACTCCACGCGCACCCCCGCCTCCGACTTCACCTCCCCGGTCATTAGCGGCTGGAGCGACAAGGTGCCGGGCAACGAGGTCCTCACCTTCGACGCGACCGCAGCCAAGGAGGCCTGGGCCCAGGCCGAGGCCATCAGCCCCTTCACCGGCTCCTTCAGCATCGCCTACAACGCCGACGGCCCGCACAAGACCTGGGTCGACGCCGTGTGCAACTCCATCAAGACGGTTCTGGGTATCGAGGCCGCCGGCAACCCCTACCCCACCTTCAAGGAGCTTCGCGCCGACGTCACCGCCCACACCCTCACCTCGGGCTTCCGCGCCGGGTGGCAGGGCGACTACCCGTCCATGGGCAACTTCCTCAATATGGTCTACCGCACCGGTGCCGGCTCCAACGACGCCCAGTACTCCAACCCCGAGTTCGACGCCCTCCTGGACCAGGCGGCCCAGACCGCCGACCAGACCCAGGCCACCACCCTGTACCAGAAGGCCCAGACGCTCCTGTTCGCGGACCTGCCGGCCATCCCGCTGTGGTACCAGAACGGCTTCGGCGGGCACTCCACCAAGGTCAGCAACGTGGAGTTCGGCTGGAACTCCGCCCCGCTGTACCACGCCGTCACCAAGGACTGACGCCTACGGGGGCGGTGGCACACGGGCCACCGCCCCCGGTCCGCGTCACCACCACCAGAAGGAACCCTCATGCTCCGCTATATCGGGCGCAGACTCCTCCAGGTCATTCCCGTCTTCCTCGGCGCGACCTTCCTGATCTACGCCATGGTCTTCGCCATGCCCGGGGACCCCGTGGCGGCCCTGGCCGGGGAACGCAACCTGTCACCGGCCGTCATCGCCCAGCTTCGCGCCCAGTACCACCTCGACCAGCCCTTCCTCACCCAGTACCTGCTCTACCTCAAGGGCATCCTGGTGGGCGACTTCGGCACCACCTTCTCCCACCAGCCCGTCACCCAGGTCATGGCCCAGGCCTTCCCGGTGACCATCAAGCTCTCCCTCATGGCCCTGGTCATCGAGGGCGTCCTGGGCGTCGTGGTGGGGACCCTGGCGGGCCTGCGCCGTGGCGGGTTCTTTGACGCCACCGTGCTGGTGGTCTCCCTGACCGTGATCGCCGTGCCGACCTTCGTCACCGGCTTCGTCATGCAGTTCCTCGTCGGCATCAAGGCGGGGTGGCTGCCGGTGACGGCGGGCTCCAGCCCCGGCGTCACGGACCTGCTCATGCCCGCGATCGTGCTCTCGGCCGTGTCCTTCGCCTACGTGCTGCGCCTGACGCGCACGGAGGTCAGTGAGAACCTGGGGGCCGACCACGTGCGCACCGCCCGCGCCAAGGGCCTGGGGCGCACCCGCGTGGCCACCCACCACGTCCTGCGCAACTCCCTCATCCCGGTGGTCACCTTCCTGGGGGCCGACCTGGGGGCCCTCATGGGCGGGGCCATTGTCACCGAGGGCATCTTCAACATCCACGGCGTGGGTGGCACCCTCTACAAGGCGATCACCCAGGGGCAGGGATCCACGGTGGTCTCCTTCACCACCGTCCTCATCCTCGTCTTTATCGTCTCCAACCTGCTCGTAGACCTGCTCTACGCCGCCCTCGACCCGAGGATCCGCTATGCCTGAGACCCCCACCACCCGCCCTGCCGGGCGGGAACCGCTGCCCGGCCAGGAACGCTTCGTCTCCGACACCGACGAGACCGGCCTGGGCGCCGTGGACGCCGTGGCCGACGAGTCCGCCCCCTCCTCCATGTGGGGCGAGGCCTGGAAGGTCCTACGCCGTCGGCCCCTGTTCTGGGTCGCCGCCCTGCTCATTACCGGGGCCGTGGTCCTGGCGCTCGTCCCCGGCCTGCTGGCCCGTACGGACCCGACATCCTGCATCCTGGACGACTCCCTGGCCCCACCCCGCTCCGGGCACCCCTTCGGCTTCGACCTGCAGGGCTGCGACATCTTCGCCCGCACCGTCCACGGGGCGCGCGCCTCGGTGAGCGTGGGCATCCTCACCACCTTCCTGGTGGTGGTCCTGGGCTCCCTCGTGGGCACGATCGCCGGGTACTTCGGGGGCTGGTTCGACTCGCTCCTGTCACGCATGACCGACATCTTCTTCGCCATCCCCTTTATGCTGGCGGCCATCGTGGTGATGAGCATGTTCAAGACCCACCGCTCCATCTTCACCGTGGTGCTGGTCCTGGGGATATTCGGCTGGCCCCAGATCGCACGCATTGCCCGGGGCGCCGTCATGGGGATCAAGAACGACGAGTTCGTCACCGCCTCCATCGCCCTGGGGGCCGGTCGCTGGGCGACCCTGGCGCGCCACATCGTCCCCAACGCCGCCGCCCCGATCATTGTCACCGCCACCGTCTCCCTGGGCTCCTACATCGTGGCCGAGGCCACCATGTCCTTCCTGGGAATCGGCCTGCCCGCCAGCGTCGTCTCCTGGGGTGCTGACATCTCGGCGGCCAAGGACTCAATGCGCACCGCCCCCCACATCCTGTTCTACCCGGCCGGGGCCCTGGCGCTGACGGTCCTGGGCTTCATTATGATGGGCGACGCCGTACGCGACGCCCTGGACCCCAAGACGAGGAAGCAATGAGCACCACGCCTGACTCCCGCGCCGCCCGGCCCGCCCCCGATACGGCCCCCCTGCTCCAGATCCGCGACCTGGACGTCGCCTTCCGCTCCTCCACCGGCATGGTCCCCGCGGTCAGGGGCGCCAACCTGACCATCTACCCCGGCCAGTCGGTGGCCGTGGTGGGGGAGTCCGGCAGCGGCAAGTCCACCATGGCCCACGCCGTCATCGGACTGCTGCCCGGCACCGGGCGGGTCACCGGCGGGCAGATCCTCTTCGAGGGCCGGGACGTCGCCCACCTGCGGGACAAGGAGATGACCGCGCTGCGCGGGTCCCGTATCGGCCTGGTCCCCCAGGACCCCATGAGCAACCTCAACCCCGTGTGGTCCATCGGCTACCAGGTCAAGGAGGCGCTGCGGGCCAACAACGTGGTGCCCGGCAAGGAGGTGGACCAGAAGGTCCTGGACCTGCTCACGCAGGCCGGACTGCCCGACGCCGCCCACCGCGCCAGGCAGTACCCCCACGAGTTCTCCGGCGGCATGCGCCAGCGGGCCCTCATTGCCATCGGCATGGCGGCCCACCCCAGCCTCCTCATTGCCGACGAGCCCACCTCCGCCCTGGACGTCACCGTCCAGCGGGTCATCCTGGACCACCTCCAGTCCCTGACCCGCGAGCAGGGCACCGCCATGCTCTTTATCACCCACGACCTGGGCCTGGCCGCCGAGAGGGCCGAGCACCTGGTGGTCATGCACCGCGGGCGGGTGGTGGAGTCCGGGCCCAGCCTGGAGATCCTCCAGGAGCCCCGCCACCCCTACACCAGGCGCCTGGTGCAGGCCGCGCCCTCGCTGGCCTCCCAGCGTATTGAGGCCGCCCACGCCCGGGGCATCAAGGTCACCGAGGACGAGCTCCTGGGGGCCGGGCTGGGGGCCACAGCCACCGACGCCGTCATCCGCGTGGAGAACCTGACCAAGGTCTTCAGCGTGCGCGGCGCCAAGGGGAAGGCCAAGGAGCTCAAGGCCGTGGACGACGTCTCCTTCACCCTGCGCGAGGGCACCACCCTGGCCCTGGTGGGGGAGTCCGGCAGCGGGAAGTCCACGGTGGCCAACATTGTCCTCAACCTCATTGACCCCACCTCGGGCAAGGTCTACCACCACGGCACCGACCTGTCCACGCTGGGAAAGGCCGATCTCTTCGCGCTGCGCCGTCGCCTCCAGCCGGTGTTCCAGAACCCCTACGGCTCCCTGGACCCCATGCGCTCGGTGTTCAGCTCGGTCGAGGAGCCCCTGCGGGTGCACCAGGTGGGCTCGCGCAAGGAGCGTGAGGCCCGGGTGGCCGAGCTGCTGGACATGGTGGCCCTGCCCCGCTCGGCCATGCGCCGCTACCCCGGGGAGCTCTCCGGGGGCCAGCGCCAGCGCGTGGCCGTGGCCCGAGCCCTGGCCCTGCGCCCCGAGGTGGTGGTCCTGGACGAGGCCGTCTCCGCCCTGGACGTGCTGGTGCAGTCCCAGATCCTCACGCTGCTGTCCAACCTGCAGTCCGGGCTGGGGCTGAGCTACCTGTTCATTACCCACGACCTGGCGGTGGTACGGCTGCTGGCCGACGACGTCGTGGTCATGGAGAAGGGGAAGGTCGTGGAGTCCGGGCCCAGCGACGAGCTGTTCGCCAACCCGCGCCAGGAGTACACCCAGCGGCTCATTGCCGCCGTGCCCGGTGCCGGTATCGACCTCTACCGCGACGCCGCCTAGGGCCCGCGCAGGGCCGGTCAGCCGCAGCTGCCAGCCGGGCCTGCCCGTGCGGGTGCCGGGGCCCTCCGCAGGATAATGACGCCGTGTTTTCGGTCACGTACGGGGTGCCGTATGCGGGTCGCTGCGGGGCTGTGCCCACCGTTCGCGACCCCGCTGTGACATGACCGGCCGCTCATGTTACGGCCTGGTGCCCGTCTCCGGGTATTCTCACCTCAGTCCTGTACCTGGTCTGCCCTGTGTGGGGCTGGTCGGGACGGAGGTGTCCGCACCCGCCCGGTCGCCTCGTTGCCGACGGCGACGTCAGGCGGGAGAACCGGAAGAGAAGACCTATGCTCCCCTACCTAGCCAGGCGGATCGCGAACTACGCGATACTGCTGTTCATAGCGACCTCTATGGCCTACATCATGGCCTCGTACTCCATGGATCCGTCCAACCTGTGGAACATCCAGGACCCCAAGCTCAACTGGGCTGCCATCCACGACAACCTCGTGAGCTACAACATCGCCCACGACATGCCGGTCTGGGACCGCTACGTCACCTGGCTCCAGAACGTCTTCCTGCACTGGGACTGGGGGTACTCCCCCAAGGGCGAGGTCATTAACGACGTCATCGCCGTACGGGCCTTCGTGTCGCTGCGCCTGGTGGTCCTGGGGGCCACCATCGGCCTGCTGGGCGGCGTCGCCCTGGGGGCCTGGACCGCCACCAAACAGTACACCGTCACGGACCGGGTGGTCTCCCTGGTCTCGATGCTCATTATCTCCACCCCCGCCATGGTCATCGCGATCCTCCTGCAGGTCATCGCGGTGCGCGTCAACAACGGTACCGGCTACCACATCTTCGAGTTCTCCGGCGAGGGCTCGGGGTTCGCCGGGCGCGCCCAGCACCTGCTGCTGCCCACCATCTCCATGTCCCTGGGGATGCTCGCGAGCTACTCGCGCTACCAGCGCAACCTCATGCTGGACACCCTGGGGGCGGACTACGTGCGTACCGCCCGGGCCAAGGGGCTGGTCAAGCGCCGGGCGGTGACCCGGCACGCCCTGCGCACCGCCCTGATCCCCATGGCCACCTACTTCGCCTTCGCCCTGGCCGGCCTGTTCACCGGGGCCACCATTACCGAGCGTGTCTACGGCTGGCACGGTATCGGGGAGTACTCCGTCAACGCCATCTCCCAGTACGACATCAACGGGACCGCCGCCGTGGTGGCCTTCTCCGGGCTGTGCACCCTCACCGGGGCGCTGCTGTCGGACGTCTTCGTGGCGGTGGTCGACCCCCGAGTGAGAGTGAGCTGACCCATGGCGAGCAAGACCCCTGACCGCAGTGTCCTGTCGCGCTCGGGTGCCAACGCCGTCGCCTCGGCCAGCGCCGAGCAGCTCGGCAACGCCCCCGCCGAGACCCGTGACACCTCCGAGCCGCTGACCTCCAACCCCAAGGAGTCCAAGCGCCTGGGCCGTGCCCAGATCATCCTGCGACGCTTCCTGCGCAACCGCTCCGCCGTGGCCGGCGCCGTCGGCCTGGTCCTGGTCCTGTGCTTCGCGGTCTTCGGCGCCAGTATCAGCCCCTGGGGGTACCGCGACGTCTCCAGCGAGTTCCTCCAGCCCCCCAGCGCCGCCCACTGGCTCGGCACCACCCAGGGCGGGCGCGACGTGTTCGCCATGACCGTGGAGGGCACCCGCAAGTCCATGCTCATCGGCATCTGCGTGGCCCTCCTCCAGACCTCCATCGCGGCGGTGGTGGGCAGCTCGGCGGCGTACTTCGGCGGCCGGTGGGAGAAGGTGGCCCTGTGGTTCACCGACCTGCTCCTGGTGGTTCCCTCCTTCCTCATTATCGCCATCCTGTCCCAGAAGGCGGGTGCCTCCAAGGGGTCGATCACCCTGTTCATCGTCCTGCTGGCGGGGTTCGGCTGGATGCTGACCGCCCGCGTGGTGCGCTCCCTGACCCTGAGCGTGAAGAACCTCGACTACGTCCAGGCGGCCCGTTTCATGAACGTGCCCAGCGCCGTCGTGATCGGGCGGCACATTATCCCCAACATCGCCTCCCTGCTCATTGTGGACGCCACCCTCAACGTGGCCTACGCGGTCCTGAGCGAGACGACCCTGTCCTACTTCGGCTTCGGGGTGCAGACGCCGAACACGTCCCTGGGTACGCTCATTGCCGAGGGGCAGCGTGCCGCCACCACCTCGCCCTGGATCTTCCTGGCGCCCGCCACGGTGCTGGTCACCATGCTGCTGTGCGTCAACTTCATGGGTGACGGCCTGCGTGACGCCATCGACCCCTCGTCCAAGTCTGGAGGCAAGGCATGAGCCGCCGTACCAAGAACCCCAAGGCCCCGGCCTTCGCCAGCGACGCGCTGCCCGACCCCGCCTCCGACGCCCCGCTGCTGGAGGTCACCGACCTGCGGGTGAGCTTCCCCTCCGAGGACGGGCGGGTGGACGCCGTGCGCGGTGTCAACCTGTCCGTGGCCCGTGGCGAGGTCCTGGCCCTGGTGGGGGAGTCCGGGTCGGGTAAGTCCGTGACCTCCACGGCGGTCATGGGGCTGCTTGACGAGTCGGCCGACGTCAGCGGCTCCATCACCCTGCACGGCACCGAGATCCTGGGGCGCTCCGACGCCTACATGTCGCGGATCCGGGGCGTCCAGCTCTCCATGGTCTTCCAGGACCCCCTGTCCGCCCTCACCCCCGTCTACACGGTGGGTCAGCAGATTGTCGAGGCCCTGAAGATCCACGACGAGAAGATGAGCGGTGACAAGGCCTGGGAGCGTGCTGTCGAGCTGCTGGACCTGGTGGGCATCCCCAACCCGACCGTGCGGGCCAAGGCCTACCCCCACGAGTTCAGCGGCGGCATGCGCCAGCGTGCCGTCATCGCCATCGCCATCGCCAACAACCCGGACCTCATTATCGCCGACGAGCCCACCACCGCCCTGGACGTGACCATCCAGGCCCAGATCCTCGACGTGCTGCGCACCGCCCAGAAGGAGACCGGTGCCGGGGTCATTATGATCACCCACGACCTGGGCGTGGTGGCGGGCATGGCAGACCGGGTGGCGGTCATGTACGCCGGACGCATTGTGGAGACCGGCACCGTGGACGAGATCTTCTACCACCCGACCATGCCCTACACCGTCGGCCTGCTGGGGGCCCTGCCGCGCCTGGACGCACGCAAGGACTCCGCCCTAGCCACCCTGGAGGGCAACCCGCCCTCCCTGCTGGCCTTGCCGCCGGGCTGCCCCTTTGCCCCCCGCTGCCCCATGGCCGAGGACGCCTGCCGCGCCTCCGAGCCGGACCTGACCGTGGTGTCCGGCGATAAGGACCAGGCCCCCGACCCCGGGGCCCAGGTCACCCGCCGGCACACCGCCGCCTGCCGCCGCACCCAGGAGATCAGCTCCGGGCAGGTGGACCACACCCGGATCTTCCCGGTACCCGCGCTCAAGACCCCGGACGCCCTCAGCGTCCCCCACGCCGAGCGCCAGGAGGTCCTGCGCGCCACGGACCTGGTCAAGGAGTTCCCGCTCATGAAGGGTGCCGTCTTCAAGCGCCGCGTGGGCACGGTCCACGCGGTCGACGGCATCTCCTTCGACATCCGCGAGGGGGAGACCCTGGCCCTGGTAGGGGAGTCCGGCTGCGGCAAGACCACCACCCTCATGGAGGTGCTCTCCCTGAGCGCCCCCCAGTCGGGCACCATTGTGGTCCTGGGCCGGGACTCCCGGGAGATCACCCGCAGCGAGCGCAGGAAGGTCCGCCAGGACCTGCAGATCGTGTTCCAGGACCCCATGGCCTCCCTGGACCCGCGTCTGCCGATCTACGACATTATCGCCGAGCCGCTGCGGCACAACGGCTGGAAGAAGGCGGACATCGCCCCGCGTGTGGAGGAGCTCATGGCGCTGGTGGGCCTGGAGCCCAGCCACGCCAACCGCTACCCGCGCAACTTCTCCGGCGGCCAGCGCCAGCGAATTGGCATCGCCCGGGCCCTGGCCCTGGAGCCCAAGCTCCTGGTCCTAGACGAGCCGGTCTCCGCCCTGGACGTGTCCATCCAGGCCGGCGTCATTAACCTCCTGGACGAGCTGCGCGCCACCATGCGGCTGAGCTACCTGTTCGTGGCCCACGACCTGTCCGTGGTGCGGCACATCGCCGACCGGGTGGCCGTCATGTACCTGGGCAAGATCGTCGAGGTGGGTGACGTGGACACCATCTTCGAGGCCCCGGCCCACCCCTACACCCAGGCCCTGCTCTCGGCTATCCCCATCCCGGACCCGGCCAAAGAGCGTACCCGCAGCCGTATTATCCTCAAGGGCGACCTGCCCAGCCCGGCCAACCCGCCCTCGGGCTGCCGCTTCCACACCCGCTGCCAGCTCTTCCTCACCCTCAACGAGGAGCAGCGGAGCCGCTGCCTGGGGGCCATGCCCGAGCACACCTCCATGGGCGACGACCACCAGGTAGCCTGCTACTACCCCCAGCAGACCGCCGTGTTCTGAGCTCGACGTCGTCCTGGCCCGGACACCGCGGTCCCGCCTGTCAGGACGACGCCGGCGTCCAGGAGGGTCCGGGCAGGACCTATCCTGGAGGCTGGCAGGCCTGGACCAGCTGCCCCTACCTCTACCCCAGTGATCATGAGATCGACTCGCTCGTCACGCAGGCCAATACCGCCCAGACCAATGAGGAGCGGCTCAAGCTCACCACCCAGATCGACGTCCTGGTGTGGGAGAACGTCTTCAACATCCCGATCTACAACCGGGTCCAGCTCACCGCGGTGCCCAAGAAGCTGGCCAACTTCGGCGCGGTGGGCCTGGGCTCCTTCCGGCCGGAGGACGTCGGCTACCTCTCCGAGTGAGCCGGTGGGCCGAGCTGCGGCAGGACGACCGCGCCGGGCTGTAGGCGATGTGGTAGCGCGCCTCATGCGCTACCACATCGCCGCCCTCTGTGTGACCCCGGTCTACTAGCTGGACGGCCTGTGTCCAGCATGTGAAATATTTCCCGCATGTAACGTATAAATATGTATTATGGGTTGTGTCCCTCTTTACAGAATCCCGGAAAGTCGGAGACCCCATGATGATTAACCGCCGTCTCTTCCTCGGTGGAGCTGCCTCCACCGCCGCCCTCCTCGCCCTGGCCGCCTGCGCCAAGGAGACCTCTACGGCGGGGGACGCCGTCCCCACCGCCGCCGCCGCCATGCAGAAGGTGGAGCACGACCAGGTCAAGCAGGGTGGTGAGCTCCGGTTCGGCATGACCTCCAAGATCACCAACTGGAACGCCTCCCACGTGGACGGCAACGGTGTCGACCTGCGTATGCTCATGCACTTCGTCAGCCCGTTCTTCTTTGAGTACGCCGATGACGGGACCCCCACCCCCAACCCCGACTTCATTGTCTCGGCGAAGGCCAGCGAGGTGGACGGCAAGACCGTCGTGGACGTGGTGCTCAATGAGAAGGCCGTGTGGGGCTCGGGCCGCCAGATCAGCGCGGACGACTTCGCAGCCTCCTACGCCGCCGCCAAGGACACCAACTACCGCTTCGCCTCCACGGACGGCATTAAGCTGGTGGAGAAGGTCGAGAAGGAGACCGACGCCAAGTTCAAGGTCGTCTTCGAGAGCACCTATCCCGACTGGAGCAACGTCGTTTCCGGCTGCCAGCCGGCCGAGCTGATGAAGGACGCGGCGACCTTTAACACCGCCATGGTCTCCACCTTCAACAACGACTACTTCTCCGGCCCGTTCAAGGTCGACTCCTGGGACGACGCCGCCCAGATCGCGACCCTGGTCCCCAACGAGAGGTGGTGGGGTGCGGCCCCCAAGCTGGACAAGGTGACCTTCCGGGTCCTGGACTCCTCCGGGGAGGCCACCGCCTTCGCCAACAAGGAGATCGACGTCATTGACTACATTATCTCCTCCGACGTCTACAAGCAGGCCCTGACCCGCTCCGACGCCGTTATCCGAGGCAACTTCGGCCTCCAGTGGCGCTGCTTCACCATTAACGCGGCCAACGGGATCCTGGCCGACGTCAAGGTCCGCCAGGCCCTCATGCGCGCCACCAACCGCGAGGCCATTGCCAAGTCGGACCTGGCCGGGCTCCCGGTGGACGTCTCCAAGGTCCTGCTGGGCAATCGCTTCTTCATGCCCAGCCAGGCGGGCTACCAGGACAACTCCGGCCCCTGGTCCTACGACCCCGAGGCCGCCAAGAAGCTCCTGGACGAGGCGGGCTGGACGGTAGGTGCCAACGGGACCCGCGAGAAGGCCGGCCAGCCCCTCAAGATCAACTTCACCATCCCGCAGAACACGTCCACCACTGAGAACGAGCAGGGTCTCCTCCAGTCCCAGCTGGCCGAGGTCGGCATCACCCTGGAGCCGGTCACGGTGGACACCAATAAGTTCTTCAGCGAGTACCTCGTCCCGGGGAACTACGAGATCTCGGCCATGACCTGGCAGGGGACCCCGTACCCCATGAACAACGTCGGCCAGATCTACGGCAAGGGCTCGGAGTCCAACTACTCCGACGCCGACATCCCGGAGGTGGACGCGCTCATCGCCCAGATCGACGTCGAGATGGACCAGACCAAGCGCATTGAGCTGACCAACAAGGTGGACGCGCTCATCTGGGAGAACGTCTACAACTACCCCCTGTACGAGCGCATGCAGCTCACCGCCGTCCCCAAGGGCCTGGTGAACTTCGGTGCCATGGGGCTGGCGAGCTTCCGGGCGCAGGACATCGGCTACGTCGACCAGTGAGGCCGGCCTCCCGGCTCCCCCTGCCCGTGCCGTGCGGGTAGGCGACGCAGCTGACTCGGGCGCCCTTGGCCTCCCGTCCCAGGCGGGAGGCCAAGGGCGCCCGTCAATCGCGGGGCGGCCCAGGCGCCCGTGGCCGCCTCCGCCCGCACCAGCGGGACCGGTGGCAGGATGAGGGCGTGCCCACCGTCATCGTCCGCTCCCTGCTGGCCCGCACCGGCGCCGTCCTGGCCGCCCTGGTTATCCTGGCCCTGCTGGCCCTCCTGCTCGTCTCCGACGGCCCAGACGCCATTGCACCCCCACTGGCCACCGGCTACGGTTTCCTCCTGGCCATCTGGACCCTGTGGTGGGCCCCCGAGGTGCGCCTGACCCCCGAGGAGCTCGTGGTCCGCAACGCCTGGACCACCACCTTCGTGCCCTGGTCCAGGATCTCCCACATCGGGGGCCGCTGGGGCCTGGAGGTGATCCTGGACGACTCCACCCGTGTCAAGGTCGCCGCCGCCCCCCGCCGCGGCGGCATCGCCGCCGGGGTGCGCTACCACATGGACCACGCCGCGCGCGCGGAGGCGGCCCGCCGCCCGGACCTGCTGGGGAGCCGGGTGGTCCGTGAGGAGCTCCTGGACGGTGAGGGCGTACACGCGGTGAGCCTGGACGCCTCGGGCGCCGCCGACCTCATTGAGGTCTACCAGGAGCGGGTCGGTCAGGTCGGCGAGGGGCAGAGGCGGGTGCAGGTCAACCAGCCCCTGGTCTGGGCCTGCGGGCTCCTCCTGGTCCTGGTGGCGGCAGCGCTCCTGACCTGAGCGACGTTGTGCGGTGCAGGGCCCGTGCCGAGGAGGGGCGCTAACCGCAAGGTGTTCGTGATCCTCGCGCTGGCAGGGCCCGCGCCGAGGGGGAGCGCTAACCCGCGCCGGTCGCACAGCGCACGCCCGGTGGTGACAGCCTGCACAGGCCTGATGTCGCCTCCGGCATAGCAGGTCGGGACGGGCGCCCACTACCCTGGAGACGTTGTGCGCCGTCGCCCGCTGTGCCGCCGTCCGGCGCCGCAGGAGCGAGGGCGCCCCATCAGATGGAGGAAGAACCTCGTATGACCGTGCGCCAGGACCTGCGCAACGTTGCCATCGTCGCCCACGTCGACCACGGCAAGACCACCCTCGTTGACGCCATGCTCTGGGAGGCCGGGGCCTTCGGGGCCCGGGCCACCGCGGAGTCCACCGGCGAGCGGGTCATGGACTCCGGGGAGCTGGAGCGCGAGAAGGGCATTACCATCCTCGCCAAGAACACCGCCGTGCACTACCAGGGTCCGGCCGCGGTGGAGGCCGGGTGCCCCGAGGGCATTACCATTAACGTCATTGACACCCCCGGTCACGCCGACTTCGGCGGGGAGGTCGAGCGCGGGCTGTCCATGGTCGACGGCGTCGTCCTGCTGGTGGACGCCTCCGAGGGGCCCCTGCCCCAGACCCGCTTCGTGCTGCGCAAGGCCCTGGCGGCCAACCTCCCGGTCATCCTGGTGGTCAACAAGGTGGACCGCCCCGACTCCCGCCTGGCCGAGGTGGTCTCCGAGACCACCGACCTCCTCCTGGCCCTGGCCGGTGACCTGGTCGACGAGCACCCCGACCTCGACCTGGACGCCGTCCTGGACGTGCCCGTCATCTACGCCTCCGCCAAGGCCCGCCGCGCCGACACCACCGCCCCCGCCGACGGCCAGCTGCCCGCCAGCCCGGACCTGGAGCCCCTCTTCCGCACCATTATCGAGCGCATCCCCGGCCCCAGCTACGACGAGGACGCCCCCCTCCAGGCCCACGTCACCAACCTGGACGCCTCCCCCTTCCTGGGCCGCCTGGCCCTGCTGCGCATCCACAACGGCACCCTGCGCAAGGGCCAGTCCGTGGGCTGGGCCCGCCACGACGGCAGCATCGTCAGCGCGCGCGTCTCCGAGCTGCTGGTGACCGAGGGCCTGGAGCGCAAGCCCGCCGAGGCCGCCCACGCCGGGGACATCGTGGCCGTGGCCGGTATCGAGGACATCACCATCGGCGAGTCCCTGGTGGACCCGGACGACCCCCGGCCCCTGCCGCTCATCCGGGTCGACGACCCCGCCATCTCCATGACCATCGGCATTAACACCTCCCCCATGGCCGGGCGGACCAAGGGCGCCAAGGTCACCGCCCGCCAGGTCAAGGACCGCCTGGACCGCGAGCTGGTGGGCAACGTCTCCCTGCGTGTGCTGCCCACCTCCCGCCCCGACGCCTGGGAGGTGCAGGGGCGCGGCGAGCTGGCCCTGGCGATCCTGGTGGAGCAGATGCGGCGGGAGGGCTTTGAGCTCACCGTCGGCAGGCCCCAGGTGGTCACCCGCACCATTGACGGCGTCCGCCACGAGCCGGTGGAACGCATGACCATTGACGTCCCCGAGGAGTACCTGGGCGCCGTCACCCAGCTCATGGCCGCCCGCAAGGGGCGTATGGAGACCATGACCAACCACGGCACCGGGTGGATCCGCATGGAGTTCCTGGTGCCGGCCCGCGGCCTGATCGGCCTGCGCACCCAGTTCCTCACCGAGACCCGGGGCACCGGCATCGCCTCCTCCATCGCCGAGGGCTACGAGCCCTGGGCGGGACCGATCGTCTCACGGACCACCGGCTCCCTGGTCTCGGACCGCGCGGGCTCGGTGACCGCCTACGCCCTCATCCGCCTGGCCGACCGCGGCACCTTCTTCGTGGAGCCCACCCAGGAGACCTACGAGGGGCAGGTGGTGGGGGAGAACCCCCGTGACGAGGACATGGACGTCAACGTGGTCCGTGAGAAGCAGCAGACCAATATGCGCTCCTCCACCGCCGACGCCTTCGAGGCCCTGACCCCGCCGCGCCACCTCACCCTGGAGGAGGCCCTGGAGTTCGCCGCCGACGACGAGTGCGTGGAGGTGACCCCGGAGGCGATCCGTATCCGCAAGGTCATCCTGGGCGCCCAGGAGCGTTTCCGTGACAATGCCAGGCGCCGCCGCGCCGGGGCCTGACGGGCGCCCCCGGCCCCGTCCGGCCCGCCCCCGGCCCTGAGCCGGACACCCAGAGTTCTTGATCCCTGACCGAGAATCGGAGCCAACAGTGACCGTCCCCGTCCCCGACCCCAATGCGACCCCGTCCGACGCCGACGACGCTGCCGTGGTACAGCCGGACCCCCACCCGGCCCCCCGTCATACCGGTGGCACGGCACCTGGTGGCGCGGGCGCGCCTGGTACCGCGAGCGCGCCTGATGGCACCGTCAGCGGTGCGGGTGCCGACGCCGTTGTGCACGCCGCTGGCACCGTGAGTCCCGCTTCAGGCGGTGCCGATGCCAAGGCCGTTGCCCCTGCTAAGGCCAGCCCCACCGAGGCCCCTGCCTCCGCTGAGGGTTCCTCTGAGGCCGCCGACCCCGTCGCGGACACGGCGACCCCTGCGGCCGGTACTGCCGACACCGCTCTCGCCGAGGACACTGACGCCACCAGTGATACCGGCTCTAAGAGGGCCGTCGCCAAGGCCACCGGTCCCACCAGGTCCGCTGGCTCCGCCAGGTCCGTTGGTCCTATTGGGGGTGCTCATACTGAGGCTGGTGCCAAGGCTGCTGCCCCCGCTGAGGGCCCCGCCAAGGCTGCTGCCCCCGCTGAGGACCCCGACCCTGCTAAAGCCAGCCCCGTCGAGACCACTGACTCCACTGACGCCGACCCCGCCGAGGATGCTGCTCCGGCCAAGGCCAGTCCCGCCAAGGCCATTGCCTCCGCTGAGGTTGCTGACTCCGCTAAGAACACTGCCCCCGCTAAGGCCAGTACTGCCAAGGCCCCCGCCCCTGCCAGGGCCGCTGCCCCCGCTAAGGCCAGCAGTGCCGAGGCTGCCGACCCGGCTGACACCGACCCCGCCGAGGACACGGCGACCCCTGCAGCTGGTACTGCCGACACCGCTCCCACCGAGGACACCACCAGTGCCACCGAGGACGACGACACCGCCACCGCTACCGACTCGGCGTCGGCCTCCAGCTCCCAGCCCGCTCAGGGCCGACGGCGCTGGTCCCGGCGTCGTAGGACGGCGCTCGCGGTGGTGACCGGCCTGGGTGTCCTTGCCCTGCTGTGGCTGGGGGCCGCCTGGTGGAACACGGCCAACCTGGCCCCGGGCTCCAGCATCTCGGGCGTGGCCGTGGGCGGTATGAGCCTCTCCGAGGCACGCCAGGCCGTCGCCACCCAGACGCAGGACGTGCTGGACGACCCGGTGACGGTGACGGTGAACGGCTCCTCCGCCCAGATCACGCCCTCCAAGGCGGGAGTGAGCGTGGACGCCGAGGCCAGCGTGGAGCGTCTGACCCGCTTCACCCTCAACCCCGCCACGATCTTCAACCGGTTCACCGGGGCCAGGGTCGACGCCGTCGTCAACGTGGACCCCGTGGCCCTGACCGGGGCGCTCGGCTCCCACCTGGACGAGCTCGCCACCGGCACCTCCAACGCCTCCGTCATCCTCAACGGCACCACGCCGGTCCTGATCCCCGCCTCCGCGGGCAACGGGGTGGACATTGCCGCCTCCGTACGACGCCTGACCGCCAACTGGCCCCTGGGTAAGACCACCATTGAGCTCGACGCGGGCCAGGCCCGCCCCACGATCACCGACGCGGCCGCGCAGGCCTTTATCAACGACACCCTCAACCCCCTGCTGTCCGCGCCGCTGACCATTACGGCCGCCGGTACCGACGCCGCCAGTATCTCCGCCGGTGACGTGACCCTCAGCCCCGAGCAGGTCGCCGGCCTGGTCACCATCTCCTCCTCGGGCACCGCCCTGAGCGCCGCCCTGGACGCCGACATGCTCTACGACACCGTCGTGTCCACCATGGGCGCGGACGTGGAGGTCGCCCCCCAGTCCGCCACCTGGACCATTGACGGCAGCGACGAGGGTGCCCCCACCGCCACGCCGCAGTACGTGGCACCCGCCAACGGGCGCGTCATCGACCGTCAGGCCCTGGCCGACGGCGCCCTCAAGGCCGGGACATCCAGCGCCACCGGGCGCACCGTCACCCTGCCCCTGGTGTCCAAGGAGCCCGCCCTGACCACCGCGGCGGCGGACTGGAACATTACCGAGTTCATTAGCGACTACTCCACGCCCTTCTACTCCGAGCCCGGCCGGGACCAGAACCTCAGGCGCGGTGCCGAGCTCCTCAACGGGAAGATCGTCATGCCGGGACAGGTCTTCTCCACCGAGGAGGCGCTCGGGGAGGTCGACGAGGAGCACGGCTTCGCCGCGGCCGGCGTTATCAGCGACGGCAAGCACGTTGACGCCATTGGCGGGGGCCTGTCCCAGATCGGCACCACCATGTTCAACGCCGCGTTCGAGGCCGGCATGGACGACGTCGAGCACCACCCGCACACCTACTGGTTCAGCCGCTACCCGGCGGGGCGTGAGGCCACCATCTGGACCGGGGAGAAGGACGTCAAGTTCGGCAACTCCACCCCCTACCCGGTGCTGATCCAGGCCTGGGTCTCCGGCGAGGAGGTCCACGTGCGCCTGTGGTCCACCCGGTACTACGAGGTCTCCATTACCTCCGGGGAGAAGACCGACTACCGGCCGGTCAGGACGGTGACCGCCAGCGGCCCCGGCTGCGAGGCCTACTCCGGGGGCAACGCCGGGTTCGACATCACCGTGACCCGCTCGCGCAAGGCCCCGGACAAGACCGTCCCCGACGACGTCCTGACCACCAAGTACGAGGCCGACAACCGCATTGTGTGCAGCAAGTAGGCCCGTTGGGCGCGGACGGGGAACGGCCCTGGGTCGGTGCTGGCCGGGCGTACCCGGGGTCGGAGGCGGGCTGACCTGCTGGGTCCGGTGCTAGCTGGCCGGGCCGGGGGGCCGGAGTGGGCCTGGGGCCGGGCGTACCCGGGGTTGGTACTGGTTGTGCCTGGCCGGGTTCGCTCCTCGGGCCCGGAGGCTGGCCGTACCTGGCCGGGTCCGCCCTCCGGGCCCGCGGGCACAGCCTGCGGGTATCCGCGACCTGGACATGACGTAAAGGCCGGGCGCCCTGGGTCGGGAACTGGCGGAGTCGCGCCGTCGGCAACCTCACTTGGGTGAGCGGGCTCGGCGGCGGGATACTAGCCTGAGCTCCCCTGGCCGCTTCCCGCGGCACCCAGCGACCCAAGGAAAGAAGCGTCATGGCCTACGTCATCGCCCAGCCCTGCGTGGACGTGAAGGACCGCGCCTGCGTGGACGAGTGCCCTGTGGACTGCATCTACGAGGGCGAGCGGACTCTCTATATCAACGCTGACGAGTGCGTGGACTGCGGTGCCTGCGAACCGGTCTGCCCCACCGAGGCCATCTTCTACGAGGACGACGTCCCCGACGAGTGGGCCGACTACACCCGGGCCAATATCGACTTCTTCGCCCTCAAGGGCCTGGGCAGCCCCGGCGGCGCCCAGGCCACAGGCCCCCAGCCCTACGACGACCCCATGGTCGCCGCACTGCCCCCCCAGAACGACGACTGGAAGGCCGAGAACGGCTACTGACTCCCCGCGCGCTCGTCCCCCAGGCGCGGGCAGGACATCCGCACCGTCCTCTCTGCCGTCGTGGGGGAGAATCGGCCTGTGACCACCAAGCCCGCCAGTCAGCCCCCTGCTGGCCAGCCCCTCACCGGCCTGGCCAGCGCCACCATCCTGCCCCGCCCACCGGCCCTGCCCGACTTCCCCTGGGACTCCCTGCGCCCCTACCGGGCCCGCGCCGCCCAGCACCCCGACGGCGTCGTGGACCTGGCCGTCGGCACCCCCGTGGACGACACCCCCGCCGTCGCCCGCCAGGCCCTGGCCGACTCCTCCAACGCCCCCGGCTACCCCACCACGGTAGGCACCCCCGCCCTGCGTGCGGCCGTCATTGAGTGGATGGCCCGGCGTCGGGGCGTGCCCGCTCTCATGGACGCCGAGGTCATCCCCACCATTGGCTCCAAGGAGTCCGTCGCCCTCCTGCCCCTCCAGCTCGGCGTGGGCCCGGGCGACCTCGTCCTCCACCCGCGCGCCGCCTACCCCACCTACGACGTCGGCGCCCGCCTGGTCGGCGCCCACCCGGTCCCCGTGGACACCGACGCCGACCCCGCCACCTGGGTCCTGCCCACGGGCCCCGACGGCACCCCACGCGACCCGGTCCTCGTCTGGCTCAACAGCCCCGGCAACCCCGACGGGCACGTCCTCTCCGTGGCCCAGATGGCCCGCGTGGTGGCCTGGGCACGCCGGCGCGGCGCCGTCGTCGTCTCCGACGAGTGCTACGCCGAGCTGCCCTGGGCCGAGCCCTGGGTGAGCCAGGGCGTCCCCAGCCTGCTCGACCCGCGCGTGGGCGGTACCAGGCCTGACGGCGCCCCCGACCGCTCCGGCCTCATTGTCCTGTACTCCCTGTCCAAGCAGTCCAACCTCGCTGGCTACCGGGCCGCCTTCCTCGCGGGCGACGCCGCCCTGGTCGCCGCCGTCACCGAGGTGCGCAAGCACGCCGGCCTCATGGTCCCCGCCCCCGTCCAGGCGGTGATCACGGCCGTCCTGGGCGACGAGGCGCACGTGGCCGCCCAGCGGGAGACCTACCGCCGACGCCGCGCCCTCCTGGTGGAGGCCGTCGCCGACGTCGGGCTGGTGGCCGACCCGCTCTCGGTGGCGGGACTCTACCTGTGGCTGCGCGGGCCCGCGGGCATGAGCGCCTTCGACCTGGTGGGGGCCTTTGCCGAGCTGGGCATTGTGGTGGCCCCCGGCGACTTCTACGGTACGGCCGGCGCCGGGCACGTGCGGGTCTCCCTGACCGACACCGACGAGCGGGTGGAGGCGGCTGCCGCCCGCCTGCGCGGCCCGGGAGCCGCCGCCCTGTTCCGCCCCTGAGCCGGTCTCCGCCCACCCATCTGGTACCGTTACCTGGTACCGTTGTTCAGGTAGGGAGGTGGTGACCGTGTCTATTAGCGTCAGCCAGGCACGCAGGACATTGTTCCCGCTCATTGAGCAGGTCACCAGTGACCGTGTGCCCGTGGAGATCGTCTCACGGAAGGGCAGCGTCGTCCTCATGCCCGCTGACGAGTACGCGGCCTGGCAGGAGACCGCCTACCTGTTCCGCTCCCCGGCCAACGCCCGCAGGCTGCTTGACGCCTATGACCGGGCGCGCGCGGGCCGGACCGAGGAGCACGACCTCGACCGGGAGGACTGAGTGAGGCTTGTCTGGGACCCCGGCGCCTGGGAGGACTACAAGCACTGGCAGAGAGCCGACCGGCGGGTCCTTAAGCGTGTCAACACCCTGATCGACGCCTGCCTGCGTGACCCCCGCGCCGGCATAGGCAAGCCTGAGCGGCTTATGTACGGAGCCCCCGGCGCCTGGTCGCGGCGTATCACTGACGAGCACCGTCTCGTCTACCTGGTCGACGGCGACGACCTCGTTATCCTCCAGGCGCGCTACCACTACTGACCGCACCGTGCCCGGCTCGAGTGGGTGGAGGCGGCTGCCACCCGCCTGCGCGGCCCGGGAGCGCCCGGTGCCAGGCGCCGCGGATACCACACCCTGTCACCACCAGCGCCTACAGTGGTGGGTGAGGACCGTAGTCCCGGTGGCCCGCCTGGCTGCCACGACCACAGAGGAGGCGTCATGACCGAGTCCCCCACCCCGAGTGCCCACCCCGGCACCGCTCCCGCCGCGAGCGCCACCCGCGCGACCGACGCCGGCCCTGCCGCCCCCGCCTCCTGCGCCGGCCCGGGTCCTGCCGCCCGCCCTGGAGGGCCCGTCGACCCCGGTGGCGGCCTCAACCCTGGTGGCGGGCGCCCTGGCAGCGGGCCCCGTCCCGGTGGCAGCCCCCGCCCTGGCAGCGTGCCCGTGGACCTGTCAGACTCCGACGCCCCCGGTCTGCTGAGCGTGGACCAGGTGCAGGTGGAGCTGCCCCGGGCCTTTGCCACCGAGGGCGCCGACGGCCTGAGGGTCGGCAGCCTCCTGGGCGCCACGGGCCTGGTCACCCTGGACCCCGGCTACACCAACACCGCCTCCTGCGCCTCGGAGATCACCTACATTGACGGTGCCGCCGGGATCCTGCGCTACCGCGGCTACCCGATCGCCGAGCTCGCCAAGAACTCCAGCTTCCTGGAGGTCGCCTACCTCCTGATCAACGGGGACCTGCCGGACAGGAGCACCTTTGAGCGCTTCCAGGAGCGTATCGCCCGCCACCGGCTCCTGCACGAGGACTTCCGCAGCTTCTTCACCTCCTTCCCCTCCTCGGGTCACCCCATGGCGATCCTCCAGTCCGGGATATCCGGCCTGGCCACCTACTACGAGGACACCCTCAACCCGCACGACCCCTACGAGCGCGAACTGGCCACCGTCCTGCTCATTGCCAAGATGCCGACGATGATCAGCTACATCGCGCGCCGCGCCATCGGCCTGCCGCTGCTCTACCCCGATCCGCGGAACAGCTACGTGGAGGACTTCCTGCGCCTGACCTTCGGCATGCCCTACCAGGCCTACGACATTGACCCCGTGGTCATTGGCGCCCTGGACATGCTGCTCATCCTCCACGCCGACCACGAGCAGAACTGCTCCACCTCCACGGTGCGCCTGGTGGGGTCGGCCGACGCCAATATGTACGCCTCCGTGGCGGCGGGGGTGGGGGCGCTGTCCGGCCCGCTGCACGGCGGGGCCAACGAGGCGGTCCTGCGTATGCTGGACACCATCCAGACCCAGGGGCTGAGCACGGGCGAGTTCGTCCGCAAGGTGAAGAACAAGGAGGACGGGGTCCGGCTCATGGGGTTCGGGCACCGGGTCTACAAGAGCTACGACCCGCGCGCCGCCCTGGTCAAGGAGGCGGCCCACTCGGTCCTCAGCCGCCTGGGCAGCTCCGAGGGGGACCGCAAGCTGGAGATCGCCATGGAGCTGGAGGAGGTGGCCCTGAGCGACGAGTACTTTGTCTCCCGCAACCTCTACCCCAACGTGGACTTCTACACCGGCCTGATCTACCAGGCCATGGGGTTCCCCACCAAGATGTTCACGCCGTTGTTCGCCCTGGGGCGCCTGCCGGGCTGGATCGCCCAGTACCGGGAGATGATGGTGGACCCCGCCAAGCGCATTGGCCGGCCCCGGCAGGTCTACACCGGGCCGGTCGAGCGCCACTACGTGGCCATGCGACGCCGTGGGGCGCCGGTGCGCGAGTACCCGGGGGTGCGCACGGGCGTCTCCAGCCTGGACCGCGTCACCCGGGTCTGAGCCTGACGGCCGGGGTGTCTGTGCCGTGCTGACCGTGCCGGGACCTGGGGCCTGGGACCGTCTGTTTTATTCCGGTACCACCAGGTTAAACTGGGCGCATGGCTGAACCGCACGACCGTCCCAAGGCTGCCGCTCCCTCTGACCCCTCTGACGTCCCCCTTCCCTACGCCGACCGCCCCGTGGCCACCGCCCCGGGCCACTGGGTGCTGGCCCGCGCCGGCAAGCGTGTCCTGCGCCCGGGCGGCGCGGCCCTGTCCGCCGCCATGCTCGCCCGTGCCCGCCTGGCGGGGGCCGACGTCGTCGAGATGGCCCCCGGCCTGGGGCGCACCGCCGCCGAGATCATGAAGGCCGGGCCCGCGTCTTACACGGCCATTGACCGGGACCCGCAGGCTGCCGCCCGGGTGGCCGCCGTGGTCGGGGACCGCGGCACCGTCCGGCAGGGCGAGGCCGCCGCCACCGGCCTGCCGGACGCCTGCGCCGACGTCGTGGTCGGGGAGGCCATGCTGACCATGCAGGGGGACAAGGGCAAGGCCGCTATCGTGGCCGAGGCCGTCCGGGTGCTGCGGCCCGGCGGCCGCTACGCCATCCACGAGCTCGGCGTCGTCCCCGACGACATTGACCAGGACCACTACACCGAGCTGCGCAAGGACCTGGCCCGCGCCATCCACGTCAACGCCCGGCCCATGACCGCCGCCGCCTGGAAGCAGCTCATGGAGGACGCGGGCCTGAAGGTGGAGTGGGTGGGCACCGCCCCCATGGCCCTGCTCAAGGTGGGGCGCAACCTGCGTGACGAGGGCCTGCGCGGGGCCCTGCGCATGGTGCGCAATATCCTGCGGGACAAGGAGCTGCGTGCCCGTATCCTCCAGATGCGTGCCGTGTTCACCCGCTACAAGAAGGACATGGTGGGCATTGCCCTGGTGGCCCGCAAGCCCTGAGGGCGACGGGCCCGGCGCCCGGGCCGGGGGCGTCCCTACTGGTTGGTGTGGAGCTCGGAGTTGAGCGCAATACCCTTGCCGCCGCGGGAGAGGGCCTCCACGGCGCCGGACTGGGAGTTGCGGCGGAACAGCACGTTGGAGGCCCCCGCCAGCTGGCGGGCGGAGACCACGCGAGGCTCCTTGAACAGGCCGTGGCTGCCGGGCACCACACCCCCCTGGGGCATGAGTGAGACCTTGGTCCCGGCCGTCAGGTAGAGTCCCGCCTCCACCACGCAGTCGTCCCCCAGCGGGATGCCCAGGCCGGAGTTGGCCCCCAGCAGGCAGCGCTCGCCCAGGGCCACGCGCTGGCGTCCGCCGCCCGAGAGCATGCCCATGGTCGAGGCGCCGCCGCCGATGTCCGAGCCGTCGCCAATGACCACGCCCTGGGAGATGCGTCCCTCCACCATGGAGCGCCCCAGGGTCCCGGCGTTGTAGTTGACGAAGCCAGCCTGCATGACGGTGGTGCCCTCCGACAGGTAGGCGCCCAGGCGCACGTTCGCCGCGTCGCCGATGCGCACCCCCGAGGGCAGCACGTAGTCGGTCATGCGGGGGAACTTGTCCACCGAGCTGACCTGGACGGGGGAGCCCAGGGCGGCGCGCAGGCGGGTGCGGGTGGTCTCGAAGTCCTCCGCGGCGCAGGGACCCACCGAGGTCCACACCACATTGGGCAGGCGGGAGAAGATGCCGTCCAGGTTGACCGTGTTGGGCAGGGCCAGGCGGTGGGACAGGACGTGCAGACGCAGGTAGGCGCCCGCCACGGTCTGGGGGGCGTCGTCCAGGTCCGCCCAGGTGCGCACCACGGTGGTGTGCACGCCGCGGGCCGCGTCCTTACGCTCCATGGTCGTCAGGGTGGCCAGGAGGTCGGCGTGACCGTCCTCGGGCTCGTCGCCCAGGACGGGGCGGGGGTACCACACGTCCAGGGTGGTGCCGTCGTCGGTCACGGTGGCGAGGCCGAGGCCCCATGCGCTGCGAGTCGTCATGGCCCCACGATACGGCTCCCGGGCCGACGGCGCCGTGGTGGGTTCTGCCGTCGGCTCACCGTGGGCGGGCCCCGGCGGGGGCGGGGCGTGACAGAATCAGGGCTATGGTGCGTACGACGATCCACGTGATGAGGCACGGCGAGGTCTACAACCCCGAGGGGATCCTCTACGGCCGCCGCCCCGGCTACCACCTCTCCGCCCTCGGGGCGGCCATGGCCCAGCGGGTGGCTCACGTCCTGTCCGCCACCGGGCACGACGTCGTGGCCGTCATCACCTCCCCGCTGGAGCGCGCCCGGGAGTCCGGGGCGCCGACGGCCGAGGCCTTCGGCCTGACCCCGACCACCGACGTCCGGCTCACTGAGGCGGGTAACCACTTTGAGGGGGTGCCGGTCAACCGCGACCGTCGGGTGCTGACCCACCCCCAGCACTGGCGCTACTACGTCAACCCCCTGCGGCCCTCCTGGGGGGAGCCCTACGTCGACCTGGTGGCCCGCATGGCCGCCGCCGTGCGCGACGCCGTCCCGCTGGCGCAGGGCCACGAGGCGCTGCTGGTCAGCCACCAGCTGCCCATCTGGTCGCTGCGCCTGTGGCTGGAGGGCCGTCTCCTGGCCCACGACCCCCGACGCCGCCAGTGCTCCCTGGCCTCCCTGACCTCCCTGACCTTTGAGGACCGTACCCTGACCGGACTGGCCTACTGGGAGCCCGCCGGGGACCTCCTGCGCCAGGCCGAGGACATGGTCCCGGGCACGTCGGCCGCCAGCGAGAAGATGGGCGACGCCGGGGCGGCCACGCCAGCAGCGCACGACGCCGCGCCAGCAGCGCCCGCCGGGCCCGAGACCGGGGCGGCCACACCGGCAGCGCACGACGCCGCGCCAGCAGCGCCCGCCGGGCCCGGGTCCACGGAGGCCCGGGCGTGACCCAGCCGCCGACGTCGGGCCCCCCGCAGCCGGGGCCCCCGACGTCGGACGACCTGGTACCCGCGGACGGGCAGCGCCTGGTGCACGACCCCCGGCCCCGCCCCGCCCCCCGGCGGCCCTGGACCGGCCAGGACTTTGTCTGGTGGAACACCGCCGGGGTCCTGACCTCGCTGGCGCACCGGCGTCGGCCCAACCCGGTCTCACCGGTCGTGGACCCGGTGCGACGCCACCTCGGGCCCGACGAGGTTATGCTGGCCTCCGCCGACGCTGAGCTCCTGCTGTTCCGGCGCGGGGACGCCACCTACAACCCCTCGCGCGGCTTCTTCCTGGCGGGCGGCCCGGTGGGGATCGCCCTGACGGCCGCGTTCTTCGGCGGGCAGGCCTACGTCAACTCGCGCCGGAGGAAGGCCGCGCAGGCCGACGCCGTGGTCCGGTGGCGGCACCTGGCGAGCGCACGTGTGACCGTCTCCACCCACGGCATCTACATTGGTACGGGTGAGGGGGTCATGCCGGTCTCCTACGCCGACATGCAGGAGATTCAGCTCACCGGGGTGGGGGAGGTGGTGATCGCGGCCACTAACGCCAGGGGGTCGGCCCGCTGGAAGCTGCGTACCCAGTGGGCCGAGCTCATCCTCGTGCTCTGGGCCGCCCAGTACATGCCCGAGCACCCCCAGCTGGCCGGGGCCACCTGGCTGCCGGGGGACTGGATGCTCCACGCGGCCGCCCACGGCTACGACGTGGACGTGGCCAGCTGGCCCGCCTGGACCCAGCCGCGTCTGCGGGCGTAAGGCGGCCGCCCGGGGGAGTTGCACATTCTTTCCGTGGCCCCGGATTCAGGAACCGCGAAATCATGCGGATCCGCGCGGTAGCGTGAGGTCTGGGAACAAGATGAATGTGCAACGACGACGGCGTTGCACATTCATCTTGTCACCGGGCCCCGCACGGGTGGAGAAAACGTTGAAATGGCGCCATTGGCCCGGCGGCGCTCCCGGGATGAATGTGCAACACCGGCCGGGGGCGGGGGCTGGTCGGTGAGGTAGCCCGGGGAGTCGGCGTCAATGGGACCCGCCCCGGGCTGGGGCTGGCGCAGGAGCGGCAGTCCGCCAAGCTGCGCTGACCCGACCCCGGGGTGAGAGCTGGCGCACCTCAGGAGTCCCGAGGCTGCCGACCTGGTCGCCCCGACCCCCGGGGCGGGGGCCAGCGAAGGAGCAGGGGCCAGCGAAGGAGCAGCAGCCCGCCATAGCCGTGCTGACCCGCCCTTGGGGCAGACCGGTCTTCAGGCGGTGGGGTCGGGCTCGCTGTCTCCGGTGCCCGGCGTGTCCTTGCGGTCGTCTGGGTCCGTGCCTCCGCCCTCCTGGGCCCGCCGACGCCTGCGGATGTCCCGCTCCAGGCCCCGCAGGAACTCGGGGTCGTCGTCGGGGGCCATTGGGCGCCGTCGGGCGGGGCGGTGGAAGGTGGTGCCCTCGGGGGCCGACCAGATGGTGGGCTCCACGACCCCGCCCTTGTCCTCGGCGGCCTTGACCCGGGAGGTAATGATCCAGGCGATCGGGCCGACCATTGGGGTCGTGACAATGAGGAGAATCCACAGGAACTTCGGCATACGTGCAGGCAGGGACTCCTCGGGGCTGCGGGCGCAGTCCAGGAGGGAGTAGATCGTCAGGGCGATGACGAGGACGAGGAGGAGCGCGCGCATGGCAGGAGCGTAGCCGAGTGGCTACCTGTATGGGCACAATGACCTTGTGATCCCTCGGCTGCTGCGTGTCCACGGTGTCCTCGTCCCGGTTGACGCCAGGCAGGCGCTACCGGCACCCGCCCCCGCGGCGGGCGCAGTGGGACGGGGTGCAGCGGGACCAGGTGTGGCGGATGCGGTGGGACTGGGTGCAACGGAAGCAGCAGGAACGGGTGCGGCGGGCACGGCGGGACCGGCGGGCACGGCGGGACCGGCGGGACCGGGTGCAACGGATGTGGCAGGAGCAGGTGCGGCGAGTACAGCGGGGCCGGGTGCGGGCGCAATGGGATTGGCGGCGAGCGCGGTAGAACCGGATGCAGTGAACGCGGTGGGACTGGATGTGGCGGACGCCGAGCTCCGCGCCGACCTGGGGCGGCTGCTGGGGACCCGGCCCGGCATTGACATCGTCCTGCGCACCTCCGGCTCCACCACCGGCACCGGGCGGCTGGTGGGCACGAGCGTGCAGGCCCTGGTCGCCTCCGCCCGTGCTACCCACGCCAGGCTCGGTGGGCCGGGACGGTGGGTGCTGGCCCTGCCCGCCCACCACGTGGCCGGGCTGCAGGTGCTCGTGCGCTCCCTCGTGGCCGGGGTGCCACCTGTGGTGGTGGATCTGGAAGGTGGCTTTGACCCTCGGGCCCTGGGCCGGGCCGTAGCCGCTGCCGCGTCTGCTGGTCCTGTGACCGTCGGTGCGTCCCTAGGCGACCCTGCCGCGTCCGGGCTGGCCACCGGCTCCGCGCAGGGGGCGGTCCGCGGCAACCAGGCCAAGAGGCCGGTCCCTGCCGACCCCACGCGGGGGGTGGTGCCTGTCGGGCGCGCCGCACTGGCGCGCCAGCCTGCCGGCCCCGAGCAGGAGGTGGTGGATCCGGCCCTGGTCAGGCTCGTCCGCCAGGCCGCCGGCCCCGGAACGCCCACGCCACCTGCCCGCGTCTACGTCTCCCTGGTTCCCACCCAGCTTCATCGTGTCCTTCAGGACCCCCAGGCCACCGCCGACCTGGCCCGGGCGACGGCGGTCCTGGTCGGTGGGGCCTCGGCGTCGGCGGACCTCCTGGGCCGGGCCAGGTCGGCGGGTATTGCCGTGGTCACCACCTACGGCATGACCGAGACCGGGGGCGGGTGCGTCTACGACGGTGTCGCCCTGGACGGGGTGCGGGTGCGCGTGGAGGGGCCCGAGGGGCGGATCGTCATCTCCGGGCCGGTGGTGGCTCAGGGCTACGTAGGTGACGCCGGGGGCGGCTGCGAGTTCCGGCAGGGCCCTTGGGGGCGGGAGGTGTGGACTTGCGACCGGGGGCGTGTCGAGGCCGACGGGCGCCTGACGGTCCTGGGGCGCCTGGACGACATGATCGTCACCGGCGGCCTCAAGGTGGACCCCCACCTGGTTGAGTCCGTCCTGACCAGCATCGACGGCGTCCGCCAGGCCTGCGTCGTGGGGGTGGAGGACCAGGAGTGGGGCAGCGTGGTCGCCGCCGCCGTGGTGCCCGCCCCCGGGTCCAGGCCCGACGCCCAGGAGGTGCGTCGGGCGGCACGTGCCCTGCTCGACGGCGCCCACACGCCCAAGCGTGTGCGTGTGCTGCCCGCGTTGCCCCTGCGGGGGCCGGGCAAGGTGGACCGCCGTGCGGTCGCGCAGCTCCTGGCCGGTGACGTCTCCGGGGCGCCCTAATCCCTGGGCTGGCCCCACTATCCCGGGGCCTGGCCCGCTAGTCAGCAGCGTGCGGCCCCGGACGCCCGGCCAGCCCCACTACCCCGGGCCTGGCGGTCCTGCGGACCAGGGCGTGTGCGTGGGCGGCTGGTCCCACTGCCCCGGGGCCTGACGTGAGTGATCGTGCTGCCGGGGCCGGAACTGCCGGCCGGCCCCCATCGCCGACTGCTGGGACGCGACGGTCCCAGGTGCGGCCCCGGACGCCCGGCCAGCCCCACTACCCCGGGCCTGACCGCAGATGCCTCAGTCTTCTCACCCGGCACCCATACGCGGCGAGCTCTTTGCGCGCCGTGCGGTGCTTGATTCTGTCGCAATCTGAGGATCAGAACCGACCCCACCCCGCCCAGCACTTTGTACACCCAATGTCCACGCAGGTCAGGAGCCCGGGCCCTGGTGTAGCCGAGGGTGGCCCTCCTTCTGATCCTCAGATTGCGACAAACCGGCCCCAGGACCCTCGGGATCCCCGGCTGGTGGTCGTGGGGGGGTGAGAGGATACGGCTCGTGAACGAGCAGCCAGCCCCCGATCCCAGCCCGAGCCCCCGGCCGGGAGCGGGCCAGCAGCCAGGAGCCCCGGACGGAGCCGGAACGCACGTCCCGGGCCGTCAGCCAGGGGCAGGCCAGCAGCCGAGCCGTCCCGGGCCGCGGGCGACCAGCTGGGTCGAGGTGGTGCGGCTGCGGACCCTGCCGGCCGCCGTCGCCCCGGTTGTCCTGGGCACCGGCGCCGCCGTCGCCCTGGGACGGTGGTCCTGGGTGCGTGCGCTCCTGGCCGCCGGGGTGGCCCTCGCGCTCCAGATCGGCTGCAACCTGGCCAACGACTACTCCGACGGCGTGCGTGGCACCGACGATAACCGCACCGGTCCGCCCCGCCTGACCGTCTCCGGGCAGGTCGCTCCCGGCACCGTCAAGCTGGCCGCGTTCGGCTGCTTCGGGGTGGCCGGGCTCCTGGGACTGGGGCTGCTGGCAGTCAGTGGGCAGTGGTGGATGCTGGCGCTCGGCGCCGCGGCGATCGCCGCCGCCTGGTTCTACACCGGCGGCCCCCGCCCCTACGGCTACGCGGGCCTGGGCGAGGTGTTCGTGTTCGTGTTCTTTGGGCTCGTGGCCACCGCCGGGACCACCTACGTCCAGGCCGGGCGCGTGCCCGCCTGGGTGTGGCCGGCGGCGTGCGGCATCGGGCTCATTGCCTGCTCCCTGCTCATGGTCAACAACCTGCGCGACATCGCCACCGACCCCGCCCACGGCAAGCGCACCCTGGCCGTGCGCCTGGGGCCTGGGCGCGCCAGGACCGCCTACCTGCTCATGCTGGGCCTGCCGGTCGTCCTGGGCGGGGTGTCCCTGGTGCTGGCCCGCTACGACCTGACCGACGGCGCCCAGACCACCGGGGGCTGGACCGGGCCCAGCCTCCTGGTGCTGCTGCTGTGCTGCTCGGCGATGGTGGAGCATGCGGCCCGCCCGGTCCTGGCCGGGGCCACGGGGCGCGCGCTCATCCCGGCCCTGCGTAACGCCGGGCTCTACGAGCTGGTCTACAGCCTGCTCCTGGCGGTGGGGCTGGTCCTGGTGGACCCGGCCCTGGGGGCGGACCTGTGGGCCCCCTGGTGGTGAATCCGTGACGGGCCCAGGGCCCCGCGTACGGGCGGGCCCGTGGCGGTCAGGACGAACATGAGGGTGCTGCACCCAGGGCCCCGCGTACGGGCGGGCCCGTGAGCAGGCTGCTACAGCTCGCTCACCGGCGGCAGCCAGGGTCGGACCCGTGAGCCCCTGACGGGCGCGCCAGCAGCTGGCTGGCAGGGTTCCGCGTACGGGCGGACCCATGCGCCCCTGAGGCCAGCAGGCGTTGAGGACTGAGGGTGTGGGCCCGGCGCCCGGGCCCGCAGGATAACCCCCGGACGACTCCCGGCGCTGAGGGTGTGGGCCCTGGTGGTGGGGCCAGCAGTGCCCTGGGACGTGGCCGTAAACGCCCGCACGTGTGGGCCCCTGCACGTCTTGCAGGCCGCGTGGCAGGTCGGTCACGTGAATACCTGCACGTGTGGGCCCCTGGTGGTGGGGTTGGCAGCAGCCTGGGCCGTGAAGCCGGGGTGGGCGGCCGGTGGGGCCAGCGCCGGCCCCACCGCGGGCGTGCTACTCCACTGGGGACGGGCCTACCGGGTGGCCGCGTCCAGCGGGACCTCGGCGTCGGGCTCGTGGGTAATGCGGTTGCGCAGGTCGCGTCGCACTATCTCAATGGACCACATCCACACAATGTGACCAAGGAGCTCGGAGAAGTGCTCCGACCAGGTCTGGGCGCCCTCCACCCACGGGAAGGGGCTCGGCGCCCACCCCAGCAGCGGCATGACGACGACGTGCGCGCCCACGTAGACCAGGACGCCGAAGACGGCCCCCTGCCACAGCTTGATCCCCGGGTAGTACTCAGCCACCACGCAGTACAGCAGGCCGAAGGCGATCGCAAAGCTGAAGTGCACAATAAAGGACATGATCGGCAGCGGGTTATTGCTGAAGGTCACCGTGCTGTGCGAGGCGTCGTGGGACATTCCGAACCACTCCAGCATGGACTGGGGCGGATTGGTGTCCGAGCGCAGGCCCGGGGTGCGCGGCGGGAAGGGGACCTCCCAGCCGAACTTCACTATGGCGGAGAAGACTCCGCCAATGAGGCCGACCAGCAGGGCCGTGCCGGTACGCCGACGGGACTTGTCGGTGCGGGCGAGCAGGTTGTTCATGAGTGCCCTCTTCTAAGGACGGGGAGGGGTGCGTGTACGCGCCATTGCATGTGAATGATCTCACGCAACATTTGGGCCTGCGAGACGAGTTGGCGTGCGGCGGGGTGCGGGTGGTGCGGCGTGCGGCAGGACGCGGGGGCTCGGGGAGAGCGCCGGGGAATTGGAGTACAGGTGGGTTGCGGGCGCTCCGGGGATAGGCGACCGCATGGTGCACCGGGGCCGGGTGGCCTGGCGGCTGGTGGGTCGTGGGTGCCCCGGGGATAGACCGTGCGGCCCCGCGGGAGCCGTCAGCGCCTTTGGGTAGCCCGCTCAGAGCAGCTCAGAAGTAGTAGGGGAAGGGGGACCAGTCCGGCTCGCGGCGCTGGAGGAAGGCGTCCCGACCTTCGAGCGCCTCGTCGGTCATGTAGGCCAGGCGCGTGGCCTCCCCGGCGAAGACCTGCTGGCCGGCCAGGCCGTCGTCGGCCAGGTTGAAGGCCAGTTTGAGCATGCGGATGGCCTGGGGCGACTTGGAGGTCACGGTGGCCGCCCACTCCAGGGCCCGCTCCTCCAGCTCGGCGTGGGGGACCGCCTCGTTGACCACGCCCCAGCGCGCAGCGGTCTCGGCGTCGTAGGTGCGGGCCAGGAAGAAGATCTCCCGGGCCCGCTTGTCGCCGACCTGCCGGGCCAGCAGCGCCGAGCCGTAGCCGGCGTCAAAGCTGCCCACACTGGCGTCGGTCTGCTTGAAGCGGGCGTGCTCCAGGCTGGCCAGGGACAGGTCGCACACCACATTGAGGCTGTGCCCGCCGCCCGCCGCCCAGCCGGGGACGGCCGCGATGACCACCTTGGGCATGGTGCGGATGAGGCGCTGGACCTCCAGGACGTGCAGGCGACCCGCCCGGGCTGTGTCAATGTGCGCCTGTGCCGCGGCCACGTCGGCGTCGTGGGAGTAGGCGGGGGTCCCGGTGCTGGGAGTGGTGGTGTCGGGGGTGACGGCAGTGCCGCTGTCGGGGGCGACGCCGCCTGGGGCGGTGTCCTCGGTCCCGGTGCCAGCGCTGGGGCTGGCGGCGTCCTCACGCTCGTAGCGGTAGCCGTCGCGGCCCCGCACGCGCTGGTCACCGCCGGATGAGAAGGCCCAGCCGCCGTCACGCGGGGAGGGGCCGTTACCGGTCAGGATGACCGCGCCGACGTCGCCGCTCATGCGCGCGTGGTCCAGGACGTGGTAGAGCTCGTCCACGGTGCGGGGGCGGAAGGCGTTGCGCACCTCGGGGCGGTTAAAGGCCACCCGCACCACCGGCAGGTCGCGGACCCAGGTGCCAGAGGCGTCGCGCACGCAGCCACGGTGGTAGGTGACGTCGGTCAGGCCGCCAGGACCGTGGGGGAAGCCCTCGACCTCCCGCCAGCGGGTGGGGTCGAAGAGCTCCGAGACGCGCGTGGGAACAGGCCGCTCCCCAGGTCGTGTGGGCATGGCGTCAGGGTATCGCGCAGAGCTCCTGGGCGGCCCCCGGAGGCTGGCTGGGCGCGACCCGGGTGTCCTGCCCTGCCACGAGAGCTCCCGGGCGGCCCCCGGAGGCCAGTCCCGGCTCCTGGGCCCTGGTTCCTGGGCCACCCGACGCCCCAGGCCCGGGCCCGTTACCCTGACGTCATGACCACGACACCGGACGCACCGCAGGACCGCCCCTTTATCCCCGTCTCCGACGGCGGGGGGCGCGTGGACTCCGAGACAGGGCGCCTCCGGGAGGTCATTGTCCACCGCCCGGGCGGGGAGATCGCCCGCCTGACCCCCATTAACGCCGACTCCCTGCTCTTTGACGACGCCCTCAACGTCTCCCGCGCCCAGGCCGAGCACGACGCCCTCACCGCGATCCTGCGTGCCGAGGGCGTCATCGTCCACGACTTCCGCGACCTGCTCACCGAGACCCTGGCCGTCCCCGAGGCCCGCCAGCTGGTCCTGGAGGAGACCGTGGGGCCCGAGACCGTGGGGGTGTCCACCTCCGAGGTCCTCATTGACTTCTTCGGCTCCCTGCCCGACGCCGAGCTCGCCGAGGTCCTCCTGGCGGGCATCACCCGCACCGAGCTGCGTGAGCGCCTCAGCGCCGCCGACGCCGCCACCCTGTTCAGCACCACCTACCTGTCCACCCTGGAGGGGCAGTTCGTGGTCACCCCCCTGCCCAACCACCTGTTCACCCGCGACACCTCCGCCTGGCTCTACGGCGGGGTCTCCGTCAACACCATGGCCCTGGCCCCCCGGCGGCGTGAGGCCGTCAACTACGAGGCCGTCTACCGCTTCCACCCGGCCTTCGCCGGCCGCGCCGCCCTGTGGAGCGAGGAGCACGGGGCCTCCCCGGCCACCATCGAGGGCGGCGACTTCCTGGTCCTGGGCAACCGGACCCTGGTCATGGGCCTGACCCACCGCTCCAGCGCCGCCGGGGTGGAGCGCCTGGCCACGCGCCTGTTCTCCGCCGACGCCGCCGACCGGGTCATTGGCGTCCACATGCCCGACCGCGCCTTCTACACCGAGCTCGACGCCGTCATGCACTTGGACACCCTCATGACCATGGTCTCCCCGGACACCTGCCTGCGCTTCTCCGGCTTCAACGACGTCACCACCGTGGAGATCGAGCCCGGTACCAACGGCCAGGCCCTGCGCGTGACCGTCCACGACGGCTCCGAGATGGACGTCGTCCTGGCCCGCGCCGCCGGCACGGACTCCTTCCGCGTCATTAGCCCGGACATGTCCAACGAGGCCGAGGCCCTGCGTGAGCTCTCCCGCGACTCCTGCAACGTGGTCGCCCTCGCCCCGGGGCGCGTCATTGGCTACGCCCACAACCAGGCCGCCAACGACACCCTGCGCCGCGCCGGGGTGGAGGTCATTGAGACCCCCGGGGTGGAGCTGGTGCGCGGCCGGGGCGGCGGGCACTGCATGACCTGCCCCGTCACGCGCGACGCCGTGTGAGCAGCGGGCGTCCGCCCTGCCTCCCGCGTGCCACCTCCTGCGCTCTCGCCTGGCCTACCCCGTGGCTACACCGGGGTTAACTCCGTGCGTTACCCTTGCTGCTGGCAGCTAGGGATGAGACAGTTCCCCGAGCACCGATTCGTAGAGCCCCGCACCTAGTGCGGGGTTTCTTCGTCCTTCAAATGAAGGGATGTCTACGGTGCTGCGTCTATGCTTGAGGACGGGGCCTGTGCCGGGGGATCTGGTGAGGGAGGGGGTGCGCGTGCGGGTGCTCGCAGGGTTGAGGCAGATCGAATCTGTGACATTGGTCACCATCAGTGTGGTGTGGGACACCCCGTCTGACTGCCACTTTTCCGCATGGTCTCGTCCAAAGCCGGCGCCGGATCCGCTCCCGGGGCCGTCGGTGGCGAGTGGCGTCATACCAACGAAAGGTGGTAAAAATGGACCCGTTCCAGCCACCTCCGGAAGGGCCTCCACAGGCCGGTGGCGATCCAGCCCCTGGAAACGTTGCAACCACGCGGCTCCCAGGAGCAGGGTCAGGGAGCACCCCGCACCGCTAGGTGCATTAAGACTCGGCCTTGCTCCGGCACCAGTTCTCGTTCCCGGAGTCAGGGAGCACCCCGCACCGCTAGGTGCATTAAGACCGGGGTCGGCGGCGCTCGCCGCCGGCGTCAGCGCCGAGGGTCAGGGAGCACCCCGCACCGCTAGGTGCATTAAGACCCAGCCATCAGGCCTATGACTTCGCGCAACTTCACCTGTCAGGGAGCACCCCGCACCGCTAGGTGCATTAAGACACCAAATAACACTAGACATTTTTCCTCCTGTAGTAATGTCTAGGGAGCACCCTGCACCGCGGGGCTCCCTAACTTTTTTCTACGCGAATCCGAATAGGTTTATACGGCGCCCTGCGTAGTCTGCCGACTGTCTGCCGACCCGGTTCGTGTGCGTGTCGCAATCTGAGGATCAGAACGAGGGACACCCTTGACCGCGTCAGGGTCCGGGCTCCTGACCTGCGTGGACATTGGGTGTACAAAGGTGAGAACGGGGTGGGGTCAGCTCTGATCCTCAGATTGCGACAGAACCGTCCGCCCACCACCGCCGCGGCCGTGATAACCGCCGCGTATAGCCTCCTCCCGGGGCGATACAGGCCGCCCGCTGCGACCAGGGCCATCCGCGCGCCAGCCGAAGCAGCTCCCCGGGCGCCGACTCGTAGGCCCCCGCAGGCGGAGGGGGACTCTTCCGCAATTGCCGGACTTAACGCGAAATGCCAGGACGTAGGCCCCCGCAGGGCCTCTTCGTCCTGAGGCGGTGGCGTCACACGTGGGGGAGAGCGGCGTCGGCCTACCATCGTGCCGGGTGCTCCCCGCCGCCCCTCAGTCGTCGGCCCCGCGCCCGCCCACCGTCCCCTGGACCCCCAGGGGCCGACGGGCCAGCCATCCGGGCCTGGCGCATCGCCTCCCACCGTCCCCTGGACTCCCAGGGGCAGACGGGTAGCGCCCCACCGTCCACCCGCCACGAAAGGACCCGCATGACCGTGATCCCCGCCCCCGATCCCACGACCCTCGCCGGCCTCAAGGGCCGCCACCTCCTGCGTGAGCTCGACTTCACCCCCGAGCAGTGGATGGCCCTGGTCCAGCTCGCCGCCCAGCTCAAGGCGGACAAGAAGGCGGGGCGGGAGGTCCAGCACCTGCGGGGCAGGAACATCGCCCTCATCTTTGAGAAGACCTCCACGCGCACCCGCTGCTCCTTCGAGGTCGGTGCCGCGGACCAGGGCGCCCACACCACCTACCTCGACCCCTCGGGCTCCCAGATGGGCCACAAGGAGTCCGTGGCCGACACCGCCCGGGTCCTGGGCCGCATGTTCGACGGCATCGAGTACCGCGGCGACTCCCAGGCCAAGGTCACCACCCTCGCCGAGCTGTCCGGCGTGCCGGTGTGGAACGGCCTGACCGACGACTGGCACCCCACCCAGATGCTCTGCGACACCCTGACCATGCTGGAGCACGCGGGCAGGCCGGCCAGTGAGATCTCCTACGCCTACGTCGGCGACGCCCGCTTCAATATGGGCCGCTCCCTGCTGGTCAACGGCGCCCTCATGGGTGCCGACACGCGCATTGTGGCCCCCCGGGCCCTGTGGCCCGACGAGGAGTGCGTCCAGGCCGCCCAGGCGCTGGCCACCAGGACCGGCGCCCGCCTCACCCTCACCGAGTCCGTGGCCGACGGCGTGACCGGGGTGGACTTCGTCCACACCGACATCTGGGTCTCCATGGGCGAGCCCAAGGAGGTGTGGGACTCCCGCATCGCCATGCTGCGCGACTACCAGGTCAACGCCTCCCTCATGGGGGTCGCAGGGCCGCAGGCCAGGTTCATGCACTGCCTGCCCGCCTACCACGACCGCAACACCACCATCGGTGAGGAGATCTACCAGGCCACCGGCATGGACGGCGTGGAGGTCACTGACGAGGTCTTCGAGTCCCCGGCCTCCATCGTCTTCGACCAGGCCGAGAACCGCATGCACACCATTAAGGCTGTGATGGTTGCCACTCTAGGCGACTGAGGTCCGGCGCCCGGGCGGACCCCGGGCCCGGGAGACGCCCAGGAGACAGGCGTTTTCCGGGTGCTGCCCTCCTGCCCACCGTCTCCGTCCCCCCGCCGTGACCGTTCCGATTTCGATTCGTGACACGTCGGGTGGCGTTCACCCCCAGGACGGTATATGTGGTTATGCTAGAGCCGTGACTGGTTCCCGCTCCCCCAGGACCCATGGCCCCCACGACTTCACCTTCCAGGGCCTGCAAGACCCCTCTGTCGGCAGGCTGGACCTGGAGGCCCTGCGCGCCCAGGACCCCACTGACCTCCTGAAGGACATAGACCAGGCCCTGGTCTACGACATCCCCCTGAACACCACCTTCCGCGCCCTCAAGCGCCGCGACGGCGTCCTGTTCCACGGCCCGGCGGGCTGGGGCGAGTTCGCGCCCTTCTGGGACTACGACGCCAAGGCCGCCGCCCCCTGGCTGGCCGCCGCCCTGGAGGCGGCCACCGGCCTCGGCCCGGACGGCACCCCCGTCACCCTGCCGCCGCGACAGCGTGAGAGCATTGACGTCAACGTCACCATTCCCGAGGTCGGCCCCGACGACGCCCGCAGGCTCATCCTCACCTCCCGGGCCAACGTCGCCAAGGTCAAGATCGGACGCAACTACTTCCTCCGGCACGTGCCCGGGCTGCGGCCGGACCCGCCGCGAGACCGTCAGGAGTTCATCGGGCGCGGGCCCAACATCCACGAGCTGGGCCGGGACATCCTGCGCCTGGAGGCCGTCCGCGACGCCCTGGGCCCCAGGGGACGCATCCGCGTCGACCTCAACGGCGACTGGAACCCGACCACGGTGCAGCGCCTCCTGCCGGTCATTGAGCGTGCGGCCGGCGGGGTGGAGTACGTCGAGCAGCCCTGCGCCACGACCGAGGACCTCGCGACCCTGCGGCAGGAGATCGTGACCCCCATCGCCGCCGACGAGTCCATCCGCCTGAGCAACGACCCCCTGGCCGTCTCCCGCCTGGAGGCCGCCGACATCGCCATCCTCAAGGTGGCGCCCCTGGGCGGGGTCCGGCGGACCCTGGAGCTCGCTTCCCGCCTGGAGCTGCCCGTCGTCGTCTCCTCCGCCCTGGACACGAGCGTGGGCCTGTTCCAGGGCCTGCAGCTCGCCACCGTCCTGCCCGAGCTCGACTACGCCTGCGGGCTGGGCACCACCGTCCTCCTCAAGCGCGACGTCGCCGACCCCAGCATCATCCCCTACAAGGGGGTGCTGCGTGTCAGCGACCTCCACGTCTCCGAGGAGCGTCTGGCCGCCTCCGCAGCCAAGACGAACCTGTGCTCGCGCTGGGCCATACGCATGGTGCACATTATCAGGGCGCTCGCCGAGCGTCGTGCCCGGGAGGCGGCCGACCCCAGTAAGGCGGTAGCGGGAATCCCCCTGTGAGCACCGGTGGCGCCGACAGCGCGTCCACCGACGGCGCGGGCGCCAGAGGCGCTGACGCGGGGGCCGCGGGCCCGGGGCGCTCGGCCAGGCTGCCCGCTGGCGCCTCATGCCCCTGTCCGCCCTCCCTCCAGGCCTCCCGCCACATTGTGGCGGCCCTGGTGGCCTGCGGGGTCCGCCAGGCCGTCCTGTCCCCCGGCTCCCGCTGCGCACCGCTGGCCTACGCCCTGGAGGAGGCCGAGGCCGCTGGCGAGGTGTCCCTGCGCGTCACCCTGGACGAGCGCAGCGCCGGGTTCATCGCCCTGGGCGCCTCCCGCGCCCACCTCCTGGCCGGGGTGCGCCGCCCCGTCGCGGTGGTGACCACCTCGGGCACGGCCGTGGCCAACCTCCACCCCGCCGTCGCAGAGGCCGACGCCGCCGGGGTGCCCCTGCTGGTCCTCTCCGCCGACCGCCCCCACGAGCTGGTAGGCACCGGCGCCAACCAGACCACTGAGCAGACGTGCCTGTTCGGGCGGGCTCCGCGGCTGGTCGTCGACCTGCCGGCCGACGTGACGGCGGAGGTGGGCAGGGCGGCCGGGCCGGCTCTCGCCGGGCAGGTGCGTCGCGCCGTCCTGGCGGCCGCCGGGGCCCTGAGCAACGACCCCGGTCCCGCCCAGGTCAATGTCCGCCTCCGCCCCCCGCTGGCGCCTGGCCATCAGCTGGCGCCCGACCCCACACTGGCGCCTGGCCACCAGCAGGGACCCGGGACGAGGACCCTGGACCGTCCTCCGCTGGTGCCCGGCCCGGATCCCGGGCTGACGGGCTCTGGGCCGGGACCAGGTGCGCCCGAGGCGGCCTCAGCCCTGGCCGCGTCCCCAGCTCCTGTTCCGCCCTCGGCCCCGGCCGCGTTCCCTGTCCCGGCCCCGGGCGCGCTCCCGGCCACAGGGCCCGGTTGGGAGGTTGACCTGGTCTGGCAGGCCGCGCCCGCTGGGTACCCCACGCCCCAGGACCTGGGTCACCACCGCCACGGGCGAGGCGGCCGCGACCAGGAGGCTCTCACGCCCCAGGACCTGGGGCTCGTCGTGGCCGGGGACCTCCCGGACCCGCGGCTCGGGGCGCTCGCGGTCGAGCTCGCCGACCTCCTGGGCTGGCCCCTGCTGGCTGAGCCCACCTCCCTGGCCCGCCAGGGAGGCAACGCGCTGCCCCGCTACGCCGAGCTCCTTGCCCGTGGTGACGGAGCCGACCTGGCCAGCCGGGTGCGTCGCGTCGTGGTGGTGGGCCACCCCGGTCTCAGTCGACCGGTCACGGCCCTGCTGGGACGTGAGGACCTGGAGGTCACCGTCCTGGCCGACCGTGCCCAGGTCATTGACGTGGCCGGGACGGCGGGGCGGATCATAGCCGTCCGCCCCGGCTACCGGACGTGCGAGACGCTCCAGGGCGGGGGCCCGGGCGCTCTTGCGCAGACCGGGGCCAGCCCGGTCGCCGTGGCCTCCGCACTGGTCGGCGGCGGCGCTCCCGCGCAGACCGGGGCCGGCCCGGGGCAGGGGGAGCGTGGTGCCTCCGCGCCCCCGCAGGCCGACGCCGGACCCTCGCCGTCAGCTGCCGCGGTCGTCCGCCTCATGGGCGCCGCCCCCGCCCCCGCCACCTGGCTGACCGCCTGGCGTCAGGCCGCGGCGGGCCTCGCGGCGGCCTCACCCTCTCCGGACGCCCACGCCCCGCTGGGTGCGGACGCCGCCGACGGGTGCAGGCCCGACGCCAGCTGCCGTCCTGGGCCGCTGGGCGTAGACGCCACAGTCGTCAACGGTGGTCCGGCACCACGCCGCGCCAACGCCCCGCTGGACGCCGACGCCGCGGCGCTGGCGGTGTGGCGGTCCTGCACCGGCCCGGGCGCGCCGCTGCTCGTCTTGGGCTCCTCCACCACGATCCGCCGCCTGGACCGCCTCGCACCCGTCGGCGTCCCCGCGCCCACCGCCGTCGCCAACCGTGGCCTGGCGGGGATCGACGGCACCGTCGCCACCGCCGTCGGCCTGGCCCTGGGCGCCCGCCGCCCCGTCCGGCTCCTGCTGGGCGACCTCGCCGGCCTGCACGACGTCATGAGCCTGGGGCGAGGGCGCCACGAGCAGGTCCCTGACCTCCAGGTCATTGTCTGTGACGACGCCGGAGGGGCCATCTTCGCGGGCCTGGAGTACGCCCGCGTGCCGGGGGCCGGACGCTTCTCACGCCTGTTCACCACACCACAGACCGGTGACCTCGGCGGGCTCGCCCAGGCCCTGGGCGCCCGGGTCCACCGCCCCGCCGACCTTGCTGACCTGCGCCGTCTCCTCACTCAGCCGGTGGTCGGGACCAGCCTGGTTCACCTGCGGCTGACCCCGCCGTCGCCGGTACCTGCGGACGGACTCCAGGCCACGAATCCTCCACAGGAAACATCCAGCTAGGTCTCGGGAAAGACCGAGAGCAGCAGTGTTACCTCCTCCCTAGGCACGGTTCGTACAGGAGGACATGAATGAGCAACACGGACGAGACCACACCACGCTGGGACCAGGGCACGCCCGGGAGGGCGCTACCCGGCTCCGACCCCCAGGTCCCCGGGTCCGCCGCCCCGCCCTTTGGGGCGCCGCCCGGCGCCGTCGGGCCCGTTCCCGCCCAGGAGGGCGCCCCCGGTCCGGGCGTCACGCCCGCTGGCTCCGGGACAGGCCTGCCCCAGCAGCCCGCTGTGCAGGCGTCGTCCGCTGGCCCGGCCCCCGCGGGCAACCTGCCCTCCTCGCACCGCCCGGTCGGGGAGCCCTGGGAGCAGGCGAGCACCTCGCACCGCCCGCCGTCCTCCCCCTACACCTCCGTCCCCTCCGCTCCCGCGGGCTACTCCTTCGAGCGCGGTCAGGACCGCGGCCTCAACGAGCCCGCCGCCGTGGGGCAGGATGGGCAACCGCCCTACGCCCCCACCCTGACCGCGGCCCCGGGCGCCGTGGTGTCCCACAAGCGGGCACGCCGCGGTCCGGGCTGGGTGGGCACCGTCGTCGTGGCGCTGGTGGCCGCGCTCCTCGCCTCCGGGGGGACCGTGGTCGGGCTGCGCTACCTTCAGAAGGACAACCCCGCCCCGGCTGCCGCCGTCTCCGGTGCCGCCGGCGGCGTGACCCAGACGGTCGCCCCCGCCGCCGACGGCAGCCCGGACTGGAAGGCGGTCAGCTCTGCCGTCTCCGGTTCTGTGGTATCTATCACGGTTGAGACCGCCTCGGGGAGGACCGCCTACGGCTCAGGGGTCATCTACGACTCCTCCGGCCACGTCATCACCAACGACCACGTGGTCTCCGGTGCCAGGAAGATCCAGGTCACCCTGGCGGACGGGCGCATCTACTCGGCCTCCCTGACCGGGACGGACAAGGCCACCGACCTGGCCGTCGTCCAGATCGAGCAGGCCCCCAAGGACCTCACCGTGGCCCGGATGGGGGACTCCTCCAAGCTCGCCACCGGGCAGGGTGTCATGGCGATCGGCAACCCGCTGGGCCTGTCCTCGACCGTGACCACGGGTATTGTCTCCGCCCTGGACCGTCCGGTGGTGACCCGCCAGGAGAACAACGAGGAGGGCGACGGCTCCCAGCAGCCCGGCCTCGGCCAGGACCAAGGAAGCTCACCGGTGTACACCAACGCCATCCAGATCGACGCCGCCATTAACCCGGGCAACTCCGGGGGACCGTTGTTCGACTCCAGCGGCCAGGTCGTCGGTATCACCAGCTCGATCGCCTCCACCGGCGCGGAGAAGAGCGGCAGTATCGGCATCGGCTTCGCCATCCCGGGCAACCTCGTCACCAAGGTCGTGGACCAGCTCATTGCCAACGGAAGCGCCACCCACGCCTACCTGGGGGTCGGCATCAAGGACGGGAATGCGCAGGCCGACGGCGTCACCCGGGCGGGGGCCCTGGTCGGCACCGTGGAGCCGGGCTCCCCGGCGGCGAACGCCGGGGTGGCCAAGGACGACGTCATTACGGCCATTGACGGCAAGCCCACGAACCAGAGCGCGGCACTGACCGGGTTCGTGCGCCAGTACTCCGCGGGAGACACCGTCAAACTGACCCTGGTGCGCGACAGGAAGGTCCAGGAGGTCTCCGTGACCCTGGCCGAACGCAAGGACACCTAGCCGCCCGGCCTGGGCCGTCCGGCCCGAGGCAGCTCGGGTCGGGGTAGCCCCGCCTGGGCCGTCCGGCCCGGGGCCGCCCCGCCGCCTTATAACCCCCTGCCCGCCGTCGCTGGCGGTGGGCAGGGGGTCCGCGCACCAGCCGGGTACCGCACGGCGACGGCGGGCGAGGGACAGGGAGCTGGCTAGCAGCTCACCGGCTCATTAGCTCGCCGACTCCAGGGCGTCCATGACGGTACGCATCTTGGCGCGGGTCTCAGCCAGCTCGTCGTCGGGGTCGGAGTCCGGCATAATCCCGCTACCGCCGTAGACCGTCACAGGACCCACGCCGGTCACCCCTATGGAGTGCACGGGGATGGGCGGTATCTGCGCTCCGCGAATGGCAATGCACCACTGGCCCTCACCGTGCCAGTCCACCCAGCCCACCGGTCCCGCGTAGAACTTCCGGCTCAGGCCCTCAAGCTCCTCGATAATACGTCCTGCCGCCTGCCGTGGTGTGCCGCAGACCGCGGCCGTGGGGTGGAGGGCGTCAACCAGGGCCAGGGCCCCGGTGTCCCCGGCTACGTGCGCGGTCACGTCCGTAGCCAGGTGGAGGACACGGGGCAGCACCAGGACGAAGGGGTCGCTGGCCTGTACCCCGCGGCACAGGGGCTCCAGGGCCTGGACGGCCGAGGCGCGGGCCAGGTCGTGCTCCCGCACGTTCTTGTCCGAGGAGCGCAGCCACGCGGAGAGCCGGGCCACCTCCTCGGCGGCCTGGCGCGGGTCGGTGGCGGGATCGACGTGACGTCGGGCGGTCCCGGCCAGCACCCGGCTGAAGACCCTCCCGTCCTCCAGGTCCAGCAGCATCTCCGGGCTCGCCCCCACCATGGCCTGGATACCGTAGGTCCAGGCGGTCGGGTTGCGCTGGGCCAGGGCGTGAATGACCTCACCCACGTGGGGGCGCGGCCGGACATCCACCAGGGCGGCGCGCGCCATGACGACCTTCTGGGCCTCACCGGCGCGCATCCGCTCCTGGGCGGCGGCCACGCGGCGGACCCACTCGTCCTCGGGGAGCACACCACGCCAGTCCTGCTCGGAGGCAGGCAGGACGCTCAGGGTGCGAGGGGCCCGGAAGCTGGCGGGCCGCGCGACGAAGCGGCGGATGTCTGCCAGGACATCCACCGGGTCCGGGTGCTTGCGGGGCTTCTCCCTCACCGTGGTCACCCAGGCGCCCTGGGCGTCCAGGCCCACGATGACACGGGGGATCTCCAGGATCGAGTACGTGTAGCTGGTGGGGGAGAAGGTGATGGCGCCTATGGCGACCGGCCCGGTCCCGGGACGGCGCAGCGGGTCCTGCCAGGAGGAGTCCTTGATCACGTGCCGCCAGGCGTTGCGCAGCTTCTGGACACGGTCCGGACCGCCTGTGGTGCGGATGACGATGTAGCGTCCCGCCCCTACGAAGCCGTAGCCGCCGCGGACCCAGGAGGAGACGTCTTCGTGCCCGGCGATCAGGGCGGTCAGGCTGGGGGAGCCGTCGGGGCCCGTGGGCAGCAGCGAGGGCGATACCTCGGTGGTACGCCAGTCCAGGGGCAGGTGTACCTCGAAGGGGTTGGACGGGGAGAACCAGTAGGCCTTAAAGTTCGAGTGCGGCCTGTAGCACCAGCCGTAGTAGACGACATGGGGCTGCTGAGGTGTGTCATTCATGCTGGTGCCTTCTCACAGTGGCCTGGTGGCGCGGTGGAGGGCCACGATCCCGCCCGAGAGGTTCTTGTAGCCCACGCCCCGCCACCCGGCCCGTTGGATGAGGTGGGCCAGGGCCACCTGGTCGGGCCAGGCCAGGATGGACTCGGCCAGGTAGTCGTAGGCCTCCGTGCTGGAGGAGACCGCCCGGGCCAGCGCGGGCAGGGCCGTACCCAGGTAGAAGCGGTAGGCGCGGGCCAGGACCCGCCGGACGGGGGTGGAGAACTCCGCGACCACCAGGCGTCCGCCGGGCCGGGTCACGCGCAGCATCTCGGCCAGGGCGGCACCGGTGTCCCGGATGTTGCGCAGGCCGTAGGAGATGGTGACGACGTCGAAGGAGGCGTCGGCAAAGGGCAGGGCCGTGGCGTCCCCGGCCACGAAGCCGATCCGGGGGTGGCGGCGTCTGCCCTCGGTAACCATGCCGGGGGAGAAGTCGCAGGCCACCACCTGGGCGCCGGCGTCGGCGTAGTCCACGCAGGAGGCGCCGGTGCCGGCTGCCAGGTCCAGGACCCGGGTACCGCTGGTCGCGGCGACGGCGGCGCGGGTCACCGAGCGCCACATGCGGATCTGCCACAGGCTCATGACGTCGTTGGTGAGGTCGTAGCGGCGCGCGACGGCGTCGAACATGCCTGCGACCTCGTGAGGGTCCTTGGCAAGGCTGGCTCGGCTCATAGGGTCATTCTCTCATCTGGGCGTCCTGACCACCGGCTCCCAGGCCCCGGTCAGGCCCCGCGTAGCCAATGGTCTCCGCGGGTCCGGGCGCCCTTGAGGGCTCTGCCCACCGGCGCTCTGGGCCTACCCAGCCAGCTCTCCGAGCCTGCACCGGCTCCCTGGGCCCGCCCGGCGGCTGAGGCGGGAGCGTGCCAGCGGGGCGTACCTGAGCCCACCAGCAGGCTCAGGGCGCCTACAGGACGTCCGGCGCGTGCTCCTTGAGGGAGTGGGTGCCCGGTTTTCTTCCGTCGGCGGATTATGCGGACATTGGGGTCGTGGTCAGGTTACATACCCGCAGGTAGGGCAGACTGGGCCCCATGAGCGCGCGAGGTGATGTCAGGGCGGCGGAGGCGGCACAGGTCGCCCTTCTCACCGGGACGGGTGCGGCGGGCGTCCTCGGAGCGGCCCTCGCCCACGAGGGGGCGCGCCTGGAGCAGTGCACCGTCCACTCCGTCCACCACCGTCCCGGCGCCGGGGTCTCGGTCGGGTACACGGCGGTGGTCCTCGAGGCCGACGGGCGCCGCCTGACCGAGTACCTGTGCGCCACCACCGCCCGCCTGTCGCGCACCAACGTCCCCGGCCTCATCCCCGTCCTGGCCTCCGACGGCGTCGGCCCCACGATCCACGTCTGGCGCCACCCGGCCGACCCCGAGCTGCCGGCCCTCGTGGTCGCCTGCACCCCCTCCCTCCTGTCGGCCCGGATCGGCGCCAAGGTCAAGGCCACCATGGTGGCCTACCGGCCCACCCGCCGGGCGGTCGTGAGGGTCACCTGGCCCGACGGCTCGACCGCCTTCGCCAAGGTGCTGCGCCCCCCGCAGGCCGCGGCCCTGGCCCAGCGCCACCGCATGCTCACCCTGTCCGGGGTGCCCGCCCCCCAGGTCCTGCGCGAGGACGTCGACGGGCTGGTCATGCTCTCGACCGGGCAGGGGACCTCCCTGTCCGGCCTGCTGGCCCAGGGCATGGAACCGACGCAGGCCACCCGTGTCTTCAACGCCCTGGCCGCCACCCTGGACGCCCTGCCCGCCGACGCCCTGCCCCTGCCCCGCCACCCGGCCTGGTCCGAGCGGGCCCGCCACTACGCGCACGCCGCCGCCACGGTGCTGCCCGAGCACGCCAGCCGGGCCCGGGCGGTGGCCCTGGGGGTGGAGGAGCTGCTGGCGGGCAGCGACCCGGGGCCGGTGGTGCCTACCCACGGCGACTTCTACGAGGCCAACGTCCTCATGGACGGGGAGGACGTGTCCTGCGTCCTGGACGTGGACTCCCTGGGGCCGGGCTACCGCGTGGACGACTACGCCTGCCTCCTGGGGCACGTGAGCGTGCTGGACCACCTGGCGCCCGCCTCCTACCCCCGGCTGCGCCCGGCCCTGGAGACCTGGACGGCGCTGGCCAGCGAGCAGACGGACCCGGTGGCGCTGCGGGCGCGCTGCGCCGGGGTGGTGCTCTCCCTGGTGGCCGGCGCCCGTCGGGAGGACGGCAGCCCCTGGCGGGCCGACGCCGAGGGCCGCCTGGCGCGGGCGGAGACCTGGCTGGCCCAGGCCCGTGAGCTCCAGGCCCGCCGCGGCGCCCACTAGCGCCCCTCACGCCCCCTCACAGCCCCCTCTCCGTGAGAACGGTACTTATTGCTCGCGAGAACGGTACTTGTTTGTCGTGAGAACGGTACTTGTTTGTGATGGGTGGTGCTTCCAGGGTGTCTGATCCTGGAGATGGGTGTGGTTGCCCTGGCCGTACGGCAGTCGCCGGAGGAGACGAGGCAGTGCCGTCTCGCGCCTGTGTGATTGCCGTGGCCGTGCGGCAGCCGCCCGGAGCTCCCGGGGAAAGCGGGCCATCAGCCAGGAGACCCGGCACGCCGCGCAGCCTCCCGGGCCGCCCGAGCCTCCCGGGGGAGGCGTTAGGCGACCTCCGCCAGCAGGGACTGGAGCCGGCCCACGCCCTCGACCAGGTCCTTGTCACCCAGCGCGTAGGACAGACGCAGGAAGCCCGAGGGGCCGAAGGCCTCGCCAGGCACGAGGGCGACCTCGGCGTGCTCCAGGATGAGTCCGGCCAGGGTGGCGGAGGAGTCAATGACGGTACCGCGCAGGCTGCGCCCCACCAGCGCCTCCATGCTGGGGTAGGCGTAGAAGGCGCCGTGCGGCACGGGCACGGTCAGCCCCTCAATGGCCGAGAGCATCTCCACCATGGTCCTACGACGTCGGTCAAAGGCCTGGCGCATCCTCTCCACGGCGGTCAGGTCCCCGCTGACGGCCGCCAGCGCCGCCCGCTGGGAGACGTTGGCGACGTTGGAGGTCAGGTGGGACTGGAAGTTGGTGGCCGCCTTAATGACGTCGGAGGGGCCGATCATCCAGCCCACGCGCCAGCCGGTCATGGCGTAGGTCTTGGCCACCCCGTTGAGCACCACGGCCTGGTCGGCCAGCTCGGGGACCAGGGCCACGACGTGCGCCGTCTGGGCGCCGTCGTAGAGCAGGTGCTCGTAGATCTCGTCGGTGACGACCCACACGCCGTGCTCCAGGGCCCACTCGCCCAGGGCGGTCAGCTCCTTAGGTGTGTAGACCGAGCCGGTCGGGTTTGACGGGGAGCACAGGAGCAGGATCTTGGTGGCGGGCGTGCGGGCGGCCTCCAGCTGGTCCACGCTCACCTTGTAGTCCTGGTCGGCCCCGGCGAAGACCTCCACGGTCACCCCGCCGGCCAGGGCGATGGCCTCGGGGTAGGTGGTCCAGTAGGGGGCGGGCAGCAGGACCTCGTCACCGGGGTCGATCAGGGCGGCGAAGGCCTGGAAGACGGCCTGCTTGCCGCCGTTGGTGACCAGGACGTCGTCGGGGGAGACCTCGTAGCCGGAGTCGCGCAGCGTCTTGGCCGCAATGGCCTCGCGCAGGACCGGCAGCCCCTTGGCGGGGGAGTACTTGTGGTTGACCGGGTCCTTGGCGGCCGCGACGGCGGCGGCGACAATGTAGTCGGGGGTGGGGAAGTCCGGTTCCCCGGCACCGAATCCGATGACGGGGCGACCAGCGGCCTTGAGGGCCTTGGCCTTGGCGTCCACGGCGAGGGTGGCGGAGGGGGCGATGGCGGCTAGGCGGGCTGAGACCCGGCGCTTGGGTGCGTTACTCACGGACGGTATTGTCGCTGTTTTGGGCGCTGCCTGCGAGGCAAGCGCGGTGGGGGCAGGACGACGCCGCTCGGCCCGGGCCCCAGCCCAGGCCTGCGCCGGGCCCTGCGCCCGCGCTGGCCCCGTCCCCGACGCCCGCAACCCGCGCCGAGCGCCTGCGGCCCAGGCCCGTCCCAACCTGGCCCGCCCCAACCTGGCCCGCACCAGCCCAAGCCCGCCCCAAGCCGGCCCGCACCCCCGCCCCCGGGGCTCAAGGTGTCGCAGCCCACATGCCATGATTTCGCGATCTGACGCCTCCTGTGGCAGGATGGGGCACCGCTGAAGGGCAGTGGCGCAATTGGTAGCGCACCGGTCTCCAAAACCGGCGGTTGTGGGTTCGAGTCCCGCCTGCCCTGCTGAGAACGGCGGATCTGGCCGGGAGATCCCGTCGGCTCCGTTCTTCTCGCCCGCCAGAGGGCGCGACCAGGAACCGACGAGCAAGGACCCCAGGCATGAGCGAGACCGTCACCGCCCCCGCGGGAAAGAAGCGCAACGTCTTCGCCCGTATCGCCCGCTTCTTCCGTGAGGTCGTCGACGAGCTGCGCAAGGTCGTCTGGCCCACCTGGAACGAGCTGACGACCTACTTCGTCGTGGTCATCGTCTTTATCGCAGCCATCATGGTCTTCACCGGCGCGCTCGACATGATCTTCGACCGTATCGTTATGTGGGGCCTGGCCTGAGCGGGGCCGTGCCGTCCACCCGTCCCACCCGCCGTCGAGCCGAAAGCAGGTACACCGTGTCCGAGGAGAACGTCGAGGGCGTCGAGCCCGAGGGGAGCGCCACCGAGGCCCCGGCGGCCGGGACCGGGCAGGGCCGCCAGGCCGCCGAGGACGCGCCCGCCCTGGTGGACCCCGTCGAGGAGTTCCGTCAGGAGATGTCCCGCCTGCCCGGGCAGTGGTACGTGCTGCACACCTACTCCGGCTACGAGCGCCGGGTGGCCACGGACATTAAGACCCGTGCGGAGAACTTCGAGGTCGAGGACTACGTCTTCGACGCCGTCGTCCCCATGGAGACGGTCATCGAGATCAAGAACGGCAACAAGAAGAAGGAGGTGTCCCGGGTCCGCATCCCCGGCTACGTGTTCGTCCGCATGGACCTGGACGACCCGGAGACCTCCGACAAGGTGTGGCGCACCATTAAGGACACCCCCGCGGTCACCGGTTTCGTGGGCGACCGCTACAACCCGGTCCCGCTGACCTTCGAGGAGGCCGTGGCCCAGCTCGGCCCGACCCCCGAGGAGGTCGAGGCCAGGCAGGCCGCCGCGGCCGCCTCCGCCCCCGAGGCCGGCCTGAGCCAGATCTCGGTCGACGGCCAGGTCTACTCGGTGGGCTTCGAGGTCGGGGAGTCCGTCATCGTCACCGAGGGCCCCTTCGAGTCCCTGCCGGCCACCATCTCCGAGATCCACCCCGAGACCCAGAAGCTCCAGGTGCTCATCTCCCTGTTCGGCCGCGACACCCCCGCCGAGCTCAGCTTCACCCAGGTCGCCAAAATCTGAGGGCTGGCCCGGCCCCCGCCACGGCGCCGGTGCGGGCGGTACCGCGGGTACGTCACCGGCGCCGGTGGCGGCCAGGGCCCCAGATCGAGTGTGAGAACGCGCACGAGACCAGGGGTCCCGGTAGGAACGACGCCGTCCCAGGGGCTAGGCTTGCTCCTCGCGTGCGTCAGTGCGCGTCGTACGGCAGGCGTGCGACATCCGGACAGAAGAGGAACCCCACATGGCTCCCAAGAAGAAGGTCGTCGGGCTGATCAAGCTCCAGATCCAGGCCGGCCAGGCCAACCCCGCCCCGCCGATCGGCCCTGCCCTCGGTGCCAAGCAGGTCAACATTATGGAGTTCTGCAAGGCCTACAACGCGGCCACCGAGTCCCAGCGTGGCAGCGTCATCCCCGTGGAGATCACCGTCTACGAGGACCGCTCCTTCACCTTCATCACCAAGACCCCGCCGGCCGCCGAGCTCATCAAGAAGGCCGCGGGTGTCGCCAAGGGCTCCGCCACCCCGCACTCGACCAAGGTCGCCAGCCTCACGGCCGACCAGGTGCGCGAGATCGCCCAGACCAAGATGCCTGACCTCAACGCCAACGACCTTGAGGCCGCTACCAAGATCATTGCCGGGACCGCCCGCTCCATGGGCGTTACCGTCGAGGCCTGAGCCCGGCTACCGGCGGGTCCCCCGCGTCGCCCCGCCGGAGACGCCCCGAGAACCAGATGAGACAAAACGTGGAAGGGCCTCGCGCGGCCTGTTCACCACGACTGCAAGGAGAAGCAGATGACCAAGCGCTCTAAGGCCTACCGAGCCGCCGCTGAGAAGATCCAGTCCGGGATCCTCTACACCCCGGCCGAGGCCGCCAGGCTCGCCAAGGCCACGTCCACCACGAAGTTCGACTCCACCGTGGACGTCGTCCTGCGCCTGGGCGTGGACCCCCGTAAGGCCGACCAGATGGTCCGTGGCACCGTGTCCCTGCCGCACGGTACCGGTAAGACCGCCCGCGTCGTGGTCTTCGCCGCCGGTGAGCGGGCCGAGCAGGCCCTCGCCGCGGGCGCCGACGAGGTCGGCAGCGACGACCTCATTGCCAGGGTCGCAGCCGGCTGGACCGACTTCGACGCCGCCGTGGCCACCCCGGACCTCATGGGCAAGGTCGGCCGCCTGGGCCGCGTGCTCGGTCCCCGTGGCCTCATGCCCAACCCCAAGACCGGTACCGTGACCATGGACGTGGCCAAGGCCGTCACCGACATCAAGGGCGGACGCATTGAGTTCCGCGTCGACCGGGCCGCCAACCTGAACTTCGTGATCGGCAAGGTCTCCTTCACCGAGGCCCAGCTCGTGGAGAACCTCCAGGCCGCCCTGGAGGAGATCCTGCGTCTCAAGCCCTCGACATCCAAGGGTCGTTACATCCTCAAGGCCACTATGACCACTACTATGGGTCCTGGCATCCCCATGGACGTCACCAGGTCCTGAGCCCGGGCCTGCCCCGGGGCCGGCAGCCCAGCGCTCGTCTCGCCCCGGGCCCACAGACGTGGGCGGACCAGTCCACACACACCCCCTTTTTCCGCTCCTCGTGAGCCGACTGGTCCGTCCACACCGGCGGCGCCCCCACCTGCATGGGTGGGGGCGCCGTCATACGCCCGGCCTTGGGGCCGACGCCGGTGCGCGGATGCGTGGGGTACAGGGCATGGGGTGCGGGGCCTCATCCCAGCCCGGTCCCGGCCCACACCAGCCAGGCCCCCAGGAACAGGGGCGGGCCCAGCGGGACCGCGGTCCTGAGGGTGGCGCGTCGCGTCGCCACGAGGACCAGGGAGGCCAGGCCCCCCAGGACCATGCCCAGCGCCAGGCCCACGAAGGGCGCCTGCCAGGAGCTCAGGCACAGCCACGCCGAGAGCAGCGTGCTGAGCTTGACGTCGCCCATGCCCAGCCCCGTGCCCAGGGACGACAGGAGCCACATGAGCAGGCCGATGACCACCGCCGGCCATATGATCACCCCGCTCGCCCACAGCATCTGGCCCGGAGGCCTGTCCCAGAAGGAGCTGTGCGTCACGGCCTCGTGGCGGTCCAGCCGCGCCTTGGCCTCCAGGAAGTTCGTCAGGGTCAGCACCATGAAGATAAGGAGCCCGGCGCACGCACTCCCCCACGCGGCGGCCGCGCCCAGCAGGAGGTTGGGCAGGCGGTGGCAGGCCAGGTCCGTCAGGCAGGCGGGCACCAGGAAGACGACCAGCCCCAGGGGGAGGGTGACCAGGACGGCGGTGTCCCTGTGGTACGTGCCCACCACCAGGGTGGCGGTGCCCAGCAGGAGGGTGACGGGCATGGCCACCCCGACCTCCAGCGGCCAGGAGCGCTGGAGGACGCCGTGGGGCAGAGCGCCCGTGTAGCGCTGCGCGTAGCGCACCGCCCACCACGCCACCACCGTCCAGAGGGTGGCCAGGAGGGGGGAGAGGAGCATCCAGACCATGTGAGGAGTCTACCAATGCTGTGAGTGACGGCACTAGGGTGATCGGCTCTCGCGCCTTGCCGGGAACAGGGCGGTCCGCGTAGCCTGACAGGCGCCAAAGACCGCAGGTCTCCCACCCCGGTGGGACCAAGTCCGCTCAGGCGGGGCCCGCGCAGGTGAGACCAAGACCCCCTCCGGGATCCCCGGAGGCAGAGCCCTGTGCCACCGGCGCGGGGCTCTCTGCGTGGGTGGCCCCTGCGGCAGACCACGGAAGGAGGGCCTATGGCACGGCCTGAGAAGGAAGCAGCGATCGCTGCCCTGGCGGACAAGTTCCGCGGGTCCGGCGCCGTCCTGCTGACTGAGTACCGGGGACTGAGCGTGGCCCAGCTCAAGGCGCTGCGTCGTTCCCTCGGTGAGAACGCCGAGTACACCGTGGTGAAGAACACGCTTGCCGCGATCGCCGCCCGCCGCGTCGGGTTCGAGGCCTTCGCCCAGGATCTCAAGGGCCCCAGCGCCCTGGCCTTCGTCTCCGGTGAGCCGGTCGAGGCCGCCAAGGCCCTGCGTGACTTCGCCAAGGACAACAAGCAGCTCGTCATTAAGGGCGGCCTGATGGACGGCGACCTGCTGTCCGCCGAGGCCGTCGACCAGCTTGCCTCTCTGGAGTCCCGCGAGGTGCTGCTCGCCAAGGCTGCGGGTGCCATGAAGGCGTCCCTGTCCAAGGCCGCGTACCTCTTCGCCGCACCGGCCACCAAGGCCGTGCGTACCGTCGACGCCCTGCGCGAGAAGCAGGAGACCGCGGCCTGAAGCCGCCCGCGTCACCCACCACTGCCTGCACGCGCAGGAACAAACTAGGAAGGAACGCCCACTATGGCGAAGCTGACCACCGAAGAGCTCATTGAGCAGTTCAAGGAGCTCACCCTCATTGAGCTCGCCGAGTTCGTCAAGGCCTTTGAGGAGACCTTCGACGTGACCGCCGCCGCCCCGGTCGCCGCCGTGGCCGCCGCCGCCCCCGGCGCCGCCGCCGAGCCCGAGGAGGAGAAGACCGAGTTCGACGTCGTCCTCGAGAAGGCCGGCGACAAGAAGATCGGCGTCATCAAGGAGGTGCGCACCCTGACCTCCCTGGGCCTGAAGGAGGCCAAGGACCTCGTCGACAGCGCCCCCAAGGCCGTCCTGGAGGGCGTCAACAAGGAGACCGCCGAGAAGGCCAAGGCCCAGCTCGAGGGCGCCGGCGCCACCGTCACCCTCAAGTGAGACCCCTACGGCGTCACCACGGCGCCGCCCGGCGGTGCCACGCCCCAGCACCTGGTTGCCGGGGCTGACGCCGGGCACGCCGGGCACAAGGAGCCCCGCCCACCGTTATGGTGGGCGGGGTTCCCCGTGCGTGCCGGGGCTGGTGTCTGGCTCGCCGCCGGAATCCTCGGCCTCGCCGGAGGGCTCCCCGTGCGTACCGGGGTCGGTGCTGGCCGACGCCCAGCCCGCCACCACCGACGCCGGGCTCCCCGTGCGTGCAAGGTCGGTGGGTGGCTGCGGCGCGGGCGGCCAGGCGGGCCCACGGGGTCAGGGGCCGTACCGCCTGGCGGACCAACGGCACGGTCCCCACGTGCCCAGGCGGGGCGACGTCGGGCCAGGCGGGGTAGTATGAGCGAATGTGGTCAGAATCGCAAGCATGAGACGTACCCGGGCGTGGCTGGGTACACCTGACCCGTGTACGCTAGCGCTTTGCGTGCATTGTGCGTACTGGCGTGGGCTCACACCGCCCGGCGGAGGTCCGCGACCTCTGTGGGGCACGCCACGAGCGGTGGCTGAGCGTCGGTGCCCACCATTGTACGCGCAGTGTTCCTCGATTCTAGAGGGAAGGACCCCCTTTTGGCTGCCTCGAGCACCTCTGCACCTACCGCCGCCGACATCGCCGCACGTACCGCCTCGCGTCGCGTCAACTTCGCCAAGATCGCCGAGCCCATGCAGGCCCCCAACCTGCTGGGGCTCCAGACGGACAGCTTCGACTGGCTCGTAGGGAACTCGGCGTGGCGCGCCCGCGTGGACGCCGCCAACGCCGTGCGTCCCGGCTCCCTGCCCGAGACCTCGGGGCTGGAGGAGATCTTCTCCGAGATCTCCCCGATCGAGGACTTCGGGGAGACCATGGCGCTCTCCTTCCACGACCACCGCTTCGAGGAGCCGAAGTACACGGCCGAGGAGTGCCAGGAGAAGGATCTCACCTACTCCGCTCCCCTGTACGTCGTCGCGGATTTTGAGAACTTTGTCACGGGTGAGATCAAGTCCCAGACCGTCTTCATGGGTGACTTCCCGCTCATGACGGACAAGGGTACCTTCATTGTCAACGGCTCCGAGCGCGTCGTCGTCTCCCAGCTGGTGCGCAGCCCCGGCGTGTACTTTGAGCGGACCACCGAGAAGGCCACGGACAAGTACGTCCACAACGTCAAGTTCATCCCCTCGCGCGGCGCCTGGCTGGAGTTCGAGGTGGACAAGTCCGACCGCGTGGCCGTGCGCATCGACCGCAAGCGCAAGCAGGACGTCACCGTGTTCCTGCTGGCCCTGGGCCTGGACGAGGCCGAGATCCGCAAGGAGTTCGACGGCTACCCGGTGCTCACCGCCGCCCTGGACGAGGACCGCAAGATCACCACCCAGGACGAGGCCCTCCTGGACATCTACAAGAAGATCCGCCCCGGCGAGCCGCCCAGCGTGGAGGCCGGCCGCACCCTGCTGGAGAACTTCTACTTCAACCCCAAGCGCTACGACCTGGCCAAGGTCGGCCGCTACAAGATCAACAAGAAGCTGGGCCTGACCGCCGACCTGACCGAGTCGGTCCTGCGCATTGACGACATCACCACCGCCCTGCGCTACCTGCTGGCCCTCCACAGCGGCGTCAAGAGCATCGAGGGCGTGCGCAACGGCGAGGTCACCCAGATCCCCGTCGAGTACGACGACATCGACCACCTGGGCAACCGCCGTATCCGCGCCGTCGGAGAGCTCATCCAGGCCCAGGTGCGTACCGGCATGAGCCGCATGGAGCGCCAGGTGCGCGAGCGCATGACCACCCAGGACGTGGAGGCCATCACGCCCAACACCCTGATCAATATCCGCCCCGTGACGGCGGCCATCAAGGAGTTCTTCGGGACCAGCCAGCTGAGCCAGTTCATGGACCAGAACAACCCCCTGGCGGGCCTGACCCACAAGCGCCGTCTGAGCGCCCTGGGCCCCGGGGGCCTGTCGCGTGAGCGCGCCTCCATGGACGTGCGTGACGTCCACACCTCCCACTACGGGCGAATGTGCCCCATCGAGTCCCCCGAGGGCCCCAATATCGGCCTCATCGGCTCCCTGGCCACCTACGGGCGCATTAACCCCTTCGGCTTTATCGAGACCCCCTACCGGGTGGTCAGGGACGGGCGCGTCACCGACGAGACCCACTACCTGACGGCCGACGACGAGGACCGCCACGTCATCGCCCAGGCCAATGTCGCCCTGACCGCCGACGGGCACTTCGCCGAGAGCCACGTCCTGTGCCGGGTCACCGGCGGCGAGCCGGCCCTGGTCCCCGCCAGCCAGGTGGACCTCATGGACGTCTCCCCGCGCCAGATGGTCTCGGTGGGCACCTCCCTCATCCCCTTCCTGGAGCACGACGACGCCAACCGCGCCCTCATGGGCGCCAATATGCAGCGCCAGGCCGTGCCCCTCATCCGCCCCGACGCCCCCCTGGTGGGTACCGGCATGGAGCGGCGCACCGCCGTGGACGCCGGGGACGTGCTGGTGGCCACCAAGCCCGGCGTCGTCACCGAGGTCTGCGCCGACTTCGTGCGCGTGGCGAACGACGACGGCACCACCAAGGTCTACAAGGTCGCCAAGTTCCGCCGCTCCAACCAGGGCAACTGCTACAACCAGCGGGTCGTGGCCACCGAGGGCGAGCGGGTGGAGACCGGGTCCGTCCTGGCCGACGGCCCCGCCACCGCCGAGGGCGACCTGGCCCTGGGCCAGAACATGCTCGTGGCCTTTATGACCTGGGAGGGCCTGAACTACGAGGACGCCATTATCGTCTCCCAGCGCGTGGTCAGCGAGGACATGCTCACCTCGATCCACATTGAGGAGCACGAGGTGGACGCCCGCGACACCAAGCTGGGCGCCGAGGAGATCACCCGCGACATCCCCAACGTCAGCGAGGAGACCCTGGCCAACCTCGACGAGCGCGGCATTATCCGCATTGGCGCCGAGGTCCGCAGCGGCGACATCCTGGTGGGCAAGGTCACCCCCAAGGGGGAGACCGAGCTGACGAGCGAGGAGCGCCTGCTGCGCGCCATCTTCGGGGAGAAGGCCCGGGAGGTGCGTGACACCTCCCTGCGCGTGCCCCACGGCGAGTACGGCATCGTCATCGGCGTCCACGAGTTCGACGCCGCCTCCGACGACGCCGAGCTGCCCGCGGGCGTCAACCGCCTGGTGCGCGTCCACATCGCCCAGCGCCGCAAGATCACCGTGGGCGACAAGCTCTCCGGGCGCCACGGCAACAAGGGCGTCATCTCCAAGATCCTGCCCGTGGAGGACATGCCCTTCCTGGCCGACGGCACCCCGGTGGACGTCATCCTCAACCCCCTGGGCGTGCCCAGCCGCATGAACGTGGGCCAGATCCTCGAGCTCCACCTGGGCTGGGTGGCCTCCCGCGGCTGGGACGCCACCGCGGCCCGCGAGGCCGGTGAGGAGTGGGCCACCCGCCTGCCCGAGGCCGGGGTGTCCGCCGAGCCCCGCACCCCCGTGGCCACCCCCGTCTTCGACGGCGTGCGCGACGACGAGCTCATGGGCCTGCTGGACTCCACCCTGCCCAGCCCCGACGGGGTCCAGCTGGTGGCCCCCAACGGCAAGGCCCGCCTGTTCGACGGCCGCTCCGGGGAGCCCTTCCCCTACCCGGTCTCGGTGGGCTACATGTACATCCTCAAGCTGCACCACCTGGTGGACGACAAGATCCACGCCCGCTCCACGGGCCCCTACTCCATGATCACCCAGCAGCCCCTGGGTGGTAAGGCCCAGTTCGGCGGCCAGCGTTTCGGCGAGATGGAGGTGTGGGCCATGGAGGCCTACGGCGCCGCCCACGCCCTCCAGGAGATCCTCACCGTCAAGTCCGACGACGTCAACGGCCGGGTCAAGGTCTACGAGGCCATTGTCAAGGGCGAGGACATCCCCGAGCCCGGCATCCCGGAGTCCTTCAAGGTGCTCATGAAGGAGATGCAGTCCCTGTGCCTGAACGTCGAGGCCCTGGACGCCGAGGGCAGCGTCATCGGCCTGGACGACACCGACGACGACTCGCGCCGCGCCGCCGAGGAGCTCGGCTTCGACCTGGGCCGACGTCCGGGCGGGGCCACCGCCTCCACGATCGACGAGATCTGAGCGGGTCCTGCCCGCACCGGCGCCGGCGTCGCCCTGGAAGCACGACGCCACCGCGCCCCCACAACCTCATGAGCTGACACATCGGAAGTAGGAACTGTGCTCGACGCCAACGTCTTCGATCGCATCCAGCTCGGCCTGGCCACCGCGGAGGACATCAGGTCCTGGTCGCACGGCGAGGTCAAGAAGCCCGAGACCATTAACTACCGCACCCTCAAGCCGGAGAAGGACGGGCTCTTCTGCGAGAAGATCTTCGGTCCCACCCGGGACTGGGAGTGCGCCTGCGGGAAGTACAAGCGGGTGCGCTACAAGGGCATTGTCTGCGAGCGGTGCGGCGTGGAGGTCACCCGCTCCAAGGTGCGTCGTGAGCGCATGGCCCACATTAAGCTGGCCGCCCCGGTGACCCACATCTGGTACTTCAAGGGCGTGCCCTCGCGCCTGGGCTACCTGCTCAACCTGGCGCCCAAGGACCTGGAGAAGGTCATCTACTTCGCCGCCTACATGGTCACCGAGGTGGACGAGGAGGGCCGTCACGACGACCTGCCGAGCCTGCGCGCCGAGCTGGAGGTCAAGAAGAAGCACGTCCAGGAGGCCGGTGAGGCCGACGTCGAGGCCCGCCAGCGCCGCCTGGAGGAGGACCTGGCCGCCTCCGAGGCCGAGGGGGCCGACACCGCCCACCGCGACAAGCTCCGCAAGACCGCCGAGCGTGAGATCGGGGCCCTGCGTCGTAAGAATGCCCGGGTCCTGGAGCACATGGACCGGGTGTGGGACCGCTTCGTGAGCCTCAAGGTCGGTGACCTGGAGGGCGACGAGGTGCTCTACCGGGACATGAAGGCCGACTACGGCATCTACTTCGAGGGCGCCATGGGGGCCGAGGCCATCCAGGCCCGCCTGCGCGCCTTCGACCTGGACAAGGAGGCCGAGTCCCTGGCCGAGATCGTGGCGAGCGGCACCGGCCAGCGCAAGACCCGGGCCATTAAGCGCCTGAAGGTTATTAACGCCTTCCGCCTGACCGGCACCGCCCCGGAGTCCATGGTCCTGGACTCCATCCCGGTCATCCCCCCGGACCTGCGTCCCATGGTCCAGCTCGACGGCGGCCGCTTCGCCACGTCCGACCTCAACGACCTCTACCGTCGTGTCATTAACCGCAACAATCGTCTCAAGCGCCTCATGGAGCTGGAGGCCCCGACGATTATTGTCAACAATGAGAAGCGCATGCTCCAGGACGCCGTGGACGCCCTGTTCGACAACGGCCGGCGCGGCCGGCCCGTGACCGGGGTGGGCAACCGCCCCCTGAAGTCCCTGTCCGACATGCTCAAGGGCAAGCAGGGCCGCTTCCGCCAGAACCTCCTGGGCAAGCGGGTGGACTACTCGGGCCGAAGCGTCATCGTGGTGGGCCCCCAGCTGGCTTTGCACCAGTGCGGCCTGCCCAGCCAGATGGCCCTGGAGCTGTTCAAGCCCTTTGTCATGAAGCGGCTGGTGGAGCTCAAGGAGGCCCAGAACGTCAAGGCCGCCAAGCGCATGGTGGAGCGGGCCAACCCCAAGGTCTGGGACGTCCTGGCCGAGGTCATCCGCGAGCACCCGGTGCTGCTCAACCGCGCCCCCACCCTGCACCGCCTGGGCATCCAGGCCTTTGAGCCCCAGCTCATCGAGGGCAAGGCCATCCAGCTCCACCCCCTGGTGTGCGGCGCCTTCAACGCCGACTTCGACGGCGACCAGATGGCCGTGCACCTGCCCCTGGGCGCCGAGGCGCAGGCCGAGGCCCGCATCCTCATGCTGTCGAGCAACAACATCCTCAAGCCCTCCGACGGGCGGCCCGTGACCATGCCCAGCCAGGACATGATCATCGGCACCTACTACCTCACCCAGACGCCGGACCCCGACCTGGAGGTGGACAGGGACTCCCACGGCCAGGAGGTGGTGCCCGCCTTCTCCTCCTTCGCCGAGGCCGTCATGGCCCACGACTTCGGCCGCCTCGACGTCAACGCCACCTGCGACATCCGCTTCGAGGAGGGCATTACCGCCCCCGACGGCTGGGTGCCCCCCGCCAGCTGGCACGAGGGCGACCCGATCACCCTGCGCACCTCGCTGGGACGGGCCATCTTCAACACAGCGCTGCCCGAGACCTTCCCCTACGTCAACTACGTGGTGGACAAGAAGGCCCTGGGCAATATCGTCAACACGCTGGCGGAGTCCTACTCCCGCGTGGAGGTGGCGGCCTCCCTGGACGCCCTCAAGGCCAACGGCTTCTACTGGTCCACCTGGTCGGGTATCACCGTGGCCTTCGCCGACGTCGTCTCCCCGGCCTCCAAGCCCGAGATCCTCGCCCGCTACGAGGCCCAGGCGGCCAAGATCGAGGAGCAGTTCGTCGACGGCTTCCTGACCAAGAAGGACCGCCACACCGCGCTGATCAACATCTGGACCGATGCTACCGCCGAGGTCGCCCAGGCCATGCGGGACAACTTCCCGGCCCGTAACACCGTCTACCAGATGGTGGTCTCCGGGGCCCGCGGCAACTGGGACCAGATCCGCCAGCTGGCGGGCATGCGCGGCCTGGTGGCCGACCCCAAGCAGCGCCTCATTGAGCGCCCGATCAAGTCCAACTACCGCGAGGGCCTGAGCGTCCTGGAGTACTTCATCGCCACCCACGGGGCCCGCAAGGGCCTGGCGGACACGGCGCTGCGCACCGCCGACTCCGGGTACCTGACCCGCCGCCTGGTGGACGTCTCCCAGGACGTCATTGTGCGCGAGGAGGACTGCGGCACCCGCAAGGGCCTGACCAAGCGCATCTTCTCCTGGCGGAAGATGCACGAGCCCTCCGAGGAGGAGGCGGCCCGGGGCGTCGAGGCCTACCCGGTCCCGGCCGATCCGCAGGACGAGGGCGCCTTCAAGCACCCCAGCGAGATCCTGGGCACCACGGTGTTCGGCACCACGCTGGCCCGCAACGCCGTGGACGCCGCGGGCAACGTGGTCATCCCCGCCGGCACCGACCTGGGCGACGAGGAGATCCGGGCCGCCATCGACGCCGGTATCGAGGAGATCGCCGTGCGCTCGGTGCTGACCTGCGACTCCACCGTGGGCACCTGCGCCGCCTGCTACGGCCGCTCCCTGGCCACCGGCAAGCGGGTGGACATCGGCGAGGCCGTGGGCATTATCGCCGCCCAGTCCATTGGCGAGCCGGGCACGCAGCTGACCATGCGCACCTTCCACACCGGTGGTGCGGCCGGCGCCGCCGACATCACCCAGGGTCTGCCCCGCGTCCAGGAGCTCTTCGAGGCCCGCACCCCCAAGGGCGAGGCTGCCGTGGCCGAGGTCGCCGGCACCCTGGCCATTGAGGACGACGACGAGGGCAAGCGCCTGGTCATTAAGCGTGAGGACGGCGAGGAGGACGTGGTCATCCCCGTCTCGCGCCGCCAGCGCCTGCTGGTGATCGGCGGCGTCCACGTCGAGCCCGGGCAGGCCCTCACCGAGGGGCCGGTGGACCCCAAGAAGATCCTGCGCCTGCGGTCCGTGGGCGACACCCAGCGCCACCTCGTCAACGAGGTCCAGGAGGTCTACCGCTCCCAGGGCGTGGACATCCACTCCAAGCACATTGAGGTCATTGTGCGCCAGATGATGCGCCGCGTGACCGTGTTGGACCCCGGTGACACCGACCTCCTCCAGGGCGACCTGGTGGACGTCATGACCTACCGGGCCGAGAACCGCCGGGTCATGGCCGAGGGCGGCAAGACGGCGTCGGGGCGCACCGAGCTCATGGGGATCACCAAGGCCTCCCTGGCCACGGACTCCTGGCTGAGCGCGGCCTCCTTCCAGGAGACCACGCGGGTGCTCACCGAGGCCGCTATGAACGGCAAGTCCGACCCGCTGCTGGGCCTGAAGGAGAACGTCATCCTGGGCAAGCTCATCCCCGCCGGGACGGGCCTGGCCCGCTACTCCGACATCGAGGTGGAGCCCACCGAGGAGGTCAAGACGGCGCTCCTCACCCGCGTGGTGACCTCCCAGGAGATGTTCACCGGCGATGGGGTGCCCCTGGACGACGTGCCCTACGAGGGGGAGTTCCGGACGGAGTTCCCCAACGAGTTCCACGCCGACTTCTCCGAGGAGGACCACCGGGTCTGAGCCGGGCGGCCCGGTACGCCGGCCTGAGGCCGTGGTGGGGGCGGCAGACGATCCCGTCTGCCGCCCCCACCCGTGTACCTACCCGGTGGGGCCGTGGAGGCGTACCCGCGGCCGCCCCGGCCCCACGCTGGTGGGGGACCCTGGTGAGGCCGTGGAGGCAGCGGGCGGGGCGGTGGGCTGCCGACCGGCCCCGGCGGGGTGTTGGCCTGAGGACGAGTTCCTCGACGGGCCCATGCGCCAGGGACCAAGGTCCGAAAGCGCGCAGGATACAGGAACTTGTACCGCCGCGACACCCCGCATCCCATCGCCCTGCTCACAGCGGTGTAACCTGCCTCAGAAGCCCCCGCCCTGGACCGCCCCGCCAGGCCCTGCCGCCTGCGGGCTCCCTCGGCCGCCAACCCCTCATCCCCAAGGTCCTTTATGAGCCCGAGATCCTCCCAACGCCGTGTCATTGTCACCGGGACGCCGGTCTCCCACGCGCCCCTGCCCCAGGGGGCTCCCACCCCGCCCCCCGGTGCCCCGCGCACGGCACCTCCGGGCCCCGTGCAGCCCCCGGCGCAGGCGGCGCCCGCGCTCAGCGCCACCCGCCTGGCCCAGATGCGCCAGGACGCCCAGGCGCGCACCCAGGACGTCCTGCGCCGTGCCCAGGTCGTGCACGACGCCGCCGCCGACCTGCGCGCCCGGGACCTGGAGGGCCTGGACGCCCAGGCCACCGCCCTCCAGCAGCGTATTGAGGGCGAGCGGCGAGCGCGCCGCGCCCAGGCCGACCAGGCGGCGCAGGCCGAGTGGCAGGCCGCGAGCACCGCCCTGCGCTCCCTGGTCACCGAGCTGGCCCCCGGTGTGGCGGGCAGCCCCCTGGACGCCAGCACGCAGGCCGACGCCAGCACGCAGGCCGACCCGGCCCGGTTCCTGCGGGTGGGTACGGCCCGGCTCCCCGGCCAGGGCTCCCCGGCCGGCACGTCTGGCACGGCTGGCCCGGCCGTCTCGCCCAGCCCGGCTGGTCCGGCCCGCTCGCCCGGCCCGGCCCGAGACGGGGCCGTGGGTGAGGCGACCGCGGAGTCGGTGGCGGCCCTGGCCCCGTTCCTGTGCCGCAGCCACTGGCACCTCTCCGGCTCCACCCGCCAGGCCCAGGAGCTGGTGCTCTCCGCCCTGACCCGCGTCATCGGGCAGGTCCCCCTCAAGCACCTGCGTGTCCTCGTCTTCGACCCCCGCGTCACCGGCGTCGTCGGGCCCCTCAGCCCGCTGCGGGCCGCCTCCGGGACGTCCTTCCCGCCCCCCGTGGCCGATCCCGGGGCCCTGGTCGCCGCCCTGCGACAGGCCCTGGAGGCCACCACGCAGAACGCCGAGCGCATTGCCGTGGCCGGTGCCAGGGACCTGCTGGACCTGTGGCGCCGGGAGGGCGAGGCCAGTGGCGTCCTGACCGTCGTGGTGCTCCTGGACCACCCCTACTGCGTGGACGACCAGCTGAGCCGGGTCCTGAAGCAGGTGGCCGCCATGAGCCCGGCATCGGGCCTGCACCTGGTGGTCCAGTCCGACCCCGCCTACGGCCCCCCGCAGGTGCCGCCGGGCCCCTGGCTGGCCCTGTGCGCCCAGGACGGCTGCTGGCAGGTCCCCGGCCTGCCGGGTAGCGTCCGCGTCGCCCACGACGGCGCCCCCGCCCTGGACGCCGTCGAGCACGTCATCCGCCAGGCCGTGCAGCGCAGCCGCAGCGTCACCGGACCCAGGATCCCCCTGGTGGAGCTCATTGGCGACGACATGGAGCGTCCCTGGACGGGCTCCTCGCGCGACAGCCTGGAGGCGGTGGTCGGGCGGGTCGGGCGCGAGCCGCTGGTGCTCTCCCTGCGCACCGAGAACCCACCGCACCCCAACCTCCTCATTGGCGGCGCCGTGGGGCAGGGGAAGTCCAACCTCCTGCTGGACATTGTCTACTCCCTCGCGGTGAGGTACCCGCCCGAGGAGCTCACCATGCTCCTGCTGGACTACAAGCGCGGCCTGGAGTTCGCGCGCTTCGCCCCGGACGAGGACGGGCAGAACTGGCTGCCCCACGTCTCGGTGCTCTCTCTGGAGTCCGACCAGGAGTTCGGCGTCGCGGTCCTGGACTACGTGCGCCAGGAGCTTGAGCGGCGCTCAGAGCTGTTCAAGGACGCCGGGGCCAGCTCCATCGTCGCCTACCGCCGGACCACCGGTGAGGTCATGCCCCGCATGCTGGTCATCATCGACGAGTTCCACGTCATGTTCGAGGGCGACGACGACCTGGTCGACCAGGCGGTGGCGATCACCGAGACCATTGCCAAGCAGGGGCGCGCCTACGGCATCCACCTGCTCCTGGCCTCCCAGACGGTCTCGGGGATATCGGGCCTGCGCGCCAAGGGCGACTCCATCTTCGCCCAGTTCCCCCTGCGTATGTCCCTGAAGAACACGGCCCAGGAGTCCGAGGCCATCCTGTCCCAGCACAACCGCGCCGCCGCCGAGCTGACCTACCGCGGTGAGGTGGTCCTCAACCGCAACTTCGGCCACGACCCGGCGGGATCCAACGTGCGGGGCACCGCCGCCTGGGCCCAGAGCGAGGTCATGGCCGTCCTCCAGCAGGGCCTGTGGTCCCGCGGGCACGCCGCGCCTCCCCTGGTGTTCCTGGGCGCCGAGGAGGCGCGCTGGCCGACGGCGCACCTGGAGCGCCTCCGGGGGACCGGCACGCCGAGCGCGCCCAGGCTGTGGCTGGGGCGCCCCGTGGCGGTCAGTGACGCCCCGAGCGTCCTGGAGCTGGACACCGACGTCGACCAGGGTGTGGTGCTGGTCGGCTCGGGGGAGGAGCTGGCCGGGGCCGTCATGGGCTCGGCGGTCCTGACGGCGCTGGCCACCACGCCGCAGGAGGCATCCCTGCTGGTCCTGACCGGGCTCGACCAGCTCCCCGGGCGCCTGGAGGCCGCCGTGGACGCCTGGCGGCAGGCCGGACGCGGCGTGCGCGTGGTGGGGCGCACCGATGTCGCCCGGGTGCTGGTGGAGGAGGTCGCCCCGCTCCTGGCCGACGGCGTGCCCCACCCGATGCTCGTGGTGGGCGTGGGCCTCCAGCGGGTGGTCGGTATGAGCCGCCCCTACCAGGCGCCCGCCACCGCGCCGGCGGACTCGGTGGGGACCGCGGTGGGAACCGTGGCGCCCGCGGACTCGGCGGCGGGGGCCTCGCTGGCGGACTCGGCGGTGGGGGCCTCAGGCGCCGCGCCGGGGCCGGGGACCGCAGCACTGGGGCCGGGGACTACGGCACCGGGGAGCGGGGACCTGGCGGCGCCGTCGCCCGCGGTGGACCCCCTGGGGCCGGCGGACACCACGGAGCCGGACTGGGACGCCCTGGCGGCCGGGATCGACCTGGGCGCCGGCGGCTGGGAGGGCACGGGGGCGGGCGCCCTCGGGCTGGCGCCGGAGCCGGTGACACCGGCCTCGGTGCTCCAGCGGGTGTTCACCGACGGCGGCCTCCAGCAGGTGTTCGCCCTCGGGTGGTGGACGACCCTGCGCGCCATGGGACGTGACCTGGGCCAGTACCAGCGTCCCGGGGTCCGCGCCACGGTCCTGCTGCGTCTGGGCCTGGCCGACCTGCGCGAGCTCACCGGCCCGCACACCAGGCCCCTGGGCCGCGGGCCGCGGGTCGGGCTGCTGGACCACGCCAGTGACGCCGAGATGCAGGTCCTGGTGCCCCTGGCGGCACCGGACGCCTCGGTGGTGGCGGAGCTCGTCGGACAGGGCGCCCGAGGACCGGGCCCGGGTGCCGGCCAGGACGCCGGGGGACCGGACCAGGGTGCCGGGCAGCCCTCCCCGGTCGGTACCCAGCGCCCCGGCGGGCAGGAGGACGTGGCATGAGCGGCTACCAGGACTACCTCGACGCGCTGGAGGTGCTGGGCAGCGCGGCCGAGCGTGCCGCCCGGGCACGGGATCAGGCCGGTGACTACGGGCGTGACGACCTGCGCCACGCTGCCATGGACCGCCGGGAGCACGAGCAGGAGTGGGACCGGATCCTCACGGAGACCACCCACCTGTCCCGCTCGGCCCAGACCCTGGCGCGCTCCCACGGCCTGCCGGTGGCCGAGGCCGCCGAGGCGCCTGGTGTCCCGGCTGACCCGCCCAGGGACCTGGCCGGGTGCGGGCGTGCCGTGCGCGGCCTGCGGGCGGACCTGAACGCGGCCCAGGAGCTCTGGCGCGGGGTCGATACCGCCCAGGTCCCTGCGGCTCCGGCACCGCCCGCCCCTCCCACGGCCCCGCCCGCGCCGCTCTCACCGGCGCCGGCCCCGCCTGAGCCGGTCCCGCCCGCACCGCGCGCCGAGCCCGCCCCGGCACCGGCCTCCCTGACCCTAAAACTTGTCCTTGCCGTCGTCCTGGTCATTGCCGTGGTGTGCGGGATAATCGCGTTCGCGTGACACCACCTGCTACGAGAGAGTCACCGTGAGCCCCCAGAAACGTCGTCTGATCCAGGTCGGTCCCCAGCCGGTCAGCCTCCAGCCGGTCAGCCTGGCCCCCGACACCGTCCCCGCCCAGACGCTCCAGCGCCCGCCCTCCGCCCTGGAGCGGCGTCGTCGCCGTGAGCCCCGCCCGGGCGAGCTCCTACAGGCCGTGCGGAACCTGGACCTGACGCAGGACGCCGCCTACCGCGCCGAGCTCACCGAGTGGATCGATAACGCCTACACCGAGCGGATGGGCGGGGTGCTCCTGGGCCTGTTCGCCCGGTGCCACCTGGGGCCGCCCTACGTCGACCACCGCCTGACCGTGGTCGGCCACATCCTGGAGCACTACCGTCCCACGGACATTGTCCCCCCGCCCTTTGACGCCGCTCGTACCCTGGCCCAGTCGCCGGTCTACGAGTACGTCGAGGTCTACTCCGACGGCGATATCATCCCCGTCCTCGCTGACGGCTCCGTCTCCTGATACTCCACACCCTCCCTGCCCCACCCACTGAAAGGACACCTCATGGCGGACGGATATATTGACCTAAGTCCCATTGTCAACGCTATTGAACATGTCGGCGACAATGTCTCGCTCATTGGCAACGACCTTGAAAGGGTCAGTGACAATATCCAGGTCATTGACGGCAAGCTGAGCAGCACCCAGGAGGAGCTGGCCGACCTGCGGCGCAGGTTCGAGGAGTACGTGGAGCAGGCCGAGCGCACCGCCAACGTCCAGCGGGCCGAGACCAAGGTCGGCACCCTCAAGGCCGACCTGGAGCGCGAGTTCGGCCACTACAAGGTGGTGCGCCGCTCCAGCGTCGGGCTGCTCCAGGCCTTTGACGTGGGCAACGTCTCGGAGTCCACGGCCAGCCAGGTCAGCGAGGAGCTCATGATCCAGACGCCCCGCTACTGGCTCGCCCCGGCCCTGGTGGCGCTGGCCGCCTGGTCGCGGGACGACGAGGAGGTCTGCAAGCGCTCCGTGACGGAGGCCTACGCCCGCAGCCAGGCCAAGACCGCGCTCTTCTTCGCCCTGGTCCTGCGCCGCCAGGGCCGGGAGGCCGAGTCGGCGCGGTGGCTGCGCCACTACCTGGCCGCCTGCGACCCGCAGGCGCTGACCCGTGAGTTCGCGGTCATCCTGGAGGCCGCCTCCCAGGGGCAGTTCGGCCCCCACGGCACGGCCCTGGTGCGCGCCCAGCTGAGTGACTGGACCACCCACCTGCGCACGGACGACAAGGTCGTGGCCGAGCAGGTGCGCAGGTGGCAGCAGGAGATCGGCCTGTGCCAGGGCGTCCTGGACCCCGCCGAGGCGAAGATGCTGCGCCGCCTGACCCCGCCGCCGAGCTTTGCCCGGGTCAAGGCCCAGGCCGAGGCGGTGACCGCGCTCAGTGCCTGCGCGAGGAAGTACGAGGCCATTAAGGACTCCGAGTTCACCTCCGGCGGGGTCATCTCCAGCCTCCTGGACGACCTGCTCATCCAGCTGGTCACGGAGTACGACGACGAGGAGCTGCCCCTGACCCGTGAGGTCGCCTACCAGGACGCCATTATCGACACCGGCGGCGACCTGGACCGGGCCCGGGTCAAGGCGGACCAGGAGATCTCCGTGCTCGACGAGCGGGTGGACGCGGTGACGCTCCAGACCAACGCGGCGATCGCCCCCGACTCCCTGGGGGTGTCGGTACGCACCCAGCAGGTGGCCATCGGCGCGGGCAAGGAGGACTTCCGTACGGCGGTCAGGGCCTACACCAAGAAGTACCGCATGGAGCACGTGTCCAACGTGCCGCTCAACCTCGCCCCGGACCACCACGCCACCGCGCAGAACATGGGGTTCCCCGGTTTCTCCACCTCGACGGAGGTCGATGAGAACGTCATGGCCACGCAGCTGCGCCAGGTGTGGGAGCAGACCTTCGCCGACTACATCCACCAGGTGTCGTTCAAGAACTCGCAGATGGTCCTGCCCATTGCCGTCGCCCTCGGCGTCTCCCTCCTGTTCCTTCTCGTGAACCGGGTCGCCGGGGTCCTCGTCATGCTCGTGGCCGGGGGCGTGGCGGCCTTCGTGATTATGCAGATGCAGAAGCAGGCGCGCGACCGGGTCAATAAGGCTGTCGCGGTCAAGGAGGCGGCCTACATGAAGTCCTTCACCATGCTCCAGGACGCGCGCGCGGAGTTCGAGGACCTGGAGATGCTCTACGAGGAGCGGGACGCGGACGAGGACGAGCTCCTGCGTGTGATTGACGTGTGGCCCGACGGGGACAACAGCAAGAAGGAGAACTGACCATGACCGACACGCCTCAGGGCACCACCCCTGCCGACGTACCCACCTCCTCCGCGGTCTCCCCCGCGGCGGCCTCCACGCCTGTCCCCTCCGCGCCCTCGGCGGACTCCGCGGGCTCGGTGCCCGTCCCCTCGGCGCCCCCTATCCCGGCCACGGCGGTGCCGGTGGCCCCGGGGTCCACGTCCTCGGCGGACTCCGCCACCGGGGACCTGGTGGACGCCGTGCCGACCTCGCTGCCGTCGTCGGGCACCGCGGCCTCGGCCTCCTCGCCTGCCGCGCCCCTGGTCACGGCGGCCTCCGTGCCCGCTGCACCCGCTGCACCCGCTGCGCCGGTGCCGACGCCGCCGGTGCCTGCTGCGGGCGTGCCGACGCCGCCGGTGCCTGCGCCCCCGACGCCCGCGTCTTCCGGGGCCCAGGCTCCGGTGGCGTCCGCCCCTGGTGCCTCCCCGGTGCCTGCGTCCTCGGCCGCCTCGGCCCCTACTGTCGTGCTGCCCACGGGTATGCCACCCGTGCCGCCGCCCCCTATGCCAGCTGGGCCGGTGCCAGCGCCCCCGGCGGCCTCGGTGCCTGCTGCTCCCGCTGCTCCTGCTGCGCCGGTGCCCGCGCCTCCGGTGCCTGCGCCTTCCGGGGTTCAGGCTCCGGTGGCGTCCGCCCCTGGTGCCTCCTCGGTGCCTGCGGCCTCGGGCTCCTCGGCCCCTACTGTTGTGCTGCCCACGGGTATGCCGCCCGTGCCGCCGCCTCCTGTGCCGGCTGGGCCGGTGCCCGCGCCGCCGGCGGCCTCGGTGCCCGCTGCTCCTGCTGCGCCGGTGCCCGTGCCGCCGGTGCCTGCGCCTCCGACGCCTGCGCCTGCGCCCGCTGGGCCGGTGCCCGCGCCGCCGGTGCCTGCCTCTGGTGCGTTCCCGGTCTCCGCGGCCTCGGCTCCCGCCGTCTCTGCCCCGTCGGCCCCGCCCGTCTCTGCCCCGTCGGCACCCACCGGGGCGGTGCCCGTGGTGCCAGCGGCCTCCGCGCCTGCGCCCGCTGGGCCGGTGCCCGCGCCGCCGGTGCCTGCCTCTGGTGCGTTCCCGGTCTCCGCGGCCTCGGCTCCCGCCGTCTCTGCCCCGTCGGCCCCGCCCGTCTCTGCCCCGTCGGCACCCACCGGGGCGGTGCCCGTGGTGCCAGCGGCCTCCGTGCCCGTGCCTCCGGTGCCTGCGCCTGGCACGCCCCCGACGCCGACAGTGCCCGCCGCCTCATCGGTCCCGGTACCTCCGGCTCCTTCCCCGGGTGCGCCCGCGGCCCCGGGTGCGCCCGCAGCGCCAGCCGTCCCCGGTGCCCCCGCGTCGCCCGCGGCGTCGACGACGCCCCTGGTGCGTCGCCCGCGGCGCGTGCCGCGCTTCCTGCCCCCCAAGCCCGCCAAGCCGGACACGGTCCTGGACCGTAAGGACCTGCTGGCCCGCACGCGCGACAGGACGGGAGGGCCGGTCCTGTCGTCCGGGACCAAGGTCGCCGGGAACCTGCCCTCGTGGTCCCCGCTGCCGCCCCACGAGATCCTTACCCGTCCGCGGGGGCGTGCGTCGTGAACGGACCCGCTACCGGCGCCAGCGCGTACAAGATCTGGGTGACGACCCTCAAGGCCTGGTCCCGGGACCCCTCCACCAGCCTGGACGCGCTCCCTGCCCTGAGTGCCGAGTCCTTCAGCGCCGCAACCTCCAGGCGGTTCAATGACCACCTCATGACCGCGGTCCGCACCATGATGTCGAGCTGGGTTGACAGCTTCCAGCGTGACCTGCAGGCAGCCGTGGGCAACAGTGACCTCCACGCCGCCCAGCTCGCCCTCGTGGGGGCCCGGCGTCGGCTCCTTCCCCGGCTCCGGCTGTGCCAGCACCCGGGGCTGCCCCCGAAGACCAGATCCGAGCTCATGACGCTCATGCGCGACGAGGTCACCAACCTTCAGAAGCAGGTCGAGAACATCGCCTCCGGAAATGACCAGCTCACGCGCGCGGTGAGGGAGAACTCGCTCATGCGCGTCTTTGACGACGGCTACGTCGACGGCTCGGCGATTATCAGGATGGCCGACGCCGCCAGCGCCCCGCCGGTCAGCCAGGAGCCACCGCAGTCGGCCCCCTCTGCCGGTGCCTCCCGCTGGTCCAGCCTGTTCAAGCGGCGATCCCACTAAGGAGTTTCAGATATGGACGGACGACAGACCGCCGAAGAGGTCCGCAGGTTCCTCAAGGCGCGTGTTCCTGTCATTGTCATGAGGACGGTGGAGCCCACGCGGGCGCTGGCCATTATTAACGAGATGGCCAATGACTTCAGGCAGATGCCCTTCTTCTCCTACACGCGCACGGAGGGGCTGCGGGAGGTCCTCTCGGACTCGGCCGTGACGGACGACTACTCCCTGGTGGCCGCCCTGGACCAGGCCCAGCAGACCTTCAGGTCCCGGGCGAATGTCAACTTCGTCTTCTCCGACCTGGAGGACCTGGAGAACGACTCACCGACGTCCCGGCACTTCTCCCAGCTGATCCACCTGGCCGAACGCAACTCGTGCGCAATCATCCTCATTGGCGACCGCCCGGTCTGGTCGGGGCTGAGCCGCCTGGGAATGACCACGACGCTGGACGTGCCCACCGTCGAGGAGCTCTACGAGGTGGTCAGCTCCACGATCGAGCCCTACCGCCTGAGCATCCCGATCGAGTGGCAGGACCTGGAGATCCACCGTGCCGCCGAGATCCTCAGCGGGGTGACGGAGGGGGAGGCCATTAACGTCATCTCCACCCTCCTGGCCAAGGAGGAGGTGCGTAACGAGGACCTGGCCGAGCTGAGCCAGTTCAAGGACCGTATCTTCGGGGCCCTGGCCGGTCTGGAGAGGGTGCGTCTTCAGGAGGACTACAAGGTCGGCGGCCTGGAGAACCTCAAGGAGTGGCTGACCGGCAAGCAGCGTCTCATGACCGGGGACCTGACCGGCTGGGGCGTGCGTCCCCCCAAGGGTGTGCTGCTCTGCGGCGTCCCCGGCTGCGGGAAGTCGCTGTCCGCCAAGGCGATCGCCCAGGAGTGGGAGCTGCCGCTCTACCGTCTGGACATGGCCGCGATTATGGGCATGTACGTGGGGGAGTCCGAGTCGCGCCTGCGCGAGGCCCTGGCCACGGCGGACCGGGCCGCTCCCTGCGTCCTGTGGATTGACGAGATCGAGAAGGGGCTCGCCTCAGGGTCGGGGGACAACTCGGTGACCCGTCGGCTCATTGGCCAGTTCCTGTTCTGGATGCAGGAGTCCACCTCCAAGGTCTTCCTCGTGGCGACGTCCAACGACGTCTCCACCCTCCCGCCGGAGCTGCTGCGCAAGGGACGGTTCGACGCCGTCTTCTTCGTGGACCTGCCCACCGAGGAGGAGCGTGAGGAGATCCTGCGCCTGTGCTTCCGCCGTTACACCCAGTGCGAGCTGACGCTGGACCTGCTGCGAGACCTGGTCATGCTCACCGACGGCTTCGCGGGCTCGGACATTGACGCCGTGGTCAACGAGGTCGCGGAGATCATGTACACCCGGCAGACCCGCGTCCTGCCCGACGACCTGACGATCACCCAGCACTTCCGCGCCGTCGTCCCCTTCTCCCGGTCCAACCCCGAGGAGGTGGCCGCGATCCGGCAGTGGGGGCACACCCGGGCCGTCCCCGCCGGACGGGTGGAGCGCACCGAGACGGGGGTGGGCTCCACCCCCAGCCGCCGCGTCTTTATGGGCGGGAGCGTGTAAGGACACCCGGGCGTCGTGCTCACGGCCTGACGCCCGCCGGTGAGGCGCCCTGGGCGCGGGACGGACGCTCGTCCCGCACCCAGGGCGCCTGCGACCGTGGGCCCGGTGCGGGTGAACGGGCACGGGTGAGCGGGCCGGCATTATACGCTCAGCACGTTCTGGTGTCAGGCGGGTATTGCGGGAAAGGGGGCGGGTTATTGCCCCCGGTTCCCCGTGTACCGGGCGGCGTCAATATGCTAGGGTCCGCCTCAAGAAAGATATAGCACGGGTTCCTCGGCAGGCTATGGTGCTCCTGCCGCGACCACGTGTCATTAAGGTCCAGGTTACGGGGTGAGGCTCATGCTCGCACGAGCTCAGGGTATTCGGCTGCTTCCGGGTGCGAGGTGCCGGCTGGGCGCGCTACTCGTGGCCGTTGTACTGGTGGTGTCCGGGTGTCGGCTTCCCGTCTCCGGCAGTGGGTCGGAGGCGGCCTCATCGGCTCCCTCGGCGTCAGCGACGTCGGGGGAGACCGAGGCGGCCGCCAGTGCCACGCCCGGGTGCTCCACCATGAGCGGTGAGCAGGTCCTCAAGGAGTGGGGGCCCAGCGTGCCCTCGGCGTGGGACGGCCTGACGGGCGACGACCCGCGCACCTGGGACCTGGAGGGCGCCGAGGTCAGCACCTGGGACCCCTGCGCCGCCCTGTCGTGGATCACCCTGAGCATCCACAGCCCGGCCCTGTCCTCCCCGCGCCACATTATGCTCTTCCACCGCGGCCAGTACCTGGGCACGGCCACCGCCCACCCCTACGCCTACGCCCCCCAGATCCGGCGCACCGCGGACGACGCCCTGGCCGTGACCTACACCTGGGCCCGGCCCGGGGAGACGCCGGCCACCGCCTCGGGCACGTCCCCGGTCACCCTGACCTGGGACGAGGCCACCGGGAGCGTGCGTCTGGAGGGGGAGCTGCCCGAGGCCACCGACCCCAGCGACACCGACCAGGCCCCCGCCCCCGTGCCCGGCGCCTTCCCCGGTGCCGGCGGCCCCAGGCCCGCCGGTGCCGTGCCCGTCACGACTATTGCCTACCCGGGCCAGAGCCTGGAGACGGCCATTCTCGTCACCCCCTCCGGCAATATTGGCTGCGACCTCAACTTCAGTGAGTACGGCGACGGGGGGTGCGGCATATACAGTTACCTTCAGGACAGGCCCTTTGGTGTTGACGAGATCGGCCATCCCCTGTGGTGGGTCGCCGGGCTCAGCTCCTCCGGGGTCCCCCATATGGCTATGCGCGGGGGCGCGTCAGTCTACCTGCTGGGCCAGGAGAACCCCCGGAACTATCTGGCGCCCATGGTGGTCGGGTACGGGCAGGTCGTCTACTACCGGACCCTCGTGTGCGCCTCCGCCGAGAACGGCCTGACCTGCTGGAACACGGCCACCGGCCACGGCGCCTTTATGAACCGCACCACCACCCTCTTCTTCTGAGGGACCGGCAGGAGGGAGCGCACGCAGCGGAACATTTTGCGCAGAAGGTAACCGATTGCGCAGAAAGTTACCTAGATTCGTTACCTTCTGCGCAAAACGTTACCCTGTGCATAAAATGTTCCCCTAGCCCCACCCACGGGGCCGCAGTCCTAACGCCTCCCCGGGCGGCGGAGCCTCACCGGCAGGTGGGTGATACCCAGGCTCCGCGCGGCCTCGGCCCTGTGGCGTCCGCCGCTTATGCCCACGCCACCGTCGGGCAGCTCCTCGCCGGCCATGCTCCTGTCGCCCAGGAACACGTCGTACGCGGCGGCGAGCCTGCGGTCCTCCGGGGCAGATCCCTCGTGGTCGAGGCGGGCGAAGTCGTCCCGGGTCATTCCGGCGTCGAGGCCCGGGAGTATGCGGCTGTGCCAGGTGCTGACCAGCCAGGAGTAGTCATCCGGGCCGCGGCCGTGGTTGCCGACGTCGACCGGGTCGTCAACGACCATGCTGTCAACGGCGACCATTGTCAGGCCACGTTCGGCCAGGACCGAGGCCGCCGTGCTCCGGGGCGGGCTCCCGTCTCCCGGCGGCCCCACGGGAGCGCCGGCACCCCCACTGAGTCCGGTGCCTCCGGTGGTTGTGGCTCCGCCGGAGCTGGTGGCCCCGCTGAGTCCAGTGCTCCCACTGAGTCCGGTACCTCCGGCGGCTGTGGCCTCGCCGGGGCTGATGCCGCCACTGAGTCCAGTGCCGCCGGTGGTTGTGGCCCCGCCGGAGCCGATGCCTCCGGAGCCGGCACCCCCGCCGGAACCGGTGGCCCCTACCAGGGACTGGGCGAACTGCTGGGCGTAGGGCGCGAAGGCGGCCAGCTCCTCCATGGCCCGCCCCAGGCTCGTAATGGCGGCGTGGGCACTGGCTGCCGCACGCCCCTCCTCCGGGCAGCCCGTGCCCCGGGGCAGCCGGGCCGACGCCGAGCGGAGCCTCTGGGCGCCTTCCGCCGCGGTGCGCTGCACCCGGCCCGCCTGCTGGCCCAGGCTCTGGACGCTCCTGGCCACCTGCTGGATCCGGGACGGCACCGGCTACCTCCTTCTGCGGGCCTCGGCCCGCTCCCGGGCGGCCGCCTCCTGGGCCATGACGCTCAGCCTCCCGCTGAGCGCCGTCGCCTGGGCGGCCGAGTCCTGTGCCTGCAGCTGCGCCGTGCGGGCGTGGGTGGCGAACATTGTCAGGTGGTGGTGGAGGTCGCGGTCGATACCCGTCGAGCTCCCCGCCAGGACGCTGTCGACGCCCTCGCTCAGGGTCGTGGCCAGCCTGGCCATCTCAGAGATCCAGCTGGCCGTCTGCCGAAGGCCCCGGGCCGCGGTTCCGGCCTCAGCAGCCTGCCGGGACAGGGCCTGGGAGTCCGCCATGCCCGCGTCACAGGCTTGCGGCGTACTGGTTCGCCGTCTGGCTCAGGCGCGCCAGGGCCTCGACCGCCGCGTGGACCTTGGTCTTGGCCTCCTGGATCGAGGCGGTCATGACCCGGTCCTTGCTCTGCGCGGACCCCCCGATCGTGGCCTGCACCTGGGCGCTCTGCTGGGCGAAGGCGGAGTCGAACTGGGCCAGCTCCTGGCCGGTGCGCCGGGCGGCCTGCCCCAGGCCGTTGATCTGCTGCTTGAGCTGCTGGAGCTGGGACACGCGATCCTCCTTAAGCGGGGACAGGGGACAGGGCACGGGGTGCTGCGCCCAGGGCCATTGTAGGCGGCCGACCGACGGGTCCGCCTATCTGCGGCGAGCCAGTTCCTGCCTGCTCATGGGGGCGACGCCGCGCTCCCGGCCCGCTACGGGGTGCCGGTCCCCGTTCCTGCCCGCTTGCGGGAGCGGCTGGGCAGGCGCTGGCGGGTGCGCCTCCTGTCCTGCTTACGGGGGCGGTCTGTGCCTGCCGCGCAGGGGCGCGGGGCGCACATGGTCGAGGAATTATTCGTTCAATTACATAATCTACTAGTAGATGGGCGAGTGCGGGTCGCGTCCTCAGACGTGGCACGGCGGACTACGGGCCTACCGGGCAGCAGGTACCTGTGAGTAGGCTGAGTCCGTTATTCTCTGTGTTACTCCCGGCTCCTGTAAGGTTCGTTATGTTAGATACCGTCTCGACCCGCCGTTCCCGCATCGCCCTCATTGACGACCACGCGGTCCTGGGTGTCGGGGTAGCCACCATGCTGGCCCCCGTCACGGACCTGCGCTTCCTGGGCACCTACCCGAACCTGCAGGCCATGGTGGTGGACCTGGGGCACGAGGGCGCGCCCGACGTGGTGCTCCTGGACCTGCTCCTGGACGACCGCTCCGACCCGGCCGCCAACGTCACCGCGCTCCAGGCCCTGAACTGCGCCGTCGTCGTCTACACCTCCGGGGACGACGTCTACCTCATGCGCCGGGCCTGCGAGGCCGGGGTCCTGGGCATTGTCCGCAAGTCCGAGGACCCCCAGGTCCTGATTGACACGATCCGTGCCGCGGCCCACGGGGAGCTGACCCCCTCCCTGGAGTGGGCCAGCATCCTGGACTCCGACACGGCCTTCGTCCTGGGGTCCCTGTCCGAGCTGGAGCGGCAGATCCTGGCGCTGTACGCCTCCGGGGCCCAGGCGGACTACGTCGCCCGCCGCGTGGGCCGCAGCGTGAACACCGTCAACAAGCGCATTAACGCCATCCGCCAGCGGTTCATGGACGTGGGCCTTCCCGCCGCCAGCAGGGTGGACCTCCTGCGCCGGGCCCAGGACGCCGGGCTGATCCCCACCATCCTGCCCATAGAGCAGCAGCAGCCATGACGGCTCGTCTCACGGGAGAGCTCACGGCAGCCGCCACCGTGGTGCTGACGGCGGCGATCAGCGCCGTGGGGGTGGTCTGCCCGGTCCTCTCCCTGGTCCGCTACCCGCAGGTGCTCGGCACCCAGACCTGGGCCACCCTGGCGGCCGTGGTACCGGTCCTCCTCTCGCCCCTGGTGCCCCTGGTCGTCCTGCTGGTGGGGGTCGGTACCACCAGGTACCGTCCAGGTGGCCTGACCAGCGGTATCGAGACCCTCGCCGGGTGGGCGCGCACCACCTCCTGGCTCTACGTCCTGACCTACCTGGCTGGCAGCCTCAGCCTCGTCGCCACCTTCGCGGTAGACCCCCGCACCCGCGCCGCGCTGGGCTCCGCACCGGTCCTGCCGGTTCTGCCTCTCCTGCCCGCCTCCTACCTGGCGGTGGTCGTGTGGCGCCACCCATGGCGCCTGGCCGCCGGGATCGGCGCCATGAGCGTCCTCCAGGTGGTCGTGCGCTCCGTGGTGGGAGGGGAGGGCCTGACCGAGGTGCTGCTGGCCACCAGCTACGACGTCGTCCTGGCCGGGACCTGCTCCTACCCGGTCACCTGCCTCCTGGCGCGCGCCCAGTGCGTGGACCAGGAGGACGCCTCGCGCTACGCCAGCCAGGCCCGCACCCTGGTGGCCGCCAGCCGCCTGGAGGGCCAGGAGAGGGCCCGGCGCCTCACCCACGACCACGTCCTGGCCGCCCTCCTGGCGGTCCTGCCCTCCCGCGGCCTGGACGCCGACCAGGTCCACCAGCAGGCGCACCACGCCCTGGACGCCCTGGACCCCTCGCCCGACACCGGCCCGCCACGGGACCTGGACCAGCTCACGGGTCTCCTGGCCGCCTGGTGCCGGGCCCACACCACCCCCGCCTGCACCTGGCAGGTCGACGCCGGTCCCACCCGGCGGTCGGCTGGAGCGGGGGATGTTGGAGCGGGGGAGGCCGGAGCGGGGGAGGCCGGAGCGGGTCCAGGGGCCCGGCCCCTGCCCCCGCAGGTCCTGGCCGCCCTGCGTGAGGCGGTCCTGGAGGCCCTGCGCAATGTGGAGTGCCACGCCCGGGGCCGGGACGCCGGACGCCGGGTCCGCGCGCTGCTCACCGTGCGCCAGGTCCGTGACGGCGTCCGCGTGGTGGTGCGTGACGACGGCGTCGGCTTTGACCCCGCCGACGCCCCGCAGGTGCACCTGGGGCTGCGGCTGTCGGTGCGTGAGCGCATGGACGCCCTGCCCGGGGGATGGGTCCAGGTGGACACCGCCCCCGGCAGGGGCACACGGGTCTTCCTGGGGTGGGCCCCGCCCCGCCCTGGGTACCTGCCCGCCGCGCCGGAGCCCCGTCGGTGCCCGCCCCACGACGGGCTCGCCGTGTCCTGGGGCGGCTGGGCGACCCGCCTCCTCACGGCGGCCGTGTCCCTCGGCGCCTGGGCGCACGCGGCCTACTGGGGGGCGCGGTCGGGGGGATGGGGCCTGCTGGCCGGGTGCTGCTCTGCCGCTGCTCTCACCGTGGCCAGCCTGTGCGTGACCGGTCCCCCGGCAGGCGGCCCGGGGCGCTGGCGGATACGGGCGGCGGCGGCCTGCGTGGCGCTGGCACCGGCCTTCTTCCTGGCGTCCTGGGTCCCGGCCCCCGTGATGGGGCAGGACGGCTGGCCGTACAGCTACGCGGTGGTCGTGATCAACCTCCTCATCCTGCGGGACCGCTCCCGCTGGGCGTGGCTGGCCCTGGCCGGCACGGCCGCCACGACCCTGGGCGTGGGGCTTGTCCGGCAGCTGCCCGCCGTGCCCCTGCTCGTGTCCCTGGCCTACCAGCTCTACGACACCACGGTGCTCTCCGGGGTCATCGCCCTGGTGCGCCGGGTGGAGGCCGCTGAGGGCGAGGCGCGCCACCTGGCCCGGCTGGCAGGACTGGAGCAGGAGGCCACCGTGGCCCGCCTGGAGGAGGAGCGGCGCCTGCTGGGACGGGTGCGTGACATATCCCACCCGGTGCTCCGGCGCCTGCGCGACGCCCTGGTACCCCTGGAGGACTCCCTGGGTGCGCAGGTGTCCCGGGTAGAGGCCGAGCTGCGCGACCTGGTGCGGGTGCCGCGCCTGACCGCCCTGCCGGACCTGGTGGAGGCCGTGCGCCGGGCCCGCGAGCGCGGGGTGCGGGTGACCCAGATCGACGACGCCGGGCGCGCCGCCCCCACCCCGGCGGCCGCACCCGGGGCCAGCGGGACGGTGTCCGGGGCCGGTGGGCCGGATCCCGGCGCTGGCGGGACGGTGTCCGGGGCTGGCGGGATGGCTCCCGGCGTCGTCGGGCCGGATCCCGGCGCCGTCGGGCCGCGGACCTGCCCGCCCGTCCCCGCGGGGCTCGTGCCCGCCGCCGTGCGGGTCCTGGATGCCGCCCAGAGCGGCGACGACGTCCTCATACGCCTGAGCCCGCCGCACGGCGCCTGCGCGGCCGTCATCCGCAGGCGGGGCCACGAGGAGCTGGTGGAGGTCCCGTGGTGAGGGCGCTCCTGACGCTCCTGGGAGGGGTCTGCCGGGGGCGTCGGGGGTCCCGGACGGACCAGGACCGAGGTGACGGCGGGGAGTTGGCCGGCGCCCTGAGGGCCCGGCGCGTCGTGGTGGCCGAGCAGTGGACGCCCGGCAGGACACCATCCTGGGAGCAGGGCGTGCGCACCACCCTCGTGCTGGCCGTCTGCGGCCTGGGACTGCTGGCCGAGGTGCTCGACGCGCGCTCCAACCGGGCCCAGGTGGCCCAGGCCCCGCCCTGGCTCGCGACGCTCCTGATCGCCTTCCTGGCCTCGCCGCTCCTGCCCGTGGCGCTCACGCTGTGGGGGGTGCGCTCTCGGTGGGACGCCGTACGACGCCGCCGCTACCAGACGGCCGCGACCTGGGGCATGTACGTGCTCACGCTGGTGGTCAACGGCGTCATCGTGGCCTACCACCACCTCAACCCGCACCTGGCGCTGACCCCGCAGATGGAGGGCGGTCACCTGGCCAGCACCGCGTACCTGGCCGGGCTGGTGGGGATGCTGTGCATCTGCCTGCCCCTGCCCCGGGCGTACTGGACGTTCGCGCCCCTGACGACGCTCATGCTCCTGGTGCGCTGGTACGCGGGCGGGGAGCCCCTGAGGGTCGTCGTCCTGGACACCACCTTCGGCACGCTCCTGTGCCTGGTCTACTTCCCCTTCCTGTCCCGGTTCCTGGAGCAGGGGGAGCGCCTGGACGCCGCGGTCCGGGCCACCCAGGCCACCCTGGAGGCCGGAGCCGCCTCGGCCTCACGTGTCCGGGCTGGCCGGGTGGTGGCCAGCATGGTCCACGACCGGGTCATTGCCGCCCTGGTCACCGCCAGCCGGGTCCGGGGCGCCTCCGACGAGGAGGTACGCCACCAGGCCCGTCAGGCCCTGGAGGTCATGCTTCCCACCGCCCAGGACGCGCCGGGCGCCGACCCCGGGCGGCACGACCTGGCTGACCTGGAGGCCGCGCTGCGCCAGGTCGTCCAGGACCAGGTGGGCGGGCGCTGCCGGACGGTGGTCCGCGCCGAGCTCCTCGACCCCCGTATGGCGCTGCCCGCCCCGGCCTGGGAGGCCCTGCTGCTGGCGGCCCAGGAGGCCGTGCGCAATGTGCGCCGCCACGCGGTGTCGGCTGCCGGGCCGGGGGGCGTACCCGGTGGCGGCAGGGAGGTGGGCGCCCCGGGAGGCGGGCCGCCCGGTGGGGGAGTCACCGGGGGCAGGGGGTCCAGTGAGGTCACCGAGATAGGCGGGCCGCCCGGTGGGGGAGTCACCCTGAGCGTGACCCTCAGGGGCCAGGTTGCGGGCGTGGTCATTGAGGTCGTCGACGACGGCCCCGGGTTCAGCCTGTCCCGGCTCAGCCCCGAGCGCATGGGGCTGCGCGGCTCGGTCCTGGCCCGCATGGAGTCTCTCGAGGGCGGCGGGGCCAGGGTCGAGTCCGAGCCCGGCCAGGGCACCCGCGTCATTCTGACCTGGGAGCCGAGCGGGGGCGGGGCGACGCCGCCTCCCAGACCGGGGCTCCTGACGCAGGCGCACCGCTACCTGCACAGCCCCAGGGGGCGGGGCGTCGGCCTCCTCCTGGTGGCCACCATGTGGCTGCACGGGCTCATGCAGCCCAGCACCCACGCCGTGGGGCTGGTCCTGGTGGCGCTGGTGGTCCAGAGCGCGGCGGTCGTGCTCCTGATACGCGGGCCCGCGGGTCCCTGGGGAGGTTGGGTCCACGTGCTCGCACCGTGCGCGGCGGCGCTCGCGGCCGTGATCGTGGGGTCGGGGCTGCCCCCGGGGGCCCTGGCCATCTCCTCGGCGGGGTGGGCGGTGCCCTTTACCGCGCTGGCCTGCGTGGCCCCGCTCATGCACAGGCGCGACGTCCTGGCGTTCCTGACGCTGGCGGCCTCGGGCGCGGGCCTGTGGGTGGGGGCGCACGCGGTCGGTGTGGACCACCTGGTGGTGCTCAGGTTCCTGCCCTACCCGCTGGTCCAGGCCCTCAACGTGTGGCTGGCGGGCGTCGCGCTGAGGTGGATGAGGCGCCGTCTGTCCCGTGAGCAGGCCAGGGCGCAGGCGGCCTGTGTCCGGCAGGCGGCCCAGGAGGAGGCGGTACGGGTCCAGGAGGACTTCCTCAGGGAGGTCAGGGGCCGCTCCCTGAAGGTGATCGGCCAGCTGGCGCTGCGGGGCGCGATCCCTGAGCTCGTGGAGCAGGCCGGGTGGGTCGAGGCCGACCTGCGTGACCTCATCCGGGCCCCGCGGCTGGCGGCCGACGCCGAGCTGACCACCCTGGTGCGTCAGGCGCGTCGGGCGGGGGTCGTGGTGGTGCAGCTCGACGACTCAGGGGTGCCGGTGGCGGTGGCCCCTGCGGACGGAGGCCGCCGGGGAGAGGAGGGGCCGCTCACCGCCGCCACCGGCCAGCTCGACACCACCCCCTCCGGCGCCCGGGGGGAGGGGCCGCGCCTCGCCGGGCGGCAGGATACGGCCCTCGGCTCCGTACCCCGGGGAGGGGAGGGGCCCGCGCCCGTCACGAATGGCGATCTGCCGGGGCATCCCTTAGATCCTGGGCCCGGGGCGGGTAGTGAGGCCGGGCCCAGGGCTGCCGGGGCCGGGGCCCAGGACGCCGGGGCCGCGAGCGGGGTGGGCCTGGTGGACAGGGCAGGTAGCGGGCCTCATCGACCCGGCAGCGCGGAGGAACCCGGAGAGGCGGGGCCAGCTGTACCCGGGGCGGGTGGTGAGGCCGGGCCCGGGGCGCAGGAGCCTGCTGGGACGGCAGGGCCGAGTCGGGCGACGGCGTCGGGCCTGCCGCCCGGGCTGGTGGATGCGGTGCGCGCCGTCCTCCGGGAGGCCGACGGCGGGGACCAGCTGGTCGTCCGCCTCACCCCGCCCCACGCCCCGTCCCAGGCCACCATCCAGCTCCGACGTGCCGGGCGGGTGCTGCGCCTGGAGGAGATCTGAGCAGCCCCTGCTGGCAGTGGGGCCGCAGGTGGGGCGGCTCGGTAGCACCGGGCCCGGTGCCTTGCGCCCGGGTACCCGAGGGCCTCTGGTGCACGGTCGCCCTGGCCCGGCGCGACCCTGACTTGCGTCCGGGTACCTCGGGGCCTCCGGCGTCGGGTGCCGGGCGGTCCTGGCGCCTCCTGTCAACCCCGGTACAGGAACTGACCCCTAGGAATGTCACGAAGGGCGCCAGTGAGGTCTCCCGTCGTGGACGACGATCACGATTGGCGTCACATAAAATGACATAAAATCATCTATGATGGTCAAGTAGAGGGTGGATCCATTATAAGGTCTGGCTATTGAAATATTCAAAAATATAATAGTTTGAGCCTCGCAAGGTTTTTCGTGGCAATTACTTGTACTTTGTGAGGCTGGCTGTCGGCGGGCCCTGAGCGTAGACTTCCACTGCTGTCCTGCCCGCAGAGGCGTTCCCCGGCTTTGACGGTCGGCAGACGCCATGATTTTCAGTCCCTGGACCCACGGAGATACTTTTCTATGAGCATGGATATTTTCTTGGTGCTGGAGCTGTCCGGTACGGTAACCCCGTGGCCGCATTCTTCCCGGCGTTCCGTCGGTGCATGTGAGTGATATTATTTGAAGATTTACAAGGACTACCCTCTTAGTACTTGTGTCCCCGATTAGGAAGGTAAGGTCAGCGGTGAGTCGGATATTCAACTTTCTCTCGATTCTGGGCGGAGCCGATCCTGACGTCCTTAAGCATGCGCGATCCGAACGGAACACTTTTATCGGGCTGGGTCTGGTCATGCTCGGCACCGCGTTCGTGGCCGCACTGTCCATGATGTTCGCCCTCCGCAACGCGGTCCTCGTCGTAGTCGACCCTCAGACGGGAGCGGCAGCGGCAAACCAACCGGGCAGCCGTCTGGCGGCGTCCATCGTCCTGGGCCTCTTGTGGGGCGCCCTGATTCTCGTCCTGGACAGGGCGCTCATTAAGACGATGCAGGGTATCGCGGGATGGTGGCGGGCAACGAAGTACGCGTTTCCAAGGTTCATTCTGGCGGTCTTCATAGGTGTGGTGGTGTCGACGCCCATTACGTTGCAGATCTTTCACAGTGAGGTCAGCGCCGAGGTTAAGGCGTATCAGGACGACCTGATCCGTGATAGCAGGGAGGCGGCCGAGAACGGCTCCACCAAGACGGACCTGGAAGCAGTCGATCAGGAGATCGACGCACAGCAGAAGATCGTCAATGAAGGCCCCGCCGGTCTGACGTCGCCGGAGCTGGAGCAGGCGAAGACGGAGTACGCGGCCGCCGAAGCCAAGCTAAAAAGTGCCAAGGATGCGCGTGAGCAGGCTCATGAAGTCTATATATGCGAGCAGAACGGTCAGAGTTGCGGTGGTCGCGCAAGTGGGATCCCCGGTAATGGCCCTGCTGCTGAAGCAAGAAAAGCTGAATACGAGCAAGCCAATAAGAATGTTGTGAACGCGGAGACGGAAAAGCAGAAGGCTCAGGATAACCTGACTGCGGCTCAGGACGCAGTCAGGGAGGCCAACAAGGAGAAGACCGAGCAGGCCGTGCGCGAGGCGAACATAGCGCTCTGCGGCTCCCAGAAGGACAGTCAGGGTAAGGCGGTCAAGGACGACAAGGGGCATGAGGTAAAGGATCCCGGCTGTCAAGGTGGGCTGATCGCAAAGCGCGACAGGTTCAGTGCCCAGCTGGAGGCGGAGAAGAACGGCGACCTCATCCGGAACAGCTCCGGACTGCTCTTCCAGATCATTGCGCTCCACCGTCTCGGCTCGAAAGGCTGGACGCCGTGGCTGTCACATCTCTTCGTCGCAGGTCTGTTCATCTCGATTGAGCTGCTGCCTGTCATCATTAAGGTGTTCATTGCCGCAAAGGGTGTCACCCAGTACGACAGGATCGCCCGAAAGCTCCAGGACGATGAGTATGACCGGGTTGAGACGACCACCGACCGCGACCAGGAGCAGCGTAACCGGGAGACTCGTCGGGAGAAGGCCATCCGTGATGACATGCTCGACCGGGAGATCGAGCTGGGAAGGACCGCCAACGCGCACGTCGCCAAGGAGATGGAGGAGATTCTGAAGCGTGCGCTGTCTGAGTGGAGCTCGCAGGTGAAGAATGCTGCTGCTGCCAGCCCCGCTCAGCCTGGGGGCAACCGTCCCTCGACTGCACGTAGTACCTCAAACGGCCTTCCGGACGGGAGTAAGATATGAGACAGACAGACGTTCCTCCTCAGGTCCCGGGGAGCGTGAGCGGTGAGATGGATGAGCGTATAGTCGGCGTAGTAGTGGTAGCCTGTTCCGAGGGTGTCAGGAGCAAGGTCTCACGGGCCTTCCTTAACGCAGACTACTCCCTGTCTGTCGACCCGGTCCTCTCGGAGGCCCTCGTTCTCGTCGGACCACAGGGTCTCAGGACCTCCCTGCGGCACAGGGGAACCAGTGCCTTCGGCTCGACTGACGCAGAGCGTATTCGCAAGTCATTTGAGTCCGGGCTGTTGAAGAGCGACCTCGACCAGTTCACTCGCGTGGTCCTGGGTGTCATCGTGGTCGATCACGGGCAGAACCTGGAAACCATTATGATGGGTCTGCGAGGCGCTCCGCAGCTGACTGGCATCCGCATGCAGGTGCGTGGCATTAGCCTCACACCGATCTCCGGGGAGCCGATTAAAGGGGTAACCGCCCTGGGCCCTGACCAGGGCCTTGACCCCCTCATTCTGAGGGTCTGCGAGGAGATCATTGAGTCCTCGCAGTCGTCCACAAGGATGTCGGTACCAGCGCTCGAGCTCGGCAAGGTCTTCAGCTCAGTCAAGATAGGTTCTCGTGTCGCGGACGAGGTGGAGCCAGCACGCATGATGGACCAGGAGGAGTCCGCCGCGCACGCGAACCAGGTGGCTATAGCGTCCTCCGTTAGCGCCCAGGAGCACCGTCCTGCTCTCCTGCAGCCCTCTCCCCAGGATCCTTACATGGCCCCAGGAGGCCTTCCTCTGCGACTGACTTACCTGGTCATCGCTAATGGCGTGGAGTCAAAGCCAAAAAAAATACATAACAGGATTGTCGAGCTGGTCGTAGACCTCGACCGCGGACTGACTCCCCACCATAATACGTTTGCGAGCAAGACACGGCTCGTGGCCGCTGGCCAAGGGGAGTCGCGAAGGCCCATTATGCGAGATACCGGAAGCATTGACAAGGCCAGCATCTGGAAGCCCAGCTCTGATTTCCTGGACATGACCAGGGTAATGCGCGAGCTGCTGCAGCTAGTTACTGAGGACATTGAGTCCTGCCAACGGCGCGGGCAGAAGCTTAGCAAGCCCCTGGTCCTGTTTGTCCTACCAGATGCAGCCATGTCGGGAGAGCGTTGCCTGAAACTGTACCGTAGTCTCAAGGAACGTGCCGACATCGGCTGGCTGATCACGGACAAGGACGCCCCTGGACCGAATGCGGAGGTAGACGGACAGCGGGTCGTGACCGACAAGTTTGATGTCGTCAACGAGCTGCTGTACAAGGTAGGGTATCCGCAGGAGTTCCCCGTCGCCCCGTCAGTTCAGGAGGAACCGTCACGCAGTATTCTGAGAAGAGGTCTCGCAAAGGTATTCAGACGTACCGCACCGTCGGACCAGGACACCCACTAACAAGTATCACACCCCCGCACCTCAGCACACAGTACATAAGGAGAAGAGAATCATGACTGAAGTTTCCGAGGTCCCAGAGTCGTCGTTCAAGGAGCAACTGGTCATGCCCTTCTACATCATCTGCGACGCCTCCGCCTCCATGAGCGCCGACCTGCCGGATCTGCAGGCTAACCTGGAGGAGCTGGTGACGTCTATCAGCAGCGATCCGGTTGTTGAGGACACGACAATGATCAGCATTATCGCGTTCGGAACCGAGGCGAAGACGCTGGTCCCGCTCACCCCTGCGGGAGACATTGTTACGGTGCCGACTCTGAGCATTATGGGGGGCACCTCGTACTCCAGTGCGTTCAAGGAGTTTAGCAGGCGATTCCCTGAGGACTTCAAGCGCCTCAGGGCCGAAGGGTCAAAAGTGTATCGTCCGTGCGTGTTCTTCCTCACAGATGGAGAGCCGACCGACCCCGGGGAATGGGAGAGCACGTTCCAGGATCTGATCGCCTGGGACCCTAAGACCGGGACAGGTAACAAGCGTTACCCGTACATTGTGTCGTACGGGTTCAGGGACGCTACTGAGCAGATTATGAAGAAGATCGCGTACCCCAATTTCGGAAGAAAGCTGGGGGCGTGGTTCATGGCCCGGACAAACAATGTGCGCGCGCTGCTTGAGTCAATGATCGGTACGATCGGGAAGACGATTATCAGCTCAAGCTACTCGATCGGGCAGGGTGAGCCTGAGCTCATGATCCAGGCGCAGCCCAGCTCTGAGTTCCGGTCCGGAAACCCTGATATTCTTGAATGATAAAGGTGGGATAGTGTGATCGCTATCGGTCCGCCAGGGAGAGCGGCGAATGAGATCGGAGGCGGAGTCCCTCCTGCTGAGCCGTGGCCGCCTGACATTGCGGCCTCAGAGTATGAAGTCGGTCCTTTTACCGTGCGGGCCGGTTCTGTTCGCGGCATCCTGCACCGGCACCCGCGTAATAGTGAGCCCAGGCAGGACGCGTACGGGTTGATGTATGACCAGAGGACTAGGACCCTCATTGTAGTGGTCTGTGACGGGGTGGGTGAGTTCAAGTACTCCCACGAGGCCGCGGCGCACGTGTGCCGTGAGCTCCCCTGGTATTACCTGAAGTCCGGTAGCTGGAACAGTGCGTTCTTCGAGGCCAACAACTCCCTCATGCGTCTGGTAGAGTCGTGGCCAGGCTCAACTGGACGCGATAACGACCTCATGGCCACCACGGTCGTGGCTGCTGCCGTCAGCGCAGGTGATAGTGGGATCTCTGGTGAGATCGCCTGGGTGGGAGACTCCCAGGCCTGGGTGCTGGATGATGAATCGGTGTGGCATCTGGTCGCGCCGGTAAGGTCGGATCAGCCCGACACGGAGGTGGTAGCTGGGCGCACCAGGGCGCTACCGTCGGGCTGTTTGAGTGTGCATACCATATCCTGGCCACCAGGAGGTCGCCGAGTTTTCCTCATGTCTGACGGCGTGGGTACTCCCCTGGAGATGAGCGCGGAGGTACAGAAAACTCTTGCGGAGTGGTGGGGATCCCCGCCGGATCCGTACACGTTCGTTCAACAGGTAGGATTCGCCCGACAGTCTTTTATGGACGACAGAACCGCGGTCGGAATATGGATTGACCTACCCGACGCTCCAGAAGACGAGAACAGTGAAGGTAACGTAGCTGGCTACTCGGGTCTTGTGCTTCGCGACAGTAGTAGTGACCAGGAGGACGTCGCGGCATCGGTGGTGGTGTCGTATACAGATCTCGGGGTTGTCGGGTTTACCTCTGATGATGATCTCGGGGAGGTTTTCCGTACCGGGTTCAGGCTTCCTGGGTACCGTGGTCCTCTTGTCTATAAGGAGCTTAGGTCATCTCTGTCCCAGGAGGAGTACTCCCGAGCTATTGGCGGTATGCGTCAGGCGGTGCGGCTCCGTGACTTCATGTCGGATGAGGACCGTTCTTCTCTGGATGAGGTGACCGTGTGGCCCCTGGCCCTGGTAGAGAAAGACGGCGTAGTCAGCGGGTGCCTTATGCCGATGATCCGCCCTGAGCTCTCTATTGAACTGCACCCGCCCGCCACGGGCAGGACGGTCTCGAGGAATCGTGACCTGGCCTGGCTGTGTATGGGGGCGCGGACGGCCATACGTGCTGGGTTCTCGCAGGAGGAGATTGACGAGTTCAGTGGTCTCCTGGTCCGTATGAGGATCCTGGTCTGGCTGGTGCACTCCGTTGCCCTGCTGCACAGTCACGGGGCGGTCTACGGTGATATCAACCTGAGGAGTGCGGTGTTCTGCCTGGGTGAGCATCCTCGTTCTGTTCTCACTAGTTGTGACAGGGTCGCTAGGCTGGATGATATGTCGAGGCGTCAGGCGAACTCCCCGTTCTTCCTGGCTCCTGAGTGCGAGGAGCCGGGGCGTAGCCCGTTTTCCCGGGGGAGGGCGCACTTCCAGGACACCCGTACCGACGTCTACAAGCTCGGGCTGTGCGTGGTCCGGTGCCTCTCCCGGGGGCACGGTGCTACACAGCTTAAGTCAGCGGACCACCTGACCGGCCTGCTGAGCCCGGAGTGCCTCGATGCCATTAAGGCCTCGCTTAGCCAGGACCCGGACCAGCGCCCCACGGCCAAACATCTCTACCAGGCCCTGAACAATTTTGTTCAGTTTAGGACAGAGTATGACTCGGCGTGCACACGTTCGCCTAATTGTTCCAATGTGCGCAATGATCAGAGCCAGAAACCAAAGCTGGGTGAAGTAGGTAGCTGCGGTGGAGAGGATAATGGTCGCAAAAACTGATCTAGGATCTCTTGCGTCTATTGCCAGTGGTGGTTTCGGGGAGGTTTTCCGTACCGGGTTCAGGCTTCCCGGGTACCGTGGTGCTCTTGCCTACAAGGAGCTTAAGTCCTCCTTGTCTCAGGATAAGTACTCTCGGGCTGTGGAGGCTATGCGTCAGGCGGTGCAGCTGCGTGACTCCATGTCGGATGGGGACCGTTCTGACCTGGATGAGGTGACCGTGTGGCCCCTGGCCCTGGTGGAGGAGGGCGGCGTAGTCCGCGGGTGCCTTATGCCGCTGATCCGCCCTGAGTTCTTTGCCGAGCTGCACCCGCCAGCCACAGGCAAGAAGGACTCAAGGACTCGCGAGCTGGGCTGGTTACCTGCGAGACCAGCTGCACTTCAGGGGGCAGGCTTCTCGCAGGATCAGATTGACGAGTTCAGTGACCTCCTGGTCCGTATGAGAATCATGGTCTGGCTGGTGTACTCCGTCGCCCTGATGCACAAGTACGGGGTGGTCTACGGTGATATGAGCTTGAAGAACGCGGTGTTCTGTCTGGGTGAGTATCCTCGTTCTGTCCTCATGGACTGTGACGGAGTCGCTAGACTGGATGATGCATCGAGGCGCCAGGCGAACTCCCCGTCATTCCTGGCTCCTGAGTGCGAGGAGCCGGGGCGTAACCCGTTCGCCCGGGGGAGGGCGCACTTCCAGGACACCCGTACCGACGTCTACAAGCTCGGGCTGTGCGTGGTCCGGTGCCTTTCCCGAGGGCGGGGTGCTATGCAGCGTAAGTCAGCGGACCACCTAGCTGGCCAGCTGAGCCCGGAGTGCCTCGACGTCATTAAGGCCTCGCTCAGCCAGGACCCGGACCAGCGCCCCACAGCCAAACAGCTCTACCAGGCCCTGAATGATTTTATTGTTCCCGTTATTCATGAGTTCCGCGTTCTTGACTCGGTAGTGCCGCGGGACGGGGGCACCATGCTGGTCTGGAACGTGTCTAACGCTACCAAGGCCTTTATCCATGGCCCCAATGGGTCAGTCGTCCCGGTGGACCCGCTCCAGGGACAGCACCCTGTGCAGGTACACGACCCGACTGTGTTCACGCTGGAGATATGCAGAGGCAGTCAGACGGTCCAGCAGGACTCCGATCTCGTCCGAGTTTTCGACGTCCCTAAGTTCGACATTGAAAGCAGTAAGCACTACAGGTCGCTGAGCGCTTCACTTAATACTCCCCGTCTCCCGCCGGTAGATATCTCTCCGATCCTGGAGTCGTTTCCGAGGCGACCTGCCGTAGGAATAGGGGGAGACTCTGCGCCAGAAATCATGCTGCCGTCGATAGAGGACTTTGTCCGACGACTGGACAGGGCGAGCACGGGGTCGTACGAGGCGATAGTGAGTCAGGTCATGCGGTCGTGCCGCTTCCCTGACCTTGAGCGTCAGGCTGGATCTATTAGCCAGCTGATTGCTGACCTCCCTGCCGCGAGCGAGGAGGCCAGGCAGACGATTGAAGGTGCCCAGGAGGGCCTGCGCAGGTCTCTTGAGCAGGGTATCGCCGGTAGCCTCGACCAGGCTGTCGACGATATCTCCAGGCACGTGACGGCCAAGTACAGTGCGGCTAAGCCATGAGATCATTACGTGCCAGATTGCGGACAGTGCCTCGAGTGAGGACGCTGGTCGTAGATCCCTGGAATAAGCTCCTCGTGTGGACGAGGACAGGTCTTGGCGGGGTCGTAGGCAGGTTCCTGGCGCTGTCGTCCGCGGCCCGTCGCGCGGCACCCGCACGAATGGGGACACACGTAGGCGTCGTCATGCGCAAGATACGCACTTGCGCAGAGTCCCAAGCCAGGACCGTGAGGCGTCTCCACCTGAAAGGCGTCACCGGTACCACGAGCTCGTTCCTCGCACATGCATTCACTAGGCTCGTGTCAGTGAGGACGCGACTGCTCTTGCGGCTCAGAGCAGCGGCCTCAGGCGCAGCCGAACTCGCTCGCTCTGCACCTAATACTATGCTGTGTGCGTCCTCGGTGTCCGCACTGATGGTCTTCTGGGCGGCATCACGTTTTTACGGCCACGCGGTCTTCGGAATCCTCTCCGCCATGACCGAGGCCAGCATCCTGCTGGCTCTAGGAAATCTCTCAACCACGACGATGACGGTCCCCGGAAAGGCGGGTCGACGTGCTGACACCTCACTGCTCTCACGATTTTGCGCGGTGTTCCTCCTGGCCGCGACGATCTCCGGCCCGGTGGTCCTGATGTTCCTGCATGCGAGTTTCTCAGGACTTCCGGCTGGTATGATGTACTCGTCTCACGTCTGGATCGCCGTCCCGGTCGTAGGAGGCGTGAGCCTGTTTCTGACGTTGTGCATGTCATCCCCGTTCCTGGTTGCCGCAATGGTCTTCCTGAGAGGGGACGATGCCAGGGGGAGGAAGATGGTCTCGGACAGGGAGCTGCACCTACTCGCGGCCTTGTCCTGGGTGTTCTACGGGGGGATTGCGTTGATAGTTTCAGGAACAGTGTAGGTGATGAGGTTGGTCGGCGAGCCGGTGTCGTATACTGGTGCAATTGCGTTTCCGTTCTACGTCGTTATCCTGGCCAGGACGTTGTCTCACACCTCCTTGGCACGGAAGCTGAAGGACTTCATCAACAGGATTGCCTGTGATCCTCTGGCGGACGATTGTGTCATGTTAGGCGTCATCGTAGCGAGTGATCAGGCTCAGGTCATGGTGCCGCTAAGCTATGCAGATGATATTGTTCTGCCGAGTTCCCTGCCCTCAGGCGGCGACGTCTTGGCGCCGGCCCTCGAAGAGTTTGTGACGCAGTTCACAAAAGATTTTGCGAACCTGAGGCGGCATGGATGTAGGGTGTGGCGTCCGTGTATGCTGCTCGTTCTAGCCGACCGACCGCTAGACTGCAGGGAGTGGAAATCGACGCTCGAGCGTCTCGTGCGATACGATCCAAAGAGAAAGGTAGGTAATAAGTATTATCCTCACATTAGCGTTTTTGGGTCATCGAGTGTAGGTGTAGACGTCCTGAGAAGTATAGCCTATCCAGATTTCGGCTCAATACCAGGAAGGTGGTTTATGATTGAGGAAGGAGGATTTGACGACATTTTGGATGTCGCGCTCAAGGTCGCGGAGAAGGCAGTATTCTCCCTATTTGAAGCTCGGGTCGAAGTCCGGTCGTCGCCCTCTTATTTTTGTGACCTTGACGACGTGCCGGGCATTGTCTCGGGCGTGCCGGAAAGGTTGTCGGACTAGAGTTCGTGCAGGAATCCTAAAGTTTTGCTGACAGAAGGAGTGACATGCCCTCAACAATAACGCTTCGTGATGCCGACCGCATCCTGCCCCTGTATCTGATCTGTGACACCTCGCTGACGATGAGCGTCTCTAGAAACGGAGGGAGGCGGCCTATCGACGTGCTCAACGAGTCGATTGACAACATCTTTCAGGTGATCGATGAGCGCCCACTCACGACCGTCGACATCCATGTGAGTGTCATCTCCTTCAACACGAGGGCGTCGCTCAGCCGTGAAATGGCTGCCATCGACTCGGGGGCGACCATGCTCCCGCTGACATCGTCGGGGGTTACCAATCTTGCTCCCGCACTGGAGCTCTTCAAGTCACGCCTCGTTATCGACAAGAAGAACAGGGGACCTCGCGGCGCGTACAGGCCCGTGGCGTTCATTATGACTGACGGGGTTCCTACGGACTACCCGGAGCAGTGGGTCCCTATTGTCAAGGCGCTGGGGGAGATGCCCTTTCCTCCGCGCCTCATCCCCTGCGCGCTGGGTAAGTCGGTGCCAGATGTGTTCGCGCAGCTGACCGCCGCGTACGGAACTAATGTAGGCGCCCTTACCAACGAGATCCTCAGTGACGGGAAGGACGTGGCCGAGCGAATCGCCTCGTTGTTTGAGAAGATCTCCAGGACCCTTGACGCGGCTCAGGCTCCGACCACGCAGGAGGAGATGGACGCCACCGTCGTCGCGGCACTGACTGAAGACCGCAACAAGGCAGAGTTCTCGTTCTTTAGGAGTCTCTATGGTAACTATTCCTAGCTTCTGGCGGTGGCTGCGGAACCCTGATGCTGACACCCCGAGCGCCACCAGCTCACAGAACGGCCTGGACCCGGTAGCAGGCCATGATGCTCCGGCCTCCGGAGCGTCCCAGAACGACTGGCCGTCTACGGGCGCCTACTCCGGTGCGCCTGCGACTCCGGTAGCCACGCAGCAACCCGCTCTTCCGCTCCACCGCCCCACGGCTCCTGCGTCTACGGCCGCAGGTGACCCTCTTGTTCCGGCTACCACATCATGCAACCCAGTGGTTCCCGCGCCTGTGGCGCCTGTGGACGTGGGAGGCCGCTTCTCCACGCTCCCGGGAAGCATGACCTCCACCCTCATGGACGGACCAGGGGTTGCCCTTGACGCCGGGTCAACCATGGGGGGTCTGATTGAGGTGCGCGCGGCCTCCCTGGTAGGCGACAGCCACGTCAACACAGGCTCTCGTCGGCAGGACGCCTACGCCCTTCGTATTAGCAGGGAGCGGCGTGTAGTGAACGCGGTCGTCTGTGACGGCGTCGGCTCGCGCTCCCGTAGCAACGAGGGTGCTGCAGTACTGGCGACCACGGTCGCACGGTGCGCGGCTCAAGGTGATCCTGATCCCGTGCAGCAGGGTACCGCCCAGTTGCTAGCCATGGCTCAGGCAGCGGGCGTGGCACCTGCGGAGTACTCCACTACAATGATCTGGGTACAGGTGGAGGTCGGGGAACCAGGGGAGCCGTGGGGAGCCAGTCTCGTACACTACGGTGACGGCGACGTCCGATTCCTTGGACGCGATGGACTGTGGAGGCCCGTAGATACCCGTCCCGCCGCCTCAGAGACAAGTGCAACATCCTTCGCGTTGCCGCTGGCAAGATATCCCGCCCGTACGACTCGTTTCGCATGGGAACCCGACCAGCTCCTTGTCCTGGCAACAGACGGCCTGTCTGTCCACCTGGACTCCCAGACCAAGGTCGGGTACTTCCTGGCTGATGCGTGGCAGACCCCACCAGACCGTTGGACCTTCCTCAGCCAGATCGCTTTCCGTACCGTTGGTGCCGGCGACGACCGGACTGCCGTCGCCCTGTGGCGTACCGACTTGGACTCCTTACCACCTGGCGGGAGCCGCCCACTGCGGCAGCCAGAGATGGCATAACGGCCCCGACACTTCAATAGGTACTCGACCCCGTGCTCGCGCACAGTACTTGGACGCCCTGGAGGTTCTTGCTACATGGTGGACTACTATCTCGGTGACTATGACCGCATTAACGAGATGGCGCGGACGATCCGGCTGTACAATGATAGCTCTCCCCTTGTCGCCGCCGACCCGGTCGAGCGCAGCGAGATCATAGCCGGGGTGGACATGTCTGACAGGAGGGAGGGTGGTCAGGCCTACTTCCTGTACCTGAAGCACCACAATCGGACGTTTGGTGTCAAGATGTTTAAGAACGACACCGCCAGTCCTGCGGATCGCGTCAGGAGGGCTAAGCGCATAAGATCGGCCCTGGAGGTGCTGAGCCGAATAGAGTACAGGAGCACGCGGACCCTCCTGCTGTTCAACCTGCTCAACGTCCCGATGCAGTACGTCAACGACCCTGACGGGGGCCTGGCCGGGCTGATCGTCCCCATTCTGCCCGACTCCTGCCACATCGAGGTCGAGCGCATGGGCAGGCGCAGCTCCCGGGACGTGCTGATCGGCAACATTGTCTCCGACAGGCACCTTATCCCCTCTCGCACAGGCAGTGCCAACGACCCCCTGCCACCGAACGCGAAGTGGTCGTTCCTCTCCTCGCTCTGCGAGGCCATCTCGTTCCTGCACGAGCTCGGGCTCATCCACGCGGACATCTCGTCAAACAATGTCTTCGTGCGGTGGGCCGAGTCTGACGACCCTAAGGCGTACGTCATTGACGCTTTTAACGGATTCAGTACCACAGGAGGTAACAGGGAGCTCAAGGGCATGAGGTCGGACGTGTTCTGCCCGCAGTCCTTCCGCCTGGGCGAGTACACGCCCGCGACAGACGTCTACTGCCTGGCCTGGTGGATCGTCCATATTGCGGTCACGGCTGACCCGATCGGCGCGAAGCTGCCGCGGCCGAGTATGCGTGACGCCGCCGAGGGCGCCGACGTGCTCTATCTACGGCACAGGTACGTGGTCGAGGGTCTTGACCTCGGGCGCAAGAACCTCTCCAAGGATCTCCTGTCGATCCTCAAGGAGGCGCTCCAGGAGCCGCCCGCGAGCCGTCCCTCCTCCCGCGAGCTCGCTAATGTTGTTACCGAGCGCTGGTTGACCTGCAGGGGGGCGTAATACCTGGAGGCCTGCCCGGATTCGGAACGTCAGCATGAAGGTACGTGCTCCCAGGCCTGGCGCCTTGCGCCTCCGGCATTCTCCTGGTCCGGGCCACCACCGTGCTTGCGGCCGGGCGCCAGGGGGCCTCCTGGGGCGGCCTGCCCCTGTTGTGCGGGCATCGGAGTCTTGCGCTCGGGCGCCCCGGGGCCTCCGCGGCGTCTGGCGGTCCCAGCGCCTCCTGTCAACCCCGGTACAGGAACTGACCCCCGCGGACGCGGGATGTGGCGTGGACCGGGCGCCGCAGGGCGGGCGGCAGGACACGAGGGCCGGACCGGACGACGTAGGCCCATCATGTGATACGCACTTAAAAAGTGCCAAGCGCAACCAAAGGGATCGCTAGGCGTCGTTTATAAAATCGTCATCTGAGTTCGTCCGAGATAGTCGGAAGGCAGGTTTTGGGCGTGTTGCTGGGTTGACATGACCGGGATCCTAGGCCTAACCTAATCCCCGCTGCTTTGACCCGCTTGAGCATCTTGCCTGGTTACGCAGTTTCCCACCCACTCCCTGAAACCACTGTGGAGACGCACTATGAGTGTCGATCGTGACCTGTCCCTGGAGGCGCGCGACCCTCGGACGAGCGCGGACCGCCTCGGGGAGCTGGTCGACCAGGAGCCCGCCCTGTGGAAGGACATCTTCCTCAACCCCTCCTGCCCCGAGGACCTGCGCTCCTACGTCCTGAGCCGGCTGGGGGAGGCGGACCAGAGGAGGTGGAAGGCGGAGCTGGCCGAGCGGACCCGCCCGCGCAACCCACCTCGACCTGCCGCACCGGACCCCGCACCGACTATGACCGCACCGACTGTGGCCGTGCCGCGGGGCTCCGTGCTGAGGGAGCCCCCGCGTCGGCCGGCCGCGGGCGCGCAGAGGAGGCCCTCGCGCACCGGCCCCACCGTGTTCAAGGCGGTTGCGATCGTGTTCGCGGTCCTCCTGCTGTGGCGTTGCGCGGCCGCTGTCATGAAGGACGACACCGGCCACCGGTCCCGGTCGGTCAGCAGCGTCTCGGCCAGCCCGACACCCGTCAAGGTCAGCCCGGCGCCAGCGGGCGCGGGCAGCGCCACGCTCATTGAGGCGCCCTCACACAATATATCGTGCAGGCTCAGCGGCTCCGACGTCACCTGCTCCATCCACGAGAGGTACTACGCCGAGTCCGGCCAGCAGGACTGCTCCGATGAGTACTTCTCCATCAGCGTCTACAAGAGCACGGAGCTCGCCTGCGGGCAGCCGATCTCGAGCAGCGGCACCGTCCTGGAGTACGGGGAGTCGACGGCCAACGACGACTTCGCCTGCACCTCCGCCACCGACGGAATGACCTGCTGGAACCAGTACACGGGGTCAGGGTTCAAGATCGCCCGGGCCGGGTACTCGACATGGTAGGAGGCACACAGTGAACGACTTTCACTTCAGCGGGGTCCCCAACGCCTTCGGCTCCGGCCGCGACCCTCAGGAGCAGGAGCCCACTAGGAGCAGGAGAAGACGGAGCCGGAAGGCCTCCGCCGCACCCGGGTTCGGCTCGGGCAGCTCAGGGTCCTCGGGCGCCCCGCAGGCGCCGGGCGGCTCGGGGTTCGGCTCGGGTGCCCAGGGCTCCGGGCCCTCTGGCGCCCGGGGCTCCGCGGGCTTTGGCTCAGGGTCCTCGGGCAGCCCAGGCACCTGGGGCTCCGCGGGCTTTGGCTCGGGTGCTCCTGGCTCAGGCGCCCCGCAGGCGTCAGGCGCCCCTGGCCCCTCGGGGTTCTCAGGGTCCTCGGGCGCCCCGGGCGCGGGTGCCCCGGGCTTTGGGGCCGCCTCCCCCGGCACCCCGGCTCCCGTCTCCCCCGGCGGCCTCACTGCCTTCTTCCGCTCCTTCCGCGCCTCCCGTACCAGCGGCCAGGCGGCTGACGACGCCGGCTCACCGGTGCGCTCCTCGCGCACCACACGCCCCGCCGTCGTCCTGTGCGTCCTGGGACTGGCGGGAATCGCCTGGGGCTCCTACCACTTCCTGGCCTCGATCGACGTCTTCGGGGTGGTGTTCTCCGGGGCCTCCCTTATCCACCTCACCGACGTCCTCCTCGCCACCCTGTCCGCGTTGCTCGTTTTCCTCGCCCTCCTGCTGAGCGTCCGGGGGATGGTCGTCAGCCGTCCCAGGCGGGTGCCTGCCGTCGTCTTCGCCGCCGCGCTGCTGCTGCCCCTGCCCGTGGCGGTGGGCTCGCTGCTCCTGGGGGCCGAGGCCCTCAAGGACAACGTCGTGGACGACGCCTGGGACTACGTGGGCCAGGTCTCCCCACAGGACGTCGATACCGTCTACGATCAGCTCGAGGGCTACGGCATCAGGATCCCGGGCCGTGAGGAGGTCCACAGGATCCTCACCGCGACGGCCCCCTGACACCCCTCCCAGGAACTAGCCCGTCCCCGGTTCTCCTAGATGTGAAGGTCTGACGCATGAGCAACCCGTCCCAGCAGCCCGCGGCCGGTGCGTGGCAGAGTCTCCCCGGTACCCGGGCACCCGCACCCGGCGACCTCCCGGAGGAGAGCACCAGGGAGGTCCCCGTGGTCCCGGCCCCGGGCTTCACCCGGCCGTCCTCCCCCCTGGGCGGGACGACGGCGTCGGACGCGATCACCGTGGTCTCCCCGCCGGTCGTCATCCTCTACGGCTCCCTGGCCGCGAGCCTGGCCGGCATCGCCCTGGCGGCGCTGGGCGCGAGCCTGGTCCTGGGCGTGCTCAGCTGGTCGCTGTCCGCCCTGGTGGGGCTGGGGCTGGCCGTCCTCTTCCTGCTCAGGGACTCGGCCCGCCAGACCCTCCCCTTCTACGCGCGCACCCCGGCCACCGCGCACCTGTACCGCGCCAGCGTCGCCGTGGCGCTCCTGGGCATCACGGCCGCCGCCGTCCGTATCGCCTTTATCGCCGGAAGGATGTGACAGACGTGAGCCTCCTACGCCCCCGGTTCCGGCGTACCGCCGCGGCCGTCGGCCTGGCCGCCAGCCTCCTGGGCGCCGCCCTGGCGGGGACCTCCGTGGCAGCCCCCGCGGCCCCCGCGGCCCCGCCCGCCCCCGCGTCCACCCCCGGGCTCAGCGAGTTCGGGGCCTGCCTGTCCGGACACGGCCAGGGCTCGGTGGTGCTCCTGGTGGACCAGTCCGGCTCCATGCGCCAGACCGACCCCGACCAGGGCCGAGTCAAGGCCGCCACCTACCTCGTGGACCGCCTGAGCAGCTTCGCCGGGCGCAGCGGCGTCACCCTTGACGTACGGGTGGCGGGATTCGCCGACGACTACCACCCGGTGGGGGACTGGACCGCCCTGACGGCCTCCACCAAGGACGCCGTGTCCGCCTCGGTGCGTACCGTGGGCGCCGACCTCAAGGACTACGACACCGACTACTGGAACGCCCTCAACGGGGCGCGCCAGGACCTGGTGGACCACGACTCCTCCGGGTGCCGCGCCGTCGCCTGGCTCTCGGACGGGGAGTTCGACCTGGACGTGCGCGACTCCGACACCGCCAAGCACGACTACGGGGAGACCAAGGGCTACGCCACCGGCGCCGACCTGTCCAGCGAGTCCGGCGTCCAGCAGGCCGAGCAGGCGGGCCGGGGCGACCTGTGCCGCCCCACCGGCCTGGCCGACCAGGTCCGCTCCAGCGGGGTGACCCTCATCGGCATCGGCCTGAGCGGCCCCGGCCCCCAGCCGGACTTCACCCTCATGCGCCGCGTCAGCCAGGGCGGGGGCTCCAACGCCGCCGCGGCCGGCCTGGAGCAGTGCGGCAACGTCTCCAGCCCCTCAGGAGTCTTCTACCCGGTCTCCAGCCTGGACACCCTGCTCATGGCCTTCGACTCCGTCTCCACCCCGGGGGACACCGTGCAGAGCCAGTCCGTGAGCATCTGCCAGGGCAGCGCGTGCAGCGCAGGGGAGTTCAGCTTCGTCCTGGACGGCACGCTGGACGCCGTCCACGTCATGGCCTCCTCCGACGCCCCCGGGCTGGACGCCTACCTCTACGCCCCCGGGGCCACCCAGCCCCTGGTGGTCAAGGCAGGCCAGAGCAGCCCGGCCGGCACGGGCGTGGACGCCACGTGGCTGACCCCGGGCACCTTCCAGGCCGACCTGGACTCCACCAAGGTGCCCACCTGGGACGGCCAGTGGCGCCTGGCCTTCGTGGACCCCTCCTCGGCCTCCCAGAACCAGCAGATCCACGTCAACGTCCACCTGTCCTCACCCCTGACCCTGAGCTGGACGGACCTGGACAAGGCGGAGCTGCGCCAGGGCGAGAGCGTGGGGGACGTCAACCTGGCCCTCCTGGACCACGTGGGCGGCCAGGCCGTCCCGGCCTCCCGCGTCAAGGGCTCGGTCACCATGTCGGTGTCCCTCAAGGACTCCGCCGGCAACGAGCACGAGCTGTGGAGCGGCACCGACGTCACCGCCCTGGGGGCCCCGGTCACCGTCGCACTCCCCCCGGACACCGCCATCGGCAGCGCCACCCTGACCACCTCGGTGACGGTCACCACCGCCTCCACCACCCTGCCGGACGGCAGCACCGTCCCGGGCACCGTCCTGACCCCCACCGAGGCCGCCCAGGACGTTACCGTCCTGGCCCCCGTCAACTTCCCCGCCGTCACCGGGCAGGCGGCCTTCCCCACCCTGGAGGACGAGCTAAGCGGCGCCACCGAGCTCACGGTCAGCGGCCCCGGCTGCGTGTGGCTGAGCTCGGGCGAGCCGACCCTGACCGGCGCCCCGGCCGACGCCGGGAGCGTGAGCGTGTCCTCCCCGGCGTCCTCCCCGGACACCTGCGTCAAGGTGGCCGACGGCGCCACCGCGACCCTCCCGGTGACCCTGGCCGTACAGGGCCACGCCAACGGGGCGCTCTCGGGCACCCTGGCGGTGACCCTCGCCCCGGACGACGCCCCCGACCGGGCCCAGACGGTCCAGGTCCCCTTCAGTGCCGAGATGCGCCGCCCGCTCAACGTGGCCACCACCTGGACCACCTTCGTCCTGGTGCTGCTGGCCGGCGTCCTCATCCCGCTGGCCCTGCTCTACGTCCTCAAGTTCCTCACCGGGCGGATCCCGCGGGGCCCGCTGGACACCGCGACCCGGGTCGTGGAGGTGCCCGCGCAGGGCGGTGCGGTCACCATCCGGGTACCGAGCAATGAGGTCACCATGCTCTCCCTACGCGGACGCTCACGTCAGCTCACCGTGGGGCCCTACGAGTTCAGGGTCCGCACGGGCCTGCTGCCGACCTCCGCGCCGACCGTGGAGCTGGTCTCCCCCGACGTCCCCTCGGTCTGCGGCGCCGACCCCGGGGCACGCAGGGGCCACGCGGTCCTGCCGCTGGGCGTGCGCGGCAACTGGGTGGCCGTCCTGGACCAGCCCGACTCGCCCCGGCACGTGACCGTGGTGGCGCTCGCGGCCACCAGCAAGGGCAACCAGGCGCTCCAGCAGGTCCTGGACGACGCCGGACGCCACCTGGCGGACCGGGTCGCCAGCATCGCCCCCCAGGACGCCGGGCAGGGCGACGACGCCCGATCCCAGGACCCGGGCTTTGGCAGCGGCTCGACCGGGCCGTCCACCTCCTCCGCCTCCTTTGGGACGGGCTCATCAGGGTCGGGCTTTGGCAGCGGCTCGACGGGCTGGGGCTCCGGCGGGTCCTCGGGCTCCTCCTCCTCAGGCTCCGGTTGGGGTAGTGGCGGCTCATCAGGATCGGGCTTTGGCAGCGGCAGCGGGTCCTCGGGCTCGGGCTCCGGCGGGTCCTCGGGCTCCTCCTCGGGCTGGGGCTCAGGCGCGGGCTCCGCCTCCTCCGGCTCGGGCTGGGGCAGTGGCGGCTCGACGGGCTCGTCCACCTCCTCCGGATTCGGCTCGGGCGCCTCTGGCTCCGGGTGGGGCTCCAGCGGGTCCTCGGGCTCCGCCTCCTCGGGCTCCGGGTGGGGCTCGGGCTCCTCGGGACCGGATCCCTCGTCTGGCTCGGGCTGGGGCAGCGGCTCATCGGGTACGACCCCTCCGCCCGCCACCTTCTAGCCCCTGCCGCGGGGACAACCCTCTACCACTCACCGCCACCCTGGGTTCCAGGGCCGGGCGCCGGTCACCCGGCGGAAAGGACGAACAGCACGATGTACCGCGTACTCGTTATTGGGTGCGGAGGCTCAGGGGCCAAGACCCTCGCCTACATGATGGACCAGCTACGGGCCGACCTCAAGGTCTACGGGATCAAGGAGATTCCGGGCTGCTGGCAGTTCCTCAACGTGGACACACCCCTTCAGGAGGAACCCCCCGCGTCGGTCGCCCCGGTGTCCAGGCAGGGCGGACACTACGTGTCCTGCGGCGTCTCCAGCGGCGCCTACCGGATCGTGGACGAGGCCCTGATGGAGGACGTCCAGGCGCAGACCTCCACCGGGCTGCGGGACCTGGCCACCTGGCTGCCCCGCAGGCCGCAGGACGTCACGGTGCCGCTGAACATCGGGGCCGGCCAGTACCGGGGGATCGGCCGGCTGGTCATCCTCACCAGGCTGGCGGAGATCCAGGACGCGGTGCGCCAGGCGGTCGAGGCCATGGGCCACCCCGACTCCCTGCGGGCGGCCGAGGAGGTGGCCCGGCGGGTGCCCGGCGTCGGCACGGCCCCGGCCATTGACCTGGCGTCCATGGTGCTGGTGGTCTCCTCCATGGCGGGGGGCTCGGGGGCCTCCATGACCCTGGACGTGTGCCGCCTGGTGGCAGGGACGAGCCTGGAACTGGGGATCAACCCGGACAGTATCAGCGTCTTCCTGTACACGGCCGAGGTCTTCCAGAAGTCGGTGCCGGCCAATGCGCGGCAGGGGATGCCGGGCAACACCCTGGCCATGCTCGGTGAGATCGTGGCCACCCAGTCGGGTGCTGACGGAGAGGCCGCGAGAGTGGACCGGGACCTGTACGCCAAGCTAGGGGTCTCTGTGACGGCAGGCAAGGCCTTTAAGCGGGTGACCCCTATTGGGCTCAAGGCCGGGGGCTCCGGCGCGGTGTTCGGCGACGGCAGCTCCGAGGGGGTCTTCCGCGGTATGGGGCGCGGGCTCGCCCGCTATATCGCCGGCGACGCCTTCCAGGACTATGTGAGCTATGACGTCGCGAATCATATTGACGTGCCTAACCGTGACCTGGTGAGCTGGGGCGTAGACCCGGACAACACGGCGTGGAGCTCCTTTGGCTACGCCTCGCTGAGCACGGGGCGGGACCGCTACGCGGAGTACGCCTCCCAGCGCCTGGCCCGCAGGGCCGTGGACCACGTCATGGACGGGTTCCGCATCCCGGGAGACACCACCAGCGACACCCAGCGCCTGGCCAACCTCTGGCAGCACTACCAGGGCCAGGAGCTGCGCGACCTGGGACTGCCCGACGGCGTGGGGGTCAATGTGCTCAGCACCGCCGGTACCGCCACGGACCAGGGCGTCATTAACTGGCTGCTCTCCGAGGAGGTCAGCCAGGGCGTCAACCGCGCCGTCCTCAACCAGCGGGCCGGGGAGGCCGTGGCCACCGTCATGGGGCAGCGTCCCCAGGCTGACGGCATGCCCGTCCCCGAGTGGGGGACGAGCATGGCCCAGTTCCTGGACTACCACCGGCCCCGCGTCCTGGAGGAGCTGGAGAAGGTGGCGGCGGCCCTGGCCCTGCAGCGCTCCCAGGAGATCGCCCAGAGGGTGGTCGTCACCACCCGCTCCGCCATCGCCCGGCTGGGCCTGCCCTACGCCTCCACGGTCCTGGCCCGGGTACGCGAGCCCGGGGGCGTCATTGACTCCCTGGTACCGCGCCTGGCGGCCCTGGAGGGGCTCAAGCCCGCCAACACCCTGGAGATCCCCAACGACCTCGTCACCAAGATGCGCGCCATGGCCAAGGCGGTCCTGGGTGGCGTCGGGGCCGAGAGGCTGGCGGAGACGGTCCAGGTCGCCCTCCAGGAGCAGCTCTACCAGTGGCTGGCCGCCCGGACCTCCGTCCACCTGGCCACCGCCCTGAAGGACCTGTCCCGCTCGGCGATCAAGCCTCTCCAGGACGCCCTGGAGGACGCCAGCAAGGTCCTCCGGGGGGCGCGCCACACCGAGACCACCGAACGGGGCGTGGCCAACGTCGCGACCTCGTTCTACACCGCCTGGCCCGCCGAGCCCGAGGCGGGGCAGGCGGAGGCCGCGGCGGTGCCGGTGCGCTTCGCCACCGCCCACAACGAGGTGGTCCTCATGCCGGTCTCGGAGTACCCCGGATGCTTTAACGAGCACGTGCGCGACTCCGTCCAGCCCCCCTTTAACGCGGACCTGCACCAGGCCTACGCCGAGGCGGTCCGTGAGGTCGTCACCGGGGTGTGGGAGCAGGGGGCCGACGTCAGGCCCCCGGCCGACCTGCTGACGGTGGCCACCGCCTGGGTGCCCAGCGGCCTGCAGGGGGCCACCGGCGGGGTGCTGCCCACCCCGGCCCGCTACGAGCTGCGCCTGAGGCCGGTGGACCTGCTGGAGCGCTCGCGCGCCTTCGTGGCCCGGCGCGGGGAGTCCTTTGAGCAGTTCTGCTCCCAGTCCATCCGCGACTACCTCGGCGACGAGGGCGTGGGCGACTACGAGCGGGACCAGCGCTCCCGGGCCGTGCTCGAGGGCCTGAAGAGGACCATGGAGATGGCCCGCCCCCTGACGGAGGTCAACAAGGGCCTCTACGAGCGGCTCCACCAGGGGACCGCTGCGGCTAAGTTCCAGCGCGAGTACAGCTTCACCCCCATCCCCGTGGGGGAGGCGGTGACCGAGCAGCTGTGCGACTACGTCACCACCCTGCCGGACGTGGACAAGGCCGAGCTGCCCCGCCGGATCCAACGTGCCGCCCAGACCGACGCGGCCGTCTCACGCATTGACGTCTTCGGCTCCTTCTCCCGGACCCTGCCGGCCGCCTACTCCGGGATCCTGGACTCCGTCAAGACGGTCTGGGAGCAGGCCAAGGGGTCCCCCGGTGCCAGGAAGCAGATGTGGACCTTCCGGCGCGCCCGCCCCCTGGCGGGGGGCGTGCCGGTGGGGGACGCGGACCGGCGGATGCAGATCCGTGGCTGGTGGGTGGCCTCGCTGTGCGGCGGCCTGGAGCGCCCCGCCTGGGGTGACAAGCAGGCCGACTACACCCCGGTACGCATCTGGGACAGGGAGGACCGGCGCTGGCTGGACTTCCCCACCCCGCTGCTCACGCCCCCCTCCGAGATGATCGTGGCCAACGCCCTGCTGCCCGCGGTGCTGGAGTCCACGCTGCTGGCCTACCTGGAGGTCTCCCAGAAGGGGCTGGAGGCCTTCCGGCCCTGGACGGTCATGCGCCGGTGGGCCGAGGCGGGGAAGAACGACCCCGAGAGGACCTTCGGCATCCCGACCCCGGTGGAGGACAACCTGGCTGACCTGCTGGCCACGGGCACGGTCGACGACCTGGCCCCGGCGGTGCAGGGCCTGGAGAAGGCCACCACGCCCGAGGAGCGCCGTGAGGTGCTGCTCGCCTACTGCGACTCGGTCCTGGCCTACCTGGACCAGCACTACCTGCCCGGCCGGGGCAAGAAGGACGAGCCCGGCTGGTTCACCAACTACCGGCGGCGCAACCTCGTGGAGTGGACGCCGCTGACCGTCGACCTGGCCCAGGAGATGAGTGAGGAGCTCATGCACGTTCGTAACGTCCTCAAGACCCTCAAGCCCGCAGGCACCGAGGGCCCCGGCAGCCTTCCCTTCTCCGACGGCGGGATGGTGTTCTGAGATGGCCACCCACAAGCAGGAGAAGGCCAGCTCCGCCGTCCTCATTGTCGCCCCGCCCAGCCAGCGCCCGGTCCTGGCGGCCCTGGCCGACCTGTCGGCCGCCGGGCTCCTGGCCCCCTTCGCCTGGGTCGAGGCGCCCAGGGACCCCGAGAACGCCCAGGACTGCCTGGACCCCAGGACCGTCGAGGTCCGTGACGGGGCGCTGAGCGCCTCCACGTACTCGCGCCTGGTCAACCACCACGGCCTGGAGCGCCTGCGCCTGCTCGTGCTGGTCCCGGTGGGCCACCCCGCCGGTGACGCCCTGCCGGCCACGGCCGAGCAGTTCTACCAGCTGCTGGGCCTGCCCAACGGCGCCGTGCGCCACAGCGTGCGGGTCGTGGTCCCCTGGAGCGCGGACCCCCTGCCCGCCGAGCTGGGGCGCATTGGCTGGGAGGACGTCATGGTCTCCCCGGAGTCCACGGCCGACCCCGGCTTCAACCAGGTGCCCTGGTGGAACAACCCGGCCACCGTCCCCGGGGCCGTGGCCGTGGCCCTGAGCGTGCAGGCGGGTATCGCCGGCGCGGTCAGCCAGGCCCCCTACGACGGGGCCGGGCCGGACACCTCCCTGGACGTCCAGGTCGCCCGCTGCTTCGTGCGGGTCACCGACGCCCACGACGTCGAGGACAAGCTGCGCCACCAGGTCCTGCGCCTGTCCGGCACCTTCCCGCGCCCCAACCAGGTCTCGGTCGGGATGCAGGTGATGCCCTACGCCGACCCCGAGGCGCGTATCGAGGCCCTCACCCAGGCCTGGAGGAAGCGGCACACCGAGTCCCTGCGGCGCCCGCCCGTGCAGGTGCGCGTCGTCCCGGCCCAGACCATGGGCCTGTTCAAGGCGCTCGGACTGTTCTTCTCCTTCCTCTTCCGGGCCATTATCGGGGCCCCGGGCGCCTGGGCCAGGGGCCTCGTCCGCCGCGCCAAGGCCGGGATCGCGTCCACCACGACGTCGGTGATCTTCGGTAAGGACAGCGCCGTGGACGTCATTGTCGGCGGCGTGGACAGCTCCGGACGCTCCGTGGGCTGGCGTGAGCTGGCCGCGGCGGCCAGCAGCGCGAGCACGGCCATGCCCGAGGACATGAAGCGCTCCAGCCAGCCGGTCAGGCGTGACTTCGGTGCCCTGTGGCAGGATCTGACCACCGGCAGCATGGCGCTCGTGGACGGCTCGGGCTGCGCCAACCTGGGGCTGGGACCCCACGAGGGCTGCGTGTGCGACCAGGCCCTCATCGCCCCGGCCCTGAGTGCCGACGGCGTCTTCGAGATCAGGGAGTCCCTGGGTGACGTCCCCGCCGGTACCAGACTGCGCTGCTGGGACCAGCTGGAGGTCGACCGGGTCTCCTCCCGGCTCCAGGAGCTGTCCCGGTCCCAGGACCCGCGCGCACGGCGGGCCGCCGAGTGCCACATGGAGCTGAGCCGGTGGCAGGGCCGTAACCAGCACCGTCTCCTGCCGCAGGTGGGGCGGAGCCTGGCAGAGGTCTTCCAGGCCACCCGTGCCGACATCGACCGGCTCAGGGGCGAGATCCGCTCCCTGGAGAGCGAGGACGAGCTCGGCGACCTGGAGGTGCGCCAGCGTCGTCTGGGCCGGATCCTCGCCGTCCTGGCCGCCCTCCTGCTGGGCGGGCTCGCGGTCCTGGCCGTGGTCGGGGTGCTGGGGAAGGTCGGATGGGGTCTTGTCGGCGCTGTCTGCGCTGTCCTGGTGCTGGTGTGGCTGATCGTCTCCCTGACGGTCTTCGTCAAGGAGCAGCGTGAGTTCTTCCGCCTGCGCTACCGGCTGGAGAGGACCAGCACCCAGTACCCCGACCTGCTGGCCAACCTGCGCCTGGCGATGGAGGACCTGGCCGCCCAGGGGGAGGCCTACGCCCAGTTCGACCGGTGGGCCAGCATCCTGACCTCCTTCCTCACCGACCCCCTGGGGGAGAGGGACACCGAGCGCACCGCCCGCGAGCACGAGACCGTCCTGCCCGCCGGTATCCAGCGGGTCACCGTCTCTGCCGGCACCGAGCACCTGGCCAACGTGGCGGCCGCCCTGCGCACCGACGTCTTCCAGGTCGGCTGGCTCACCGAGGCCTGGCAGGCCCTCAACGAGCACATGGGCGCCTACCTCACCCCCGACCAGCGCCAGCTCCTGGTCACCCGCCAGCTGTCGGTCACCGCCGAGCGCGGCACCCAGGGGACCGCCCTGAGCAACTGGGCCCAGGGCCTGGAGCAGGGCGGCGTCACCTCCTCGGCCGGCGCCCAGCGGTGGGGCAGGTGCCTGGAGATCCTCAAGACCGGGTCCGGGCCGGAGCTCGACCTTGAGATCACCATGCCCGACGGCGACACCCGCCAGCTGGTCGACTACCGCCAGGACCTGGCCCAGGCGGCCCACAAGAGCGTGGTGCAGGCCGTCCTGCGCGCCCGGGCCCGCACCGGCGGGGCGGTGCTCACCCAGCCCCGGTACTCCTGGTACCGCGAGCAGAGGGACGGGCTGTCCGAGACCATGGTGCTCATGGCGGCCACGCAGCCTATTAGCCCGGGGAACTTCGTCTACCCCGCCCCCCGTGACGAGCGGGTCGTCCACGACTGGCAGCAGGAGGGCCCCGGCACCTCACGCCCGGCTGCGCAGGACCCCCCTGCCGACGGTATGCAGCCCTGGCAGCGTGACGTCACCTTCTGACACGAGGACACCCTAATGACCTTCTCCTTCTTCGACTTCACGATGGCGGTCACCAAGTGGCTGTCCACCGCCCCCGACGAGGCGCGCGAGCGGCTCAAGCCCTCCAGCTGGAAGACGATCTACTCCACGGCTGACAAGCAGGGGGAGCACCTGACCTTCTCACCCGACACCATTGCGCGGGTCGCCCTGGACGGGAACGCGGGCCTGAGGGACAGGGTGGCCGTCCCACTGGCCGACATGCTCAACCAGCGTTTCGGCGCCCCCCAGGCCTCCCCGCCCGCCGAGCCCCCGGCCGCCAGCTCCCCGGTCGCCGACTCCCCGGCTGCGGAGTCCCCGGCGCCGCGACAGGGGACGCCCCCACCTGCCCAGGTGCCCTCGCCCCGCCAGGAGACGGCGCCACCGGCCCCGACCACGGCGCCATCGGCGCTACAGGCCTCGGCCCCGGTGGCCCCGACTCCACAGGCCCCGCAGGCGCGCCCCGTGGCCGGGCCCGCGCCGGTGGCCGGGCCCGCGATGCCCGCCCCGGCCACCCTGCCTGAGCCAGCACCCGCACCCGAGGCCCCGCAGCCCGCACCGGCGTGGGTGTTCCCGGACTTCGACTACTCCCGGCCGGACCGCGACCAGGTCGGTGTCGAGGGCGGCACGCACCACGCCGTGACCGTGCAGCGGGTGGACGGCACGCTCCTGTACCGCTGGGAGGACCCCGGGGAGGACGAGGTCTACCGGGTGGTCGTCTCGGACACCGAGGACCCCTACGTCCCCGACGACTTCGAGCAGGTGGCGGTCACCGAGGACCTGGAGGCCCGGGACACCACGCCGCCCACCACCGCCGTCCGGTTCGTCACCGTGTGGGGGTACACGCGCCCCTCCTCTAGGACCAGCGTCCTGGGGCAGGGGCGGCGGGTGGCCAGCGCCGTCGTCGTCCACCCCCTGCAGGGGTGGACCCTCTCCTTCGACACCATGAGCCGGGCCGTCGAGGGCAGGTGGAACCCGCCCACGGCGCCCGCGGACGGCCAGGTCACGGTCCTCACCGCCCGGCTCCCCGTGGACAAGCCCGTGGGACGCTACCTGCGCGGCATGGCCTGGCTCTCCTGCCAGATCCCCAACAACGGGGCCGGGTTCCAGGACAGTGACGGCCTTGTCGGCGGCAGGAAGCACACCTACGTGGCCGCCGTCGAGGTCACCGTGTCCGGGCAGACCTACACCTCCGCCCCACAGGTGGCGCACATCACCCCTGAGCTCGTCCGTGAGGCGGTCACCGACCTGAGCGCCCACCAGCAGGCACAGGGCGCCGAGGGCGTGCGCGGCACCCTCCTGAGCGTCACCTGGACCCAGAACCCCCTGTCCGACGTCGTCGTCTACCGCACCGACTCCCCGGTGGACGCCGCGGCGCTGGCGCAGGGCACCCTGGCCACGAGCCAGCTGGAGTCCGCCGGCCTGAAGGAGTCCGACGCCATTACCAGCGCCGCGGGCCTGAGCGCCACTGAGGACCCCAACCGCCAGCTGCGGACCCTGGAGAAGGTCGTCTGGCCCGAGGGCAGCCAGTGGGACACCTGCTACCTCACCCCCGTGACCAGGCACGAGGACGGCACCTCCACCATTGGCACCCCGGTACAGCTCAAGCGGGCCGGCGGCATCCGCAACGCCACCTTGAGACGCCGGGGCTCCTGGGACCTGGTGACCTTCACCTGGCCCGGTGACGCGACCTCCGTGGAGCTGCGGGCCCTGCCGGTCGACCAGCCCTTCGACCCCGACGTCCCGCCGCTGGTCAGCGTCAACCAGGACCGGTACCGCACCGACGGCGGGTGCATGGTCCCCGGCGGCCTGCCGGCGGAGGGCAGCACGGTCTACCTCAACTCCCTGACCTACCACGGGGGCCAGCAGATCACCTCGGCCCCGGTCAGCCTGGAGGCGCCGCCCCTGTGGAGGTACCGGTACACGCTCAAGTGGCCGCTCATGAAGAAGGTGACCCTGTTCGGCGCCCTGGTGGAGGTCGAGGTCGTGTCCCAGGTCGGTATCACCCGCCAGGACGACGCCGTCGGCATGAGCCTGGTCTACAACCCGGACCACTTCCCCCTCCACGCCGGGGACGGCCAGCCGGTCCCCCTCTACCTGGAGCGACCCACCAAGGACGGGGGCCAGGAGACCCACACCGCGGTCCTGCTGCCGCCTCACGGGGTGCCCATGAGCATGTGGTTCGACCACAAGGACCTGGGGCCCGGCTACGTGCGCCTGCTGGTCAACGCCCGCCCGGCCGTGGCCGGTACCGAGGGGCACGGCCACGCCCTGGAGTGCTACGCGCTCACCGACCCGCCCCTCAGCCTCCTACGGAAGCGGTGAGACGTCATGACCACCTACAACAGCACGCCCTCGGTGGAGCAGCTGCTCTACACCAACGTGGACCGGGTGGTGGACGGCCAGGAGCTCAGCGGCTGGCAGACCATGGCCACCACCCCCGGCATGGACGAGGCCGAGGCCGACTGGCTGCGCAGCCTGATCGACCCGGGCCTGAGCGGCACCCGCCCGCTGCCGGGGTACCCGACCCCCGAGCAGGTGGCGGCCGCGGACCGACGCCTGCGTCAGGTGCCCTCCTCCTCCGGTACCGTCCTGGTCCACACCGCCCCCGCGGGCACGGACTCCACCGGGCGCACCAACTCCATGACCCACGTCCTCCTGCTGCCCAGGCAGGCCGCGCCGTCCCTGCGGACCACGGACCTGTGGCGCAGCCCGGGGTGGGTCACGCCCTTCGGGGCGCAGGCCGTGCGCGACGCCGTCCTGCCACCGCCCCAGGACCTGGTCCCCGGCGAGGTCACCACCATGGACGCCGTGACCGAGTTCGTCCTCCAGAAGGGGCGCGGCGCCGTCCTGACCGCGCTCGCCGACGCCCTGGAGCCGGTCCTGGCCTCCCGCGTGCCCGGCCCGCCCCGCCCCGCCCCGGACACCACCGTCCTGCTGGGTGTGCGCTCCACCGACGAGGCGGCCCTGTGGGTCGCGGCCCTGCAACGCTGCTGCGCCCCGCTGACCGGGTGCTACCTGGGCTTCTCCACCCTGGAGACGGCCGGGACCATGACGGAGGTGGACGCGGTCATGGCCTCCCCCACCGACCTGGCCTGCGTCCCCCTGGCGGAGCTGGAGGCGGTCGAGGCGCGCCCCGGCCTGGTCGTCATTAACCCGGACAGCCCTCCCACGTCCGCCCCGCAGGGCACCTGGGGCAAGCTCGTGGCGGCCATGACCTCCAGCATGGCGAGGTGGGTCACGGGCCAGGAGGGCCTGGAGACCGTCCTCAGCCTCCTGGAGGACCACCGTGAGCTCACCCCGGCCTGGCCCCTGGCCATGGCCGAGGCCAGCGAACCAGGCCTGTTCTCAGACGTGATCAACGTCATAACCGACGTCGACCGTGAGCTCATGACCTGCCAGCCGGCCGCCCTGGCCCAGAACCCCTACCTGACCGGCCTGCTGACTGAGCGCTTCCTGGACTCCTCGGACACCGACCCGGCGAGCTGGTACGCCAAGCTGGACGCCGTCCCGCTCGGGACGCCCGTGGGCGGCGTGGTCTCCGGGCTGGTGAACAAGTACCTGGACAGCGCGGTCGCGGACAGCGGCTGGCTGCTGGACGACACCCGTCAGGCCTCCGCCACGGTGACCTACTGGCTGCGCAGCTGGACCACGGAGCCCGAGCCGGGCCGGGACATGAGGCTGAGGCTCCTGGTCAGGACCGCTGAGCGCACCGTCGGTGACACGCCCATCGCCCACCTCCTCCTGGCCGACCGGCTGACCCGTGACGGCGTGGTCCTGGGGGAGGCGGACACAATGCGCCTGGTCATTGACTCCGCCCAGAGCCTGGTGGGTCCCGGGAACCCGTTGCTGCGGGGCCAGGTCCTGGGCCTCAGTCCGGCCCCGGACCTCATGGACGCCATCCGCGTCCTCGTGGAGGACCTGCTGGTGGTCCCCGTGGAGGACGTCCCGGTGCTGCCCCGCCTGGACAGGCAGGTCGCCGCCTGGCTCGCCGCCGACGGCCCCAGGACGCTCGGACCGGCCCTGGGCGCCGAGGTGGCGCTGGCCTTCCTGGGGGCCCCGGGGACCGACGTCGAGACGGTCCTGGCCTTCCTGGGGGCCCTGTCCCGCCGCTTCCACCTGGACCCCACGGTGGTGGACTCCCTGGTCGCCGTCTGCACCCCACGTCAGGCGCTGGCGATGACGCCGCTGTGCGCCGACAGGGTCGTGCTGGTGAGCCGGGTACTGGCCCGCGACCCCCAGGGCGAGGGGGCCCAGGAGGCCGCCAAGTGGCTCATGCGGGTCAAGCAGCACTCCCTCGAGCAGCTCAGCGTCACCCCCCTGGAGGCAATGAGCCAGGGGACCGCCGCCGCGCTGCTGACGCTCTCCCGGCAGGTCCCCCTGGCCAGCGGCCTGGAGACCAGCGTGGCGTGCTGCCTGGCGGGCAACATCCTGGTAGCGCTGCAGTCCCTGCTGACCTCCCAGGGCATGTGGGCCCCCAGGCCGTGGCCGGGCGGCCCGCCTGGCCGGCCCCCGGTGGCGGCGCGCCGCCCGAGGACGCCCCCCAGCCCGAGGTGGTCCAGCCCGAGGCCGTGCCCGACGCCGCCCCGCCCGCCCCGGAGGGCGTGCAGGACCCGGCCCCCCAGGACGGCGCCCCCGGGCCTGACCCGTACGGCGTGTGGGGCCCGGACCCCTGGACCCAGGCCCCGCCCGCCCGGCAGGACATCCGCTACCCGGGTGACCCGCCCCGCCCGCCCGCGCCCCCCTCCCCGGAGTCGGTGCGGCTCACGCCCTACCAGCAGGACGTCTGCGACCGGGCGCTCGCGGTCCTCCTGCTGGTGCTGTGGAACGACCAGGCGGTGCGCCTGGAGGGCCTGCGCCCGGAGATGACCGTGCTGGCCCAGGAGCGTCTGGGGCTGCTCGCGGGACGCCTGGAGGAGACGAACGCCTTCCTGGTCGACGGGGAGGAGGTCGACTCCGTCCTCGTCGCGGGGGCCGTGGTCCGGCTCTACTGGCTCATGAGCGGCTCCAGGCACCAGGACCAGCAGGCTGAGCGGGAGGCCCTGACCGAGGTGGAGACCGCCTCCCACCACCTCCTGCACTCCCAGGACGAGCTGGTGCTGGCGTTGTGCCGTGCATGGGTGTGCGGCTTTGACGAGGACTCCGGTAACAGGTTCGTGGCGACCGTGCTCTCCGGGCTCCCCGGCGACCCTGACGCGGAGAAGTGGGTCAGGAAGCACATTATGCCTGCGTCGGGCCTCAGGAAGAAGCTCAGCGGCAGGTTCTTCGGCGGCCGCTGAGGCCGGGTACTACAAGGAGAGGTCGTAGTTCATGTCCAGTATCCATTCCTACGGTGAGTGGGACGAGCTCCCGGTCACGGGGCGTTCCGCCCTCACCCTGACCCTCGTCAGCAAGGTCCCCGCCACCGTGGCGGCCACGGGTACCACCACCACGCCCAAGTACCTCGGGGCGGCCCGCGACACGCTCGCGTTCCCCGTGGGCGCCGTCGCCCCGGACAAGCCGGTCACTATCCGGGCACTCACCGTGAGCCGTGAGCCCTTCCCGGCGGACTGCGTCGTGGACCTCTCGGTGGACGCCGGCGGGGGAGCCGGCTACCTCCTGCGCGGCCTGCCGGTGACCGGGCAGGTGGAGGCGCCCCTGGTCCAGCTGCGTCGTACCGAGCGGGGGCTGGTCCTCGTACCCGGCGCGGAGGGGCAGGTCGCCCTCAGCCTGGGCGGGTGGTGCGTCAGGCGCTGTGAGGAGAACGGACGGGTTCTGCGTCCCACCGTGGGCACGGTGCTCCTGGACGACTCCTCCTCCATGCGCCGCCACGCCCGGGAGGTCGAGGCGCTGACCCGGTGGCTCGACGACGTCTACGCCACCCTGGGTGCCACGCCCCCGGCGGTGGTCCGGGAGGGGGCCGGCGGGGCGCTGGCACACGGGGTGGGCTACGTGGGCGGTTCCCGGCTCCGGGGGAGGGGACGCACCGTCGTCGTGACCGACATGCCGCTGCTGGACGGCGACGGCGAGAGCCTGGTCATCGGCTCCCCGGAGCTCGCTGAGATCCTGCCCGCCGGGCAGGTCTTCGTGCCCACCAAGGAGGTGTGGCACGAGCTGCGCCGTGAGGACACGGCGTTCACGCAGCACACGTTCAGCACACTCACCCCGCTCCTGGAGTGGGTCAGCCACCCCGCAGACACGAATGGAGTCCCCGCATGACCACCGCCTGCCCCTCGTGCTTCACGCCGCTGCCCGACGACCAGGTCGTCTTCCGCTGCACGGGCACCTGCCCCCAGACCAGTGACCCGGTGGCCTCCGAGTACGCCGGGACGAACGTGCTCCTAACACCCTGGTACCGGGCCTCCCTGACCGGTGAGATCAAGGTCCTGCCCTCCTCGGTCCCCTGCCGTCGCTGCCAGAGCCGGTGCACCCAGGAGATCTGCCCCACCTGCCACTACGACATCCCCGCGGGCTGGCGGAGCTCCCGCGCCTTCACCGTGGCGGTGGCGGGTGCGCGCGGCGCCGGCAAGTCGGTGTACATCGGGGTCGGCATGCAGTCGCTCACACGCTACGCCCAGTCCCGGGCCTGCACGGTGAGCCCCTACACGCAGGGCACCCTGGACGTCTACAACCGTGAGTACTACAAGCCCCTGTTCGACGAGAACATCACCATGAGGGGCACACCTCCGGTCAGTGCCGGTGGCGCCTACCAGCGCGACCCGCTGATCTGGGACATGTCCGGCGGGCCCCTGGGAAGGCTCTTCCTGGTCATCCGTGACGCGGCGGGGGAGGACCTGGAGAAGATCGTGGGGCGGTCCAAGGCCTTCTCCTTCTTCAGCCGGGCGGATCTCGTGGTCTTCCTGTTCGACCCGCTGCGCCTGAACGGCGTCCGCCAGGTCCTGTCCGGCATTATCCCGGACGTGGATCCCAAGCGCCTGGGCGCGCCCGCGGAGAAGGTGCTCGCCAATGTCCTCAACCAGATGGAGAGGAGCAAGGCGCCCATGGCCCTGACCATCTCCAAGTTCGACTCCCTGCAGCAGCTCCCGCAGGCCAATAACCCCCTGGCACTGCCCCTGGCCAACCCCGGGTCCCAGATCAACCAGGACGACACCATGGCCCGTGCCGCCCTGCCACCGCGCGAGGCGGTCAAGGCCCTGGACCGCGACTCCGAGCTCCTCGACGCCGAGCTGCGCACCCTGTATCAGGAGCTCGGGCAGAACAGTGTGGTGCTCCTGGCCGAGCAGGCGCACCAGAGCCACAAGATCGGCGAACTGCGGCACTTCGCGGTCTCGGCCCTGGGTGAGACGCCGGAGCACAACCAGCAGCTGACCCTGCGGGGCGTCTCCCCCTTCAGGGTCCTGGACCCGATCCTGTGGGGCATGGCCCAGGCGGGGTACCTGTTCTAGGCAGTTCTAGGCCGCGGAGGGGCACGGCACCAAGGGATCCGGGTGCGCGGGCAGGGCCCGGGCCGGTGGCCTGCGGCGGCCGGCGGTCCCGGGTGACTTCATCGGGTGGATAGGCGACGCCTGGAACGGCGGTCCCGCGGCCCGCGGGGCTCGGGTGCTGGGCGGGCACACTGTCAGCAGGTAATCGACAGCTAGGGGGTTATAGGAATGTACTACTGGCAGGATGACCAGGACCAGGTCCGCCGTCTGAGGGCGTTGCTCGCGGCGCGTCTGAGGGCCGTGCTCGCCGCGGTGCCCACCTGCGACGTCTCAGGAGGGGTCTGTGAGAGATCGTGTCAGGTTGTGTTTGTCTGAGGTAGACGGGAGATAAAAATGTCACGTCAGGACAGGAAAGAGCGCAGGCGCGCAAAGAAGAAGTGCGATGAGGGCTTTGAACTTAAGTGGAAAAGTAAGTATGCTGAGGCGCTTGCCGCGTATAAGGAGGCTCTCAGTATATATCGCAGCCTGGGTGACGAGTTCGAGCAGTCTTGTTGCCTGGAGGATATTGGTGGGGTTCTACGTAAGCTAGGGAGGTACGAGGAGGCCCTCAAGGCGTACCGACAGGGTGCGGACGTGTGCGATTTCGATTTTCGACGGGCAGACTGTCTGGAGGGAGCTGGCGACTCCCTGCGTGACATGAAACGATACGAGGAGGCCATAGCGGAGTACCGGCAGGGTGCATTGGTGTCCGACTCGGACTACGAGCGGGGCCAACTCATGAAAAAAACTGGTGAGGCTCTGTACGAAATGGGGCAGCACGAGGAGGCCCTGTCCGCTTTTCAGCAGGCCCTGGACTACTGGCGCAAGGAGAAGAGCTTCGAAACGCGGCGGGCTAGCGGCCTGAGTGACGTCGGCGATGTGCTGCGTGCGCTAGGGCGCTACGAGGAGGCCGTGACCGCTTATCAGCAGGCTGCAAATACTTACCGTGACTACAAAGGCTCCAAGTACTACAAGAAGGAGCGAGCTTACTGTCTGAGTGACGCGAGTGCCACCCTGTGCGCACTAGGGCGTTATACGGAGGCTGCTGCCGCCTACCGGCTGGCGCAGCATCTGTGGCCTTACCGGTCTGACATCAGTAAGAAGCAGGCCAGTTCCCACTATAGTACTGGCGATTCCCTGCTCCAGGAAAGTCATTACGCTGAGGCGCTGGACTCCTATCGTCAGGCCCTGGAGATCTACCGGCAGGTGGAGGGCACCGAGAAGGACCAGGCCGACTGCCAGGCGGGGATCGACCGCGCCCTGCGTGCGCTGGGCCGGGACGGGGCCGCCGCGCCCGCCAGTGCCGGGCCGGCGTCGAGCGGTTCCGCGCCAGGGACCGCCGCGCCAGCCAGTGCTGCGCCGGGGGCCGCCGCACCGTCCGGCGTACCGTCAGGGGGTGTCCCGTCGTCCGGCACCACGCGCCAGCAGGCCGACTCCCTGCGCAACGACGCTCTCGCCCTGCGCAGGGAAGGGCGTCACGAGGAGGCGCTGGACGCCTTCCGGCAGGCCCTGGAGGCCTACCGAGGCATTGGCGGCACCGCGGAGGACCAGGCCGACTGCCTGCACTACGGCATTGGCCTGACCCTGCAGACGACGGGGCACTACAGCCAGGCCCTGGAGGTCTACCGCCAGGCCCTGGAGATCTACCGGCAGGTGGAGGGCAGCCAGAAGGACCAGGCCAACTGCCTGTACAACACCGGTAAGACCCTGTCCCTGGCGGGGCGCCTCGAGGAGAGCCGCGAGGCCTATCAGGACGCCCTTGGCCTCTACCGGCAGGTGAGTGGCACCACGGAGGACCAGGCCGACTGCCTGGGCAGTACCGGGACGGTCCTGCGCGGCCTCAAGCGCTATGAGGAGGCGCTGGACAACTTCCGCCAGGCCCTGGAGGCCTACCGCAGCGTGCCCGGGACAGCGCGCAGCCAGGCTGGTTGCCTGCTTGACATTGGCAACACGCTGGACAACCTGGGGCGCTACGCCGAGGCCGTGGACACCTACGGCCAGGCCCTGGAGGTCTACCGCCAGATAGAGGATGCGACGCGAAACCAGGGGGTCTGCCTGGAGAACACGGGTAACACCCTGTGCCGCATGAGCCGCTACGCCGAGGCCCTGGCCTCCTACCGCCAGGCCCTGGAGACCTACCGCCAGGTGGAGGGCACCGAGAAGGACCAGGCCGACTGCCAGGTGGGAATCGATATCGCCCTGCGTGCGCTGGGCCAGGGCGGGACCCAGGACACCGCCCCCGCCCCGTCAGCCCCGCCCGCCCCCGCTCCACCTGCCCCGCCCGCTCCACCTGCCCCATCGTCAGGGGGCGTTACGTCCTCCGGCGTCGCGCAGCAGCGGGCCGACTCCCTGCGTGACCAGGCCCTGGTCCTGCGCAGGGCGGGACGGTACCAGGAGGCCCTGGCCGTCTACGGCCAGGCCCTGGACGCCTACCGTCAGGAGGGCACCAAGGCGGGCCAGGCCGAGTGCCTCAACAGCATCGGCCTGGTCCTGGGGGCGCTGGGGCAGGACCAGGAGGCCGCGGACGCCTACCTCCAGGCCCTGGAGACCTACCGCCAGGTCAGTGGCACCCAGCGGCTGCAGGGTGTCTGCCTGGAGAACACCGGTCACGTCCTGCACCGGGAGGGTCGCTACCAGGAGGCCCTGGCCAGGTTCGAGCAGTCCCTGGACCTCTACCGCCAGGTAGCGGGCAGCGAGCGGGACCAGGCCGACTGCCTGCGCGGTACCGGTCTGGCCCTGGAGAAGCTGGGGCGCTACGAGGAGGCCCTGACCTGCCTGCGGCAGTCCCTGGGCCTCTACCAGCAGGTGGAGGGCACCCAGGAGGCGCAGGCTGAGTGCCTGGGAAGTACCGGCAGCGTCCTGGACGACCTCGACAGGTACCAGGAGGCCGCGGAGGCCTACCGCCAGGCCCGGGAGACCTACCGGCAGGTGGAGGGGTGCGAGGAGGAGCAGGCCCACTGCCTGTACATGGCCGCCCTCAGCCTGCTGCGGGCGGGGCGCCACGAGGAGGCGCTGGCGGTCCTGCGCGACGCCCTGGAGCTCTACCGCACCCTGGACGGCACCCAGTCGGACCAGGCCGACTGCCTGCGCGGTACCGGTCTGGCCCTGAGGAAGCTGGGGCGCCACGAGGAGGCCCGCACCGCCCTCCACGACGCCCTGGAGCTCTACCGCAGCCTGCCTGACACCCAGTCGGACCAGGCCTGGTGCCTGCGGGCTGCTGCCGACTGCCTCAGTGAGGCGGGCCAGTTCCAGGAGGCGCAGGCGGTCTACCGTCAGGCCCTGAGCCTCTACCGCAGTCTGCCCGGCACCCAGGAGGAGCAGGCCGAGTGCCTCCTGCACTGCGCGGACATCGCCCAGTGGGTGACGGGGCGCTATGAGGAGGCCCTGACCGCTCTCCGGCAGATCCTGGATCTTGGCGGGCAGGGTGACCAGGCGCACAAGGTGAGGGCCGTCTGCCACTTCCGCGTCGGCACCCTCCTGGTGGAGCTGGGGCGCGACCAGGAGGCCGTGGCCGCCTACCGCCAGGCCCTGGAGGACTACCGGGAGGAGGGCGCCGTGGCGGAGAGGGCCAGCTGCCTGCACGAGCTGGGTACCACCTTGGCGCAGACGGGGCGCTATGAGGAGGCCCTGACCGCCCTGGACGAGTCCCTGGGCCTGTACCGCACGCTGAGTGGCACCGTGGCGGAGCAGGCCGGGTGCCTGTATGACACGGGCGTGGTCCTGGGCGTAGTGGGGCGTCACGAGGATGCCCTGACCGCCTACCAGGACGCCGTCGAGCTCTACCGCAGCCTGCCGGACACCAGCCGCCAGCAGGCCGCCTGCCTGCACAGCACCGGCCTGGCCCTGGTGGAGGTGGGACGCTACGAGGAGGCCCCGGCCGCCTTCCAGGGGGCGGAGGATCTCTGCCCGGGTCTGTGCGAGGAGGTCGGGCAGGCCGACGCCGAGGACCTGCGCGCCGCCTGGAGCGCCCGGCGCCTCGCCGAGGACGGTGACGCCCCCGGGCGCACGCGCCAGGGCTGACCTGCGCGGACGCCCCTTGCCTGGGGCGCGGGTCACGCCAGCGGCCTGTTACCGCCGACATCGTGTCCTATCACCGGGCCCAAGGGCGTGTGGATCACGCCCTTGGGCCCTTCGGCCTCCTAGGCTCGGAGCTGGCACCCACGCGTCGGCCCCGCCCCTCCCCAACGGCGGAGAGCCACTGACCCCAGAACTGTCTCACGGCGGGCGCGCGCCAGGTACGCACACACGACGGATCACGCGAGGCAGGAGGCAGGAATGGCGCACAAGGACGAGGGGCGTGCGAAGAAGCACTTCGACGCAGGAACGAAGCTCCTGCACAGCGAGCAGTACGAGGAGGCGCTTGCCGAGCTCAGAAGTGCCTTGAGCATCTACCGTGAGACCTCCGACACCGGCTGGAAGCCCGCCAGCTGCCTGTTCAGGATCGGCCAGACCCTACGTGCCATGAGACGCTACGAGGAGGCCCTGGAGGCCTACCAGCAGGCCGTGAACATCTACCGTGACCTCGGTTACGCCAAGGACGAGTACGCTGACTGCCTGCACGGCACCGGTGAGACCTTGATCGCACTGGGCAGGCGCCAGGAGGCGCGGGCGGCCTATGAGCAGGCCGTGCGCCTCTACGACGCCCTGCCCAAGTGGGCCAGGGAGCTGAGGCAGGACAACTACAGGTCCTGCCTGCGCGGCATCGGCAGGACCGTGTCCGCTACCGACCGGCAAGGGCCCGGCGCCCCGGGCACCACCTCCCCAGGCCCCCTCCCCTCAGGCCCCGCCCCGGTCACCAACGGCAGGCCCGGCCCGGACCGCCAGCGGGCCGACGCCCTGCGCAAGGAGGGCGTCAGGCTGCGTGAGGCGGGCAGGTGCGAGGAGGCCCTGGCCGCCTACCACCAGGCCCTGGAGCTCTACCGCGCCCTGCCCGGCACCACCGTGGCGCAGGCCAACTGCCTGCACTACGGCATTGGCCTGACCCTGCAGACGACGGGGCGCTACAGCCAGGCCCTGGAGGTCTACGACCAGTCCCTGGAGCTGTACCGCCAGGTAGGTGACACGCAGCGGGACCAGGCCAACTGCCGGTACAACGCTGCCAACGCCCTGCGCCGCTCGGAGCGGTACGAGGAGGCCCGCCTCGCCTACCAGGACGCCCTGAGCCTCTATCGGCAGGTGGAGGGCACCGAGGAGGACCAGGCCGACTGCCTGAACGGCGTCGGCCTGGCCATGACGGGTGCCGGGCGTTCCGAGGCGGCCCTGGCCCCCTACAGCCTGGCCCTGGACATCTACCGGCAGCTGCCGGGGACCGAGCTCGACCAGGCCAACTGCCTGCACAGCACCGCCAACGCCCTGGACGACGTCGGCCGGTACGCCGAGGCCGTGGAGGCCTACCGCCAGTCCCTGGAGCTGTACCGCCAGGTGGGGAGGACCTCGCGGGAGCAGGCCAACTGCCTGTACAACATCGGCGGCACCCTGCGCCGGGCCAGGCGCTACGAGGAGGCCATGACCTCCTACCGCCAGGCCCTGGAGACCTACCGGCGGGTGGAGGGAAGCAAGCGTGAGCAGGCCGACTGCCTGTACGGTCGTGGCCTGGCCATGACGGGGCTGGGCCGCTGCCAGGACGCCCTGACCGCCTACCGTCAGGCCCTGGAGGCCTACCGCCAGGTGGAGGGGACCGAGCGTCGGCAGGCCCTCGTGCTGTTCAATATCGGTGACTGCCTGGAGGATCTCAGGCACTACCAGGAGGCCGTGACCGCCCACGAGCAGAGCCTGGACCTGTACCAGCAGATCGGGGGCACTGAGCGTCAGCAGGCCATCTGCCGGGAGAACATGGCGAACTGCCTGCGCCGGGCGGGCCGCCCCGAGGAGGCCATGACCGCCTACCGCCAGGCCCTGGAGACCTACCGGCGGGTAGAGGGCACGACGCAGGACCAGGGGATCTGCCTGGAGAACACGGGCAACACCCTGCGCCGGGCGGGCCGCCCCGAGGAGGCCCTGACCGCCTACCGCAAGGCGCTGGCCTCCTACCGCAAGGTTGAGGGCAGTGAGCGAGACCAGGCCGACTGCCTGGGTGGTATCGGGCGGGCTCTTGACGCCCTTAAGCGCCGTGAGGAGGCCCTGAGCGCCTACCGCCAGGCCCTGGAGGCCTACCGAGCCGTGTCCGGCACGGTGCGCCAGCAGGCCGTCTGCCTGCTGAGAGCCGGTAACGTCCTGGACGACCTGGGGCGCTACGAGGACGCCCTGACCTCATACCGCCAGTCCCTGGAGGCCTACCGCAAGGTGGAGGGTACGACGCAGGTCCAGGGCACCTGCCTGTACAACGTCGGCGGCACCCTGCGCCGCCTGAACCGCTACGAGGAGGCCCTGGAGATCTACCACCAGGCGCTGGAGGCCTACCGGCAGGTGGAGGGCACGACGCGGGCCCAGGCGGACTGCCTGGGTGGTATCGGGCGGGCCCTGCGCGGCCTGGGGCGCTATGAGGAGTCCCACAAGGCCTTCCGCCAGGCCCTGGAGGCCTACCGTACCGTGCCCGGCACGGCGCGCCCCCAGGCCGTCTGCCTGCTCGACATCGGTAACGCCCTGGACGACCTGGGACGCTACGAGGAGGCGGTCGACCTCTACGGCCAGGCCCTGGAGGCCTACCGGCGGGTGGAGGGCACGACGCGGGCCCAGGGGCTCTGCCTGGAGAACACGGGCAACACCCTGCGCCGCCTGAACCGCTACGAGGAGGCCCTGGAGATCTACCGCCGGGCGCTGGAGGACTACCGCAGGGCGGAGGGCGCTGAGAGGGACCAGGCGGACTGCCTGGGTGGTATCGGGCGGGCCCTGCGCGGCCTGGGGCGCTATGAGGAGTCCCACAAGGCCTTCCGCCAGGCCCTGGAGGCCTACCGTACCGTGCCCGGCACGGCGCGCCCCCAGGCCGTCTGCCTGCTCGATATCGGTAACGCCCTGGGCGACGTGGGGCGCTACGAGGAGGCGGTCGACCTCTACGGCCAGGCCCTGGAGGCCTACCGGCGGGTGGAGGGCACGACGCGGGCCCAGGGCGACTGCCTGTATAACATCGGAAACGTCCTGCTGAGCCGCCTGGGTCGCTACGCCGAGGCGCTGGAGGCCTACCGCCAGGCCTTGGAGGCCTACCAGCAGGTGGAGGGCAGTGAGCGTGACCAGGCGGACTGCGTCATTAATACCGGGCGGGCCCTTGACGCTCTTAAGCGCCGTGAGGAGGCGCTGTCGGCCTTCTACCAGGCCCTGGAGGCCTACCGTACCGTGCCCGGCACGGTGCGCCAGCAGGCCGTCTGCCTGCTCGATATCGGTAACGCCCTGGGCGACGTGGGGCGCTACGAGGAGGCGGTCGACCTCTACGGCCAGGCCCTGGAGGCCTACCGGCGGGTGGAGGGCACGACGCGGGCCCAGGGCGACTGCCTGTATAACATCGGAAACGTCCTGCTGAGCCGCCTGGGTCGCTACGCCGAGGCGCTGGAGGCCTACCGCCAGGCCTTGGAGGCCTACCGCCAGGTGGAGGGCAGTGAGCGTGACCAGGCGGACTGCGTCATTAATACCGGGCGGGCCCTTGACGCTCTTAAGCGCCGTGAGGAGGCGCTGTCGGCCTTCTACCAGGCCCTGGAGGCCTACCGAGCCGTGCCCGGCACGGTGCGCCAGCAGGCCGACTGCCTGCTGAGAGCCGGTAACGCCCTGGACGACCTGGATCGCTGCGCCGAGGCGCTGGAGGCCTACCACCAGGCCCTGGAGGCCTACCAGCTCGAGGGCGCTACCCGGGGCCAGGCCAACTGCCTGTACAACATCGGCGGCACCCTGCGCCGCCTGGGTCGCTACGCCGAGGCGCTGGAGGCCTACCGCCAGGCCTTGGAGGCCTACCAGCAGGTGGAGGACAGTACCCGGGACCAGGCCGACTGCCTGAACGGCGCCGGCCTGGCCCTGGTGGGGCAGGGGCGCTGCGAGGAGGCGCTGGGCTCCTACCACCAGGCCCTGGAGACCTACCGCCAGGTGGAGGCGACCGAGCGTCGTCAGGCTCTTGTCATGTTCAATACTGGTAGCGCTCTGGAGAAGCTCGGACGCTATGAGGAGGCTGCGACCGCCCACGAGCAGAGCCTGGGCCTGTACCGGCAGGTCGAGGGCACCGGGCGTCAGCAGGCCGTCTGCCAGGAGAACACGGCCAGCTGCCTGCGTCGGGCGGGAAGGTACGCCGAGGCCCTGGAGCTCTACCGCCAGGCCCTGGAGGCCTACCGGCAGGTGGAGGGCACCAAGACGGACCAGGACGACTGCCTGAGGGGCATCCGCCACTGCCTGGAGGCGCTGGGGCGCCCGCAGGACGAGGCCGACGAGGCCCCGCCTCCTGTCGGCAGGCAGCCCGCCGGTGACGTGGCGGCCGACCACGCCGCCCAGGTACCCCAGCCCGACCACGCCGCCCAGCCCGACCAGCCCGGGGCCGGGCGCCAGGAGGCCGACCAGCTGCACGAGGCCGCCCGCTTCCTGATGGGGCAGGAGCGCTACGAGGAGGCCGTGGTCTCCTACCGCCGGGCCCTGAGGGCCTACCGCGACCTGGGCGGCGCCCAGGCGCAGGAGGCCCGCTGCCTGCACGAGGTGGGCAGGGCCCTGGCGGAGGTGGGGTGCCTGACCGAGGCCGTGGACGCCCTCCAGGAGGCCTCGGAGCTCTACGACGCCGGCTCCGTGGGGGACCGGGCCGCCTGCCTGTACGACACCGGCGTCGCCCTGGGGGCGGCAGGGTGCCACGAGGCGGCGGCGGCCTCCTACCGCGCCGCCGCCGACCTCTACGCCACCCTGGCCGGCACCGGGCGTCAGCAGGGCACCTGCCTGTACCGTCTTGGCGGCGCACTGGCTGAGCTGGGACGCTACGAGGAGGCCTCGAGCACCTACGCGGCCGCCGTCGGCCTCCACCCGGGCCTGCGCGAGGAGGCCGGGGTGGACGACGACACCCTGCACCGCGCCTGGAGCACCCGGAGCCTCGCCGAGGACAGGGGCCTGCCGTGAGGCCTCCGCGGGTACGCCCTACCCGGTACCGGACACATGCGTCATATGTTAAAATATTGTTGTCTATGATAGGCGGGAGATGAGGATGCCAAGCCAAGATGAGGAGGGACGCAGGCGCGCGCGCGAGACGTATGACGCCGGCGTCGCCCTCAGGCGTGAGGGCCGCCACGAGGAGGCGCTCGCCGAGCTCACGAGCGCCCTGGAGCTCTACCGCGGCCTGCACGGCACCAGGTGGAGGCAGGCCGACTGCCTGCACGGCATGGGCCTGGTCCTGCGTGAGACCGGCCGGTACGAGGAGGCCCTGACCTCCTTCCAGGACGCCCTGAGCCTGTACCGCAAGATCCAGGGGACCGAGCGCCAGCGGGCCAGCTGCCTGCTCAACGCCGGCAACGCCCTGGACGACGTCGGCCGGTACGAGGAGGCCCTGGCCTCCTTCCAGGACGCCCTGAACCTGTACCACCAGGTGGAGGACGCCGAGAAGGAGCAGGCGGGCTGCCTGAACAGCACCGGCATCACCCTGCGCCGGGTAGGGCGCTACGAGGAGGCGCTGGCCTCCTACCGTCAGGCCCTGGAGCTCTACCGCAGCCAGAGCGGTACCGGGCGTGAGCAGGCTATGTGCCTGCGCAACACCGGCCTGGCCCTGCGCACGGTAGGCCGTCAGGAGGAGGCCCGGGCCGCCTTCCAGGACGCCCTGTCCCTCTACCGCCGGGTCAGGGGCTCCCAGAGGGACCAGGCCGTCTGCCTGGTCGACGTCGGTAACACCTGGGACGACGCGGGGCGCTACGCACGGGCACTGAGCGCCTACCGGCGGGCCCTGGACCTGTACCTCCAGGTGGGGGCCACCGAGCGCCAGCAGGGTATCTGCCTGGAGAACACGGGCAACACCCTGCGCCGCCTGGGGCGCTATGAGGAGGCGCTGGCCTCCTACCGCCAGGCCCTGGAGCTCTACCGCAGCCAGGGTGGTACGGAGCGTGAGCAGGCTATGTGCCTGCGCAACACCGGCCTGGCCCTGCGCACGGTGGGGCGCTATGAGGAGGCGCTGGCCTCCTACCGCCAGGCCCTGGAGCTCTACCGCAGCCAGGGTGGTACGGAGCGTGAGCAGGGCATGTGCCTGCGCAACACCGGCCTGGCCCTGCACGGGCTGGAGAAGCACGAGGAGGCGCTGGAGGCCTACCGCCAGGCCCTGGAGCTCTACCGCCAGGTGGAGGGCACCCAGAAGGACCAGGCCGACTGCCTGGGGCAGACGGGCAACACCCTGCGTGTCACGGGCCGCCACGAGGAGGCGCTGGAGGCCTACCGCCAGGCCCTGGAGCTCTACCGCCAGGTGGAGGGCAGCGAGCGTGACCAGGCCCTGTGCCTGCACGGCACCGGCCTGGCCCTGCACGCCCTGGGCCGCTACGAGGAGGCCCTGGCCTCCTACCGGGACGCCCTGGGCCTGTACCACCAGGTGGACGGCACCCAGAAGGACCAGGCCCTGTGCCTGTACGGCACCGGTAACACCCTGCGGCAGGTGGGACGCTACGGGGAGGCCTGCATCGCCTTCCAGGAGGCCCTGGGCCTGTACGCCCAGGTGGAGGGCACCCAGAGGGACCAGGCCAGCTGCCTGTACAACACCGGCCTGGCCCTGGGGAGCATGGAGCGCCACGAGAAGGCGGTGGCCGCCTACCGCCAGGCCCTGGGCCTGTACGCCCAGGTGGAGGGCACGGGGCTGCGGCAGGCCGGCTGCCTGCGCAATATCGGCCTGGCCCTGGGGAGTATGGAGCGCCACGAGGAGGCCCTGGCCTCCTACCGGGACGCCCTGGTCCTGTACCGCCAGGCGGAGGGCACGGAGAAGAGCCAGGCCGAGTGCCTCAACGGCATTGGCAAGGCCCTGCACGCCACGGGCCGCTACGCCCGGGCCCGTGAGGCCTTCCGGGACGCCCGGGATCTCTGCCCCTCCCTGCCCGGCACCCAGTACCAGCAGGCCGACTCCCTGTGCGAGTCGGGCGTGGCCCTGAGCGCCGAGGGCCGCCACGAGGAGGCCCTGAGCAGGTTCCGTCAGGCCCTGGACCTCTACCGGCAGATGAAGGGCACGGAGAAGGACCAGGCGGACTGCCTGTACGACACCGGCCTAGCCCTGCACGCCATGGGCCGCTACGAGGAGGCCCTGAGCAGGTTCCGTCAGGCCCTGGAGCTCTACCGCGACCTGTCCGACGCCGAGCACTGCCGGGCCGACTGCCTGGGCCAGGTCGGCGTCACCCTGCGCACCCTGGGCCGGTTCGACGACGCCCGCACCGCCTACCAGCAGGCCCTGGAGGCCTACCAGCAGGCCCTGGACCTCTGCCGCGACCTGCCGGGGTGCGAGGCAGAGCAGGCCGACTGCCTCTACGGCGTGGGCGACTCACTGGACCGGGTGGGGCGCTACGAGGAGGCCCTGGAGGCCTACCGTCAGGCCCTGGGGCTCTACCGGGACCTGCCGGACACCCGGGCGGAGCAGGCCGGCTGCCTGTACGGTACCGGCAGCGCCCTGGCGGAGACGGGCCGTCACAAGGAGGCGCTGGCCGGGCTCGGCCAGGCCCTGGGGCTCTACCGGGACCTGCCGGGCACCCAGGAGGAGCAGGCGGACTGCCTGTACAGCACCGGCCTGACGCTGGACGACGCGGACCGCCACGAGGAGGCGCTGACGGTCTACCACCAGGCCCTGGACCTCTACCGCGACCTGCCCGGGGACCAGGAGCAGGACGACCACCCGGATGCCGGCGCCGACGAGGGGCACAAGGAGGCGGAGCCCACCCGGCAGGGCCCGCCCGACCTGCTCGTGACCGGGCGCCAGCGCGCAGGCTGCCTGCACGACATGGGCACGGCCCTGGTGGCGGTGGGGCGCCACGAGGAGGGCCTGGACGCCCTGAGGGGGTCCCTGGAGCTGTACCGGGACCTTCCGGGCGCCGTGCAGGACCAGGCGGACTGCCTGTACGACACCGGCGTCGCCCTGAGGGCGGCGGGGCGCCACGAGGAGGCGGCCGCCTCCTTCCGCCAGGCCCTGGACCTCTACCGGAAGGTGGGGGGTACCGGGCGCCAGCAGGCCGTCTGCCTGTACCGCGCGGGCAGCGAGATGGCCAAGCTGGAACGCTACGAGGAGGTCCAGGAGGCGTTCCAGGACGCCGTCGCCCTCTACCCGGGGCTGCGTGAGGAGTTCGGGCAGGACGAGGGCACCCTGCGCACCTCCTGGAGCGCCTGGTGCTTCGCCAGGGAGCGGACCCACTCGCGACGCTTCCGCAGGTGCCTGTGAAGGCCGACGGAGGAGAATGGGACGTTACTTCCACGTAACAAAGAGCCTCAAGATAAAGTAATGTGATCAAAACACATTGAAATACCTGGGCATGGGTCAGAACCTGTCTGTATCCGGGGTCCTCGAGGCCCCTGAGGCGTCCTGGTGCTGTGGCATACTCACGGCGACGTTTTTCGTCTCCTCCGTGACTTGCGGCGTCGTACGGCCGGAGGATTCCCGTCCCCGTGGAAAGGTCGGCTGTTGCGGCGTCTCTCGGTACGTAGGCTGACCGTGTGGGTCACGAGCGTCCTCACGGCGGCGGCGGTGGTCCTGGTGCTGCTCAACCCCGGCGTCGCCACCCACGAGGTGGACCTCCACGACGGCGGCGTGTGGGTCACCAACGCCGGTATGCGCCTGGTGGCCCACCTCAACTACCCCTCCCAGGCCCTGGACTCCGGGTTCCGGGCCGGCTCGGCCTCCTTCGACGTGGACCAGGCCGCCGCCGACGTCTTCGTCTCCGACACCGAGTCCGACACCTACACCCAGGTGGACGTGGCCCGCAGCGAGCTCCTCACCGCCTCCAGCGCCACCGGCTCGGCCCGCATGGAGCTGGGCGGGGGCTCGGTGGGCGTGGCCGCCCCCGACAGCGGCCACGTCTGGGTCATGCCCGCCTCCCGGTACGCCAGCTTCGACCCCGCCTCCTCCAGCCCGCTGGTCACCGACATGCCGGGCGCGGTCCTGGCCATGGGCACCGACGGCTCGGTCCACGTCGCCTCCACCCGCACCGGCACCCTGCGCACCCTGACCCCGGCGGGCTCCACCTACGACGTCACCCAGACCGACCTGCCCGCCCTGGGCCCCGAGGCCGTCCTGGAGGTCAGCGCCGTCGGCTCGGCCACCGCGGTCCTGGACACGACCTCGGGCACCCTGGTCCTGCCCGGCGGCAGGACCGTCACCCTGCCCGGCGACTCCTGGCGCCTCCAGATCCCCGGCCCGGCCGCCGGCGAGGTCCTGGTGTCCACCAGCCAGGCCCTGCTGCGCGTGTCCCTGGAGGGCGAGGTCACCACCGTCGCGCCCACCCTGGCCGGGGGCACCCCCGCCCGCCCCGCCCAGCACGCCGGGTGCGCCTACGCCGCCTGGGGCGGCAAGGGCTCCTTCCTGCGCGACTGCGAGGGCCCCCAGGACGACGTCGACATGGCCGTGGCCGGCCTCGACGACGCCACCCGGGCCGTCTTCCGCGTCAACCGCGAGGTCATCGTCCTCAACGACGTCGAGTCCGGGGGCCTGTGGCTGCCGGACAGGAACATGGTCCAGGTGGACAACTGGGACGCCGTCAACTCCGACGTCGAGAAGGAGGAGACCAGCGACGAGGACTCCACCCGGACCCAGGACGAGGCCCAGCAGGAGCGCAAGGAGGAGAACACGCCCCCCGACGCCGTGGACGACTCCTTCGGGGTGCGCCCCGGACGCACCGCCTACCTGCCGGTGGTCGCCAACGACACCGACCCCGACGGCGACGTCCTGGTGGCCACCCCCGACGCCGACCCCTCCTTCGCCACCGTGGGCAAGGTCCGCGGGGGAGCGGCCCTCCAGGCGCAGGTCCAGGAGCAGGCCACCGGGGAGTCCACCTTCACCTACACCCTCGACGACGGCCAGGACACCGACCAGGCCACCGTCACCCTGACCGTCCACCCCTTCAGCGTCAACGACGGCCCCACCCAGCTGCGCACCTCCACCCTGGCCCTGACCAGCGGGGCGCAGGTCTCCCTCAACGTGTCCGGGGACTGGATCGACCCCGACGGCGACCCCGTCTACCTCAAGGGCGTGGCCTTCCCCGCCGACCTCGACGTCACCTGGAGGGCCGACGGCACCATCAACGTCCGTGACCTGGGCTCCGCCACCGGCACCACCGACCTGACCGTCACCTACTCCGACGGCACCGCCGAGACCGACGGCGTGCTGCGCGTGGACGTGCGCGGCAACGACAACGTGCCCCCGGTGGCCAACGGCGACCACGTCATCACCCCCGCCGGGGTGGGCGTCCAGGTCATGCCGCTGCTCAACGACACCGACGCCAACGGCGACACCCTGCGCCTGGTCTCCGTCGGCCAGGCCCCCGCCGGGGTGGGCGTCAGCGTGGACCAGAACCTGGGCATGGTGACCGTCACGCCGTCGGCCCCGGGGACCACCTACCTGACCTACACCGTCAGCGACGGCCCCTCGTCCACCGACGGCCTCATCCGGGTGGACGCCGTGGACCCGGCGGTCTCGCTGCCGCCGGTGGCCATGGACGACGTCACCACCCTGCCCGCCGGTGGCCAGGCCCTGGTAGCGGTCCTGGACAACGACATGGACCCCAACGGGGGCGTGCTCTCCGTGCAGTCCGTGCGCACCCCCGAGGGCTCGCCCCTGGTGGCGGCCCTCCTCCAGCACCACCTGCTGCGCGTCACCGCCCCCAGCGGCCTGAGCGCCCCGGCCCAGGTGACCTACACCGTGGCCAACGCCTACGGCACCACCGAGGGGCACGTCATGGTCATCCCCGTCCCCGCGGCCTCGGCCAGCGCGCCCCCCGAGCTCACCGACGACACCCTGGTGGTGCGCGCCGGTGACATCGGCACCGTCTCCGTGCTGGCCAACGACCGCTCCCCGGCGGGCCTGACCATGAGCGTCAGCGGGGACCTCCAGCACGAGATCGCCCCCGCCATGGGCACCCCCTTCACCTCCGGCAACCAGGTGCGCTTCCGCGCCGGGGACCAGCCCGGCAGCGGCAACATGATCTACACGGTGCGTGACACCGCCGGCAACGTGGCCTCCGCCGTGGTACGGGTCACGGTGGTGGCCATGGACGAGGAGCGCAACACGCCCCCGCACCCCAAGGACGTCACCGCCTGGGCCGTGGCCGGGGAGACCGTGACCATCCCCGTACCCCTGGAGGGTATCGACTCCGAGGGGGACTCCGTGACCCTGGTGGGCCTGGGCACCAGCCCCAGGCTGGGGGCCGTGGAGCTGGGCACCGCCGAGATGGCCTACACGGCCGCCCCGAACAAGGTCGGCACCGACGTGTTCACCTACACGGTGCGCGACCGCCTGGGCAAGATCGCCACCGCGCAGGTCCGCGTGGGCGTGGCCCCGGCCGCCACCAGCAACCAGCGCCCCGTGGCGGTGGCCGACGCCGTCACCGTGCGCCCCGACGTGGCGGTGGCCGTGCCCGTCCTGGCCAACGACGTCGACCCCGACGGCGACTCCCTGTCCCTGGTGGAGAGCCTCATCGCCTCCCAGGACCCGGCCGTGGCCCCCGCGGCCCGCGGCTCGCGGGTGGCCCTGCGCTCCCCGACGACCCCGGGCACCTACACCATGGAGTACGGGGTGACCGACGGCAGGTCCGACCCGGTCACCGGCCTGCTGACCCTCACCGTCTCACCCACCGCCCCGCTGTCCGCGCCCGTGGCGCGCGACGACGAGGTCCCCGCCGACCAGGTGCGCGCCGGGGCCTGGGTGCCCGTGGACGTGCTGGCCAACGACGAGGACCCCGACGGGGACGTGGCCGCGGACACCATCTCCTCCGCCGACGACGGCGTGCGCGTCCAGGACGGCAAGCTCGTCGTGGAGGTGCGCGACCAGCAGCGCTTCGTCCTGTACACCCTGACCGACCCCGACGGCCTGACCTCCTCGGCGGTGGTCAACGTGCCCGGCACCACCGTGACCGTCCCGCGCCTGGACGCCACCAAGGGCGCCGTGACCGTCAGGGCCGGCACCACCGTGACCATCCCCCTGGGCGACTACGTCCTGGCCACCCCGGGCAAGAAGGTCCAGATCACGGACCCCGACAAGGTCAGCGCCGCCGTCGGCTGGGACGGCTCGTCCCTGGTCAAGGACGCCACCACCCTGACCTTCGGCGCCGCCGCGGACTACTCCGGGCCCTCCTCGGTGACCTTCGAGGTCACTGACGGGGCCGACCTCAACGACCCCGCGGGCAACGTGGTCCCGCTGACCCTGCCTATCACCGTCACCCCCGGTGAGAACCGGCCCCCCGTGGTCACGCCCACCGGCGTGGAGGTGGCCGCCGGGGAGACCTCCCCCGCCGTCTCCATGGCCCAGTGGGTCACCGACCCCGACGGCGAGGACCCCGCCTCCATGACCTACACCCTGTCCGACGTGCCCGCCGGGGTCAGCGCCTCGGCGTCGGGCTCCTCGCTGTCGGTAGGCGTGTCCGCCGACGCCCCCCGGGGCAGCGCGGGGTCCATGACCCTCACCGTCACCGACGCCGGGGGCGCGAGCACCTCCGCCAGCGTGCCGGTGAGCGTGGTGGGCTCCACCCGGCCCCTTGTCCAGCTCTCCGCCGCCTCGGTGACCACCGACGCCGGCAGGCCCGTGAGCGTGGACGTCTCCTCCTACGCCTCCAACCCCTTCCCCGACACCCCCCTGCACCTGGTGGGCACACCCACCTCCTCCGACGGGGGGACGGTCTCGGTGTCCGGGACCACCCTGAGCATTACCCCGCCGTCGGGCACCAACGGCACCGCCACGGTCAGCTACCGCGTGGGCGACAAGACCGACGACCCCACCCGTGAGGTCGAGGGCGTGGTCACCGTGACCGTGCGCGACAGGCCGGGTGCGCCCACGGCGGTGAGCGCCACCTCCAACTCCCCGGCCACGGCCCTGGTCTCCTGGACCGCGGGCCCGGCCAACGGCGCGGACGTCACCGGCTTCACCCTCTACGACGACACCCAGGGCGACTCCACCGACTGCGGCGTGGTCACCAGCTGCCTGTTCTCCGGGCGCACCAACGGCGTGGACCACACCTTCCACGTGGTGGCCCGCAACGCCGTGGGCGACTCCCCGGCCTCCGCCTCGGCGACCACCAATATCGACGTGGTGCCCGGGACCGTGCCCCAGGCGGTGGCCACGCCCGGGGACCGTGAGCTCTCGGTGACCTGGTCGGCCCCGAGCAACGAGGGCTCGGCCCTCAAGGGCTACACGGTGGCGCTGTCCCCCGGCGGCCAGCAGCAGAGCGTCACCGGCACCAGCGCCACCTTCACGGGCCTGACCAACGGCAGCGCCTACACGGTGGTGGTCAAGGCCGAGAACGCCAAGGGCCAGTCCCAGGAGTGGTCCTCCCCGTCGGTGGCGGTGACCCCCTTCGGCCGCCCCGGCCCGGTGGGGACGGTCTCCGCGGAGGCCACCGGCCTGGGCACGGCCTCGGGGTCGGACTCCGTGCGCGTCAGCTGGGGCCCGGTGAGCAGCACCAACGGCAAGGACGTCGAGTACTACACCGTGACCTCCTCCAACGGCGCCAGCACCACGGTCCAGGGGGGCTCGCGGTCCACCACCCTGGAGGGCGTGGGCACCGCCGAGGACCAGGTCAGCTTCTGCGTCACCGCCACCAACGATGGCGCGAACGCCTCGGCCCGGACCTCCTCCCAGACCTGCGTCAGCACCTGGGTGGTGGGCGTGCCCGCCTCCCCCAACGCCTCGGGCCTGGCGGCCACCGGCAGCGACAACCAGATCAGTATGACCACCTCGGCGGTGGCCGGCAACGGCTGGCGCACCAGCGACCTGTCCCTGGAGTGGAGCGTGGGCGGGGGCGCCTGGCAGTCGGTGTCCAACCTCAGCGGCAACGGCCTGTCCAACGGCCAGGCCGCGACCGTCAGGGTACGGGCCTGCGGGGCCAAGACCGGCACCCAGAGCTGCTCGACGCCCACTGAGGCCGGTACGGTCACGCCCTTCGGGTCCCCGGTCGGCCCCACCATGAGCTGCGCGGCCAACGGTACGCGCGTGGACTGCAGCTGGAGCGGGGGCAACGGCAACGGCCGGGACACCAGCTTCGTGCTCTCAGGCCACGAATCCGCGTCGGTGGGACCCTCAGGGTCCAGGTCGTGGGACGTCGGTGAGGGGGGCTACGTCCGCCTGTGCGTCAAGGCGGTCCAGCACTCCTCCGAGAAGGGCGAGTCGCCGACTTCCGACAGCTGCGCGGAGGCCAGGACCCGGACCTACGCGCGCTCGGCAGGGACCTATAAGGCGGCAGGGCAGTTCGGTGGGGGCTCGAGCATAGGGTACTGCGCCGTAGCGACCTGCAACGTGGTGGGCCTGAGGCTCACGGACTGGCCGCCCAATACCACGGTCAGCTGCTCCGGCAAATTCGGTGGCTACAGCGTCTCCACCTCCATCCCCGTTGACGGGGCCGGAAACGCCTCCTATGAGGGTAAGTGGAATATAGGCGTGCTCGGTGCCGACACCAAATACAAGGACGCCCAGTGGGCGAACATGATTGACAGCCTTAGCTGCAGATGACCCCCGGTAGCGGAGAGAAAGGCGGATATCCTATGGCTATGACTCAGGAGAATGCGGCTTGGTTTGCGGAGACGTTTGCGCGGATGGTGGGTAATGTGGGTCTGGCTCTGTTGGGTAAGGAGGAGGTGGTGAGGTTGGCTCTGGTGACGATGCTGGCTGAGGGGCACTTGTTGCTGGAGGACGCGCCGGGGACGGGGAAGACGGCTCTGGCTCGGGCGGTGGCGGCGACGGTGCAGGGGACGCACTCGCGGATCCAGTTCACGCCGGATCTGCTGCCTAGTGATATCACGGGGGTGACGGTGTTCGATCAGGGGAGTGGGGAGTGGGAGTTCCACGCGGGTCCGGTGTTCGCCTCGGTGGTGCTGGCGGACGAGATCAACCGGGCGAGTCCGAAGACGCAGTCGGCCCTGTTGGAGGTGATGGAGGAGTCGCAGGTGACGGTGGACGGGGTGGCTCATGCGGCGGGTCGTCCGTTCATGGTGATCGCGACGCAGAACCCGATTGAGCAGGCGGGGACGTATCGTCTGCCTGAGGCGCAGTTGGACCGGTTCCTGGTGAAGACGTCGGTGGGGTACCCGGACCGGGTGGCTCTGCGTCGGGTGCTGGCGGGGTCGGCTCGTCCGGACCGGTCGCGGTCTCTGGGGGCGGTGATCGCGTCCTCGGCGGTGGCGTCGATGGCGGATCTGGCGGCGGGTAATCATGTGGAGGACTCGGTGCTGGACTATGTGGGGGCTCTGGTGGAGGCGACGCGGGGGGATGCCTCGGTGAGGTTGGGGGTGTCGACTCGTGGGGCGATCGCGATGGTGCGGGTGGCGCGGGTGTGGGCGGCTGCTCAGGGTCGGGCGTACGTGGTGCCTGATGACGTCAAGGATCTGGCTCGTAGTGTGTGGGCGCACCGTGTGGTGATGGATCCTGACGCGGAGTTCGCCGGGGCCAGTCCCGAGCAGGTCATCGACCACGCCCTGACCACCGTACCCGCACCCACCCACAGGTAGGCCGCTGCCATGTCCCAGCCACCCCCGCCCCCGCCTCCCCCTCCCGCCTCAGCGGCCCCGCCCCCTCCTCCACCGCCCCCGCCGGCCAGGGGGCGCAGGTGGCGTCGTCGTGCCTCCGGGGGCGCTGCCGGCCAGGGAGGCAGGGGACGCTGGTGGCGTCCGGGTCGGGGCGGAGACGGCCAGGCCCGGGCCTCCGGGGCCCCGGGTGAGCGCCAGACGGGCCGGAGACGACTGGACCCGGCCCGCCTGTGGCGCTCCCTGTCCCGCCTGGCCCCCTGGCTGGTCGCCACCGCCCGGCGCCTGTGCACCCAGGGCGCCCAGGTGGCGCGCGCCCGCCTCCTGGCGCCCCTGGCCGACCTCGCCCGCCGCTGTGAGCAGGTCGCCGTCCTGGGGCCCGTCGTGCGCTTCACCGGCTCGGTCCTGGGCGCCGTCACCCCGCTGGGGTGGGGGAGCCTGGTCGTCATGGCCCTGTCCTGGTGGGCTGGCGCCACCCGCCACTGGCTGGAGGCCTGGACCCTGGCCACCGCCCTGACCCTCCTGCTGGTGGTGGCCCTGCTGTGGTCCCTGGGGCGCACCAGCTACCAGGTCACCGTCTCCCTGGCCTCCACCCGCGTGACCGTGGGGAAGCCCGCCCTGGGCAACGTGGTCCTGCGTGGCGCCGCGGGCCGGGCCGTGGGCTCTAGCACCATTGAGATGCCCGTGGGCCGGGGCCTGGCCGTCTTCCGGGTGCCCCGCCTGGGCGCGGGGCAGACGCACGAGGAGGTCTTCACCGTCCCCACCCGACGCCGCGGCCTGGTCACCGTGGGCCCGGTCACCTCCGTGCGCGGGGACGCCCTGGGGCTTGTGCGGCGCACCCAGCGCTGGACCGACCCCCTGGACCTCTACATCCACCCGCGCACCACCGCCCTGGACACCACCGCCCTGGGGTTCATCCGTGACATTGAGGGCGCGGTCACCCAGGACCTGTCCAGCTCGGACGTGTCCTTCCACGCCCTGCGCGACTACGTGCCCGGGGACGACCGGCGCAATGTGCACTGGCGCACCACCGCCCGCGTTGGACGCCTCATGGTCCGCCAGTTCGAGGAGACCCGCCGCGCCCACCTCCTGCTCGTCCTGGACCTGGACCCGGCCTCCTGGGCCAGTGACGAGGACTTTGAGACGGCCGTGAGCGTCACCGCCTCCCTGGCCCTGACCGCCCTGCGCGAGCACCGTGAGCTGAGCCTGGTCACCCAGGCGGGCGTCCCGCTGCTGCCCACCTCCACCCGGGTCCTGGACCTGCTGACCACCATTGAGCGCCTGGCCGACCGCGGTGACCTCATGGAGGTCACCCGCTGCGCCGCCGCAGCCGTCCCCGACGCCTCGGTCACCGTCCTGGTCACCGGCTCCCTGGTCCCCATTGCCAGCATCCACCGCGCCCACGTCGAGCTCCCCCTGAGCACCCGGTCTATCGCCCTGCGCGTGGACGGCGACGCCGCCCTGCGCTCCCAGCGCCTGGCCGGGCTGCCCGTCCTGACCCTGCCCGAGCTCGACCTGCTGGGCCGGGCCATGAGAAAGGTCGACTCGTGAGCGCTGACACCCCTGAGCCCGTGACCGGGCAGAGCACTGATACTCCTGAGCCCGTGACCGGGCAGACCGGGGCCACCGACGGGCCCCGGGCTCAGAGCACCGGTGAGGCCGATCAGGCGCCCGCCCGGGGCGTGGACTGGGTGAGCCTGGGCGCCGTCGTCCTCCTCCTGGGAGCCGCCGGGGCCACCCACGGCGCCGTATTCGGGGACACCAGCGGTTATACGGCGGTGGCCGGGGGCATTGCCCTGGGCAGCCTCATTGGCCTGGCCGGGGCCCGGTGGCGGTGGAGCCTGCTGGAGACGCTCCTGGCCACCACCCTGACCTACCTCCTGGCGGGCGGCGCCCTGGCCCTGCCCGCCACGACCACCTCACGCCTGGTCCCCACCCTCGCCACCCTCCAGGGGCTGGTCACCGGGGCCGTGGAGGCCTGGAAGGACCTGCTCACCCTGAGCCCGCCCGCAGGGGCGTTCGTAGGCCCCGCCATCGTGCCCTACCTGGCCGGGCTGCTGGCGTCGGTCACCGCGGTCACCACCGCGCTGCGCACCACCCGCCGCCAGGCCTGGGCGCTGGTACCGGTGGCGGCCCTGGGGCTGGTCGGCGTGCTGTGGGGCTCCCAGAACGCCCCCCTGGCCCTGCCCGCAGCCGGGACCGTCCTGGCCACGGGCCTGCTGTGGACCTCCTGGCTGGCCCACCGGCGCCGGCGGGAGGCCGGCCGGGGCATTGTGGGCAGCCCCACGGGCCAGGGCAGGCGCTGGCTCACGGTGGCCGGGTCGCTCGCCATGGTCGCTGTCGCCCTGGTGGCGTCCGCCCTGACCGCCCCCGTCCTCCAGGGCGGGGAGCACCGCGACGTCCTGCGTGACCACGTCCGCCCGCCCCTGGACCTGGAGGAGTACGCCTCGCCCCTGACGAGCTTCCACTACTGGGTGGACAACCAGAAGGACGCCACCCTGTTCACTGTCACCGGCCTGAAGGAGGGGGAGCGGATCCGCCTGGCCACCCTGGACGCCTACGACGGCGTCGTCATGCGGGTGGGCACCGGGCAGGGCTCCGACAGCTTCTACCGCACCGGGACCACCGTGACCGACGACGCCCTGCCCGAGGACGCCACGACCTCCACCCTGGGCATCACCATCAAGGACTACTCCGGCTACTGGATGCCCGGCGGCGGGGAGCTGCGCACCATTGACGTCACCAGCGCCGACTCCGCGGCCATTATGGACGGGCTGTACTACTCCTCGTCCCTGGGCTCGGCCCTGACCACCCGGGGCCTGAGCAGCGGGGACAGCTATACCGTGACTCTCGTCACCCCACCGGTGTGGAGCGACCAGCAGCTGACCGGGCGCGCCGGGAGCACCCTGGTCCAGCCCGAGCTCACCAACGTGCCCGACGGCGTGGGCGAGCGCCTGTCCGAGGCGGTGGGGGAGGCCGACACCCCCGTCTCCCGGGTGCGTGCCATGCAGCAGTTCTTCTCCACCCAGGGCTACTTCTCCAACGGGTCGGACGGACTGAGCCTGCCCAGCCACTCCACCGCCCGCCTGGAGAGCCTGCTGGACGTCAACGCGGCCATGATCGGGGACGACGAGCAGTACGCCGTCGCCATGGCCCTCATGGTGCGCCAGGCCGGCTACCCCTCCCGGGTGGTCATGGGCTTCTACCCGCAGACCTACTCCGAGGGCGAGCAGAGGATCCTGGGCACCGACGCCCACGTCTGGGTCGAGGTCAGCTTCGACGGCGCCGGCTGGGTCCCCTTCGACCCCACCCCGCCGCGCGACCGGACCCCGCAGACCGAGGTCCCCAGGCCCAAGCCCAACCCGCGCCCCCAGGTCCTCCAGCCCCCGGTGCCCCCGCAGGAGCCCGCCGAGCTACCCCCCGACATTACCGACGACCACGACCGGGACACCGACGACGCCTCCGCCTGGAGGTACTGGCTCCTCCTGGCGGCCCGCCTGACCGGCGGCCTGCTCGTGGTCAGCTCGCCCTTCCTGGTGGTGGTCGGGCTCAAGGCGCGCCGCCGCCACCGGCGCCGCACCGGGGGCACCGGCCTGGACCAGGTCGGCGGCGGCTGGGACGAGCTCATTGACCGCGCCACCGACCTGGGTACCGGGGTGCCGCGCAGCGCCACCCGCCCGGAGCAGGCCCGCTTCCTCCAGGCGCTCACCGACGGGCGGGCGCAGGTACCCGGGAGCGTGTTCCGTCCCCAGCCCGCCCCGGGTAGTGTGGGTGCCCTGGCGGTGTCCGTGGACGGGTCGGTCTTCGGTGGCGCCGACGCCTCTCACATCCGCTCCGAGCAGGTCTGGGAGGACGCCGACGCCGTCCTGGCCCGGCTGCGTGCGGCGACCCGACGCCGTCGGCGCGTCCTGGCGGTGGTCGCCCTGCGCTCCCTGCGGGACGGCCGCCGTGAGCGGCGCACCCGACGCCGTGCCGAGCGCCGGGCCGCCGGGCGCACCCGCCGTCCCACCCCCTCCCGTCCCCGCGTCCGCCTGCGGCGCCCCCACTCGAATCGAGGCCGGTCATGAGCCCTACCACCGCCCCCGGGGTGCTGCCCGCCCACCTGCGTCAGACCGTGCCCGCGGGCATAGGCCGACGCTGGGCGGCCTGGTTCGTGGACTATGTGCTGTTGCACATTGTCTCGGCGATCATGCTGGCGATCGTGTTCTCCGCCCTCCTCAGCGGGTACTCGGAGTTCCCTGTCTACATGGTGATAGCGGTATACCTCCTGGCTGTCTTCGCCATATTCTTCTGGCCGGTGCGCATCTCCGGCCAGACCCCGGGAATGCGGCTGCTCGGGGTCGCCTACGTGCGCTGGGACCGGCCCGGGCAGGTGCTCCCCAGGGTGCTGGCCTGGACCCTGCTGGGGGCACTGACCGGGCTGGCGAGCTTCGGCCTGGTGCCGCTCGTCGTCTTCTTCGGCACCCTGGACCCCCTCAGGCGGTCCTGGTACGAGCGGTGCGCCGGGATCTACATTATTGACGTCAGGGCCGGTGCCTGGCCGGAAGGGGCCAGGCGGCGGGACGCCGTCCCGGGAACCGGGTCGGTGCGGGCCACCGGGGTGGTTCCGCAGGCCAGCGCGTCCCAGGGGCACGAGGCGGCCCTGGGCGCCTGGGCGTCGTCCCCGGCCCCCGCCGGGGAGGAGAGCCTGGAGAACACCGTCGTCGGCGGCCTCGACCTGGCCGGGTGTCGTCCTCCGGTCCCCCCGCCCCCCGCAGCCTCCTCGGCGCCTGCGGCCTCATCCGGTTTTATTACCGCCGTGCCCTGGGAGCAGGGAGCTGGCGGCCAGGGCCCCGAGGCGACGCCCGCCCCGCCTGCCCCGGCGCTCCCGCCTGCCCCGCCGGTCACGCCGTCCCAGCCCTCGGCGTCGTCGGGCTCGGTCCCGCCCGCTCCAGTGGGCCCCGTCCCGCCCGCCCCGGCCCAGCCGCCCTCCTCGCCGCTGGCCCCCGTCCCCATCCAGCGCGGAACCAGCGCCAGCGACCCGGTCGTGGTCCCTTTGCAGGTGCGTGCGGCCCAGGTCGCCGGCCCCGGGCCCGCGCCGTCGTCGGAGGAGGCGGACCGCACCGTGGCGCGCGGGTCCGGCGCCGCCCGTCTCCTCCTGGACACCGGGCAGCAGGTGATGCTGGGCGGCACCGTCCTGCTGGGGCGTGACCCCGTGGCCGTGCCCCCGTGGACCGGCGCCGTCCTGGTGCCCGTCCCCGACTACTCCGTCTCCAAGACCCACGTGGCCCTGCGCCTGGAGGGATCCCGGGTGCTGGTGCACGACCTGGGCTCCACCAACGGCACCGTCGTGGTCTCCCCGGGCGGGTCGGCCACGGTAGCGGTGCCCGGGGACGTCCTCGAGGCCCCGGCGGGCTCCACCGTGCGCTTCGGGGACCGCAGCCTGAGGGTGGAGGCCTGGTGAGCGTGTCCGCGTCCCCGCCCGTCGCCCCGCCCCAGCCGCCCGGCCCCGCGGGGCCCGTCCTGCGCGTGCGCTCGGGCGCGGCCAGTGACACCGGGCTGGTGCGCAGGCACAACGAGGACTCCTACCTGGCACGCTCCCCGGTCTTCCTGGTGGCCGACGGCATGGGGGGCCACGAGGCGGGCGACGTGGCCTCCGCCCTGGCCCTGGACGCCTTCCGGGACCTGGTCGGGCAGGACCTCGTGGGAGCGCGGGCGCTGGCCCACCGCATTGACCGTGCCGCGGTGAGCGTGGCCGGCCTGGAGCGGGCCGGGTTCGCACCGGGGACCACCCTGACCGGCGTCGTCCTGTCCTCCCAGAGCGGCAGGCCCTGCCTGCGGGTGGTCAATGTCGGGGACTCGCGCACCTACCACGTCTCCGAGAGCTCCTTCTGCCAGGTCACCCACGACCACTCCGAGGTCCAGGAGCTGGTCGACGCCGGACGCCTGACCCCGGAGCAGGCGCGTACCTCGGGGCGCCGCAACGTCATCACCCGGGCCCTGGGGGCCGGTGGCGGCGCACAGGTCTACGCCGACCAGTTCCTCCTGCCGGCCCGTGCGGGCGACCGGTTCGTCATCTGCTCCGACGGGCTGAGCAACGAGGTCGCCGCCACCCGGATCGAGGCGGTGGCCCGGGGCGTGGCCGACCCCGGCCAGGCGGCCCGCGAGCTCGTGGGCCACGCCCTGGCCTCAGGCGGTCACGACAACGTCACGGTGGTGGTGGTCGACGTCGTCCAGGCCCTGCCTCCGTGGGAGGCGGGTGACGTAGACGAGTCCACGGCCCCCAGTGTGAGCGACGACACCATCCCTCGGCTGCCCACCAGGAGTGCGGGGCACCCGGCGCACCTCGCGCCACCGCGCAGCCACGGCCACCAGCACCAGGAGACGGAGGAGCCATGAGGACGACACCGAGGTGGATCCCGGGAAGCGTGCCCCTGGCAGTGTCCCCGCGCGGCCTGGTCGCGCTGCGTGAGGACCTGGGGCTCCTGGAGAGCATGTGGCAGGAGACGGAGGCCGGGCAGGGGCTGGAGGAGGTCCTCCAGGTCCTGGTGCGCGCCCACGGCAACGACGTCTTCACCCTACCCGACTTCCTGGCCGTGTCCGTGGAGGAGGACGCCGTCCGGGTCGTGGGGCGCGGGGCCTTCCAGGTCCGGGTCGTGGCCGACGGCGGCGAGCAGGTCTTCAGCGCCCCCAGGGTGGTGGTCTGGGACGAGGCCTGCTTCACCGGCGTCCGGGACCTCACCGTGGTCCTGGAGCCCGCCGACGTCGGGACGACGCCGGGCCTGCCGCTGCGCTCGGGCCTGGTAGAGGCCAGTACCCTGACCTGGCAGGAGCCGGGTACCGGCCCGGGGCCCGCGGACCGGGGGGCCGGTGAACCGGTGCCTGACCCGGTCACCCCGGTGCCCGACCCGGCGCCTGGCCCCGGGGCGCCTGGTCCGGCGCCTGTCGCGGCGCCCGCGGTGGTGGCCGGGCCGGTCGTGGCCGCCGAGTCGGCCGTGGTGGGCGGGCCCGCGGTGGTGGCTGAGCCTGCCGTGCTGGGTGGGCCTGCTGTGGCGGGCGTGCCAGCGCCCCCCTCCCCGGGAGGCGCGCCCCTGGACCCTGTGCCCGCGGAGCCGGCGGGGCGCGTCCCCGCGACCTGGTCGGCGGCCCCCGTCCCGGCGCCTGTGCCTGCGGAGCCGGCGTCCCTGGAGCCCGCGCCCGCTGGCGACGCCGGGGCGACCCTGCGGCCGGAGGACGTGGACCCCTACGCCGGGCCCCGGTGGGCGCAGGGTGCCCAGGAGACCGCGGTCCCCGGCCCTGAGGACCAGGTCAGCAGCCTCGATACTCCTGAGGCGCCTGGGACTCCTGAGGTTCCCGAGGCACCTGAGGTTCTTATGACACCTAATATTCCCGGAGTTCTTGAAACTTCTGAAGTGCCCGGTGCTCCTGGGACGCCTGAAATGCCTGAAGCTCCTGAGGTGCCTCATACTCCTGGAGCTCCTGAGGTTTCTGGTGTCCCTGGGACGCCTGGGATGTCCAGGGCCGGCCTCGAGGGGCCGGGGGACCAGCCCGGCTCCGGGGCGCCGTCCCCCGCCCCGGACCCGGCCCAGTCCGCACCCCCAGTCCCGGCCGCGCTCCCAGTCCCGGTCCCGTCCGCACCCCTGCCCGCGCCCCCGGCCCCAATCCCGGCCGCACCTCCGGTCCCGGCCGCACCTCCGGCTCCGGCCCGGCCGCCCCAGGACCCCGGACCGGCCAGCGTGGAGCAGGTCGAGGAGGACTACTTCGGCCACCTCTTCGATGCCACGTCCCTGACCCCGCACCGGGTCGAGGACGCCGCCATCCGCCAGGTCCACTGCGACGACGTCAGCCCCCTGGATGCGGTCAGCGCACGCCACCAGCCCCAGGGCGACCCCCAGGCGCCGGGTACGAGCCAGGGCACGGGCCAGGTCCCGGACCCGCCCGCCGGGCTCCCTGGTGGGGTCCCGGCCGCGGGGGATGAGTGGCGGCATGACGGGCGCACGGTCTCCTCGGCCCAGCTGCGTGCGGAGCACCAGGCCGCCCTCCCCCAGGGAGGCGACGCCGCTGCCCTGCCGGGCCCGGCGGGCGGGACCGGCCTGCCCGGTGGGATCCCAGGCGGCCTGCCCGGTGGGGCCCCGGGCGAACTCCCTGGCCAGGTCCCGGACCCGCCCGGTGGTCTCCCTGGTGGGCCTCCCGGTGGGCTCCCGGACTCGCCCGGCGGGGTCCCGGCTGCGGGGGGTGACTGGCGGCATGACGGGTGCACGGTCTCCTCGGCCCAGCTGCGTGCGGAGCACCAGGCCCTGGGGACGGGCCTCCCCCTGCCCCCGGGGACGGTGCCGGACGGATCCGCGCCCATGGTCCTGGCCGCCTTCTGCCCCGCCAACCACCCCAACCCCGTGCACGCCAGCAGGTGCCGGCAGTGCGGCGCCGAGGTGACCTCGGCCACCGGCATGGTCCGGCGTCCGCCCCTGGGGCTGCTGCGCGCGTCCACCGGCGCCACCGCGGTGCTGGACGCCGACGTCGTCGTCGGGCGCAGGCCCCAGGTCACCACCCGCTCCGGGGGCCCCACCCCCCACCTCATTGCCGTGGCCAGCCCCGACCTGGGTATCTCCAAGTCCCACTGCGCCATCCGCGTGGAGGGCTGGGACCTGACCGTGGAGGACCTGCGCTCACGCAATGGCACGGTCCTGCTGCGCCCCGGCGAGGCCCCCCATCGCGTCCCCGAGCACGGCAGCACGTTTTTGCGCACAGGCGACGTCATTGACCTCGGTGAGAACGTCACCCTGACGATTGAGGAGGCACGGTGAGTACCGCACAGCCCCAGGCCCCAGCCATCCCCGGAGCCACCCCCAAGGGGTTCCTGGGGGCAGGAGGGTTCGCCGACGTCTTCCTCTACGAGCAGGCCGTCCCGCGCCGCGACGTCGCCGTCAAGGTGATCCGCCAGGGGACGACGCCCGCCCAGCGCGCCCACTTCGAGGCCGAGGCCAACCTCATGGCCCGCATGTCCTCCCACCCCTCGATCCTGTCCGTCTACGGGGCCGGGACCGTGGAGGGCGGCCGCAACTACCTCATGATGGAGTACTGCCCGCCGCCCCACCTGGGCAGGCGTGCGGCCGCCCACCCCCTGAGCGTGGCCCAGGCCCTGGAGGTGGGGATCCAGGTGGCCGGTGCCGTGGAGACCATCCACCGGGCCGGCTACCTGCACCGGGACATTAAGCCCGCCAACATTCTGCTGACCTCCTTCAAGCACCCGGTGCTCACCGACTTCGGGATCGCCACCCCGATCAAGGACCAGGTCGTCGGCGACGAGTTCGGCGGCGCCTCCCCGCCCTGGGCGTCGCCCGAGCAGCAGACCGACGAGGAGGCCCTGACCCCCGCCGCGGACGTGTACTCCCTGGCGGCGACGGTCTACACCCTCCTGTCGGGGCGCTCCCCCCACGCGGACGCCACCGGCCGTGACGACAGCCGGATGGCCCTGTACCGGCGGGCCCTGGCCGGTCAGATACCGCCGATCGGGCGCCCCGACGTGCCCGACCAGCTTGAGCGCGTCCTGCGCACGGCCATGGCTGTGCGTCCCTCCGGGCGCTACCCCACCGCCTACGCCTTCGCCCGCGCCCTCCAGCAGATCCAGACCGACCTGCACCTGGGCGTCACGGCCCTGGACGTCATGGAGGAGGAGCTGGCCCCCGCCCCCGGGCCCGACGGCGCGGACGCCACCGTCCTGCGACCGGTCACCTCGATCGACCCCACCGGCACCCGGCCGGGCTCCGCTGGTACCCGGCCCGGCCCCACCGGCAGCGACGACACCCGCTCGGTGCCCCGCGCCCCGCGCCCGGGGAGGCCGGATACCCCCCTGCCGCCCGGCGGCCCGCCACCTGGTGCCCTCCCGCCCTCGTCGCCCGATGAGGCGGACGCCGTGCGGCACCACCAGGAGCCCCTTCAGGACGGCTCCGGCGCCCAGGCCCCTGACGGCCCACAGCACGCCGGTGGCGACGGCCAGGACCACGCCGACCGACGCCCCCGGCCCCGGACGGTCCTGGTCAGCCTCCTGGCCGTGTTCCTGGTCGCGGGCGTCGGCCTCCTGGCCTACCGGGCGCTGGTGCGCCAGGAGCCGACCACCTACGCCACCTCCACCGCCCGGCCCTCGGCCACCTCCAAGCTCAAGCCGCCCCCGGGGGTCCCCAACGGCCCCGCCGTCACCGACCTCACGGCGGTGCTCAGGGACGGCGTCGTCCGCCTGACCTGGATGTGGGAGGGGGACACGCAGGGGGTGACCTTCCTGTACCGCGTCAACGACCCGGCCTCCCCCCAGCCGGTCCAGGAGACCACCGAGCTGACGGCCACGGTCAACCCCCTGCCCGGGCGCACCTGCGTGGAGGTCGTGGCCCGCTCCCAGGACGGGACCACCTCGGCCCCGGTGACCACCTGCGTGCCCACGCCATGAGCGGGCAGGACGAGGCGCTGGTCCTCGACTTCGCCGGGGAGATCCACCGGATCCCCCGCGACCAGGCCTTCACCATCGGGCGGGAGGGGGACCTCGCCCTGGACGACAACCCCTTCCTCCACCGACGCTTCCTCATCCTGCAGTGGCAGACCGGGCTGTGGTGGGTGGTCAACGTCGGCAGCCGCCTGGGGACCACCGTGGCCGAGGCGGAGGGAAGCTCACGCTCCTGGGTGGCCCCCGGCGCCCGGGTCCCCCTGGTCTTCCCCCGCATGGCGCTGGTCTTCACCGCGGGCGCGACCACCTACGAGATCCTCCTGGAGGTCCCCGGCCCCCTGTACGAGGTCAACCCCCCTGAGCCGGGCCCCTCCCAGGGGGAGACCACGGTGGGGCAGGTCAGCCTCACCCCCAGCCAGCACCTGCTCATCCTGTCCCTGGCCGAGCCCTGGCTGCGGCGCACCGGGACCGGGCCGGTGGACCTGCCCCGCAACGCCGACGCCGCCGCCCGCCTGGGCTGGTCCATGACCCGCTTCAACCGCAAGCTGGACAACGTCTGCGACAAGCTGGACCGGCTGGGGGTCAAGGGGATGCGGGGCGGGCCGCGCTCCCACGCCTCCTACCGCCGTAACGCCTTGGTGGAGTACGCCCTGGCGGCGCGCCTGGTCACGGTCAGGGACCTGCCGCTGCTGGACCACGCCGCTGGCGACCCCACCCCGCCCACCTCACCTACCGCCCCACCCGGGCCCCGCCCCACTCCACCCGGGCCCCGCCCCGCAGCCCCCGCACGCCCGCAGAGCACAGGAGAGACCGCATGAAGATCCGTCTGAGCGTGCGCGGCCGCGCCGGCCAGGCCACCAACCTCCAGGTGACCGCCGACGCCACCGCCACCGTGGGCGACGTCGCCGCCGCCCTGGCCAGTGCCGGCCCGCTCAAGGCCGGTGACCCGGTGGACCCCGGCACGGTGACCCTGCGGGTCCTGGACCCCGACGGCGCCCACCCGCCCACCGTCCTGACCCCCGTGACCCCCCTGGACGAGTCCGGGCTGGGCAGCGGCGACGTCGTCGACCTCGCCCCCGTGCCCAAGGAGCACGCGCGCGCCATGGAGGCCGCCGTCGTCCAGGTCCTCAGCGGGCCCGACGCCGGGACCTCCTTCCCCCTGCCACCGGGCTCCACGGAGGTGGGGCGCTCGCGGCACTGCGGCGTCGTGCTCAACGACCCCCTGGTCTCCAAGCGGCACATGCGCATTACCGTGGGCACCCAGGTGGAGGTCCACGACCTGAACTCGGCCAACGGCGTCACCGTGGCCGACCAGCGGGTCCAACGCCTGGCCGTCAGCACCCAGGACGTGGTCACGGTAGGGGAGACGAGCCTGCGGATCAGCCTGCTGACCACCGCCAGCAACGTCCCGGGGACCCGCTCGGGCTCAGGCAGCACCGACGTGCCCTACCTGCGCTCACCACGGGTGATACCCCGCACCCCGCACGAGAAGATCACCCTGCCCACCCCGCCGCGCTTCCAGCCGGCCCAGCGTTTTCCCCTGCTGGCGCTGGTGGCCCCCCTGGTCATGGGGGCGGGCATGTACCTGTTCAGCCGCAACGTGATGAGCCTGGTGTTCGTGGGCCTGTCCCCGGTGCTCATGATCGGCACCTGGGCGGAGCAGCGGCTGCGGCGCAGGCAGGAGTGGAAACGTGACCGGCGTCGCTTCGCTGAGGCGGTGGTGGACGCGCGCGCCAACCTGGTGAGGGTCTTCGCCCGGGAGCGCCAGGCACGCACCGCCCAGTACCCGTCGGTCAACGACGTCTACGCCGACGTCATGGGGCTGGGCCCGGCGCTGTGGTGCCGCCGCCCCGAGCACCCCGAGTTCCTCCAGCTGCGCCTGGGGTTGGGGACCGACACCCCCCGCACCGAGATCGAGGAGCCGCACGCCCAGGACGCCGTCAAGGAGCACCGTCAGGCCCTGATGGTGCTGCGGGAGCGGTTCTCCACCATTGACCAGGTGCCGATCGTGGTCAACCTGCGGGAGGACGGATCCCTGGGCCTGTGCGGCGCGGCCCCCGACCTGGAGGGGGCCACCCGGGCCGTGGTCGCCCAGCTCGTCAGCCTCCACTCGCCCGCCGAGGTGGCCCTGGTGTGCCTGACCGACACCACCGGGCGGGGGCGCTGGGACTGGGTGGAGTGGCTGCCCCACACCTGCTCGCCCCACTCGCCCCTGGGCGACCTCCACCTGGCCTCCGACGGCGCCACCGGCATGGTCCTGCTGGCCCGCCTCGAGGAGCTCATCGCCCAGCGGGGCGCCACCGAGCCGACGCGCCGCGGCCCCACCGAGGAGGAGGACGACGACAGCGGTGACGACGCCCACGTCCCTGCCGTCGTGGTGGTGGTGGACAACCCCGCCGTGGACCGGGCCCGGCTCATCCGCGTGGTGGAGCAGGGCCCCGACGTGGGCGTACACACCATCTGGATCGCCCCGCAGGTCACCGAGCTGCCCGCCGCCTGCCGCAGCTTCCTCCAGCTCGCGCCCACGGGCCAGGGTGTGGGCGGCACCGTGGGCTACGTGCGCCGCTCCCGGGCCGCCACCGACGTGGTCCCCGAGTCCCTGAGCCACGACCAGGTCCGTCACCTGGGACGCCACCTGGCCCCTGTGGTGGACATGGGCGTGCCCGTGGACGACGACTCCGACCTGCCGCGCTCCATCTCCTTCGTGGGGCTCACGGGCGAGGAGCTGGCCGACTCCGCCGACGCCCAGGTGGGGCGGTGGCGGGCCAACCACTCCGTCATCGACCACGACGGCCCGGCCGCTCCCCTCAAGCAGGCCCTGAGCCTGCGCTCCCTGGTGGGCCAGGGGGCGGAGGCCCCCCTGGCCCTGGACCTGCGCACCCACGGCCCCCACGCCCTGGTGGGCGGCACCACCGGTGCGGGCAAGTCCGAGTTCCTCCAGTCCTGGGTGCTGGGCATGGCCCAGGCCCTGTCCCCGGACCGCCTGACCTTCCTGTTCGTGGACTACAAGGGCGGCAGCGCGTTCGCCCGCTGCACCGAGCTGCCCCACTGCGTGGGCCTGGTCACGGACCTGTCGCCCTACCTGGTTCGCCGGGCCCTGACCAGCCTGAGGGCCGAGCTGCGCCACCGCGAGCACCTGCTCAACGAGAAGGGCGCCAAGGACCTGGTCACCCTGGAGAAGATGGGTGACCCCGACTGCCCGCCCAGCCTGGTGATCGTGGTCGACGAGTTCGCGGCCCTGGCCACCGAGGTCCCCGAGTTCGTCGACGGCGTCGTGGACGTGGCCCAGCGGGGCCGCTCCCTGGGCCTGCACCTCATCCTGGCCACCCAGCGCCCGGCGGGCGTCATTAAGGACAACCTGCGGGCCAACACCAACCTGCGGGTGGCCCTGCGCATGGCCGACGAGTCCGACTCCCAGGACGTCCTGGGGGAGAAGACCGCCGCCCACTTCCCGCCCGAGATCCCCGGGCGCGCGGCCGCCAAGACCGGACCGGGGCGCATCACCCAGTTCCAGTCCGCCTACCCGGGGGCGCGCACCACCTCGGAGGTGTCCACCGCCCCGGTGGGGGTGGACGAGATGACCTTCGGGATGCCTCGCCCCTGGCAGGTGGCCCGCGTGGAGGTCTCCACCGAGTCCGTGCCCCAGGACATTGACAGGGTGGTGGCCACGATCAGGGCGGCCTCGGAGTCGGCCCGGATCCCCTCGCCCCGCAAGCCCTGGCTGGAGGAGCTGGCCCCCACCTACGACCTCAACCGCCTGCCCCAGCGCCGCGACACCGAGCTGCTCCTGGGGGTGGTGGACGACCCCGACCATCAGGACCAGCACCCGGAGTACTTCCGCCCCGACGACGAGGGGCACATCGCCTTCTACGGGGCCTCCGGCTCGGGGAAGTCCACGGCGCTGCGCTCCCTGGCGATCGCCGCGGCCATTACCCCGCGCTCGGGTCCGGTGGACGTCTACGCCCTGGACGCCGCTGGCGGGGGCCTGGCCATGCTGGAGTCCCTGCCGCACGTGGGGGCGGTGGTGGAGGCCGACGACGACGAGCGCGTCACCCGCCTGCTGCGCTACCTCACCGACCTCATTGACACCCGCAGCGAGCGCTACGCCGCCGCCCGCGCCGCCACCATCACCGACTACCGGCGTATCTCGGGCAACCAGGAGGAGCCGCGCATCCTGCTCCTGGTGGACGGGATCGGGTCGTTCAGGACCGAGTACGAGAAGAACTCCGACGGCCTGGCCGTCCTGGACCTGTTCCAGCGGATCCTGGTGGACGGGCGCGGCGTGGGGGTGCACGTGGCGGCCGGGGCCGAGCGTCCCCAGGCGATCTCCACCTCCATGGCAGGGACCTTCCAGCGCAAGGTGGTCCTGCGCCAGACGGACGAGGAGGGCTACATGTACTTCAACCTGCCCAAGGACGTCCTGTCCCCCAAGAGCCCGCCGGGGCGCGCCATGCAGGTGGACCGCAAGGACGAGGAGCTCCAGCTGGCCATCCTGGGCGACAATGTCAACGTCCTGGCGCAGTCGCGCCTGGTGGAGTCCTTTGGCCACTACCTGGAGCGCCGGGGACGGACCAGGCCGACAGGGGTGGGTAAGCTGCCCGACGAGCTCTCGACCTCCGCGCTGCCCAAGACCGTGGCAGGTCTGCCGACCCTGGGAATGTCCTCCGACACGCTGGGGCCGTGGGGCTACACCCCGGTGGGGGCGGTCCTGGTGGCCGGGCAGGCCGAGTCCGGTGGCGTTACCGCCCTGCGCTGGCTGGCCACCACCCTCAGGGCCTGGGATCCGGACGTGGTACGTATCCACATCTCCGGCCGCCGCTCGTCCCTGGCCCGCGTCGAGGGCCTGTGGGACACCTCTGTCACGGGGGATGAGCGGATCCGTGACGCCCTGACCGCCGCCAGTGAGGTCCTGTCCGTCGAGGCCCCTGAGGGGCATCCGCAGGTGGCCCTCTTTATTGAGGGCTACCCCGAGTTCCTCCAGACCCCGGTGGAGATGCCGCTCATAGACGCGGTCAAGAAGGCCAAGCGCAACGGCCACCTGGTGGTGGCCGAGGGAGAGACCTTCCAGTGGAACTCCTCCTGGCCCCTGCTCCAGGAGGTCCGTAACGCCCGCACCGGCCTGCTCCTCCAGCCCGACTCCATGGACGGGGAGATGCTCCTGCGCACCGACATCCCCAAGGTCCGCCGCGGCGAGATGCCCCCCGGACGGGGCTACTGGGTGAGTGCGGGCAAGGCCGTGAAGGTCCAGATCCCGCTCGTGGAGTGAGGCGCGCTCGCGGCCGGTACCGGTTCGCTCGGGCCGGCCGCCGCGGTGGGTTCGATGGGGATCTCTCCCCATCGACACCACGGGCCTGCTGCTCTAGCCTCGTGCCTGGTAGACGCTAGGACCTGTTTCCTGTCCTTCTGGTCAATGAGAGGAGAAGCCCGATGACGGCAGATCTGAAGATCGTCGAGGCGGACTTCAATGACGCCATCAGGTCGATTACCAGTATTAAATCTGCTTTTGACTCAATGCAGCATGATGACGGGGTCCTGGCGGATAGCGTCGGACACTCTGGACTAGCCTCCGCGGTCCGGAGTTTCTGTGACTCGTGGAGGGTCAAACGTCAGGACCTGGTTGACTCCCTGGAAAAGCACAAGAAAGACCTTGAGCAGGTTCGTGACACCTGGACAGATGTTGACAATAAGCTCGCGCCTAACGATGACGGCAAGGGCAAACAGCCCAAACAGGACCCGCCCTGTCAAGAGCCTCCGACCCAGCCCAGTGCACCTTCTTCGCCTGGATCACCTGGCGGCGGCGCCTCCGGTGGAGGGCGTAACTGGTCCACGGGTGACTACAATGCTCCTCCGGTAGGCGGAGGTTCCTCTTCCGGGGGAGGGATTTCGGATCCGCGTACTGAGGCTGCCAAGGATCCTGGTGCGGTGGACGGTACGGCAGGCCCTACCGCGACCATTAATCCCACGGACGCTGTCGATCCAGGTCAGACTCCTGAGGTCACTGACACTACAGCGAATCCTGACCTCGACCCAACGAAGTACCCTGAGGTCGCTAAGCTCAAGGAACTCCTGGGCCAGGCTGTGGACGTGGTCCTGGAGTCCCATCCTGACGGCGGGGTCACTCTCAGGGTCGGCTCCGTCTCCGGTCTGAGCCTTATTGCGCTGACTGCCCTCATGGCACGTCGAGGGAAGGCCGAGGCGGGAGGTGGGGCTGTCAATGCCGCTGATGCCGAGACCGGTGCGGCCGGTGCCCTGAGGAAGGCGTTGGGCCTGGTGACCGGTACCGGAAAGACTGCTCCCGGCGCCGTGGAAGGAGTGCCGCACGGGCAGGTTCAGGCCGCTCCTACCGGTTCTGACTCTCAGCCGGACAGGGACGGTGTCAGTGAGGTCGGGGCAGACCGTGGTGGGGCCAGTGGTATTGTCAGCTCTGCCGAGGGGAGTGATGGCGCGGAGGGGGGCCGCGAGGTCGGTGGTAGTGACGTCCAGGACCACCTTCGTAAGGTCCTGGGGGCTGATGCCAGTGGTGACGCTGGGGCAGGACAGGGTGGTGCGTCACCAGGTAGTGGGGCAGCGGACCTCTCTGCAACTGCTGCCCTGAGGACAGCGCTCGGTCAGGACGTCAGTGATGGCGATGGTGTTGGTGGGCTCGACGTCGGATCGGGAGGCTCCCTGCCGGGCAGCGCGGATAACCCACTGATCCCCAACCCCACGGACGGCATGGTCGACCCGTCCTCTGACGATGGTACGACGGCGTCAGACGGCAGCACGGACACGACTACCACCTCGACGGAGGGAACCAGCTCTGCCGAGGAGCGTCGTGATAGCAGCATGATGTACGGCGGCATGGGAATGGCTGCCGGTATTGGTGCCAGCGCCGGGCAGAGCGCGACGCGGCAGGATGAGGAACGAGCTAGCCTGGCACGACGTCTGCGTGAGCGGTTGGCCGCTGGCATGAAGAAGGAAGAGGAAAACTGATGTCATCCCGTCCCACCGACTGGTCGGCCCTAGGGTATTCCAGTGATCCGGTTCCTGGTGACCCTAGCGTGGTCAGCGCAGCGGCAAAGCGTTACCGCGATATCGCGGAAACAATCAGTAGGGCACATCGGTCTCTGCAGTCGATCTCCTACCGCTCGCAGGGACATACGGCTCAGGAACTGCGTAATCGGGCCGAGGAGCTGGCCGTAGAGGTGAATAAGGCGCACAGCCGGTGCGAGGACGCCGCCAACGCCCTCAAGGAGTATGCGCCCTGTCTGCAGCAGGCGCAACGTGATTCCGTGGCAGCCCTTAATCAGGCCTCTCCGGCGCAGGACTCGGTCCGCGATGCGCGACGACAGCAGATTTCCTTGCAAACTGAGCTCATTACCTGTCGAGATCCCAGGCGCATGACAGAGATTTCCCAGGAGTGCCAGCGCCTGGGGCGTCGTAAGGAGTCGGCTCAGGCATCGGTTAACGCGGCCAGGGCCAAACTCAAGGCTGCGATCGAGGCGCGCGACAAGGCTGCGACCAAGGCGGTCTCCGCCCTGCAGGAGGCAGACAAAAATAGTCCTCTCAAGGATGGGTTGTGGGAGCGTTTCCGGGAGTTCCTCCAGGGCCTGCGCTCAATAGCCGAGTACGTCAAGCCGTTTTTGGATTGGGCAGGCATAGTGCTTGCTGGTATTACGGTCCTTGTTGCAATTGCTTGCCCGCCTGTAGGGTCGGCGCTACTCCTGCTCGGCTTCGCGTTGACCGCCGCGACAACTGCTTGTAACCTGGCCATTAATACTTCCAAGCTCGCTAACGGCGAGATGAGTGTTACGCAGTACGCCACTGAGACTGCTCTTGATCTCGGTATGCTGGCATTGTCGGCCGTAGGTCTGCGCGGCAGCCTTGCCGGGGCCAAGGCTGGTGCTGCCGCAAGAAAGACCGCAGAGGCGGCTGCAAAGAAGGCTGGCGCTCATGGGGTAACTAAGAAAATTCTCAGTGGAACCAGTCGGTCGGAAGTAGTTCAGGCGGTTAAGGGCGCCACGAAGGGTAGTGTCGACAAAAGTGGCAAGCTGGTTCAGGTAATGAGCAAAGCAAATAATGTGGTGGAGAAAATCAAGGCTCCTCTGACCGCTCCTATTGAGTGGGCAACTGAGGCCTCGAACCACTGCAAGGTGTTTGCGTCCGCACGGAACGCTGCGGTGCGTGATGGCGTGGCAGAAACCGTTAAGCAGGTTGCCAAGTACAGTTCCGAAGGAGCTTTTGATGAGGCCAAGAAGGACTGGGTCAAAAACATGCACAACAATCAGTATGGTGTCGAGCAGGTGGGCTCCAACTACTGGAATCGCTTGTGGAATCCTAAACCGCTGACTCCTCTAGGGCAACCTGACAGGTCCTGACCACCAAGCTGCCTCGAGTTGGGCTGTGGAGAAGACAGGAGATGGCTATGAGTGTAAGGCTAGAGTACATTCTGCCTGAGTTCTGGACCAGCGTGGACCTTCAAGGTGACGTCCAGATCCAGGCGCGGGCCTTGGCGCAGAGAATGACGGGCGGGCACACCACTGATGAGGCTGTTAAGGCAAGGGCGGTATTGGAAGGGCAGTTGCTTTCCCAGTTCCGCAACCTGGCGGAGGCCACCTGTGAACTGGTGCTCCTGGAAGCGGACCCGGTCGCCGAGGTGCGCACCGGCACTTTTCTTGCAGTCCTTCCCTTCCGGGCTCAGGAAGGAGCGGATCCTATGGACACGCTTCTTGCCGTTGCCTCCTCGCATCCAGGCGCGACGGTTCTGGAAGCGGGTGAGCTTGTCGTACTGCGGACTACTGAGGTCCAGGAGGCCACTGAAGGCGTTCGCAAGGCTATCCGGGAATCGGCTGACCTGTACCAGATAGCAGTTTCATCCCTACCTGAAGGTGCCAAAGTACTGGTGACTGAACTGCAGTACCTGGTGGGTGACCCCTCTCACCCAGATGACTGGTTCATGGTCATGGGAAGGATCACCTTGCGTGATGACAAGGAGAGCCAGGATCTGGCCGAGGCACTTATCGGTCTGTGTGACTCTGTCGTCGAGACCATGAGGTTCGTGTGATGGCAGAGAGACTGGTAATGAACCTGGGGGAGACCTGGACGGATCTTCCTGTGGCGCCAGCAGACCAGGCAATGGGAGTCCTGGCAAACCTCGGTATCCTTGCTGAGGATGAGGAACTGGTCGTCCTCATGGAGCTGATCACCCTCCCGGCTGAGGGGGAGGAACAAGACAGACTGCCTGCGATGATTACTGTGGCACCCTCGGAGAGAGGGCCGCGCGTGTCCGAGAAGGCGACACTTCCTCACGGACGTACAGTTTATCGGTCGGTTGGGTCTGTGACCTCAGATCCGCAGACTTCCGGCTCGCAGGCGCTTTTCCTGTGCTGCCACGCAATGCGACTAAATGGAGTCGACATTGTGGCACGGACCTGGCTGGGACCGGATCCGAGGATTCTCAAGCCTTTGCTGGAGCCGATCGAGGAGCTCCTGGACTCGATTACGGTCGAAGACGGAGTCTCCTGATCCTGCTTACCAGTACCTCCTGTGACGTCGATGAGGCGATCCCCATTGACAAGTGGGTGGATTCTGGGGCAGACTCGGACCAAAGATAACTCGAGGAACAACCTCGCCACACGAAAGGATGCCACTATGGCTAACATCAGCGCTTCGTACGAGGAGATGCGTCAGCAGGCCCAGGCGCTGCGCAACACGCGCGACCAGATTACCCAGGAGCTGCAGCGTGCCCGCATGCAGGTAGACAACCTGGTGTCCTCCGGGTTCGTGACGGACTCGGCCTCGGGCGCATTCCAGACCTCCTACCAGGAGTTCACTACCAGCGCTACCAAGACGATTGACGCGCTGACCACGATCTCCCAGAACCTGGACCAGGTCGTCCGCACCCTGGAGGAGACGGACAAGTCTCTGGCCTCTCAGCTGCGCTGACTCCTGTCCTGGCCACCAGGCTCCCGGGTCTGTGGCAGTGACAGGCGCCTCCTGACCTGGAGGTCTGTGCAAAGCTTCTTCCCGGCACCCGCAATGGGTGCCGGGAAGAAGCTTGTTCGTGGCAGGGTCAGCTGACTTGCACCATGCGGGCGGGTGCCCCGAGGACTCCCTCGGGGCACCCGCCCGCACGTGCTATGTCATCGGTGGTGAGGTTCTAGAAGGGAATCCACACCCACTTGCTCTCGCCAGGGGCCAGCAGGTAGACGCCGTAGATCCCTCCGAGCAGCCCGGTGAAGAAGAGCTTCCAATCAAAGAACGTGGGCTGGAAGCTGTTCACGAGGAGCATGATCCCGCCGCAGGTACACAGGATACCCAGTCCCTTGATGTACAGGAAGCGGATCCCGTGTCCGACGGCAGAGATCCCCCGGGCCGTCGCCCCAGTGGCTCCCCGGCGCGACTTGATGCTGTCCCAGTTCCAGATCAGGGTGAACACGCTGACGAAAATAAGGACGGAGAGGAACGTTGTCATCTTGACTCCTTACAGAAGATATGTGTGGATAATAGGAAGCAGGTTGAGTGGGTGCCCGGACTGCTACCTGTGATCTTAGCGCTCACCACGTCGAGGATTCCCAGTTCACGGCTTTGTCAACGGGGTCAGCGGCATGTGAGGACTTTGAGCAGTAGCTCTCAACGGCCGCGCTGACGCCCAGGACGTTGCTCATTGAGGAGGTGCTGAGATCGTGCTGTCTCAGAAGTGACTCCAAGAGGTCGTTCTTCTCCTCGCGGTCCAGCTTCTTAAACTCCGCGCAGGTGGTGTCGCCTGCGCTGGCACAACCACTCAGAGGCAGGCACAGAGCGGCGATCACTGATGCCGTCAGAACCTTGGTTGGCGTTTTCATGAGGTCCTTTCTTACGTTGATAGGATGACAGAGCGTGCCTGTCCGGAAGGGCCTGTCAAGGCCTCGCACCGTTGTCTTCAGCTCACCCGGGACAGGCTCAGCTTCGGTTCGGAGCTCTTGCTGAGGTACAACTTGATCGTGTCGTTGTTGACTACCTCCACGGTGAACTTGTTCCCGGACCCCAGCAAGCCGGTCAGGTCCAGGTGGTAGGTGCCGCTCTCCTGGTAGAAGGCGTAGGTGTCCGACGGGCTGAACAGCGCGGTCTTCGACCCGTTGAACGACACGACGTCGCCCTTGCTGACGATTCCGTAGGACCCGGAGCTGACCTTCCAGGTGCCGGTGATGTCAAAGGCGTCGGACTTACCGGACTTGTTGGAGGAGCCGCAGGATGCCAGACTGGCTGCTGCGGCTACGACCAGGGGCAGGGTGAGGACTGCACGACGAGGTGTCAGGATGTTAGTCATTACGGCTCCAAAAACGTGACAGGAGACTGTGATTGGGTGGGACGCCACTAGTGTAGAGGTGCCTGCCTGCTGTGGGTGCGGATTCTGGCGGTATGACAGGAACTGAGCTTTACCGCCCTGTCCGGGCAGGTGCTCCTCGGGTATATCTGCAGCTAGGACGAGCATTTCCGGGACCTATGTCCCGTTGAGATGGGGCAGAAAGATTCCGTGACAAGTTCCTGTCCTGCAACCGCATCAGGTCTTCTTATGTGTTAAAGGAGGTCTGACGTTCCGGTGCGGCCTGTGTGCCCAGGTGACCTGGAGACACTCCGTGTCTTCCGGCATGCGGTAGAAGGTTGCCGCACCAGTTCCTGAGGGAGAGTTGGCGGATGAGGTGCTGAAGGCAGCGTCTGAGTGGTTGTGGTGCTGCTGGCTCCTATAACATCATGTGCACTCGGCGTGCAACAGGAGAGGAGGGCAGGAAGTGGTAGTGCCGTGCTCGCACAGACCATGCTGGACCCGGCTGTAGGATAGATGCATGACCTCTTCTTTCCCTCCCCCTCCTGGTGGGTTTCCCGCTCCTCCGCCTGAGCCCGGGCCGCCCCCGACTCTCACCTCGCAGGTTCCCGTCCCGACGGTTCCTGCCCCGTACGTATGGCCAGAATTAAACAAAACGGTATTCTGGGGCGGCTTCTGCGGGGTTCCTGGTTGACGTCTGCGGAGTATCTCGTACAGGGGTGGTCTTGTGCGGGTCGACGTGACGGGCGGGGAGCGGGACGTCCTCATCAGGTGGAAGAAGCGTTCGGACACCTACAAGCTTGTGCGGACGGGGGCGGAGGCGATTGTGTACGCCGCCCGTGGCGTCGGCCTGGACATTATCGCGGAGATGGTTGAGCGGACCGAGAAGACGGTACGCGAGTGGCTCTCGGAATGGCGGAGGTACAGGCTGGGATCCGTGGTGACCGGTCACGCCGGAAACGAGAACGCCGCAAAACTCAAGAGGGCGCAGAAGGAGGAGCTGGAGGAGATTCTCAGTAAGCCGCCCTCGGAGTCGGGAGTCAAGGCCGCCTTCTGGGACGTCCCGGCCCTCAGGGACGTCGTGCAGACAGGATTCGGAGTCGAGTACAGGTCGGACTCCTCCTGACCTGCTGCTCATGCGCTTCCTGGGAATGAGCCTCTGCTGCCCCGACCCGTTCGGGGGGCGCCGCGACGAGGAGGCCGTCACCAGGCGGATGACCGGGACCCGGCACCAGGTCAACGACCTGCTCCAGGAGGGCTGGGAGGTCTACACCGTCGACGAGGTCCGCGCCCGCCACGAGGCCGAGACAAGGCGCACGTGGCCTCCCCGGGAGGAGGACAAGGCTGTACGTGGACCGTGAGAAGGCGAGCCAGTCGTTCTTCGGGGCGCTGAGCCTGACGACCAGGAGAATGAGGATCTACCCCATCGAGGGAGACCAGAACACCGAGCAGACCATCCTCATGACGGGGCCGCCTCCAACGCGAGACCGAGGAGGGAAAGAAGATCGCCGTCGTCCTGGACAACGCCAGGTTCCACCACGCCAGGGCCCTGACCGACCTCTACGCCCCCGGCCAGGCCCTGGAACGCATAACACCCATCTACCTTCCCCCCTACGCCCCCGACCACAACCCCACGGAACACGTACGGGACGCCGCCAAGAACAACATCGCCAACCTCCAACGCGACACCCCGGAGAAAACCTTCACGGCCTTCACCACCTACATCACCAACCGCACCTTCGACTACGACCTCGAGCACCTCCCAACCACACCACCACACACCGATCTTGTTTAATTCCAGCCATAGTTTGTTGTTTACGATCTTATGTTGTCCTATTGGCATTATTACCTGCTTCGCTGGTGCTAGGATGTTTAATGGAAGGCCGGTATCCGTATCCTGCAGTCTGGCTGTCGCTGAGGCGTTCGGGGTGTATGCGTTGAGGCAGATAATTAGAACGTTCGTCCAAATCACGATTTTTCCGAATCGAGAGGATCTCTGTATCAATTATATCGAATGGCTTACACCGGTTCATTATGACTGTCTGGAGGGTGTGCCAACTATTAATTATTTTATTGGTCTGCTTCTTCTCATTATTATGGTTGTCGCGTCGATCCTGTCGGTACTGGCAGGGCTACGGAAGCGAAGTCGCGTACTTATGATAATGACTACGATCGGAGCAGTGTTCCCTGTTTTTATGGCGAATTTTTATTGCTCGATATTGGCTGGTTTTGCAGACGTGTGGGGTTTTGTGATGATAACAGTCGCTGGTATCGTCATTTTCCTTGCTTTGGCGCTCATGCCGTTGAGGCGTTCGGGCGCGGAATGGTTCGCTGGGAGGTGGGAGCCGAGAGTCCGGCAGCCTGTGTCGCACCAGGTTGCGTTTGTCGCCGTCCCTGTGGTCGGGCAGTACGCGGGTGGGCAGCCTGCTCCCGTTGTGGGGGCGCCGGTGAGTCCGCAGGTTGCCGCCCTGTTGCCGTCCACCGCACCGACGTTCTGGATCAGCTTCTTCTTCGGTCTGTTCGGACTCATTCCCATGTCAATGGCGAACTCCATGGCGGCCAGGCTCGGTGCTGTGACCAATCAGTACAACCACGCCTTTCTCAAGGGCTGGCTCATTGGCATGGCCGCGTGGATTGCGTGCTACGTCCTGGTCTTCGTGCTCATTATGTCGAGTGGGTACTGAGAGTGTCATTCACCTGCGGTGGGTGTGTCGTCGGGTACATTGACAGATCGGCCTGACGGGTCGCGCGGCTCTGAATTGGCTGCCTACCGGCGGCGCCTGGGTTCTTGGGACACCAGCTTGCAGGAGCGGCGCCACTTCTGCCTGCACAAGGGCGCTCTTTGGGGAAGTACCAGCGCGCTACTGGAGTGACTTGCTTCTGCCTGCGCAGAACGCCTCTACACCCAGGGGACCAGGGTCGCTGAGGACCCACTGCCCTGCTTGCGCGTGCCTCTTCTGGCCGGGCCTCGCCTGACCGCCAGTCTGTGCTGCACCTGTTCGTATGGGTGCCTCAGCCCGGTCAGCACCTGCTGGCCCAAGCTGCACCGCATCGTTCCCACTTGTGTGGGGCCTGGTCCGGAGGGCGGCAAGGTGGTCTCCCGGGCGCGAACCTTAATGGTTTATGTGGCGTCCTGGGTATCCTGCCGCCTGTCTGCTGGCCGTGTTCTGCGCGCGTGTCGCAATCTGAGGATCAGAGCGGTGGTCACTCCCGACCTCATCAGAGCTCAGGCCTCTGAGCTGCGTGGACATTAGGTGTACAAAGCTGAGAACGAGGTGGGCTTGGTTCTGATCCTCAGATTGCGACAAAACCAGGTACCCGGCCTCACCGGGACCGTGCATAGAGCCTGATCCGGTCCCAGGGCGGGGCGTCTCCTGGCCGCGCCAGCGACATGGCCGGGTCCCGGGCGGGGCGGCGTGTCTTCTCCCGGCCTGCTCGGGCGCGTAGGCTTTGGGGACCAGAGGACCAGTAGACGACCTGGAGCCTGCACAGGCTGACAGGCCGTCGCCACATGAGGAGCTAACCGCCGTGCGCCTGCCTTCCCGCGATCCAGGATCACAACCCACGCAGTCCCTCAGCCAGGGCGCCCAGGGCACCCCGCCCTCGGGCGCGAGGCCGCACCGGCACGCTGCCTCCTCTGGTGACCTTCCCGGCTCAAACGAGCCGACGACCTCCATCCCGGCCGAGGAGCTGGAGGAGTGGAGGGAGGAGTGGCAGGACGACGGCGAGGGCTTCTCCTCCTCAGGCGACCGCACCACGGTCGTGCCCGCCCCTGGTCCGGCCACGCAGGCCTACCCCTCGCCGGACCCCACCACTGCTTTCCCCGCAGGCGCCTCACCAACCACCGCCCTGCCCGCAGGCGACTACGACGAGGGCTTCCCCTCCTCGGGGGACCGCACCACGGTCGTGCCCGCCCCTGGTCCGGCCACGCAGGCCTACCCCTCACCGGACCCGACCACTGCTTTCCCCGCAGGCGTCTCACCAACCACCGCCCTGCCCGCAGGCGACTACGACGAGGGCTTCCCCTACTCAGGCGACCGCACCACAGTCATGTCCACCCCCGACCCGACCACCGTCTTCCCGAGCCGGGGCGTACCTGCGGGCGGCGGACCGGTGCGGACCCCGATTATGCCCGACCACCGGGCCCAGGCGGGGGCGCGGTCCCCGGCGGGTACGTGGTCCCAGGCAGCACCCCCGCCAGCACCCCGGCCCCGCTCCCAGGCGGCACCCCCACCCGCCCGGTGGGGAGAGCCCGTCGAGTCGCCTCTGCCACCAGCAGTGCCCCGGTCCCAGGCGAGTACGCAGTCCTCGGCGGGCACGTGGTCCCAGGCGGCACAGCCCGCGCCCCAGTCTCCGAGCTGGCGAGCCTCCCAGCCGACGCCCCGACCCCGGGAGGCCTACCAGCCAGCTGCCCGCCCTCAAGCCGAGCCCCAGCCCGCCCCGTGGGGAGGACCCGTCGAGAGCCCCCGACCCGTCCTGCCCCCGCCCCCGGCCAGACGGCACACCGCCGCCCTACCGCTGGGGACTCTCATGCTGGTCGTCACGATCGGGCTCCTGGGCTGGGGGACCTACACCTTCCTCACCTCCCTCCACATCCTCGACCTCGTCCAGGGCACCGTTGACAAAACCATCTGGACGGCAGGAGGTGCGGTCATAGGTGGCGCCGTCCTCGCCTTCTTCACGGTAATCGTGAGCTTCGTCGCCGTGGCCCGCGCCAAGCCCAAGACGGCAGCCCTCACGCTCATGCTGGGCGCCTTCTTCCTGCCCCTGGGGGCCTGTGCCGCAGGTGTCCACTACGGGTGGCCCGTGCTCAAGGAGAACACCCTCGCCGAGGCGCGCCAGATGGCGGGGACGGTCAACCCGGATGACGTCGATGCCCTCATTGGCCAGGTCGAGGACCTGGGGATCAACGTCCCCTGGCGTGGGGAGCTCATGGAGATCCTCCGGGGGAGTCGCAGTAAGCGGTGCGGCAAGCTGGTACGGACTGCAGCCGGGCCCAGCTGAGGTGCTGGGCCCAGCGCAGGAGGTACAGGGTACGGGCCTCGTGACCGTGACTCGGACGGCAGGGCCGGGTCCACCGGCCCACCGCAGGAGGTGCAGGGCGTGAGTTGGTGTGATGGTCCGCACAATGGGCGTTGCCAGGCCTGACTCAGGAGGTGTACGGGACCCACGCCGTGTGGGTGACTGCCGGGGCCGCGGCCAGGTGCGGTAGGAGACAGCGGCGCCTGCAACCGCCCTTGTCGGCCCGGTGCCAGGTACGACCGGGTGCGTAGGGCCTGGCAGGCGTGGTGCGAACGGAGCAGAACCTGATTGTGGGCTTGTTCTGGTCGTGTCGCGTGTCTGGGTGTGGTGGCTGGCGGCCCGGTGGCAGGCCAGCTGGCGGCCATAAGCAGGCCGTCAGCCGACCCGGCTGGCGGAGTTGCACATTCTTTTTACAAACCACGATCAGTAAACGGCGGGATCATGCGGATCTGCTTGGTGGCCTGGGCCTGGGAACCAGGATGAATGTGCAACGGCGCCCGCGTTGCACATTCATCCTGCTCACCTCCGCCTCCCGGGGCGGGAAAACGTTGGAATGACGCCACCATCCCGACCAGCACCCCGGGATGAATGTGCAACACCGCCACCCAGGCCCCCGATGAACACACCACTGGCAGCCACCACGGCCTCCCCGGCCACCTCCGGCCCTGGCCCCGGCCCCCGCACCACCAGCAGACACCCCCACGTAGCGGCACGGGGACCAGCCGATGAGGGGCCGACTCCCACGCAGCTGGCGGACACCCCGACAGGGAGGCTGAACCTGACGGCCTGACTCCCGCAACCAGGTCCTTGCCCTGTCCACGTTATAAGTACCGTTCTCACGGCCAACAAGTACCGTTCTCGCGGGTTGGGTGCGGCCCCGGGCGGGTGGCCAGTGCGCCCCGGGTCCGCCCGGGTGCAGGGCGGCTCGTGGGACCGTCAGGGGTGCGGCACATGGTGAGTAGGTCCGCCCGGGTGCAGGGCGGCTGGCGCGCCTCCAGCAGCGAGGACCACTGAAACCGTTCCAGTGGTGAGGACCACTGAAACCGTGGCCGCCCTGGGATGGCGGGCGACGGCGTCGAGCACGTACCCTGGCCTGCGGTGCCCGAGCGCGGGCCGCCACTTCTCCGTTCCCAGCGAGGCCGGGCCTCACGCGACCCCCTCGTGATGCGGGTCTGCCGCAGCGGGAACCGACGGGCCCCATCCGCGGGGCTCCGGACGTCATCAGTCGCGCCCCCGGCCGACGCAGGCGGGCCGGCCCTCACCGCGGTGCCGTGCGCCCCGGGGGTGGGGTCAGCGTGAGAGCAGCGACAGTTCTCGATGCACGTCAAGATGGAGAGTCTCAGTGCCAACCATTCAGCAGCTGGTCCGCAAGGGCCGCTCGACGAAGCGCACGTCGTCCAAGACGCCCGCGCTCAAGGGCAGCCCGCAGCGACGCGGCGTGTGCACCCGCGTGTACACCACCACCCCCAAGAAGCCCAACTCCGCCCTGCGTAAGGTCGCCCGTGTCCGCCTGTCCAGCGGCATCGAGGTCACCGCCTACATCCCCGGTGAGGGCCACAACCTCCAGGAGCACTCCATCGTGCTCGTGCGTGGTGGCCGTGTGAAGGACCTTCCCGGTGTCCGCTACCACATCGTGCGCGGCGCCCTGGACACCCAGGGTGTCAAGGGCCGCCAGCAGGCCCGCTCGAAGTACGGCGCCAAGAAGGAGAAGAAGTAATGCCTCGTAAGGGTCCCGCACCCAGGCGCCCGCTCGCCGTCGACCCTGTCTACGGCTCCCCGGTCGTCACCCAGCTCGTCAACCGCGTCCTGCTGGACGGCAAGAAGTCCACCGCCGAGCGCATTGTCTACGGCGCCCTGGAGGGGGTGCGCGCCAAGACGGACCAGGACCCGGTCTCCGTGCTCAAGCGTGCCCTGGACAATATCCGCCCCGCCCTGGAGGTCCGCTCCCGCCGCGTGGGCGGGGCCACCTACCAGGTGCCCGTCGAGGTCCGCCCCGGCCGCGCCACCACCCTGGCCCTGCGCTGGCTGGTGGACTTCTCCCGCAAGCGCCGCGAGAACACCATGACCGAGCGCCTCATGAACGAGATCCTCGACGCCTCCAACGGCCTGGGTGCCGCGGTCAAGCGCCGTGAGGACATGCACCGCATGGCCGAGTCCAACAAGGCCTTCGCCCACTACCGCTGGTAATCCCCCGGTAGGCACGTCGGTCGGGGACCGTCCCCGCGGGACCCGGCCGACACCTCTGCTCACACTCCGAAAGAAGGACACCTCTAGTGGCACTCGACGTGCTGACCGACCTCACCAAGGTCCGCAATATCGGCATTATGGCCCACATCGATGCCGGCAAGACCACCGTCACCGAGCGCATCCTGTTCTACACCGGCATCAACTACAAGATCGGTGAGACCCACGACGGCGCCTCCACGATGGACTGGATGGAGCAGGAGGCCGAGCGTGGGATCACCATCACCTCCGCCGCCACCACCTGCTTCTGGAACGACAACCAGATCAACATTATCGACACCCCCGGCCACGTGGACTTCACGGTGGAGGTCGAGCGGAGCCTGCGCGTGCTCGACGGCGCCGTCGCGGTCTTCGACGGCAAGGAGGGTGTGGAGCCCCAGTCCGAGACCGTGTGGCGCCAGGCCGACAAGTACAACGTCCCGCGCATCTGCTTCATTAACAAGATGGACAAGCTGGGCGCTAACTTCGAGTTCTCCGTCCAGACGATCCGTGACCGGCTCCACGCCACCCCGATCGTCCTGAACTTCCCCATCGGCTCCGAGAGCGAGTTCTCCGGCGTCGTGGACCTGCTGGAGATGCGTGCCGTGCGCTTCCCCGAGAAGGACGCCGACGGCAAGGACACCCGCGGCTCGGTGGTGGAGTACGAGGAGATCCCCGCCGACCTGGTGGCCAAGGCCGAGGAGCTGCGCGCCCAGCTGGTCGAGACGGTCGCCGAGGCCGACGACGAGCTCACCGAGAAGTACCTGGAGGGCGAGGAGCTGACCGTCGCCGAGCTCAAGGCCGGCATCCGCATGCTGACCATCGCCGGCAAGGCCTTCCCGGTCCTGGCCGGCTCCGCCTTCAAGAACAAGGGCGTCCAGCCCATGCTCGACGCCGTCCTGGACTACCTGCCCAGCCCGCTGGACGTGCCGGCCACCGAGGGCCACAAGCCCGGTCACGAGGACGAGGTCCTGGTGCGCCGTCCCAGCGAGGACGAGCCCTTCTCCGCCCTGGCCTTCAAGATCGCGGCCCACCCCTTCTACGGCAAGCTCACCTACGTGCGCATCTACTCGGGCAAGGTCTCCCAGGGCGAGATGGTCCTCAACGCCACCAAGGGCAAGAAGGAGCGCATCGGCAAGCTCTTCCAGATGCACTCCAACAAGGAGAACCCGGTGGACGTGGCCCACGCCGGGCACATCTACGCCTTCATCGGCCTCAAGGACGTCACCACCGGTGACACCCTGTGCGCCCAGGGCGCCCCGATCGTCCTGGAGTCCATGACCTTCCCCGACCCGGTCATCCACGTCGCCATCGAGCCCAAGACCAAGGGCGACCAGGAGAAGCTGGGCACGGCCATCCAGAAGCTCTCCGAGGAGGACCCGACCTTCACCGTCGAGCTCGACAGCGAGACCGGCCAGACCGTCATCGGCGGGATGGGCGAGCTCCACCTGGACATCCTCGTGGACCGTATGCGCCGTGAGTTCAAGGTCGAGGCCAACGTGGGCAACCCGATGGTCGCCTACCGCGAGACCATCCGCAAGAAGGTCGACAAGGTCGAGTACACCCACAAGAAGCAGACCGGTGGGTCCGGCCAGTTCGCCAAGGTGCTCATGTCCTTCGAGCCCCTGGTCGCCGAGGATGCCGCCGAGGGCGAGGAGAAGGAGCACTACGAGTTCGTCAACGCCGTCACCGGCGGCCGCGTGCCCCGCGAGTACATCCCCAGCGTCGACGCCGGCGTGCGGGACGCCATGCTCACCGGCGTCCTGGCGGGCTACCCCGTGGTGGACGTCAAGGCCACCCTCGTCGACGGCGGCTACCACGAGGTCGACTCCTCCGAGATGGCCTTCAAGATCGCCGGGTCCATGGCCTTCAAGGAGGGTGCCAGGAGGGCCTCCCCGGTGCTCCTGGAGCCCGTCATGGCCGTGGAGGTGCGTACCCCCGAGGAGTACATGGGTGACGTCATCGGCGACCTCAACGCCCGCCGTGGCATGATCCAGTCCATGGAGGACGCCGTGGGCGTCAAGGTCGTCAAGGCCGCCGTCCCGCTGAGCGAGATGTTCGGCTACGTCGGTGACCTGCGCTCCAAGACCCAGGGCCGCGCCGTGTACTCCATGAGCTTCGACTCCTACGCCGAGGTGCCCAGGAACGTGGCCGAGGAGATCATCGCCAAGGCCAAGGGCCTCTGAGGCGCCCGGCCGCGGGCGGTCCGGCCTGGCCCACAGCGGGCCCCGCATCCGGCCCGCCCGCGCCTCCGGGGCGGTGCCCGGGCACCTCGCCCCTCACGCGACGGCTGGCCACCAGTACGGCTCCGGCCGTCGCACCACCCCACTGGGTTAGGCCAGTGGGTGCCATGTCCAGTAAGATTCCCGACAATCCATTAGTGTGTGCTCCGCGCGGAGACCAGCGATAGCATAGGCTGGTCGAGACCCGACGAAGAGCACTACCCGAGTCCCAGGAGGACACCAGTGGCCAAGGCCAAGTTCGAGCGGACCAAGCCGCACGTCAACATCGGAACGATCGGTCACGTCGACCACGGCAAGACGACGCTGACCGCCGCGATCTCCAAGGTCCTGCACGACGAGTACCCGGACCTCAACCCCTTCACTCCCTTCGACGAGATCGACAAGGCTCCCGAGGAGCGCCAGCGCGGCATCACCATCAACATCGCGCACGTCGAGTACCAGACGGCCAAGCGCCACTACGCGCACGTGGACGCCCCCGGTCACGCCGACTACATCAAGAACATGATCACCGGCGCGGCCCAGATGGACGGTGCCATCCTCGTGGTGGCCGCCACCGACGGCCCCATGGCCCAGACCCGCGAGCACGTGCTGCTCGCCCGCCAGGTCGGCGTGCCCGCCCTGCTGGTGGCCCTCAACAAGGCCGACGCCGTGGACGACGAGGAGCTCCTCGACCTGGTCGAGATGGAGGTCCGTGAGCTGCTCTCCAGCCAGGACTACGACGGCGACAACGCCCCTGTGATCCGTGTCTCCGCTCTCAAGGCCCTGGAGGGCGACGCCGAGTGGGCCGGCAAGATCAAGGAGCTCATGGACGCGGTCGACGAGTACATCCCGACCCCGGTCCGTGACATGGACAAGCCCTTCCTCATGCCCATTGAGGACGTCTTCACCATTACCGGTCGCGGCACCGTCGTCACCGGCCGTGTGGAGCGCGGCAAGCTCCCGATCAACTCCGAGGTCGAGATCCTGGGTATCCGTGAGCCCCAGAAGACCACGGTCACCGGTATCGAGATGTTCCACAAGTCCATGGACGAGGCGTGGGCCGGCGAGAACTGCGGTCTGCTCCTGCGCGGCACCAAGCGTGAGGACGTCGAGCGCGGGCAGGTCGTCTGCAAGCCCGGCTCCATCACCCCGCACACCCAGTTCGAGGGCCACGTCTACATCCTGACCAAGGACGAGGGCGGCCGCCACAACCCCTTCTACTCCAACTACCGTCCGCAGTTCTACTTCCGGACCACCGACGTCACCGGCGTCATCACCCTGCCCGAGGGCACCGAGATGGTCATGCCCGGCGACACCACCGAGATGACCGTCGAGCTCATCCAGCCCATCGCCATGGAGGAGGGCCTCGGCTTCGCCATCCGTGAGGGTGGCCGCACCGTTGGCTCCGGCCGCGTCACCAAGGTCCTCAAGTGAGGTCCTGACCGGCGGGTCTCTCCGCCTACCTGACTGAGCAGCGGCTCAGCCCGAGGGTCTGCCCCGGATCGTACCCACGATCCGGGGCAGACCTTTTTTCTCACCTTCGCGGGGCCGGGGGCGGGCCGTCATGGGCCCCTGGCCTGCGCGCCGGTGGGCGGGGCCAGCGGCTGCGGGGCAGGCCTGACGGCTGGCGGCCTGCTGGCTGTGGACGGTTACTGGGCGGGCCTGGCGGCTGCGGGGCGGGGCGGCGTGGGGGAGTGGCGGCTTGCCACTAGCCTGGCCGCCCCAGCCCGGCCCGGCGCCGCCCCAGCCCGGCAGCCGCCCCAGTGCCGACCCGTTGTATGACGCTATTCTCATTCACGCCTTTATCGTTACTGGCGTGCAACTGGGTCGTTACGGCCCGGTGCCCGTTGTAATCACGTCGAGACAATTCACCTCCCTCCTGGTTGCAATTCCGTAAAGAAACCGCTTCTGGCTTGCGCCGGGGCGGGGGGCCCTGGTTAGGGTGGTATCCGGTATCGCGACCGCCTGGCATCCCGTGCCTTAGGCGGACTCGCCACGTATTCTTTCTTCCCCTATTTTCTTACCGGAGTCCCATGATGCTCTCTGTTCCGCGCTTCTCCTCCGTACGGAGGGCTGGCGCAGGCGTCTGTGCTCTTCTGGCTGCCGTCCTCCTCACCCTGGCAGGTGCCGGGGCGCCCTCCCTCCCGCCCGCAGCCGCACTGCCCGCCAGCCTCTCCGACGACGCCCTGCCCGCCGTGTTCGCAACCGGCGGCACGAGCCACTACCGGGACACGATCCAGTGGCTCCAGTGGGCCAGCTACGACAAGGACTTCAAGGGGCGGGACCGGCCCAACGTCCCGGTCCTCGACTACGGCCAGAGCAAGGTCTTCGTCAACTACCGCGACATGGGCGACGCGGGCTACCTCTTTACCACCTGCACGCTCTCCGACCTCCAGCACCTGGGGCACGCCTCCAACTTCCCCGCCGACCTGGCCAAGGGGCCCCTGGTGGCCACCCGCCCGGGGACCTGGGCGGGCGACGTCCTGGACAACCTGTACAACATCGGCGGCGCCGCCGACTGGTCCGACGGCAGCAAGGTGTGGCACACGGGCCTGAGGTACCCCGCCGACTACCGCAACAACAACCAGATGGTGATCGGCCTGGCCAACGGCTACGCCTACAACGGTGACAAGACCTGGGACGGCAAGGACAAGAACGACGCGAACGCGGACCGCACCCCCACCGGCGGGTACTCGCGCATTAGCTTCGACATGTCCTGCTCGGCCAAGATCGTCGCCTCTGACGGCACCGAGACCCCGGTGGCGCTCCACGGGCTCGTCCTCGCCGACGCCGAGGCCTCCAACCCGGCGCCCAAGGGCGTGACGGACCCCTACGCGGGGGAGTGGATCCAGGCGACGGTCCCCGCCGACCAGGACGTCACCTGGCGCCTCCTGGACGGCATGCGCTCGGAGCACTGCAAGGACACCCGGGCGGGTAAGAGCACCCAGGTGACCACCGTGGGCACGCTGTCCGACAACGACCGGACGCTGCGCCTGGACAACACCGGCAGCGAGTGCGTCTACCAGGACGGCGGCAGCTACTCGCGGCCCAACGGCCTGGGCGGCCCCGCGGTGTCCGTCTTCATGCAGGGTGCCACCAAGGCGACCATTACCATGCAGGGCTCCGGCTACTCCGCCGTCGCACTGGGCCTGGTCATCGCCACCGACTACGGTGACGCCCCCGCCAGCTACGGCAGCGCCTCCGCCCTCATCCAGCCCACCTGGGAGGGCGGGCAGATCACCCACTCCAACAGCGCGGACCTGTTCGACTCCAGCGCCATTGAGCGCACCCGTATGAGCGTCTCCGGGCCGCGCCTGGGCTCCCTGCTGGACTCCGAGGGCTACCAGTTCTACTCCACGGGCGCCGACGGTGACGACGTCAACGGCCCGACCGACCCCGTGGTCAGTGACGAGGACGGCGTGAGCCCGCCCCCGGACGGCTACAGCACCGCCCCCGGGGCCGTGGTCGAGCAGGCGGTGACCTGCCAGAGCCAGGGCGTCGTCGCCGGGTGGGTGGACTGGAACCACAACCAGGTCTTCGACGACGCCGAGAAGAGCGACGAGCAGCCCTGCTCCGCGGGCGGCGCCACCCTGCACTGGACCGTGCCCGACGACGTCGTGCGCTCCGTGGACGGGGAGACCGGCAGCCAGCCGGACACCTACCTGCGGGTGCGCATTAGCGACGACGGCCAGCCCCTGCGCCCCCAGGGCGTCACCATGAGCGGGGAGGTCGAGGACTACAAGGTCGCCGTGCGGGTGCCCACCATCGAGCTGGTCAAGACCGTGGAGGCCCACTACGCCACCGCCGAGGTCCCCGCCTTGGACGCCAGCCAGTGGTCGCTCCAGGCCAGCGACGGCTCCACCGCCCCGCCCGGCCTCGTGCGTGGGTCCGGCGCCGCCCCGGTCACGGTGGTCCGCCCCGGCGGCTACACCCTGTCGGAGTCCTCCGCCTCACCCGAGGCCGACGGCTACCAGGCCGGGGCGTGGGAGTGCGCGCAGACCCCCGGCACTCTCGACGCCCCCGGCGTCCCCTACAGCTCCACCGTGAGCGGCACCACCCTGACCGTGGCCAACCAGGACCGGGTGACCTGCCGCGTCGTCAACACGAGCAAGCCAGCCACGCTCACCTGGCACAAGGTGGACCAGGACGGGACGACGCCGCTGGGCGGTACAAGCTGGACCCTGACCGGCCCGGGCGTGCCCGGTGGGACCGTCGTGGCGGACTGCACCGGCGCCCCCTGCGCCACCGGGACCTTCGCGGACACCGACCCGGCCCCGGGCGCCTTCAGGCTCACCGGCCTGAGCTGGGGGCTGTACACCGTCACCGAGTCCGCGGCCCCCGCCGGCTACCAGGTCCTGACGCAGACCCTGTGCCTCGACCTGGCCGCCCCCGGCACCGGTCCCAAGGGCGTGGACTGGTCCGCCCACCCCGGGTGCCGGGCCCCGGGCGCGGGTACGCGGACGTCGCTGGAGGTGGGCCTCCAGGACACCTATGGCGACGACGGCAGCCCCACGGACGTGGTGCGTGACGGGAACGTGAGGAACACCCGTCTGCCCGGCTCGGTGACCTGGGGGAAGGCGGACGAGGGCGGCGCGCCCCTGACGGGCTCGGCGTGGACCCTCACCGGCCCGTCCGGCACCGGACTGCAGGCCGTGGTCGAGGACTGCGTGGCCGACTCCGCCGACCGGTGCCCGGCCTCCGCCCAGGGCACCTACCGGGACAGCGACCCGCGTGCGGGCTTCCTGAAGGTGACCGACCTGCCCTGGGGCGACGGCGACTACACGCTGGTGGAGGCCCGGCCCCCCGCCGGGTACAGCCTCGATGCCACCGTGCACACCTTCGCCATCCGGGCCGACGCGCTGGACTACTCCTTTGACACGCCCTTTACCAACACCAAGTCGGGGGTCCCCTCTATCCCCCTGACCGGAGGGCGCGGAGCCTACCTGTTCCTCGCGGCGGGAGGGGTCCTCCTCTGCGTGGCCCTGGCCGCCGGCCTTATCAGGAGGTACCGCTCTCACACACACTGACCACCAGTAGCACCGGCAATGAATTACCACCACGTTCCGCGTTCGACGCGCATACGAAAGGACTGCTTTATGACACGGACCCACTCCAGGCGCAACAGTCTCCTGGGCGCCGCCATGGCGATCAGCCTGGGCCTGATCGGCCTGGGCTCCGTGGCCCAGGCCACCGAGCCCAGCTTCGGCAATATCGACCCCGCCGCCAAGGGCTCCCTGACCGTGCACAAGCACGAGACCGGCTCCCAGACCCCGGAGGGCACGCCTGACGGCAAGACCAACGTCACCGGCACCCCCGTGCCCGACGTCACCTTCACCGCCTACCGGGTCACCAACCTGGACCTGACCGCCCAGGCCTCCTGGAACGGCCTGGACACCCTGACGGTCCCCGAGGACGCCTGCGGCGCTGACTGGGCCAGCCCCCAGCTGACCCTGCCCGGTGGCCTGGCCGCCACCTTCGACACAGGGACGGCCGGGATGACCGGTGCCGACGGCTCCACCACCCTGGCCGACCTGCCCGTAGCCGCCTACCTGGTGTGCGAGACGACCTCTCCCGCCAGCGTCATCCGCAAGGCGGCCCCCTTCCTGGTGACGGTCCCCTTCCCCAACACCGCCGCCGAGGCCGCTAACGGCGACGGGACCTGGCTCTACGACGTCAACGTCTACCCCAAGAACACCGTGGTCCAGGCCCCGACCAAGGACTTCGGCCTCAACAAGGCGGGTATCAGGACCGGGGACCAGGTCGACTTCCCGGTGAGCGTCAAGGTGCCCAGCCTGGCCAGCACGCCCCAGGAGCAGTACTTCTCCTACTTCGTCGTCTCCGACCCGCTGGACAGCGCGCTCAAGGACGGCAAGGTCAAGTCCGTGACGATCACCGCGGGCGGCACCACCCAGGACGTGCCCGCCAGCCAGTACACGACGACCGAGGGGCAGAACCCGACGGTGTCCTTCACCGCCGAGGGCCTGACCGCGCTCAAGGGCCAGCCCAACGCCACCGTCACGGTGACCTTCACCGCCACCGTGGACCAGGTCCCGGCCACGGGCCAGATCCCCAACACCGGCTACTTCAACGTGGACACCCGCACCGTGCCCGGTGAGCCCGACCAGCCCGACGACGGCAAGAAGGTCCCCACCAACGAGGTCGTCACCGGCTGGGGTGACCTCAAGGTCCTCAAGGCCGACGCGGACAAGGCCGACACCGGCCTTACGGGCGCCAAGTTCAAGGTCTACGCCTCCTCCGACCCCTTTGCCGCCACCTGCGACGCCTCCACCAAGACCGGTGACCCCATTGCCGTCAACGACGTCACCGAGTTCGAGTCCGACGCCTCGGGCGTGGTGAACATCGAGGGCCTGTTCGTGGACTCCAAGGTCGGCCAGAAGTACAACGTGGGCGACCCCAAGCCGACCACGTCCCTGGACCACAGCGCACGCTGCTACGTCCTGGAGGAGGTCCAGGCCCCCGCCGGCTTCGTCCTGCCCACCGGCGACCAGGCCCTGACCGCCGTCAAGGTCAACGCCGGCCAGACCGCGGGCACCGACATCACCGTCAACAACACCAAGCAGGGGGTCCCGGGGCTGCCGCTGACCGGTGCCGCCGGCAAGGTCCTCATGATGCTCGGTGGTAGCGCCCTGGTGCTCCTGGGCGCGGGCACGGCCCTGGTGGTCCGCTCCCGCCGTCGGCACGGCTGAGCGGGCGACGGCCCGACGCCGACCACGTCCGCCGGTGGCGGGGAGGTCAGCCTCCCCGCCACCGGCGTGTCCCCACCCCGTAGAAGCAGGAGAGAACCGATGCCGCACACCAGGCGCCACCGCGCCGAGCCCGCCCGGCGCTGGCGGCTCTCGGCCCTGTCCGCGCTCCCCGCCGTCCTGGCCCTGGCGGGGATGCTCGTCTTCTCCTACCCCGCCGTGGCGGCCTGGGTCTCCCAGTACAACCAGTCCCGGATCGTCTCGGACTACCACGCCCAGGTGGACCAGGCCCAGCCCGAGGCCGCGGCCCAGCTCGCCGCCGCCCACGCCTACAACGACGCCCTGTCCGTGGGCGCCGTGCTGGAGGCCAACACCAACGTCCCCACCGGCTCGGGCACCGGGGACCAGGCCCTGGACTACGAGAGCATCCTGAGCGTCAACCCCGCCGGGCTCATGGCCCGCCTGCGCATCCCCAGCATCGACCTCGACCTGCCCGTCTACCACGGCACCTCCGACTCGGTGCTCCTGGCCGGGCTCGGGCACCTCCAGGGCACCAGCCTGCCGGTGGGCGGGGCGGGCACGCGCTCGGTCATCACCGGCCACCGGGGCCTGGCCGAGGCCACCATGTTCACCGACCTCGACCGGGTCCGTACCGGGGACACCCTGACCCTGGAGGTCTTCGGCGAGGTCCTGACCTACCGGGTCACCGAGAGCCGGGTCGTGGAGCCCGACGAGACCGAGGCGCTGCGCGCCGAGCCCGGGCGCGACCTGGTCACCCTGGTGACCTGCACCCCTCTGGGCATTAACACCCACCGCATCCTGGTCACCGCCGAGCGCGTGACGCCCACCCCCGTCGCGGACCTGGAGGCCGCCGGAGGGGTCTCCCAGCTCCCCCGCTTCCCGTGGTGGGCCGTGTGGCTGGGGGGCGGCACCCTCTTAGTCGGCCTGTACCTCTGGCGGGCCGGCTACCCTCCCTCCCGGGGCCGGACGGGCCGCCGCGCCGGGGCCCACCGCGCCGGGGCCCACCGCAGGGCGCCCGCCCCCGGCTCCTGAGCGGCCGGGAGGCGCGACACGCCCGAGCGCGGGGGCTGGTGGGAGGACTCACACCCACTGGGGTTTTGGGTGCGTGGAGGGGCTGGTACCTTAGTGCAGGTCGGCCTGAACCGGGGCGCACCAGGTGTCACGGGGCCAGGGTCGGCCACCTCCTGGGGTCGTCCCAGGAACCAGTCTGATGGACCCACTGCCGTGGGCTTCCATGTGCCAGGACCGGTCCCGATTCTTCTTCACAGTGGAGTTCTCGACGCTGTCGCGCGGCGACACGCCCGAGTGCGTGGACCAGTCAAAGCAAGTACGAGAGAGGTTTGGCGCCATGGCGGGACAGAAGATCCGCATCCGGCTCAAGTCCTACGACCACGAGGTCATTGACTCTTCGGCGCGCAAGATCGTCGACGTCGTGACCCGCGCTGGTGCGACGGTCGTGGGCCCGGTGCCGCTGCCGACCGAGAAGAACGTGTTCTGCGTCATCCGGTCGCCGCACAAGTACAAGGACAGCCGTGAGCACTTCGAGATGCGCACACACAAGCGGCTGATCGACATTATCGACCCGACGCCCAAGGCCGTCGACTCGCTCATGCGTCTCGACCTCCCGGCGGACGTCAACATCGAGATCAAGCTCTGAGGACTGCCATGACTACGCTTAACCAGCCGGCTGCCGGCGCGCCCGTCAGGGCGCTGCTCGGCACCAAGCTCGGCATGACGCAGATCTGGGACGAGGACGGCGTCCTGCGCCCCGTCACCGTGGTGCGCGTGGACACCAACGTCGTCACCCAGATCCGGACCGTTGAGAACGACGGCTACGAGGCCGTCCAGCTGGCCTTCGGGCAGATCGACGAGCGCAAGGTGACCAAGCCCATGGCCGGCCACTTCGCCAAGGCCGGGGTGGCCCCCCGTCGCCACGTCGCCGAGATCCGCACCCCCCTGACCGGTGGGCTCGTCCTCGGCCAGGAGCTGGACGCCGGGATCTTCGAGGTCGGCCAGATGGTCGACGTCACCGGTACCTCCAAGGGCAAGGGGTTCGCCGGCGTCATGAAGCGTCACGGCTTCAAGGGCGTCTCGGCCTCCCACGGTGCGCACCGTAACCACCGTAAGCCCGGGTCGGTCGGCGCCTGCGCCACCCCCGGCCGCATTTTCAAGGGACTGCGTATGGCTGGCCGCATGGGCCACGCCACCACGACGGTCCAGAACCTCAAGGTCCGCGGCGTCGACGCCGACAAGGGCGTTCTCCTCGTGAACGGCGCCGTCCCGGGCCCCAAGGGCGCGGTCGTCGTCGTCCGTACCGCGGTGAAGGGAGCCTGACACCATGACCGAGACCACCACCTCGGCGCTGACGATCGACGTCGTGGACCCCACGGGCGCCAAGACCGGCACGGTCGAGCTGCCCGCCGAGATCTTCGACGTCGAGCCCAACATCCCCCTCATGCACCAGGTCGTCGTGGCCCAGCTGGCCGCGGCCCGCCAGGGCACCCACGCCACCAAGACCCGCGGCATGGTCCGCGGCGGCGGCCGCAAGCCCTACCGCCAGAAGGGCACCGGCCGCGCCCGCCAGGGCTCCACCCGCGCCCCCCAGTTCGTGGGCGGCGGCACGGTCCACGGTCCCCAGCCGCGCGACTACTCCCAGCGGACCCCCAAGAAGATGAAGGCCGCCGCGCTGCGCTGCGCCCTGTCCGACCGCGCCCGCAACGCCCGCGTCCACGTCATTACCGAGTTCGTCACCTCCCAGGTGCCCTCCACCAAGTCCGCGCTGGCCGCGCTGCGCCACCTCACGAGCCGCAAGAGGGCCCTGGTCGTGGTCTCCCACGAGGACGACCTGACCCGGCTCAGCCTGCGCAACGTCCCCGAGGTGCACCTGCTCAGCGCCAACCAGCTCAACACCTACGACGTCCTGAAGTCCGACGACGTCGTCTTCACCGCCAGCGCCCTGGAGGACTTCCTGGGCAGGGGCAAGGAGGAGTCCAAGTGAGCCTTGAGAAGTCCAAGAACCCCCGCGACGTCATTATCGCCCCGGTGGTCTCCGAGAAGTCCTACGCCTGCATGGACCGCGGCCAGTACACGTTCATCGTGGCTCCGGGCTCCAACAAGACCGAGATCAAGCAGGCCGTCGAGGCCATCTTCGGGGTCAAGGTCGCCTCGGTGAACACCCAGAACCGCAAGGGCAAGACGCGCCGCACCCGCACGGGCATCGGGAAGTCCAAGGACACCAAGCGCGCGATCGTCACGCTGCGCGAGGGGACCATCGACATCTTCGGCAACGTGGCCCAGTGACCGGAAGGTAGGACACTGACATGGGAATCCGTAAGTACAAGCCCACGACACCGGGCCGACGCGGCGCCTCCGTAGCCGACTTCGTGGAGATCACGCGCTCCAAGCCGGAGAAGTCTCTGGTCCGCCCCCTGCACAAGACCGGTGGGCGCAACTCCTCGGGCCGCATCACCACCCGTCACAAGGGCGGCGGCCACAAGCGCGCCTATCGTCTCATCGACTTCCGTCGCGCGGACAAGGACGGCGTGCCCGCGCGGGTCGCCCACATTGAGTACGACCCCAACCGTACCGCCCGCATCGCCCTCCTGCACTACGCGGACGGCGAGAAGCGCTACATTATCGCCCCCAACAACCTTGCCCAGGGTGACATCGTCGAGGCCGGTCCCAGCGCCGACATCAAGCCTGGCAACAACCTGCCCCTGCGCAACATCCCCACCGGCACCGTGGTCCACGCCGTGGAGCTGCGTCCCGGGGGCGGGGCCAAGATCGCCCGGAGCGCCGGCACCTCCGTCCAGCTGGTCGCCAAGGAGGGCAAGTACGCACAGCTGCGCATGCCCTCCGGGGAGATCCGCAACGTGGAGGCCGCCTGCCGCGCCACCGTCGGTGAGGTCGGCAACGCCGAGCAGTCCAACATCAACTGGGGCAAGGCCGGCCGCATGCGGTGGAAGGGCGTGCGCCCGACCGTCCGCGGCGTGGTCATGAACCCGGTGGACCACCCCCACGGCGGTGGTGAGGGCAAGACCTCCGGCGGCCGCCACCCCGTGTCCCCGTGGGGCAAGCCCGAGGGCCGTACCCGTCGTCCCAACAAGTCCAGCGACCGCCTCATCGTGCGTCGTCGTCGGACCGGCAAGAAGCGCTGATAGGAGCCTGATATGCCGCGCAGCCTGAAGAAGGGTCCCTTCGTCGACGACCACCTCATGAAGAAGGTGGACGCCCAGAACGAGAAGGGCACCAAGAACGTCATCAAGACCTGGTCCCGCCGTTCGGTCATCACCCCGGACTTCCTCGGACACACCTTCGCCGTCCACGACGGCCGCAAGCACGTCCCGGTCTTCGTCACCGAGTCCATGGTGGGCCACAAGCTCGGCGAGTTCGCTCCGACCCGCACCTTCCGCGGGCACGTCAAGGACGACCGCAAGTCGCGCCGCTGACGAGCGCCGGAAGTAGAGAGGCTTAGGAACTATGGAAGCTAAGGCGCAGGCCAAGTACGTGCGCACCACGCCCATGAAGGCCCGCCGAATCGTGGACGTGGTCCGCGGCAAGCGCGCCCTGGAGGCCGTCAACGTGCTCCGGTTCGCCCCGCAGGCCGCTGCGGTGCCGGTGCGCAAGGTCATTGAGTCCGCCATCGCCAACGCCAGGTTCAAGGCGGAGCGGGACGGGGAGCAGTTCGACGAGCACGACCTGTTCATTGTCGAGGCGTACGCCGACGAGGGCCCCACCCTCAAGCGGTTCCGGCCCCGCGCCCAGGGGCGCGCCAGCCGGATCCTCAAGCGCACCAGCCACATTACGATCGTCGTCGGCGAGAAGGCCGACTCCGCCAAGAAGGAAGGAGCCCGGTAATGGGGCAGAAGGTCAACCCGACCGGGTTCCGCCTGGGCATTACGACGGACCACCGCTCGCGCTGGTTCGCCGACTCCACCAAGCCCGGCCAGCGCTACCGCGACTTCGTGGCCGAGGACGTCAAGATCCGCCGTCTCATGGGCGACGGCATGGAGCGCGCCGGCATCTCCAAGGTCGACATTGAGCGCACCCGCGACCGGGTGCGCGTGGACCTGCACACCGCCCGCCCCGGTATCGTCATCGGCCGGCGCGGCGCCGAGGCCGAGCGCCTGCGCGCCTCGCTGGAGAAGCTGACCGGCAAGCAGGTCCAGCTCAATATCCTCGAGGTGCGTAACCCCGACCTGGACGCCCAGCTGGTGGCCCAGGGCATTGCCGAGCAGCTCGCCAGCCGCGTGTCCTTCCGCCGGGCCATGCGCAAGGGCATGCAGTCGGCCATGCGCGCCGGCGCCAAGGGCATCCGGGTGCAGTGCTCGGGCCGTCTGGGCGGGGCCGAGATGAGCCGCAGCGAGTTCTACCGCGAGGGGCGCGTGCCGCTGCACACCCTGCGTGCGAACATCGACTTCGGCTTCTACGAGGCCAAGACCACCTTCGGGCGTCTCGGCGTCAAGGTGTGGATCTACAAGGGCGACCTCACCGAGCGTGAGTTCGCCCGCCAGCAGGCCGAGGCCGGTCAGCGTCGGGGCGGTCGGTCCGACCGTCGCGGCGGCCGTCGCGGTGAGCGTGGCGCGCGTCAGAGTACCGAGCAGCAGACCGAGCAGGCGCCGGTCGCCGAGAACGCTGCCGCTGAGCAGGGAACGGAGGCCTGAGCCGTGCTCATCCCCCGTCGGACCAAGTTCCGTAAGCAGCACCGCCCGCACCGCTCGGGCCTGTCCAAGGGCGGTAACAGCATCGCCTTCGGTGAGTACGGCATCCAGGCCCTGGAGCCCGCCTACGTCACCAACCGCCAGATCGAGGCGGCCCGTATCGCCATGACCCGCCACATTAAGCGCGGCGGCAAGGTGTGGATCAATATCTTCCCGGACCGTCCCCTGACCAAGAAGCCGGCTGAGACCCGTATGGGCTCCGGTAAGGGCGCCCCCGAGTGGTGGGTCGCCAACGTCAAGCCCGGGCGCATCCTGTTCGAGCTCGGCGGTGTCGACGAGGCCCTCGCCCGTGAGGCCATGCGCCGCGCGCAGCACAAGCTTCCCATGAAGACCCGTTTCGTGACTCGTGAGGGTGGTGACGTCTGATGGCTATCGGTTCCAAGGGGCTGACCCCCACCGACCTGGACGGCATGGACAACGAGCGCCTCGCTGAGGAGCTCTCCAAGGCCAAGGCCGAGCTGTTCAACCTGCGGTTCGCCTCGGCGACCGGCCAGCTCGAGGACCACGGACGGCTCAAGGCCGTGCGCCGCGACATTGCCCGCATCTACACCATCGTGCGCGAGCGTGAGCTCGGCATCCGCACCGCACCGAGCACGGAGGAGTCCAAGTGAGCGAGCAGACCCCCACCACGGCCCAGGCCACCGAGCGAAACCAGCGCAAGGTCCGCCGCGGCTACGTCGTCTCCGACAAGATGGACAAGACCGTCGTCGTCCTGGTCGAGGAGCGCTACAAGCACTCCCTGTACGGCAAGGTCCTGCGCCGCACCAAGAAGTACAAGGTGCACGACGAGAACAACACCGCCCACGTGGGCGACCTCGTCGAGATCATGGAGACCCGTCCACTCAGCGCCACCAAGCGCTGGCGCCTGACCCGGATCGTGGAGAAGGCCAAGTGACCTGACCGTCCACCAGCCGACGCCGCAGCCACTTCCGGTGGCTGCGGCGTCGTCGTGTCTTGCGTCGGTGAGCAAAGGCACAAGGGCGGACTTCGTCCTGAGGTTTTGCCGCGTCACGGCGTGCACTAGGCTTACGGAGTTGCGTGCGCCCCGGGTGCGCCCGCCAGAGACCTCGTGCCACGGGTGCCTGTGTCTGGCGAGGTACCGGGACTCCACTCGCCCCCTGGCGGGCAGAGAAGTGCGCATTACCTATCAGGAACGTTCGGCTAGGCTCTGCGACCCCCGGGACGCCGAGAACCGGCTCGACGACAGGAGAACACTCAATGATCCAGCAGGAGTCGCGACTGAAGGTCGCCGACAACACCGGTGCCAAGGAGATCCTGTGCATCCGTGTGCTCGGCGGCTCGGGTCGGCGCTATGCGGGTATCGGCGACACGATCGTCGCTACCGTGAAGGACGCCATCCCCGGTGGCAACGTCAAGAAGGGCGACGTCGTCAAGGCGGTCGTCGTGCGCACCCGCAAGGAGCGTCGGCGCCCGGACGGCTCGTACATCCGCTTTGACGAGAACGCCGCCGTCATCCTCAAGAACGACGGCGACCCGCGCGGCACGCGCATTTTCGGTCCCGTCGGCCGTGAGCTTCGTGAGAAGAAGTTCATGCGCATCGTCTCGCTCGCCCCAGAGGTGATCTGAACATGGCACGCATTAAGAAGGGCGACCTGGTCGAGGTCGTGCGCGGACGCACCTCGGACCCCAAGAAGCTGGCCGAGCGCAACGCCCGCCGCGCCGACGAGGGCCTCGACCCCCTCCAGCCCGGCGACAAGGGCAAGCGGGGCCGCGTCCTGCGCGTCTTCCCCGCCGAGGACAAGGTCCTCGTCGAGGGCGTCAACCTCAGGACCCGTCACGTCCGCCAGAACGCGCAGGGGCAGTCCGGCGGCATTGAGACCGTCGAGGTCCCCATCCCCCTGTGCAAGGTGGCCCTGGTCGACCCCAAGACCAAGAAGACCACCCGCGTGGGCTTCCGGGTCGAGCAGGGTGTGCGCTCCAACGGCCGCAAGCGTACCGTCCGGGTGCGCTACGCCAAGAAGTCCGGGGAGGACCTGTGACCATGACCGAGAAGATCACCCCCCGCCTGAAGACCAGGTACGTCCAGGAGGTGCGCCCCGCCCTGCTCAAGGAGTTCCAGCACGGCAACGTGATGGAGGTCGGGCGCATTGTCAAGGTCGTCGTCAACATGGGTGTGGGCGAGGCCGCCCACGACTCCAAGATGATCGAGGGCGCCGTGCGCGACCTGGCCGCCATCACGGGACAGAGGCCCCAGGTCACCCGGGCCCGCAAGTCCATCGCGCAGTTCAAGCTGCGTGAGGGCATGCCCATCGGGGCCCACGCCACCCTGCGCGGGGACCGCATGTGGGAGTTCCTCGACCGCCTCATCTCCATCGCCCTGCCCCGTATCCGCGACTTCCGGGGCTTGAGCCCCAGGCAGTTCGACGGCAACGGCAACTACACCTTCGGTCTGACGGAGCAGGCGGTGTTCCACGAGATCGACCAGGACAAGATCGACCGCGTACGCGGTATGGACATTACCGTGGTGACCACGGCCAAGACCGACGAGGAGGCCCGCTCGCTGCTCAAGCAGCTCGGCTTCCCCTTCAAGGAGAAGTGACATGGCGAAGACCGCCCTGATCGAGAAGGCCAACCGGAAGCCCAAGTTCGGTGTCCGCGCCTACACGCGCTGCCAGCGCTGCGGACGCCCCCACTCGGTGTACCGCAAGTTCGGCCTGTGCCGTATCTGCCTGCGGGAGATGGCGCTTCGCGGCGAGCTCCCCGGCCTGACCAAGTCCAGCTGGTAAGAACTTACGTCGCAGGTCCGGTGAGGAAACCGCGACGAGGAAGGGCCGAGGCCCACTTATGACTATGACAGACCCGATCGCAGACATGCTGACCCGTCTGCGCAACGCCAACAACGCCCACCACGACTCCGTCTCCATGCCGTCGAGCAAGCTCAAGGTGAACATTGCCGCGATGCTCAAGGCCGAGGGCTACATCGCCTCCTACGAGGTCGCCGACGCCGCGGTGGGCAAGACGCTCACCCTGACCCTGAAGTACGGCGCCAACCGCCAGCGCGCCATCCAGGGCCTCAAGCGCGTCTCCAAGCCCGGACTGCGCGTCTACGCCAAGTCCACCAACCTGCCCAAGGTCCTCGGCGGCCTGGGGGTGGCCATCCTGTCCACCTCCTCCGGCCTCCTGACCGACCGGCAGGCCGAGTCCCGGGGCGTGGGCGGCGAAGTCCTCGCCTACGTCTGGTAAGAGAAGGAACGGAGGAGAACAATGTCTCGTATCGGACGACTTCCCGTTCCGGTCCCCGCCGGCGTGGACGTCACCATCAACGGCCGGGAGGTGACGGTCAAGGGCCCCAAGGGCACCCTGACCCGCACCATCGCCGCGCCCCTGAGCGTGACCCGCCAGGAGGACGGCTCCGTCCTGGTGACCCGCCCTAACGACGAGCGCCTCTCGCGCTCCCTGCACGGCCTGTCGCGTACCCTCATCCACAATATGGTCGTGGGCGTCACCGAGGGCTACACCAAGAACCTTGAGATCGTCGGCACCGGCTACCGCGCCGCCCAGAAGGGGACCGCCATCGAGCTGTTCCTGGGCTTCTCGCACACCGTGGTCGTCGAGGCGCCCGAGGGCATCACCCTCAAGGTCGACGGCAACCTCAAGATCGCCGTCTCCGGCATCTCCAAGGAGCAGGTCGGCGAGGTGGCCGCGAACATCCGCAAGATCCGTCCGCCGGAGCCCTACAAGGGCAAGGGCGTGCGCTACGCCGGCGAGAACGTGCGCCGCAAGGTCGGAAAGGCTGGTAAGTGACCATGGCTTACGCGATCAAGAGGGGCAAGGGCGCCGCCAGGAAGGTGACGGCCCGCAAGATCCGCCACCAGCGCGTGCGCAAGCACGTCAACGGCACCCCCGAGCGCCCGCGCCTGGTGGTCACCCGGTCCAACCGCCACATGGTGGCCCAGGTCGTGGACGACACCATCGGCCACACCCTGTGCTCCGCCTCCACCCTGGAGAAGGCCGTCAGGGACGCGGACGTGGAGGGCCACAAGGTCGGTGCCGCCCACAGGGTCGGCGAGCTCGTGGCCGAGCGCGCCAGGGCCCTGGGCATCGAGACGGTCGTCTTCGACCGGGGCGGATTCAAGTACCACGGTCGTGTGGCGGCCGTCGCGGAGGGCGCCCGCGAGGGCGGCCTGGTACTGTGAGCGCCGGACGACGAGAGAACTAAGGAGCATCTGATGGCTGCACCGCAGCGAGACAGGTCCGCGTCGTCCGACGGCTCGGCCCGCAGCACCGACGAGCGTCGCGGCGAGGGCCGCGGGCGCCGTGACCGCAACAACGACCGCCGTGACCGTTCCGGCCGCGGCACCGACGACAAGTACATTGAGCGCGTCGTCGCCATTAACCGCGTGTCCAAGGTCGTCAAGGGCGGCCGCCGCTTCACCTTCACGGCACTGGTCGTCGTGGGTGACGGCGAGGGCACCGTCGGCGTGGGCTACGGCAAGGCCAAGGAGGTCCCCTCCGCCATTGCCAAGGCCGTGGAGATCGCGAAGAAGAACTTCTTCCACGTCCCCATGATCCGCCGCACCATCCCGCACATCACCCAGGGTGAGGACTCCGCCGGGATCGTCTTCCTGCGCCCCGCGTCCCCCGGTACCGGCGTCATCGCCGGGGGCCCGGTGCGCGCGGTGCTGGACTGCGCCGGCGTCCACGACATCCTGTCCAAGTCGCTGGGCTCCTCCAACGCGATCAATATCGTGCACGCCACGGTGGACGCGCTCAAGAGGCTGGAGCAGCCCGAGGCCGTCGCCGCCCGCCGCGGCCTGCCCCTGGAGGACGTCGCCCCGCAGTCCATGCTGCGGGCCCGTGCCGAGGGGGAGGCCGAGAAGCGGGCCGAGGCCGAGAAGAAGGAGGCCGAGAAGGCCGCTGAAGGAGTTGGTGCGTGATGGCTACCACCACGACCAAGCAGCTCAAGGTGACCCAGGTCCGCTCCGGCATTGGTGGTACCCACCGGCAGCGTGCCTCCCTCAAGACCCTGGGCCTGCGTAAGATCCGCCAGTCCGTCGTGCGCGAGGACACCCCCAGCGTGCGCGGCCTGATTGCCACGGTGCACCACCTGGTCACCGTTGAGGAGGTCTGAGATGGCTGACACCAGCAACACGCAGGAGGAGAAGGGGCAGGTCATTAAGCTGCACGACCTGCGTCCCGCTCCCGGCTCCAAGAAGGCCAAGACCCGTGTGGGCCGTGGCGAGGGCTCCAAGGGTAAGACCGCTGGCCGCGGCACCAAGGGCACCAAGGCCCGCTACCAGGTCCGCCCCGGGTTCGAGGGCGGTCAGATGCCGCTGCACATGCGTCTGCCCAAGCTCAAGGGCTTTAAGAACCCCAACCGGGTGGAGTACCAGCCCGTGAACGTCGGCCGTATCGCCGAGCTGTTCCCCGACGGTGGCACGGTCACCGTGGAGGACCTCGTCGCCGCGGGCGCCGTGCGCAGGAACCAGCCGGTCAAGGTCCTCGGCGGTGGCGACGTCACCGTGGCCCTGACCATTACCGCCGACGCCTGGTCCGCCTCCGCCAAGGAGAAGGTCGAGGCCGCCGGGGGCACGCTCACCGCCCGCTGAGCGCTCCTGCCTGCTTCCCCGGTCCCCGGCCAGCACTGCTGGCCGGGGACCGCTACGTAGGGGCGCACCCACACCTCAGGTGCGCGGCCGCGGCGGGTGTGGTCAGGTGGGCGCACGCAGGCTCGCACCCGCGGGCGCGGCCGCGGCAGGCGTGGCCAGGGCCGCGGCGGGCGCGCAGGCCCCGGGGTTCAGGGTCGGGCCCGGCACGCGGTAGGGTGGCCTGTGGTGCCACCACCGGTGCCACCACGCGACGCCGTACCCGGGGTCGCTCCACCCACACGCGACTTCCTGGGAGGGACGAGTGCTTCGCGCCTTCGCTCAGGCCTTCAGGACACCGGACCTGCGGACCAAGCTCCTCTTCACCCTCGGCATTATGGCCCTGTTCCGGCTCGGGTCGGTCCTGCCGACGCCGGGCGTCAACCTGACCAATGTGCAGCAATGCATTGGTCAGAGCCAGGACGCGGGCCTGCTGGGCCTGGTCAATATATTCTCCGGAGGGGCCCTGCTCCAGCTGAGCGTCTTCGCGCTCGGCATTATGCCATACATTACCGCCTCCATTATTATCCAGCTGCTGCGCGTGGTCATCCCCCGTTTTGAGGAGCTGCACAAGGAGGGCCAGTCCGGTACCGCCAAGCTCACGGAGTACACGCGCTACCTGACCATCGGCCTGGGCGTCCTGCAGTCCGCCACCATTGTGGCCACCGCCGCCAACGGCCAGCTCTTCCCCGGGTGCACGGCGAAGGTCATCCCCAACTCCTCGCCGGTCAACCTGGCCCTCATGATCGTGACCATGACGGCGGGCACCGGCCTGATTATGTGGCTCGGCGAGCTCATTACCGAGAAGGGCATCGGCAACGGCATGTCCCTGCTCATCTTCACCTCCATCGTGGCGCGCTTCCCCCAGAACATGGCCTCCGTCATCGGGGGCAACGGGGGCACGGGCAAGTTCCTGGCCATTATCACCGTGGTCCTCCTGGCCACCCTGGCCGTGGTCTTCGTGGAGCAGGCCACCCGCCGCATCCCCGTGCAGTACGCCAAGCGCATGATCGGGCGGCGCCAGTACGGGGGGTCCACCACCTACATCCCTATTAAGATCAACACCGCCGGCGTCATCCCCGTCATCTTCGCCTCCTCGATCCTCTCCGTGCCCCAGCTCGTGGCCCAGTTCGGCGACCGGACCAGCGGGTGGGTGCAGTGGATCCAGACCAACCTCCAGCAGACCCAGCCCATCTACCTGGCGGCCTACGGCGTCCTCATCCTGTTCTTCACCTTCTTCTACACGGCGATCACCTTCGACGCGGCGGAGATCAGCGACAATATGAAGAAGTACGGCGGCTTCATCCCCGGCGTCCGGGCCGGTGAGCCCACCTCCCGGTACCTGTCCTACGTCATTAACCGGGTCACCACGGCGGGCAGCCTCTACCTGGTGGTCCTGGCCCTCCTGCCCACCCTGGCGGTCATCTGGCTGGGCCTGTCGCAGCACCTGCCCTTCGGCGGCACGACTATCCTCATTATGGTGGGTGTCGGTCTCCAGACCGTCAAGGAGATCAACTCCCAGCTTCAGCAGCGCCACTACGAAGGGTTCCTCTCATGAGCGCACGCATGGTCCTCCTGGGCCCCCCCGGGGCCGGCAAGGGCACCCAGGCCGCCCGCGTCTGCCAGCGCCTGGCCGTCCCCGCCATCTCCACGGGGGACATCTTCCGGGCCAACGTCTCGGGGGGCACCCCCCTGGGCGCCCAGGCCAAGACCTACATGGACAGGGGCGAGTACGTCCCGGACTCCGTCACCAACGCCATGGTCGCCGACCGCCTGGCCCAGCCAGACGCCTCAGACGGGTTCCTGCTGGACGGCTACCCCCGGACCGAGGCCCAGGTCCACGAGCTGGACGCCATGCTGGCCCGCGACGGACGGGCCCTGGACGTCGTGGTGGAGATCACCGCCGACGCCGAGGCCGTCATTGAGCGGCTCCTCAAGCGCGCCACCGAGCAGGGGCGCGCGGACGACACCGAGCCCGTCATCCGCCGTCGCCTGGAGGTCTACGCCGAGGCCACCGAGCCCCTGGCCGCCCTCTACGAGCGGCGTGGCCTGCTGGTGCGCGTCAACGGGATCGGTACCCTGGAGGAGGTCACCGACCGCCTCATGACCGCACTGGCCTCCCGGGGCGTCGGGGCCTGAGAGCGGGTCGCGGCAGGCCTGTGGCGTAGGTGGGTCGCCGTCCTGCCCCTGACCCACCACGTTATCCAGGAGGAGACCATGCTGGGCCGCGACCACATCCAGATCAAGACACCCGACCAGGTACGCCAGATGCGGCGCGCGGGCCTGGTCGTGGCCGACGTCCACGCCGCCCTGCGCGAGGCGGTACGCCCCGGCGTGACCACCGCCGAGCTGGACGCCGTCAGCGCCGAGACCATCCGGCGCGCGGGGGCGGTCTCCAACTTCCTGGGCTACCAGGACTACCCGGCCACCGTCTGCGTCTCGGTCAACGAGGAGGTCGTCCACGGGATCCCGGGCCCGCGGGTCCTGGCCGAGGGGGACCTGGTCACCTTCGACTGCGGCGCCTACGTCCTGGACGAGGAGGGCACCGCCTGGCACGGGGACGCGGCCTTCACCACGGTGGTGGGCGGGCGCTACGCCAGTGACTCCGACCGGGTCCTGGACACCACCACCCGTGAGGCCCTGTGGAGCGCCGTCGCCGCCCTGGCCCGCGCCATGGAGGGCCAGGCCACCGGCCGTGGCGAGCGCCTCAACGCCGTGGGCGACGCCGTCGAGGAGGTGGTGGCCGCGGCCCGTGAGCGTGAGGACATGGAGCTGGGCATACTGGAGGAGTACGTCGGCCACGGCATTGGCACCCAGATGCACATGGCCCCCGACGTCCTGAACTACTCGGTGCGCCGTAAGGGGCCGCGCCTGCGCCCCGGCATGGTGCTGGCCGTGGAGCCCATGCTGACCGCGGGCGGGCCCGCCGTGCGTGAGCTCGACGACGGCTGGACGGTGGTCACCCAGGACGGCTCCCGGGCGGCCCAGTGGGAGCACACGGTGGCGCTCGTGCCCGGTGGCGTGTGGGTGCTCACGGCCTCCGACGGCGGGGTGGAGGGCCTGGCCCCCTTCGGGATCGCGCCCAGGCCCCTGACCGAGCGGGCCGGCTAGGGGCCCATGCGCCGCACCCCCGCGGGGGTGGTGAGACGGCGGCGCGGGCGCTGCTCGCCTCCCGCCCGCGGGTAGGCTGCGGTGTACAGGGCGACGGTGCCGAGAACGGCCGTCTCCCGTCCCCGCCCGCGGGTAGGCGGCCCCCTCAGGGCGGTGCGTGGGCGGGGGGAGCGGTTCTCGGGCGAGGCGGCGCATAGGTCCCACCCGGTCTCCCGGCGGGGGAGTGACGCAGCCGGTGCTATGGGACCAGGAGGGCGGTTGTCGCCGTCCCAGGCTCGGTGTAGTCTCTGCTCGGTGAGCAGAACTGCTTGCTTCCCCTCTCGAACCTACGCGATGCATCAAGGAGGATGCTCATGTCCCGTTCCACCCGTGCCCTGGTCGCCACAGGTGCAGCCGTCGCACTCCTGGCCGGATCCGGCGCCACCTTCGCTCGGTGGTATGACGAGAAGACCCTGTCCGAGTCCCGGGTGGCCACCGGCACCCTGTCCCTGACCACCACCGGTACCCCCACCTGGACCATTAACACCGCCGCCACCGACGAGAACGGCGACGCCACCGTCCCCTTCGACCCCGCCACCGACAAGATCGTGCCCGGTGACGTCGTGGAGTACTCCACCACCGTCACCCTCCACCTCCAGGGCAAGAACCTCCACGCCGCCCTGGGCGTGGTGGCGGAGGAGGGCTACACCCTGGCCGAGGGCGTCACCGCGACGCCGTCCTACGACTGCGGCAACGTCAACCTCGCGGACATTACCACCGCGGACGACGGCAAGTCCTGCAACGTCAAGATCCTCGTGCAGTACACCTTCGGGGCGGACAACACCCACTCCGGCATTATCGAGAACAACGGCGACGGCACCCACGAGGGCACCGGCTGGCAGAAGGCCCCCGAGGGCCAGGGCAAGGCCCTGGACGTGCCCTCCTTCAAGGTGGTCCTCGAGCAGAAGATGCGTCCCTCGCTCTGAGCCGCCCGGCGTGAGCCGGTGGCGCCCCCATGCGACACGCAGTCCCGACCGGGTCCGCCTCCCCCGTCAGGAGGCTGGCCCGGTCGCGCGCGCTGCGCTGGGGCGTGGGGGCGCTGGAGGCCGTCGTCGGCCTGGGGGCGCTGACGGTGGTGGCCCTGGCCTCCCTGGTGCCCACCGTCATGGGCTGGGTGCCCCTGACCGTCCTGACCGGCTCCATGGCCCCCACCATCCCGGCGGGCTCGCTGGTGGTGGTGCGGCCGCTGAGCGAGGAGCAGGCCACCCGCCTGAGCGTGGGCTCGGTGGTCACCTACCAGAGCGCCACCGGCGGCAGGGACCTGGTCACCCACCGGATCGTCTCGCTCAACGTGCTCGACGACGGCACGACCACCTACACCATCCAGGGGGACGCCAACGCCGCCCCCGACCCCGCCCCGGTCAGGCCCGCCCAGGTCCTGGGCCTGGAGCGCTACCACGTGCCGGTCCTGGGGCGCCTGCTGACCCTGGTGGGACCCGAGGTCAAGCAGGTCGGGCGCCTCCTGGCCGGGGTGGCGCTGCTGGCCTACGCCGCCTGGCAGGTCGTCGCCGCCCTGAGGGAGCGCCGCAGATGTGGCCGGAAACACCGCGATCACGCGCCTTCTGGCCTGGAGGGGGAGCGGGATACTGCCGTATCGTTGGCAGTCGGCGCGCCCAGGCCATCCCCTGGGGACTCCCCCTCGCAGGTGGAGCAGGGGGGCGGGGGCGCTGACCCGACGGCGTCGTCGTCGGGGAGTTCGAGCGAGAAAGCACCGGCGGAGGAACATGGCTAAGAAGGATGGCGTCATCGAGGTCGAGGGATCGGTCGTCGAGGCCCTTCCGAACGCAATGTTTCGGGTGGAGGTGAACAACGGGCACATTGTGCTCGCGCACATCTCCGGAAAGATGCGGCAGCACTACATCCGCATTCTCCCCGAGGACCGTGTGGTCGTGGAGCTGAGCCCCTACGACCTGTCCCGCGGCCGCATCGTCTACCGGTACAAGTGACAAGCCTCCCCTCACGGGGCGGCGGAGGGCAATCATGAAGGTCAAGCCGAGCGTGAAGAAGATCTGTGACAGCTGCAAGGTGATCCGTCGCCACGGCCGCGTCATGGTCATCTGCTCCAACCCGCGCCACAAGCAGCGTCAGGGCTGAGCACCACCCGGCCACCCAGGTGGCCGCTGAACAGCACCCGTCCCACGCGGCGCGTCGCGTCGCGACCCCCGGTCCCCGGAGGCCGGGGCCGCCGATAGCGGACAGACGGGTGACGACCTCCGGGAGCACACAGGAGAGACCACACCGTGGCACGTATTTCCGGTGTCGACCTGCCTCGCGAGAAGCGAGTCGAGGTCGCACTCACCTACATCTTCGGGATCGGCCGCACCCGCGCCACCGAGACCCTGGCCGCGACGGGCGTCAACCCGGACACGCGCGTCAAGGACCTCACCGAGGAGGAGCTCGTCAGGCTGCGCACCCACATTGACTCCAGCTACCAGGTCGAGGGTGACCTGAGGCGTGAGGTGCAGGCTGACATCCGTCGCAAGATCGAGATCGGCTGCTACCAGGGCCTGCGCCACCGCCGTCACCTCCCGGTGCACGGCCAGCGCACCAAGACCAACGCGCGTACCCGCAAGGGCCCCAAGCGCACCGTGGCCGGTAAGAAGAAGGCCAAGTAAAGCAACCGCCTGCGCACAGGCGTGAGACGCCCCGGTGCGCGCACACGATCTCATCACGAAGAAGGAAACATGCCTCCCAAGACCCGCTCTGGCGCGCAGAAGGTGCGTCGCAAGGACCGCAAGAACGTCGCCCACGGCCACGCCTACATTAAGTCCACCTTCAACAACACCATTGTCTCCCTGACCGACCCCCACGGCGCGGTCATCGCCTGGGCCTCCTCCGGGCAGGTCGGCTTCAAGGGCTCGCGCAAGTCCACGCCCTACGCCGCCCAGCTGGCCGCCGAGGCCGCCGCCCGCCGCGGCGCCGAGCACGGCATGAAGAAGGTCGACGTCTTCGTCAAGGGCCCCGGCCCGGGCCGCGAGACCGCGATCCGCTCCCTGCAGGCCGCCGGCCTGGAGGTCGGCTCCATTACCGACGTCACCCCCCAGGCCCACAACGGCTGCCGTCCCCCCAAGCGTCGTCACGTCTGAGCCCGGTGGCCGACGGCGGTCCGCTGCGTGCCCCGTCGTCGGCCACCGGTCCCGCCGGGGCACCGGGTGCGGCCGCGCCGTCGCCCCACCACCAGCAGGAACGGCGTCATATAGCGGGCGCCGCGACGAAAGGAAACCACGTGCTCATCGCACAGCGACCCACGCTCACCGAGGAGGTCGTCGAGGAGGACCGCCGCTCGCGGTTCGTCCTCGAGCCCCTTGAGCCCGGCTTTGGCTACACCCTCGGCAACTCCCTGCGGCGCACGCTGCTGTCGTCCATCCCGGGCGCGGCGGTGACCAGCGTGCGCATTGAGGGCGTCCCCCACGAGTTCCGCACCATTGAGGGGGTCAAGGAGGACGTCGCGCAGATCATCCTCAATATCAAGGAGATCGTCCTCTCCAGCGAGAACGACGAGCCGGTGGTCATGTACCTGCGCAAGTCCGGCCCCGGGGACGTCACCGCCAGCGACATCACGCCCCCCGCCGGGGTCGAGATCCACAACCCTGAGCTGGTGATCGCCACCCTCAACGAGAAGGGCAAGCTGGAGATCGAGCTGACGGTCGAGCGCGGCCGGGGCTACGTGTCCGCCAACCAGAACAAGGACCCGCAGGCGGAGATCTCCCGGATCCCGGTGGACTCGATCTACTCCCCGGTCAAGAAGGTGTCCTACGCCGTCGAGGCCACCCGCGTGGAGCAGCGCACGGACTTTGACCGCCTGGTGGTGGACGTGGAGACCAAGGCCTCCATTACCCCGCGTGACGCGCTGGCCTCCGCCGGCAAGACCCTCGTGGAGCTCTTCGGGCTGGCCCGGGAGCTCAATGTCGAGGCCGAGGGCATTGAGGTGGGTCCCTCCCCGGTGGACGAGGCCCTCCAGGAGGACCTCGCCATGATGATTGACGAGCTGGACCTGCAGGCCCGCTCCTCCAACGCCCTCAAGCGTGAGGGCATTCACACCGTTGGCGAGCTGGTCTCCCGCAGCGAGGCCGACCTGCTCGACATCCGTAACTTCGGTGCCAAGTCGATCTCCGAGATCAAGGACAAGCTGGCCGACCTGGGCCTGGCCCTCAAGGGCACCCCGGTCGACTTCGATCCTGAGGACGACGACTTCACCAACAACCCCACGTTCAGCGACGAGCAGCAGGCCTGAGAGCCGCTCGTCAACTACTAGGAGACAACAATGCCTCGCCCCCCCAAGGGTCCCCGCCTGGGCGGAAGCGCCCAGCACGAGCGCCACATGCTGGCCAACCTCGCCACCCAGCTCATTGTCCACGAGTCCATTACGACGACGGAGGCGCGCGCCCGGCGCCTGCGCCCCTACGTGGAGAAGCTCATTACCAAGGGCAAGCGTGGCGACCTGCACGCCCGGCGCACGGTGATGAAGAAGATCACGGACAAGTTTGCCGTGTACCGTCTCTTCGAGGTGATCGCCCCCCAGCTTGAGGGGCGCGACGGCGGTTACACCCGCATTATCAAGACCATGCCGCGCAGGGGCGACAACGCCCCCATGGCCGTGATCTCCCTGGTCCTGGAGCCGGTGGCCAAGAAGGAGGTCGTGGACGACGCCGTGACCACCGCCAAGCGGGCCGCGCAGAGGGCCGTCGCCGCGAGGAAGGCCGAGGCGGCTCCTGCTGAGGCCGCTGAGGAGGCTCCTGCCGAGGCTGAGGAGGGCGCGGACGCCGAGGCCGCCACGAAGGGCGCTGACGCCGAGGCCGCTGAGAAGACTGAGGCCGCCCAGAAGGACGCGGACGCCGAGGAGACGCCTAAGGCCGCCGCCAAGGTTGCTGCGGAAGGCTGAGGCTGCTGCGGAGGCTGCCATCTCCCAGGCGCCTGAGGCCGCCAAGACTGAGGCCGACACGAAGGGCGCGGTCGCCAAGAAGGGCGCGGCCAAGGCCTGAGCCGACGTCCTCCGCGTGAGCGCACGGGGCTCGGTCACCTCCAGAGGTGACCGGGCCCCTACTCGTGAGAACGGTACTTATTGCTCGCGAGAACGGTACTTGTTTGCCGTGAGAACGGTACTTGTTCGTCGTGAGAACGGCTGCCTCGGGTGCGGGTGGCCCCGGGGCCGGGTCCGCTGGCCTAGTCGTGGTCGTGGCGCTCCTCGGTCAGCACGTCCTGACCGGCCACCAGCCTCCCCGAGGAGCCGGCCCCCAGGGTCTCCAGGGCCAGGCGGGCCACCATTTGCTGGTTGGTGACCGTGCGCTCGGTACGTCGTCCGGAGATAAAGCTGAAGAACCAGTCCATGAGCGTGGAGAACTGGTTCTTAAAGCCCACGATGTAGAGCAGGTGGAGGAAGCACCACATCTGCCAGGCCACGAACCCGGACACCTCCAGACGGCGGATCTTGACCACCGCCCGGTAGCGCGAGATGGTGGCCATGGAGCCCTTGTCCCGGTAGGTGAAGGGCCCCTGGGGCTCCTTGCCCCGCAGACGGCGTCGGATCGCCTGGGCCACGTAGCGCCCCGACTGGATGGCCCCCTGGGCCACCCCGGGTACCCCGGGCACGCTCATGAGGTCGCCAATGACGAAGATCTCAGGGTGCCCGGGCACGGTGAGGTCCTTGTCCACCACCACCCGGCCGGCACGGTCCACCTCGGCGCCCGTGCGCTCGGCGAGGATCCGGCCCAGGGGGGAGCCCTGGACGCCCGCGGCCCAGACCTTGCACACCGAGTGGATGGTGGAGACCTCCTGGGTGTCCAGGTTCCTGACGGTGACCGTCTCGGCGTCCAGGCCGGTGACCACGGAGCGCATGACCACCTCCACGCCCAGGCGCTCCAGGGCCGCGCGGGTCTTGGCCCCGAGCCCCTGGCCGAAGGGCGGTAGGGGGTGGGGCGCGCCGTCGAGCAGGATGACCCGGGCGTCGCCGGGGTTAATGCGGCGGAACTCACCGCGCAGGGTGTCCCTGGCCAGCTCGCGGATCTGGCCGGCCATCTCCACCCCGGTGGGGCCGGCACCCACCACGACGAAGGTGAGCAGGGCCGCCCGGCGCTTCGGGTCCTTCTCGATCTCGGCCATCTCGAAGGCGCCGAAGATGCGGCTACGCAGCTCCAGGGCGTCGTCAATGGTCTTCATACCGGGGGCGAAGACGGCAAAGTGGTCGTTGCCGAAGTAGGACTGGCCCGCCCCCGCGGCCACGACCAGGGTGTCGTAGGGCGTGGAGTGCTGGTCGTTGTGGTGGCGCCAGCGGACCACGCGGGCCGTGGTGTCAATGTCCTCCACCAGGCCCACCACGGTCCTGGCGTTCTTCTGGCGGGTCAGGATCTCGCGGGTGCTCGGGGCGATCTGCCCCTCGGAGAGGATGCCGGTGGCGACCTGGTACAGCAGGGGCTGGAAGAGGTGGTGGCTGGTGCGGTCGATGACGGTAATCGCGACGTCCTCGCGCCGCAGGGCCTGCGTGGCGAAGAGTCCGCCGAACCCGGAGCCGATAATGACGACGCGGTGTGCGCTCATGGGTCCTCACTGTCCTCGGGGAGGGAAATACGGTATGGAGATCTTACAAAAATCCCGTCCCTGGTGGGGCCCGAGGAGGTGGCCCAGGGTAGCTGGGTGTGTGGCGGCTTGGGTGCGGTGTCTGCGGCGGCTTGGGTGCAGCGTCCCGGGTGCGCCGTCCGCGGTATCCTGGGTGCGGTGGCCTGTTACCGCTGTCAGGATGGCGGACGCCAATGGCACGCGGTGGCCTGGGCGTGGCGGCGGCTTGGATGCCCCGTCCGCGGCATCCTGGGTGTGGCGGCCTGGGCGTGGCTTAGGGGCGCACCATGTCCCAGCAGCGGGCGCCGCCGGTCATGCCGGCCTCGTTGGGCACCACCACGACGTCGTCGCCGATCCTGGCCAGCTGGGTGGACGTGATCCGCCGGGAGTTGCCGCCACCCAGGTAGAGGCGGTCCCACAGGTACATGGGGCGCAGGGCGTCCACCACGCGGCGCACCCGGCGCGACCAGTGGGCGTCCCCCAGGCGCAGGCGCTCGTGCTCGCCGATGTAGTCGTCGTAGGTCAGGCCCCAGCGCACCGGGCCCTGGGAGACCTCCACGTGCGGGGCCAGGGCGCCGTTGTCGAACACCGCGTTGCCCAGACCTGTGCCAAGGGTCACAATCATCTCCAGGCCGTGGCCGGTGACCACCCCGGCGCCCGCGACCTCGGCGTCATTGAGCACCAGGGTGGGCAGCCCCAGACGTTGGCTGACGGCGGTGCCCATGTCGAACCGCAGCCAGGCCTCCACCAGGTGGGGCAGGACTCGGGAGCGGGGGCCGTCCTTGGTGACGTAGTGGGGGGTGGCCACCACGACCCCGTGGCGGATCATGCCCGGCATGCCTACCGTGACCCGCGAGGCGGTGGGCAGCTGCTCGGCCAGGCCCGCGATCGTCTCCACCAGGAGGTCCGGGGGCAGGGGGTAAGGGGTAGGGGTGCGGACGGCGCGGGAGACCATGGCGCCCTCACTGTTCAGGACGGAGGCCTTGATCCCGCCGCCCCCGCAGTCGACGGACAGGGTCGTGTTGCTGCTCACCGCCCCAGGGTAGCGGCCCGCTCTCCTCCGCGAGAACGGTACTTATTCGTCGCGAGAACGGTACTTATTCGTCGCGAGAACGGTACTTGTTCGTCGCGAGAACGGTACTTATTGCTCGTGAGAACGGGCGGCTGGCTCCTGTGCGCCATTGGCCTGCCCTGGTTGTGGGGAGGCTCACCGCGGAGGCTGTCCAGGGCGCGTCCGCGGCCGCCAGGGCGCGTCCGCGGTGAGTAGGGGTGTGTTCTGGGTCAGGCCCGGGAGCCTGGAGGCGACCTTCGTGCGTCCGCGGCGGGCGGGGCGCGTTCCCCAATAGCTGACAGGTGCTGGAGGGGCTGCTCGGGGTACCTGTGGCGGGTCCTGACGCAAACCTAGGTTGATTATTCGATTTATCACATTATCTCTCTACCGTCTGTCGCTGCGGATCCCTAGCGTCTGTCGCAATCTGAGGATCAGAACGGAGGGCACTGCTGGACGCGCCAGGACCTAGGCCCGTGACCTGCGTGGACATTAGGTGTACAGAGGCTGGGGCGGGGTGGGTCCGGTTCTGATCCTCAGATTGCGTCAAAATCCGGGACGGTCTCACCGAGGTCGTGCATAACCCTCCTGACCCCGCCTCAGGACGGGTGGGAGGATGTGCTCATGCCTCGTCTCCGCCTCGACCTCGCCTACGACGGCACCGCCTTCAACGGCTGGGCCGCCCAGCCCGGCCTGCGCACCGTCGAGGGGGTCCTGACCAGCGCCCTTGCCACTATCCTGCGCCAGGACGTATGCCTGACCGTGGCGGGGCGCACCGACGCCGGTGTCCACGCCGCCCACCAGGTGGCCCACCTCGACGTGGACGAGGAGGCCTGGGGGCGCCTGCCCGGCCGCTCCCGCCGCGCACCCCAGGCGGCGCTGCTGACCCGACTGGCCGGGGTCCTGGCCCGTGAGGCCCAGGCCAGTGCTGGCGGGCACGGGCTCGGTGCGGTCCCCCGGGGGGCCAGCGACGTCGTCGTCAGCGCCGCCGCCGTGGTCCCGGACGCCTTCGACGCCCGTTTCTCCGCCCTGTCCCGCCGCTACACCTACCGGGTGGCCGACGCCCTGGCCTCCCGTGACCCCGCCCGCCGCGCCACCGTCCTGTGGGTCCCCGGCCGCCTGGACGTAGGCGCCATGGCCGACTCCGCCGCACCCCTGCTCGGGGAGCACGACTTCCTGTCCTACTGCAGGCCCCGACAGGGCGCCACCACCGTGCGCACCCTGCGGTCCCTGACCTGGCGGCGGGTGGAGCAGGGGGCCGACGCCGGACTGGTCACCCTGGAGGTCGAGGCCGACGCCTTCTGCCACTCCATGGTCCGTTCCCTGGTCGGGGCCGCCCTGGCCGTGGGGCAGGGGCGCAAGGGGTCCGACTGGCCCGGCACGCTCCTGGTCGCTCGCTCACGTCGGACGGCGGCCCCGGTCGCGCCACCCCACGGGCTGACCCTGGAGGAGGTCACCTACCCGGCCGACGCTGAGCTCGCCGTCCAGGCCGAGCGGGCGCGCGTCCTGCGGGCGCTGCCTGGGGAGGGTGCCGGAGTGGACGGCGCCAGCGCCGGGACGGAGGGTGCCGGTATGGCCGGGACGAGCGGCGCTGGGACGGATGGTTCCGGGGCCGGGACGAGCGGCGCCGGAGCGGGTGGTCGGACGTCTGCCGGGCTGCCTGCCACCGGGTGCGGCTGCGACTAGAGGAGGCCTCAGGCCGTGTGGGTGACGTGTAGGGGGGCGGGTGCACCTGCTCACCCAGGGCCGTACCTTCGGGAGCGTGGGTGACGTGTAGGGGAGGGCGGTGCTCACATCACTGGGCCCCGGGCCGTACGGGCGGGACGTGTGGGGCCTTCTCCGGCCCCGACTCGGGGCGGTACCTGAGTGTTACGATTCACGCCAGCCGGTCGGCCGGACCTTTTGACCCCCTGTCCGGCGCGCCGGTATGGTGGGGAACCGTCGTGCAGCACACGAGTGCGTCTGCGGTGCCGTCCCACTCGCCCCGGATCGCCTGTGCTCCGACCACTCACCTGACCATGGTGGTCTCGCGGAACAGTGACGCTTCTACGCCGTTTCGCGCGCCCACACGCCAAGAGAAACGAAGGCAACGCCCGTGCGCACGTACACACCGAAGCCCGGCGACGTCGAGAAGAACTGGTATGTCATTGACGCCACCGACGTCGTCCTGGGCCGCCTGGCCGCTCAGGCCGCGATCCTGCTCCGTGGGAAGCACAAGCCCCAGTTCGCCCCCAACGAGGACTGCGGGGACTACGTCGTCATTATCAACGCCGACAAGGTCGTCCTGACCCACGGCAAGGCGGACAAGAAGTTCGCCTACCGCCACTCCGGCTACCCCGGCGGCCTCACCGCCACCTCCTACCGCGAGCTGCTGGCCACCCGCCCCCGGTTCGTCGTGGAGAAGGCCATCAAGGGCATGGTGCCCCACACCAAGCTTGGTCGTGCCCAGCTGAAGAAGCTCAAGGTCTACGTCGGCGGCGAGCACCCGCACGCCTCGCAGAACCCCCAGCCCTTCGAGATCACCCAGGTCGCCCAGTAAGCGCGCAGCGCTCGGCACCACGCTCAAGCAAAGGACCAACAGTGTCTGATAACACCGTCGACATTGACGCGCTGGACGAGGAGAACGCCCCCTCCAGCTACACCACTGAGACAGAGGACTCCACCCCTGGCCGCGGTCAGTCCGTCACCGCCCCCGGCGCCGGCCTGGGCCGCCGCAAGGAGGCCGTCGCGCGCGTCCGCCTGCTGCCCGGCACCGGTCAGTGGACCCTCAACGGCCGCACCCTGGAGGACTACTTCCCCAACAAGCTGCACCAGCAGCTCGTGCGCGCCCCCTTCACCATCCTGGACCTTGAGGGCCGCTTCGACGTCGTGGCCCGCATCCACGGCGGTGGCGTGTCCGGCCAGGCCGGCGCCCTGCGCCTGGGCATTGCCCGCGCCCTGAACGAGATCGACCGCGAGGCCAACCGCCCGGCCCTGAAGAAGGCCGGTTTCCTCAGCCGCGACGCCCGCGTCGTGGAGCGCAAGAAGGCCGGCCTGCACAAGGCCCGCCGCGCCCCCCAGTACTCCAAGCGCTGACCGGGCCTACCGGGTGCGACGTGCCTCGGTACGCGATGGCCCACGCTGGCGACCGCTCCCAGGAGTGGTCGCCAGCGTCGTCTTGAGGCTGGGGCCTGTGTGCGCTCCGGCCCAGGCCCGCGCCCGCCCGCCTGACTGCTCCGGCACCTGCCTGCCCGTCCCGGCACCTACCGCCTGCCCACGTGACTACTTCGGCACCTGCCCGCCCGTCTGGCTGTGCCTGCTCGCCCGCCCCAGCACCCGCCTGATTGTTCTGGCCCAGCGCCTGCCTGCCCGCTTGACTGCTCCGGCCCAGACCCGTGGGGCGGGGCAGCGGGGTGTGCGGCCCCGTTCTCACGAGCAATAAGTACCGTTCTCGCGGCGAACAAGTACCGTTCTCACGGCGAACAAGTACCGTTCTCGCGGCGAACAAGTACCGTTCTCACGGCGAACAAGTACCGTTCTCGCGAGCAATAAGTACCGTTCTCACGGCGAACAAGTACCGTTCTCGCGGGTGGGCGGGTGGCGGGCCATGGGAGTGTGAGGGGAGCGCGCACGGGGGTGACGTGGGAGGATGGGGGCGTTTCCTACCAAGGAGGACTACCCATGACACGTCTTTTCGGCACTGATGGTGTGCGCGGCCTGGCCAACGACCTGCTCACCCCTGACCTCGCCCTGCACCTGGGGCAGGCGGCCGCCCGGGTCCTGGCCACCACCGACTCGACCCACGCGCGCCACTCCGGGCACCTGCGTCCCCGCGCCGTCGTCGGGCGTGACACCCGTGCGTCCGGGGAGTTCCTGGACCACGCCATTAGCGCCGGCCTGGCTGCCGCCGGCATGGACGTCACCCGCGTGGGCGTCCTGCCCACCCCCGCCATCGCCCACCTCACCGCCAGCCAGGACGTGGACCTGGGCGTGGTCATCTCCGCCTCCCACAACCCCTTCCCCGACAACGGCATCAAGTTCTTCGCCCGGGGCGGCTACAAGCTGGAGGACGCCGTCGAGGACCAGATCGAGGCGGCCCTGTCCGCCGAGCTGCCCCACCCCACCGGCGCCGCCGTCGGGCGTGTCATCAAGGGTGAGACGGTGGCCGACCAGGCCTACATCAGCCACCTCGTGGACTCCGTGGGGACCGACATCTCCGGCCTGCGCATTGTGGTGGACGCCGCCAACGGGGCCGCCAGCGTCGTCGGGCCGGCCGCCCTGCGCGCCGCGGGCGCCGAGGTCATTGCCATGAACGCCTCCCCAGACGGCCTCAATATCAACGCCGACTGCGGCTCAACCCACCCCGAGCAGCTCCAGAACTACGTCACCGCCGTGGGCGCGGACATGGGTGTGGCCTACGACGGCGACGCCGACCGCTGCCTGGCCGTGGACGCCCAGGGCAACCTGGTGGACGGCGACCAGATTATGGGCCTGCTCGCCGTGGGCATGAAGGAGGACGGCACCCTGGCCTCCGACACCCTGGTGGTGACCGTCATGAGCAACCTCGGCCTGCTCCTGGCCATGCGTGAGCGCGGGATCCGCGTCGTCCAGACCGGGGTGGGGGACCGCTACGTGCTGGAGAAGATGCTCTCCGGGGGGTACACCCTGGGTGGTGAGCAGTCCGGCCACGTCATCGACACCATCCACGCCACCACCGGTGACGGCATCCTCACCTCCATGCGCGTGGCCGCCCGCATGAAGCGCTCAGGCAGGTCCCTGGCCGACCTGGCCAGCATCGTCACCCGCCTGCCCCAGACGCTCATTAACGTCCGCGGCGTGGACAAGACCGCCGTCACCACCAACGACGCCGTCCAGCAGGCCGTTGCCGAGGCCGAGCACCACCTGGGGGAGTCCGGCCGGGTCCTCCTGCGCTCCAGCGGCACCGAGCCCCTGGTGCGCGTTATGGTCGAGGCCGCCACCCAGGACGAGGCCGACACTGTGGCCCAGGGACTGGCCGACGTCGTCAGGTCCAACCTCGCCCTGTGAGGTCCGCGCCCCGGGCGCACCGGGGTCGGGTCGCCTACCTGAGGCGAATGCAAAACCAGCGCATCCGTGCCCCGGGCGCACAGGGGTCGGGTGGGCCGGGTGGGGTCGGAGGGGGCAGAATGCTCCCGTGACGCCCTCCTACCCCCTGTCCCTGCTGAGTGACGGGGCGACGTGGCGCGGCCGGGCGCTCAGCGGCCGGACGCTGGACCTCCTCGCCGCCCTGGCCGGCTGCGAGGGCGCCCGGATGGGCGACGACGCGATCGTCGGGGCCCTGTGGCCCGCGGATCCCCCGGCGCACCCGCTGCGGGCCCTGCACGTCGTCGTCTCCCGGGCGCGTGCGGCCGTGGGGGAGGACGTGGTCGAGCGCGTCGGTGACGGCTACCGGCTGGCGCTGGCGACGTCGGACGTCGACGCCCGGGACCTAGCGGCCCGGGCGGCCCGGGCCCGTGCCTGCGCCGCCACCGGCCAGTGGGACCAGGTCCTGGAGCTGACCGACGACCTGCCCGGGACGGACGCGGACGTGTCGGCGGGGACAGGGCCGGCGGGGACAGGGCCGGCGGGTGGTGGGGCCCGGCGTCCCGGCCCCCTGGCCCGGCTCCGAGAGCGTGCCGCCGCACACGCCGAGGCCGCTGGGCGGCAGCGGGCCCTCGCCCTGGAGGCCGTCGGTGAGTACGAGCAGGCCGTGCCCCTGCTACGGGCCGCGGCGGAGCGTGAGCCTGACGACGAGACCGTCCTGGCCGCCCTCGTACGTGCCCAGGCCTGGGCACGCTCGCCCGCGGTGGCCCTGAGGACCTACGAGGACTACCGCCTGCGCCTGCGTGAGCAGGGGGCGGTGCCGGGCCCGGTGGCGCGCGCCGCGCACGAGGTGGCGCTGGCCGCGGAGAACCCCGTGCGCCGGGGCCTGGAGCCGGTCCCCGAGCACTTCCTGGGGCGCCAGGACGACGTGGCGGCCGTCGGCAAGGCCCTGGGCACCCATCGGCTGGTCACCGTCACCGGGCCGGGCGGTGTGGGCAAGACCACACTGGCCCAGGCGGTGGCGGCCCGCAGCCGGCGTCCCGCCGTGTACGTCGCCGCCCTGGCCGACGTCGCCCCCGGGGCCGACCTGGTGCGGGTCCTGCTCGACGCCCTGGGGAGCCCGCCGGTGGCCGACGCCGAGGCGCGCGCCTCCCTGGGTGCCGTCCTGGCCGCGCCCGGCACGCTCCTCGTCCTGGACAACTGCGAGCACCTGGCGGGGGACGTGGCCGACCTCATTGGTCCCCTCCTGGCCACCTGCGCGGACCTGCGGGTGCTGGCCACCTCACGCCGCCAGCTGGACCTGGGCGCCGAGCACGTCTACCGCCTGGAGCCCCTGGATCCCGCCTCCAGTGACAGCCTCTTCCGGGCCCGCGCCCTGGCCGCCCGGCCCGGCCAGGTGATTGACGGGGCGGACCTCGAGGAGCTCCTGGGCCGCCTGGAGGGCATCCCCCTGGCCATTGAACTGGCGGCCGCCCGGACCCGCACCCTGTCCGTGGGCCAGATCGCCGCCCGGCTGCCCGCCCGGCCCGACCTGCTGACGGGCGCGCGCGACGCCCCGGCCCGCCAGCGCACCCTGAGAGCCGTTATCGCCTGGTCCTGGGACCTGCTCGACGACTCCGAGCGCCGCGGCCTGGCGAGCCTGGCGCTGCTGCCCGACGGCTTCACCCTCACCGCCGCCGAGGCCCTCATCGGCCCCGAGGCCGCCGACGTCCTCGACGCCCTGGCGGGCCACTGCCTGCTCAACGTGCGCGACCGCGGCGGCGTCCCCCGCTTCCACATGCTCGTCACCGTCAGGGACTTCGCCCTGGCCCGGCTGGCCGGCTCCGGCGGGGAGGAGGCCGCCCGGGAGCGCCTGCGTAACTGGGTGCTCGAGGTGTGCTCCGAGGTCCGCCTGCCCCTGGGCCGGCACAGCTTCGGCGACGTCGGCAGCCCGCAGGCCGAGCGGCAGAACCGCGTCTTCCAGCAGCTGGTCGACGACGAGGCGGTCGTGGTCCAGGAGCTCGACCGCGTGCTGCAGCAGGTGACGGCCGGCGGACCCGGCCAGGACGGCGGCTCGGACGCCGCCTGCACCATTGGGGCCGCCCTCATGAGGCTGTGGAGCGTCACCTGGAGCTACGACCGCGCGGCCGACTACGCGCCGCGCCTGGTCGCACTGGCCGTGCGGCCGGCCCGGAGCACCCGCGGCAACGAGGCCCGGCTCAGCCTCCTGGCCCTGTGCGCCAGCCTCTCAGGGCTGCTCGGCCCCCTGCCCGAGCAGGTCGGCGAGGGCCTGCCCCGCTCCCTCGACGGCGAGGATCCGTCCATGGCGCGCATCCGGCGCTTCCTGCGCGCCCCGGCCCGCCAGTGGCCGGAGCTGGTCCACGACGCCGACCCGTGGGTGGCCTGCATCGCGGGACGCTGCCTGGCCGCACAGCTGGAGAACGAGGGCGCACCCGAGGCCGCTTTGGAGGTCGTCGAGAACCTGCTGGACCGGCTGCGGGGAGCGGACCTGGCGGGGATCTACCTGCTCGAGCTGAGCACCAGCCGGCTCCAGGTGCTCATGACACTGGGACGCTACGAGCAGGTGGCCGACGAGTGCGCCCGGGCGCTGGAGCTGGTGGACCGCCTGCTGCCAGCCTGGGGAGCCTCCTACCGGGAGGCGCTGCAGCTGGACAGGGCCTACTGCCAGGTCTACCTCACCCCTGAGGAGGATCTGGTCACCGGCCTCCTGGCTGCGACGGACTTCAGCACGCTGCCCGGAACACTGCGCTTTGTGGCCCGCTCCGTCAGCGGCGAGCTGGAGCTGGTTCGAGGGCGCACCCGCGAGGCCGCCCTCATCCAGCGCGCGAGCCTGGGCTACGCCGGCAGGTGGCGCACCGTCATGGGCGCGGGGTCTCCGTGGGAGCTCTACATCCTGGGCATGTGCCTGGTCACCGACGTCGAGCTCGAGGCGGCCGAGGCGGCCGAGCTGGACGCCGGGGGCGTCCGCGCCCGGGCCGTGCCCCTTCTGCGCGACATGCTGGCCGACCCCGCCCCCCGGCAGCGCGACGTGCCTGCCGTCATGGCCTTCGCGGCGGCCGTGGGGCTGTCGGTCATGGCCGCCGTCGGGCAGGAGGAGGCCCGGGGTGCAGGCCGGGAGGAGGCTCGGGGTGCTGGCCAGGAGACAGGCCGGGAGGCGGGTCAGGACGCGGGTCCGGTGGGCCGGGACGGGGGTCCCGTGGCGGCACCGAAGGCGCCCATGAGGGGCACGGGTCCGGTGGGCCCGACGGGTCGGGATGCGGATCGTAGGGCTGCTGGTGCCGAGCTGGTGGCTACCGCCCTGGCCGTGGGCACCAATCAGACCTGCCGCCTGCTCTCCCACGACTACCTGCGCACCCGCGCCCACGTGCTGGACGACCGGGCAATGGCCGTGGCCGAGGAGCGGGTTCGGCACCTGGACCACGCCCGGCTGCTCGCCCACGCGGCCGGCCTCGCCCGCCGTCTGGCGGACGAGGCCGGGTGAGCGGGGCAGGATTGCAGATGCCCCGCGCGGTGGGGCCTCTTGCGGTACTGCTCGGTACTGCTTGAAGAACAGTAGCTCGTGGATACCCCGCGCGGGGGCCGCTGCGCCGAGACTTCGGCCCTGCGCCGCCTGGAGCAGGATGACCCGCGCGGGGCCGCCCGTCGCCTGGGCGCACTGGCCGCCGGGCAGGCTCCGGACGCCCCGCCGCTGTGTCGAGGCCGGGTCCGGGTGCCTGGCCGCCGCCCGTTCTCACGACGAACAAGTACCGTTCTCGCGACGAATAAGTACCGTTCTCGCGACGAATAAGTACCGTTCTCGCGACGAATAAGTACCGTTCTCACGGGGGATGGGGCGGTATTAGGCGTTGCGCCGCTGGTAGCGGGCGATTGTCCACGGGGCCATGACGGCCAGGACCAGGAATGAGCCGATAATGGCCGAGCGCACGTCGGCCGCCGAGCCCGTCCCGTCCAGCAGGTAGCGGCAGCCGCCCACAATGTGCGAGACCGGGTTGTTGCGGGTGAAGGCCTTGAGCCAGCCCGGCAGCGTCGAGGTGGGCACCATGGCGTTGGACAGGAAGGTCAGGGGGAACAGGACGATCACCGCGAAGGAGGTGACCGCCTGGGATGAGGAGAAGAGCGTCCCCAGGAACAGGAACCCCCAGGCGATGGCCCAGGCGCAGCCGCCGGCCAGGACGACGGCGCCGGCGGCTCCCGACCAGCCGTTGACCGGGCGGTAGCCCATGACCGCGCCGGTGGCGATCGTCAGCGAGGTGCAGATGAGGTAGCGCAGCACGTCGGCCACCATGGGGCCCAGAACCGGGGCGATGCGCGACATGGGCATGGTGCGGAAGCGGTCGAAGACCCCCTTGTCCATGTCCTCGCGCAGGTCCACGCCCACGCTCTGGCTGGTGGTGAGCGCGTTGATGATCACCAGGCCGGAGACGATCGTGGGCAGGTAGGCCTTGACGTCCCCGGCGATGGCGCCGCCGAAGAGCTGACCGAACATGACGGTGAAGAGCACGGGCTGGATGAGGATGTCGTAGAACTCGCCCGGGTTGCGCACCATCGTAATGAGCGAGCGCCAGGCCATGGAGACGGTGTCCGGAATCAGGCGCGCCTCGCTGAAGCGGGAGGCGGTGGGGGAGAAGACGGTTGCGGCTGCGGTCGTGCTGCTGGAGGCGGTGGAGGTCATGACTGCTCCTGGTTCTGTGAGGGGCGGGCGGAGGGGCGGTGGGAGGCGACTGGGCTGATTGAGCTGGCCGGGGCGGTTGCGGCTGCATCCGGGCCAGGCGCCGACGTCGCCTTGCGGGCTGTCGCACGGGCCGGGTCCTCTCGCCCGGAGTGACCCTGAGGCTTACCGGTCAGGGCCATAAAGACCGCGTCCATGCTGGGGCGGTCCACCGAGACCGTCCTGGGTGGCAGACCGGCGTCGCGCAGGGCCACGAGCACCTCGGTGGCTACGGACGCCTCGCTCAGGGGCGCCTGGAGGTGGGTGCCCTGGTCGACGACGGCGGGCGCGTGACCGGTCACCCGCTCGATGATCGTGGCGGTGGCTGCCTGGTCGCCGGGCGTGGCCGGGGTCAGGATGAGGGCGCTGGAGCCCACCCGGTCCTTGAGCTCGTCGGGGGTCCCCTCGGCCACCAGGCGGCCGTGGTCGATAATGCCGATCTGGTGGGCCAGGCGGTCGGCCTCCTCCAGGTACTGCGTAGTCAGCAGGATCGTGGAGCCGCCGTCCACCAGGGAGCGGATGACGTCCCACATCTGCTCGCGGGTGCGCGGGTCCAGCCCGGTGGTGGGCTCGTCGAGGAAGACCAGCGGGGGCGTGGCGATGAGCGAGACGGCCAGGTCCAGCCGACGCCGCATGCCACCGGAGTAGCCGCTCACCCGCTTCCCGCCGGCCTGCGTCAGGCTGAAGGAGGCCAGGAGCTCGTCGGCCCGCTCGCGGGCCTGGCGCCGGCTCAGGCCCAGCAGCCGGCCGAAGAGGCGGAGGTTCTCGACCCCGGTGAGCATCTCGTCGACGCTCGCGTACTGGCCCGTCACCCCGATGAGGCTGCGTACGGCGTGGCGCTCGGCCACGACGTCGTGCCCCAGGACCCGGGCGGTGCCGCGGGTGGGCGCCAGCAGGGTGGTGATCATACGCAGCGTGGTGGACTTGCCGGCGCCGTTGGGGCCCAGCAGGCCGTAGACGATGCCGGTGCGGACCGTCAGGTCCAGGGAGTCGACGGCGGTGAAGCTGCCGAAGGTGCGGGTCAGGCCCCTGGTCTCAATCGCGGGTGGCTGCGCGGAGGACTCGGAGGGCCGTGAAGGTGCTGATGACTTCATGTGCGTCACGGTAGACCCGCGCGGTTTCACAGCACCTTCAAGCAGCTTTCACGCATGGGCGCTGCCGGGTGGTCGGGACTTTTGGGCTGGTGCTCCAGCCACGGTGCCCGGCGCCGGGTGGGGCGTTGGACCGGGCGCGGTCCCGGCGGGCCTGCCGGTAAGGACGTTCCCCGTCTAGGCTGGGACTGTGAGCACCAAGGAGCCCTCAAAAGAGGATATGGCTGGCGTCCCGGCCCCAGATGCTGCGGTTCCGGATACCCCGGCCCTGGAGGCCCGGGGTGCCCTGGCCCCGGACGGGCAGACCGCGGAGGCCCCGGGTGCTATGGCCCCGGACGGGCAGACCGCGGCGGACCAGGCCCCGGAGGCCCCGGTCTCGGATACCCCGGCCCCGGAGCTGACGGCCGCCGAGGCCAGGTGGGTCGCGCTCATGCGCCGTACTATGCCTGAGGAGCTGCGCCCCATGCTGCTGGCGCCCGACTGGTACCAGGGTATGGAGGAGGCCGAGCCCCAGGGGCGCTGCATGGCCTGGTACGACCTGGTGGCGGACCGTTACGTGCTGCTCACCGTGGGCGCCTTCTACGACGGGGAACAGACCGTCGTGGGCTCCATGCACTGCCAGTGCATGTACCTGCAGCCTGATGACAGGTGCTGCCCTAGTCAGAGGTTCCAGGGGTCCCTTGAGGAGCAGGTCGCCCGCGCCCGCGACTGGCTGCTCTGGATGGCCCACAGGCCCGTGGACCGCAGGGAGTGGGGCGGTGTGACCACGGAGTACCGGTTCGCCGACGACGGCGTCGGTATCTCGGTCTCCGGCTGCAATGCCCTCCGGCGCCTCCCGCCCCGGCAGGTGGTCAGGGTCCCCACCCGCGTTCTGTGAGCGGGTAGAGGATGCCAATTGGGCCCTATCAATTTGAAGAGTCTAAGAAGTAAACCGGTGGGGCTGTCAGGACGGCGGCGCTGAACCCGGTCCCAGACCAGGCAATAAACGTGTTCGTTTATAGCGAGATTGTCCTGACCTGCCTGTTCTTGAGGCAAGAGGCCCGAACCAGGTTTTGCTGACGTTGTGTAACGTTATTCGCCTCCGGGAAGCTGCAGGTCAGAGGCTTTTCGGGGGTGTCGTGACAAAGTCGTTAGAAAAACGAGGGCATTGAGGTCCGCCAGCCGCCCCCGTCAATGGGTGACGATGACGAGGGTGGAGTGCTACCATTAATATTGTCATAACGTGTTGTTGGGTAAGGACAAGATGATGCAGGAACCCACGACGATCGTGTACAGCCCCCAGCACGTCATTGTGCTGGTCATTGTCCTGGTGCTGACCGTGGTCGCGCTGGTCCAGGTGTGGCGCCAGAACAACACTATGCCAACTGCCGGGAAGGTCGTCTGGACCGCTGTCATTATCATTCTGGTGGGGGTCGGGCCGGTCGCGTGGTACTGCTGGCGGCTGGGAGACAGGTTGCTGAACAGCAAGATCCTGAAGAGGCCCCGGAGCCGTCGGTCAGGGTCGTGAGCGCCCAGGTGCCGGTACAGCCGCGTCCAGGACGTGCGGCTGCGTGGTGACTCGCTCCCGGGGTGAGGATCCGGGGTAAGGACCCGGAGCTCCGCCTCGGGGGCGAGCCTCTGGGGCGCCGTCGCTCTACCTCATGCCTTGCGCAGCAGGGCTGGTGCGTGCTGTCCTTGACCCGGACCGGAGTGGTGCACTCCCGCGTCGCGGCGGTGCCTGGGCCGCGGGCAGGGCAGCGTGGAGTGCCCCCGCGTCGGGCGGTGCTCTCCCACGGGTTGCACGAGTTCTTGCAGAGGCGTGGACGTCCTCCGTTCTCACGGCAAACAAGTACCGTTCTCACGAGCAATAAGTACCGTTCTCGCGGCGAATAAGTACCGTTCTCGCGATGGTGGGCCTGGGCGGGGGCGCCTCACGCCTTGCGCAGCAGGACCCGGCTCATGTGGTGCGTGCTGTCCTTGACCAGGACCAGGGTGGCGCGCTCCCGCGTCGGGGCGATGTTCTCCCGCAGGTTGGCCAGGTTGACGCTCTCCCAGATCCCCCGGGCGGCGTCCACCGCGATGTCGTCGGGGATCTGGGCGAAGCGCCGGAAGTAGGAGTCGGGGCGGGTGAAGGCCGTGTGCTTCAGGGTCAGGAACCGCTCCAGGTACCAGCGCTCAATGTCCCGGCTGCGGGCGTCCACGTAGATGGAGAAGTCAATGAAGTCCGACACCGCCAGGCTGCTGGGCGCGGGACCCCACGGCCCGGAGGGGCGCAGGCGCGGGGCCGGCTGGAGGACGTTGAGCCCCTCCAGGACCAGCACGTCAGGGCGCTCCACCACCGTACGCGCCCCGGGGACCACGTCGTAGGTGGTGTGGGAGTACACCGGCGCCTCCACCCGGGGCGCCCCCGACTTCACCGCCGCCACGAACTCCAGCAGCGCCCGCCGGTCGTAGGACTCGGGGAAGCCCTTGCGCCCCGTCAGGCCCCGCCGCTCCAGGACCGCGTTGGGCAGCAGGAAGCCGTCGGTGGTCACCAGGTCCACCCGCGGCGTGGTCGGGAAGCGCGCCAGCAGGTGGGCCAGGAGGCGGGCGGTGGTGGACTTGCCCACCGCCACGCTGCCCGCCACCGCCACCACGAAGGGGGTGGCGGGTTCGCTGACCCCCAGGAAGTCGGCGGTGCGCCGGGCGCGCTCGCGGGTGGCGGAGATGTAGTTCTCCAGCAGCGCGGACAGGGGCCGGTAGACGGCGTCCACCTCCGCCAGGTCAATGGGGTCGCCCAGGCCGCGCAGCTTCTCCACGTCCGCCTGCGTCAGGGGCAGGGGCGTGGTGGAGGCCAGGGCGGACCACTGCTCACGCCCCAGCTCCAGGTAGGGTGAGGCGCTGACCTCGGGCGCGGTACCGGGCTGGCCGGGTGAGGCGCTGCCGACGCCGGGCGCACCCAGGGTGCCGATCTGGCCGGGCGCGGCCGGGCGGGCGTCGGCGTCGGGCACCAGGGAGGTGGGCGATGCCGGGACCGGGGACGGGATGCTCACTGGTCAAGTGTGACGCATTGTCAGGTCGATCTCGCACCAGGTGTCAGGGTGCCGACGGGAATCACACGAACCACCGGTGCGACCGGTTGTGCGGGCCCTGGCGGCGTGCTTCCATCGGGACCATGTGTGGAATTGTTGGACACGTGGGTCCCCTGGATCCCTCGAACCGGAGCCTGACCGTCCTCATGGACGGACTGGGGCGCCTGGAGTACCGCGGCTACGACTCGGCCGGGGTCGCGCTGCTCACCGGTACCGACCCGGTCGAGGGGGTCACCCTGGTCAAGGTCGCCGGCAAGCTCGCGGGCCTGCGCGCCGCCCTGGACGCCGACCCGCCCGCCCCCGCCACGGCCGGCATCGGGCACACCCGCTGGGCCACCCACGGCGGCCCTACCGCCGTCAACGCCCACCCCCACCGCGCCGGGCGGCTGGCAGTGGTCCACAACGGCATTATCGAGAACTTCCGCACCCTGCGCACCGAGGTCGAGGCCGCGGGCCGGGTGCTGCTGTCCGACACCGACACCGAGGTCGTCGCCCACCTCCTGGACCTGGACTACACCGCCCGCCTGGCCGCCGCCGGGCTCCTGGGCCCGGTCCCCTCCGCGGACGGTGCCCCTGCCCCCTCCGCGGCCGGTCCCGATGCCCCGGCCCCCGTCGCCACCGGCCACCGGGCCGCAATGCTCCTGGTGGAGTCCGTGCGCGCCGTCGCCGCCCGCCTGGAGGGCACCTTCGCCCTCCTGGTCCTGACCCCCGACGCCCCCGGCACCATCGTGGCCGCCCGCCGCTCCAGCCCCCTGGTCATCGGCCTGGGCGAGGGGGAGAACTTCCTGGGCTCCGACGTCGCCGCCTTCGTGGCCTTCACCTCCCGGGCCGCCGAGGTGGACGACGACCAGGTCGCGCTGCTGACCGCCGACGAGGTCCGCGTGTGGGACCAGGCCGGCAACCTCGTCGAACCCACCACCTGGGAGGTGGCCTGGGACGCCTCGGCGGCCGTCAAGGGCGGCTACGAGACCTTTATGGACAAGGAAATCCACGAGCAGCCCACCGCCGTGGCCGACACCCTGCGCGGGCGGGCGGGCGCGGGAGGCGAGCTGGAGCTCGACGAGATGCGCATTGAGCCCTCCGTGCTGCGATCCGTGGACAAGATCATCGTGGTGGCCTGCGGGACCGCCGCCTACGCCGGGCACGTGGCCAAGTACGCCATCGAGCACTGGTGCCGCATCCCCGTCGAGATCGAGCTGGCCCACGAGTTCCGCTACCGCGACCCCGTGGTCAGCGAGAAGACCCTGACCGTGGCCATCTCCCAGTCCGGGGAGACCATGGACACCATCCAGGCCGTGCGCCACGCCCGCGAGCAGGGCTCCAAGGTCCTGGCCATCGTCAACACCTACGGCTCCACCATCGCCCGCGAGGCCGACGCCGTGCTCTACACCCACGCCGGGCCCGAGGTGGCGGTGGCCTCCACCAAGGCCTTCCTGGCCCAGATCACCGCCTGCTACCTGCTGGGGCTCTACCTGGCCCGGCTGCGCGGCAACAAGTTCCCCGACGAGGTCGCCGACTACCTGGAGAACCTGGGGCGGATGCCCGAGCGGATCCAGCGGCTCCTGGACACCCAGGAGGAGGAGGTCAAGGCCCTGGGGGCGGCCCTGTGCGACCAGGCCTCCTTCCTGTTCCTGGGCCGCCACGTGGGCTTCCCGGTGGCCCTGGAGGGGGCGCTCAAGCTCAAGGAGCTCGCCTACGTCCACGCCGAGGGCTTCGCCGCCGGGGAGCTCAAGCACGGGCCCATCGCCCTGGTGGAGGACGGGCTGCCGGTGTTCATTATCGTGCCCACCCCGCGCCGCCCCGAGCTCCACGGCAAGGTGCTCTCCAACATCCAGGAGGTCCGCGCCCGGGGGGCCCGGGCCATTGTCATCGCCGAGGAGGGCGACCACGCCGTGGAGGCCGTCGCCGACACCATTATCCGGGTGCCGGACACCCCGACCCTCATGCGCCCCCTGGTGGACGTGGTCCCCCTGCAGGTCTTCGCCGCCGCCCTGGCGCGGGCCAAGGGCCTGGACATCGACCAGCCGCGTAACCTGGCCAAGTCCGTCACCGTGGAGTAGGCCCGGCCGTCCCTGCTCTAAGGGCGGGGTGGAGCCCGGGGGCGAGGGCACGCCAGCGGGGTCGACGGCATCGGCACCTGCTCGGCCTGCTCGGCTTACTCGGCCACGACAAAGGCCAGGGCTATACCGGCGTCGTGCGCCAGGGAGAGGTGCCAGGTGCGGACCCCCGCGTCACGGGCGGCCTCCTGCAGCGGCCCGTGCAGCCGCAGGCGCGGTGGGCTGCCCCGGCCGGCGACCACCTCGACGTCCCGGTAACGCCACCCGGTCGGCGGCGGTGCGCCACAGGCCTCCAGGGCTGCTCCCAGGGCCTTGAGCACCGCCTCCTTGGCGGCCAGGCGCGCTGCCAGGGACTCCGTCCTGCCCGCGCAGGCCTGTCGCTCGGCGGGGGTGAAGAGGCGCTCACCCAGGCGGCCCACCCGGGCCAGGTAGCCCCGCAGGCGGGCCACCTCCACCACGTCGGTCCCGATTGCGCGCGTCACGTCACCAGTGTCCCCGCCGCCCGCGCGGGTGGCAATGCAGGTTGGCCACTACTTCACCAGCGGCACCGTCCGTCCCTGCCGCCCCGGGCGCACCCGGGGCACGACGGCCTGCGCGGCCTGACCGCCTACGGACGGTGGGCGGGTGACAATGTGCGGGTGACTGACACCCTTCCCGCGCCCCGCCGCTTCACCTACCTGCGTGTCCCCGGGTCGCACGACCACAAGTACACCCGCGGTGTCCTCAGTGTCTGGGCGGGCAGCGAGACCTACCCCGGGGCCGCGGTCCTGACCTGTGCCGCCGCCGTGCGCACCGGTGCGGGCATGGTCCGGCTCATGGCCCCGCGCCGGGTGCAGGACCTGGTGCTGGCCGCCCGGCCCGAGGTGGTCCCCGCCACCGGGCGCTGCCAGGCGCTGGTGGTGGGGCCGGGCACCGACCCCGCCGACGAGCCCCGGATGAGGGAGCTGCGTGACGTCCTGCGCCAGCTGGTGCGTACCCCGCTGCCGGTGAACGCGGTCGACGCCTCCCTGGGCGGTGGCCCCGGGGCCGAGCCCGTGGGAGACGAGTCGGTGGGAGGCGTGCCCGTGGGAGACGAGCCCGGAGGCGTACCCGACGCCGGGGAGGACGTCGTCTCCCCGCACGCCCCCGGGGCCACGGCACGGCGCGGGGCGGGCCCGCTCGACCCCGTCCCGCAGGGCGTCCTGCCCGCCGTCGTGGACGCCGGCGCCCTGAGCCTCTTGCCGGGGCTGCTGGAGGGCGGCACCCGGCTGACCCACACCACCGTCCTGACCCCCCACGCCGGGGAGGCCGCCGACCTGCTGAGCGGGCTCGGACGCCCCACGGAGCGCGCCCAGGTCGAGGCCGCCCAGGAGGACGCCGCCCGCCGCCTGGCGATCCGCACCGGTGCCACCGTCCTGCTCAAGGGGGCCCGCTGCGTCATCGCCACCCCCCGCGACACGCCGCCCAGGTCCCGGCGCCCGAGCCGGTTGTGGACGGCCGGGCCGGGTCCGGCCTGGCTCGCCACGGCCGGCAGCGGCGACGTCCTGGCCGGGATCCTCGGGGCGGTGCTGGCCGGGGCACAGGCGGACACCGAGGGCGGGACCCTGCCGCCCCCCTCCGCCGGGGGGCTGACCACCGCGGTCCAGATGCCCCTGCCGCGGGTGCGCGGCGCGGTGGGGCTGGCCGTGCGCCTCCACCGGCTGGCGGCCCAGGCGGCCTCGGGCACCGTGGGGGCCGAGGCCGCCTCGGGGGTGGCGTCGTCCGTCTCACAGGCCCCCGGCCCCGGGCACGCCGTGGCCGCCATGGACCTGGCATGTGAGCTGCCTGGCATTATCGAGGACCTGTACCGGGCCGAGGGGCCTCTGCTGCTGGCCAACGAGGAGGAGAGGTGGCTCGCCCTGGGTGGGGTTACCGGTACGCAGTGAGAGAATCGGCGTCGTGACCTCCTCGACCGCGATACCAGCCTCTACCTCCCGGGCCGTCGTCGACCTCGACGCCGTGGCCGCCAACGCCAGGGTCCTGGCACGAGCCGCCGGCACGCCCTGGCTCGCGGTGGTCAAGGCCGACGCCTACGGCCACGGGCTGGGGCCCGTCGCCTTGGCCTGCCTGGGTGCGGGCGCCACCTGGCTCGGTGTGGCCCAGCTCTCCGAGGCGCTGCGCCTGCGCGAGCTGCTGGACCAGGCGGGCGTCCCGCGTCCCGACGCCGGCAGGTCCGCTCCCACCTCCCGGGCACCCCGCCTCCTGACCTGGATCCTGCCGGTGCTCAGCCCCGACCAGGCCGCCGCCCCCGGCTCCCCCCTGCGGGTCGCCCTGGCCGCCGGTATCGACGTCTCCGTCTCCACCCCGGCCGGGCTCGACGCCGTGTCCGCCGCCGCCCGGGCCGAGGGCGGGGCGGCGCGCGTCCACCTCAAGGCGGACACGGGCATGTCCCGGGCCGGGGCCGTCGCCGCGGACCTGCCTGCCCTGGCCGGTGCCGCCCGGACGGCCCAGGACGCCGGGGACGTGGTGGTCGTCGGCCTGTGGAGCCACCTCTCGCGCGCCGACGAGCCCGCCTGCGGCTCCACACAGACGCACCTGCGCCGCCTGGAGGCCGCTGAGCGGGTCCTGGCCGACGCCGGGCTGGAGGTGGACGTGCGCCACCTGGCGGCCACGGCGGGCCTGCTGTGGCACCCGGCGGCCCGCCTGGACCTGGTGCGCGCCGGGATCGGCCTGTACGGGCTGTCCCCGGACCCCGCCGTCGCCACCTCCGCCGACCTGGGGCTGCGTCCGGCCATGCGCCTGGAGGCGCCCCTGGTCCAGGTCAAGCGCGTCCCGGCGGGCCAGGCCGTCTCCTACGGCGGGACCTGGACCGCCCCCACCGACCGGTGGCTGGGGCTGGTCCCCCTGGGCTACGCCGACGGCGTCCCGCGCGCGGCCTCGGGCACCGGGCCGGTGACGGTCCTGACCGCCTCCGGCCCCTACCGCACCCGTGTGGTGGGGCGGGTGTGCATGGACCAGCTGGTCATTGACCTCGGCCCCGCCTGGGGAGTCCCGGACGCTGCCACCGGCACCGCCCGGGACGGGGCCGCTGCTCAGAACGACGCCGACGCCGCCCACCAGGGAGCCGCCCGGGGAGCCGCTAGCCTCCCCACCCGCCGGGCCCCTGCGGCCGCGGGCGACACCGCGGTCCTGTGGGGGGACCCGGCGACCACGCCCGGCGTCCCCACCGCCGACGACTGGGCGCGGGCCTGCGGCACCATTAACTACGAGATCGTCACCCGCCTGGGCCCCCACGTGCCGCGGGTCTACGTCGGCGGGCCCCGCCCCGGCCACCCCCAGGAGCAGGTATGAGCAACCAGATCACCCTGACCACTACCGGCCCTGACGCCACCCGGGCCCTGGGGGCGCGGCTCGCCGGCCTCCTGCGGGCCGGGGACCTCGTCATGCTCTCGGGCGGCCTGGGCGCGGGCAAGACCACCCTGGCCCAGGGGGTCGGCGAGGCCCTGGGCGTGCGCGGGCGGGTGACCTCCCCGACCTTCGTGATCGCCCGGGTCCACCCCGCCCTGGGCGGTGGGCCCGACCTCGTCCACGTGGACGCCTACCGTCTGAGCAGCCTGGAGGAGGTGGACGCCCTGGACCTGGACTCCTCCATGGAGGAGTGCGTGACCCTGGTCGAGTGGGGCCAGGACAAGGTGGAGGGCCTGGCCGCCTCCCGCCTGGAGGTGCTGGTCAGCCGCCCCCACGGCGGGCTGGGGTCCGGTGACGGCTCGCCGGTGACGGACCTGGCCGGGGTCGATGACGGGCGCCGCACCATGACCGTCCGCGCCGTGGGCCCGCGCTGGCAGGGCGTGGACCTGACCGTCCTGGCCGGCTGAGGGCCGCCGTGGCTGCCCGACGCCGTCGCCCGCGACCCACGTCCCGCCCTCCCGCCCGGGTGCCGAGAGGCCGGTGGCGGGCTTCTCCAGGACCCGGTCGCCTCCTGCCGGGTGCGACGCTGCTCCTGCTCGTGCTGGGCCTCCCCGCCCTGCCGGTGGCCTGTCCCACCGTCCAGGCCCTGCCCGCGACCTGCCAGCCCCTGGAGACCACGGGCAGGGCGGGGACCTGGGTCAGGTCCTCCGGTGAGTCCTACCTGCGCTCCCAGGGGCTGACCGGCGTCCTGGTCGTCCACCCCGCCCTGCCGGTGTGCGCCTGGGCGGACGGCTTCCGCGACGGTACGGACCCTCAGGCGGCACTGGTGCCTACGTCCCTGTGGGTCAGCGCGGTCGAGGAGGGCGGGCAGCCCGCCGGGGCGGTCCTGCTCGACGTGGACCAGGAGGTCACGGCCACCTGGGTACCTGACACCCTCCTGGCCACCGCCGTCCTGACGGGGGCCGGGGCGGAGACCGACGCCGGGGCGGGGGAGCAGTCCACCGCCCGTCCCACCACCGGGGCCGAGGGGCCCGCCATCGTCCGGGACGACGACGGCGCCTGGTTCGCGGTGTCGGAGGGCACCGTGACGGCCATGGACGCCCTGGCCCACGACCGCCTGGCCGGGCCTGTCAGCCTGGAGACCTACTCGGCGGTCCTGGCCAAGACCGCCCAGGCCTCCGCGCGGGCCGACCCCGCCCCCCGCGGCGGTGGCCCGAGCTGGCAGGCCTGGCTGACCGCCGGGGTGGTCCTGGGGCTGGGGGCCCTGGCCGTGGTCGGCATTATCCTGCGTGAGCGACGTCGTACCGCCGTCCTGCTGGGCCACGGCGCCACCGGGCCCGGCCCGGCCTCGGAGGCGTCCCAGCAGGGCTAGGCTGGGGGCGTGCGCATCCTGTCGATTGACTCCTCCCGGGGGACCCGGCTCCTCCTCGTGCAGGCCACTGTGGCCGACGACGGCGCGAAGGGGGCTGGCCCGGGCCTCCCGGCCGCCGGGGCCCGGGTGCGGCTGGAGATCCTGGTGGCGGAGGAGCAGGACGACCCCCGCCGCCACGCCGAGTCCCTGGGGCCCATGCTCCGGCAGGCCCTGGGCGACCCCGGCAGCCCCGCCGCCCGCCTGGACGCCGTCGTGGCCGCTACCGGGCCCGCGCCGTTCACCGGCCTGCGCGCCGGGCTGGTCACGGCGCGCGTGGTCTGCCGGGCCCGGGGCGTCCCCCTGTACGGGATCCCGAGCCTGGACGCCGTCGCCCGCACCGCCCTGGACGAGGCGGACGCCCAGGGGGCCCAGGCGGGTACCACCGTCCTGGTCCTGACCGACGCGCGCCGCAAGGAGGTCTACGCCGCCACCTACCGCGCCCGGGGGGCCGACGACGTCGAGCGCCTCAGCGACCTGCATGTGCTGCCCCCCGAGCAGGCCCTGTCCCTGGCGGACGGCCACGACCACCTGGTCCTGGCCGGCTCGGGGGCGGTGCTCTACCCGTCCCTGGCCCACCGGCTCGGCGTCCCTGTCCACGCCCCGGTCTCCGGGGACGCGGCCAGCCAGGTCCGTCTGGCCCTGGCCCGGGTGGGGCGGGGGGAGGAACTGGGCAGCGAGCCCCTCTACCTGCGCCACGCGGACGTCCACGTGCCCGGCACCGCCCGTCGCGCCCGGTGAGCACCCCGTCCGGCCCCGACGGCGTCACCCTGGAGGACATGACCGAGGCGGACCTGCCCGTCGTGGCGCGCCTGGAGGCCAGCCTGTTCGGGGCGGAGGCCTGGAGCCAGGACCTCCTGGCCGGTGAGCTGGCGGCCGCCTCAGGCGGGGACCGCCGCTACGTCGTGGCCCGCGGGCCCTGCCCCGTCCCGGGGCTGACGTCCTGGCCGGGATCCCCACCAGGCCCCTGCCCCGTCCCGGGGCCAGCCAGTACGGGGCTGTCCGTCCCGGGGCCAGCCAGCGACCCCTCGCAGACGGGATCTGCCGGGACAGGCGGGTCACGGGCGCTGGCGCCAGCCAGCCCCCTGGCTACGGACCCCGCCGACCCCCCGCTCGCAGCTCCCACCGGCCCCCCGGCTACGGGCCCCGCCAGCCCCCTGGCCGCGGGCCCCAAACCGGGGGAGCGGGAAGACGCGCGGGGCGCGGCAGGAGCGGGGAGCCGGATCCTGGGCTACGCCGGCATGTGGGTGGGTGACGGTGCTGGCGACGCCGACCTGCTGACCATTGCCACCATCCCGCAGGCCCGACGTCGCAAGGTGGCCTCCCGCCTGCTGACTGAGCTCATGGATACGGCGCGGCGGGCGGGCTGCCGGGCCGTGCTGCTGGAGGTACGGGCCTCCAACGCCGCCGCCCAGAGCCTCTACGCCGCCCACGGCTTCACCCGTATCGGGCTGCGGCGACGCTACTACCAGACGCCCCAGGAGGACGCCGTCGTTATGCGGGCCCTGCTGCGCCCTGCTCCCGCCCCGGTGGGCTCCTAGCCGTGCCCCCGCACCGGCCCCTTGGATTTGTCTGACGTCCTCCTTGCCAAAAGTACCGCCCCAGGTCCTCCCCGCCTCCCCCTCCCCCCTGCCCGCCCCCGTGGGAGCGGCCCTGGCGGGCGGCGGGAAAACGTTGGAACGGCAAGGTTCCCTGGAGGCGGTCGCAGAGAGAGGGGCCAAGTGGTGCCTGCGACCGACGGCTGGTCACTAGACTAGTGACGTGACCAAAGCGACTCTCCTCTCCAAGAAGCGCACGGCGTTCACGACGACCGTCTTCATGAAGCGCATGATGGCGATCTCGGGGTTCGTGTTCATACTCTTCGTGATCTTCCACGCCTACGGCAACACCCACTACTTCGAGGGCGAGATCGCCTACGACCACTACGCCTACTTCCTGCGCCAGCTGCTCGTGCCGATCCTGCCCCCTAGCGGCGTCCTGTGGATCCTGCGCGTGGCGCTCATGGCCTGCCTGCTGGTCCACGCCGGCAGCGCCTTCCACCTGTGGGTGCGCAACAAGAAGGCGCGCGGCACCGACAGGTACGCGGTCAAGAAGCCCGGCGCCGAGTACTTCGCCTCCCGCTACGCCATGCGCACCATGCGCTGGGGCGGGGTCATCCTGCTGCTGTTCCTCGTCTGGCACATCCTGCAGTTCACCACCCTGACGATCACCCCCGGCGGCCACTACGAGCACGGTCGCGCCTACATGAACATGTGGTACGGCTTCCAGCTGTGGTGGGTGTGGCTCATCTACGCCGTGGCCCTGGCCGCCCTGTGCCTGCACGTGTGGCACGGGGTGTGGTCGGCCCTCCAGACCCTGGGCGCCATCCGCGGCAACGTGATCCCCTTCGTGCGCCTGGTCGCCTTCGTCGTCGCCTTCGGCCTCTTCCTCGCCTTCATGTGCGTGCCCACCGCGATCTTCTTCCACCTGGTGGACGCGCCCATGGACGCCGTCGAGTACGCGGTCAAGGCCGCCGAGGCCGGTATCGGATCCCACTGAGAGTTGAACCACCATGACTGAGCTCATTGACGGCCTGTACCACGAGGGCGAGAAGATCGCCGACGCCAAGGCCCCCCACTCCGTCCCCATTGAGAGGCGCTGGGAGCAGCGCAAGTTCGAGGCCAAGCTGGTCAACCCCGCCAACCGCCGCAAGCTGGACATTATCGTCGTCGGCTCCGGCCTGGCCGGCGGGGCCGCGGCCGCCTCCCTGGGTGAGCAGGGCTACAACGTCAAGGTCTTCTTCTACCAGGACTCCGCCCGCCGGGCCCACTCCATCGCCGCCCAGGGCGGTATCAACGCCGCCAAGAACTACCGCAACGACGGCGACTCCGTCTACCGCCTGTTCTACGACACCGTCAAGGGCGGGGACTACCGGGCCCGGGAGGACAACGTCTACCGCCTGGCGGAGGTCAGCGCCGCCATTATCGACCAGTGCGTGGCCCAGGGCGTGCCCTTCGCCCGCGAGTACGGCGGCCTGCTGGACAACCGCTCCTTCGGCGGCGTGCAGGTCTCCCGCACCTTCTACGCCCGCGGCCAGACCGGCCAGCAGCTCCTCATCGGCGCCTACCAGGCCCTGGAGCGCCAGGTGGCGGCCGGCACCGTCCAGGAGTTCCGCCGCCACGAGATGGTCGAGCTGATCGTCGTCGACGGCCGGGCCCGGGGCATTGTCACCCGGGACATGGTCACCGGCCAGATCGAGACCCACCTGGCCGACGCCGTCGTGCTGGCCAGTGGCGGGTACGGCAACGTGTTCTTCCTGTCCACCAACGCCATGGGCTGCAACGCCACCGCGATCTGGCGCGCCTACCGCAAGGGGGCGTACTTCGCCAACCCCTGCTACACCCAGATCCACCCCACCTGCATCCCCCAGTCCGGCGACTTCCAGTCCAAGCTCACCCTCATGAGCGAGTCGCTGCGCAACGACGGGCGCATCTGGGTGCCCAAGAGGGCCGAGGACTGCGACAAGGACCCGCGTGACATCCCCGAGGAGGACCGCGACTACTACCTGGAGCGCATCTACCCGGCGTTCGGCAACCTGGTCCCGCGCGACATCGCCTCGCGCCAGGCCAAGAACATGTGCGACGAGGGCCGCGGCGTGGGCCCGGCCATCAAGGAGCGCGACGCGAGCGGCAACGAGCGCATGATGCGCCGCGGCGTCTACCTGGACTTCTCCGAGGCCATCGGCCGCCTGGGCAAGGACGCCGTCTCGGCCCGCTACGGGAACCTGTTCGAGATGTACCAGCGCATTACCGGGGACGACCCCTACGAGGTGCCCATGCGCATCTACCCGGCCGTGCACTACACCATGGGCGGGCTGTGGGTGGACTACGACCTGGAGTCCAATATCCCGGGCCTGTACGTGGCCGGGGAGGCCAACTTCTCCGACCACGGGGCCAACCGCCTGGGGGCCTCGGCCCTCATGCAGGGCCTGGCCGACGGCTACTTCGTGCTGCCTGACACCATGAACGACTACCTGGCGGACATGCTCCGCCTGGGCAAGGTGGACCCGGACGCCCCGGAGATCGCCGAGGCCAGGCGCAGCGTCGAGGAGCGTGTCGCCCGCCTCATGGCCCTGCGCGGCACGCGCAGCGTGGACGACTTCCACATGGCCCTGGGGCGCATTATGTGGGAGTACTGCGGTATGGAGCGCCGGGACGCCGGCCTGCGCGAGGCCATTAGGCGGATCCGGGACCTGAAGGAGGAGTTCTGGCGCGACGCCCGCGTCACCGGTGAGGCCGACGAGCTCAACCAGTCCCTGGAGAAGGCCGGGCGGCTGCTGGACTTCTTCGAGCTGGGCGAGCTCATGTGCATTGACGCCCTGCACCGCCGCGAGTCCTGCGGCGGCCACTTCCGGGCCGAGTCCCAGACCCCCGAGGGCGAGGCCATGCGTCACGACGACGAGTTCCTCTACGTGGCGGCCTGGGAGTACGGCGGGGAGAACCAGCCCCCGGTCCTCCACAAGGAGGACCTGGTTTACAAGGACATCGAGCTCAAGCAGCGGAGTTACAAGTGAACATCAAGCTCAGGATCTGGCGTCAGAAGAACGCCTCCGCCCCCGGTCACTTCGAGGAGTACTCGATGACCGGTATCGAGGAGCACATGAGCTTCCTGGAGGTCCTCGACCTGCTCAACGAGCAGCTCTTCGCCGAGGGCAAGGAGCCGGTCGCCTTCGACTCCGACTGCCGCGAGGGCATCTGCGGCCAGTGCGGTCTGGTCATTAACGGCCAGGCCCACGGGCCCATCCGCTCCACCACCTGCCAGCTGCACATGCGCCACATCGCGGAGGACCCCTCCTTCAAGGACGGGGGCACCATCACCATCGAGCCGTGGCGCTCCACGGGCTTCCCGATCCTCAAGGACCTGATCGTGGACCGCTCCGCCCTGGACCGGATCGTCCAGGCCGGCGGCTACATCTCGGTCAACACCGGGGGCGCCCCGGAGGCCCACTCGGTGCCGGTCCAGAAGGAGAAGGCCGACGCCGCCTTCGAGGCCGCGGCCTGCATCGGCTGCGGCGCGTGCGTGGCCGCCTGCCCCAACGCCTCGGCCATGCTGTTCACCGGCGCCAAGATCTCCCACCTGGGGCTGCTGCCCCAGGGGCAGCCCGAGCGCCTGGCCCGCGTGGTCAGTATGCTGAACCAGCACGACGCCGAGGGCTTCGGCGGCTGCACCAATATCGGCGAGTGCGCGGCGGTGTGCCCCAAGAGCGTGCCGATCGAGGTCATCTCCCGCCTCAACCGCGACCTGGGCCACGCCCTGTGGAAGGGCCAGCGCTCCCACACCCGCTGAGCCCCGACGCCGCCCCTCCTCCTCTCTTCCGTCGCGAGAACGGTACTTATTGCTCGCGAGAACGGTACTTGTTCGTCGTGAGAACGGTACTTGTTGGCCGCGGGAGGGGGCGGGGCGGCAGCCGGGCGTAGGCTGGGGGCGTGAGCGAGCCCCTGATCCTCGGCATTGAGTCCACCTGCGACGAGACCGGCGTGGCGCTGGTGCGCGGCCGCCAGCTGCTGACGGACGTCACCGCCACCTCCATGGACGAGTACGCCCGCTACGGCGGCATCATCCCCGAGATCGCCTCGCGCGCCCACCTGGAGTCCCTCCTTCCCACCCTGGACGCCGCCCTGGAGCAGGCCGGGGTCGGCCTGGACCAGGTGGACGCGGTCGCCGTGAGCGCGGGCCCGGGCCTGATCGGCAGCCTCACCGTGGGGGTGAGCGCCGCCAAGGCCCTGGCCGCCGTGCTGGGCCTGCCCCTGTACGGCGTCAACCACGTCATCGGGCACCTGGCGGTCGACGAGCTCGTCGACGGGCCCCTGCCCCGGCGCTTCGTGGGGCTCGTCGTCTCCGGCGGGCACTCCAGCCTCCTGGCCGTGGGCGACCTCGCCACCGACGTGCACGAGCTGGGGGGCACCCTGGACGACGCCGCCGGGGAGGCCTTCGACAAGGTCGGCCGGCTGCTCGGCCTGCCCTACCCCGGCGGCCCGCACGTGGACCGCGTCTCCCAGCACGGGGACCGCACCGCCATCCGCTTCCCCCGGGGGCTGGCCGCCGCCAAGGACCGCCAGCGCCACCGGTACGACTTCTCCTTCTCCGGGCTCAAGACGGCCGTGGCCCGCTACGTGGAGTCCCTGGAGGACGACGGCGAGCTGGTCCCCGTGGCCGACGTCTGCGCGGCCTTCTCCGAGGCCGTCAACGACTCCCTGACCGCCAAGGCCGTCCAGGCCTGCCTGGACCAGGACGTGGACACCCTCGTGGTCGGTGGCGGCTACTCGGCCAACTCCCGCCTGCGTGAGCTCGCCGCAGAGCGCTGCGGGGCCGCGGGTATCACCCTGCGCCTGCCCCCGCTGCGCTACTGCACCGACAACGGCGCCCAGATCGCGGCGATGGGATCGGCGGCCGCGCGCTCCGGCGTCGCCCCCTCGCCCCTGGACTTCGCCCCGGACTCCGGTATGCCCCTGGAGACGGTCGTGGCCAGGTAAGGCCCGCGCCCGCGGTGCCAGCCCGTGTCCGCGGTGCCAGCCCGTGCCCCCAGGCCCCTGAGCCGGTCGGCCAGGACCACCACCACGCGACGTGAACCGCCCCGGGCCCCTGAGCCGGTCCCTGCGGCGGTTAAGGGCGTGGGTCGGGGAGCCACCACGCAGCAGCCCCGGCCGGGAGCCACCCCGCGTACCAGTCCCCGCCCGCCCGGGCCGTCAGCATCCCCTGCCGGGGGACGTCTGCCAGGCCACGGGCTCCGGTGACGCTGACGCTCCGCCTCGCGCTTCTCCTGCGGGACGTCCGCCAGGCCACAGGCTTTCGGCCCACCACGCAGCAGCCCCGGCCGGAGGACGTCTTCTTACGTGAACGGGTGAGGATAGTGGTAAGGGTAGTGGTAGGGGTGGTGGTAGTAGGTGCTGGTGGGTACCCAGGGTGTGTAGGTCTGCTCAGTCAGCGTCAGGGGCGCCTCCTGGTGCCAGGGGTCGTAGGCCAGGACCCTCAGGGCGGTGACGTAGGACTGCTGGCTAATGACGTAGGGGGTGGGGGAGCTGAGCATGGTACCCGGCAGGGGGATCTCCCCGTCGTCGAACGCCAGGCACACAAAGGCCATGGACGGCGTGCCGACCGCGCCGGGCACGTACTGCGTGACCGTCTTGACCGCCACGTGGCCGTGTGCCTGGGACCAGGGGATGGTCTGGACGGGTGCGCCCGGCTGGTTCAGGTGCAGTCCCTGGGCGTCGACCACGGTCGGCGGCGTCCCGGCCCGGGTCATAGCCCATATGCACAGCCCCAGGGGCAGCGCGAGGGCGGCCGCGAACACGCCGAGGCCCAGCCCGCCGCCCAAGGGCTTGTCCGTACCGGTGGATACCACGACCCAGAACAGCATGAACAGGACGGGGACCAGGAGCATGAGCAGGACGACGATGAGGACCAGCCCCAGCGCGCGGCGGGTACTCCTCCCGGCGTCCAGGACGAGCCAGCCAGCCGGACCGGGCTGCCACGGGTAGGGCGTGAGCTGGGAGGACGGTGGCGTCGCCATGGCACCACAGTAGACGGTCGGCGGCGTGCAGGCCGCGGGTTGCCGCGGCGGGAGGGCGGGCTGCCGTAGCGAAAGGAGCCGTGCAGGCCGCGAGTGACCCGATCCCCGTCTGCGCGAGCGGCTCCTTAAGCCTGCGGGGTGCACGGTCAGGTCCTGGACCGCCTGGACCTGGACGGCAGCGGCTCCTTAAGTCTGCGGGCCGCACCCGGGCCGTTCAGGTGGACGACGAGTCAGGTGGACGACGAGGCCAGGGCCAGCACCTGGGTGGGGTGCAGGGGCCGGCCCGCACGTGTCTCGGCCAGCAGGAGGCGTACCGCTGCCTCCTTGCAGCCCCCGGCGGCCCCGACGGCGGCGAGCTGGCGCTGGTAGGAGGCCCCGGCGTCGAGCGTGGCGCGTACGCCCTCGAGCTCGGTCAGGCAGCCCAGGTCGGAGGCGACCGGCTCGAGCTCGGTGAGCATCCTGGCCACGGTGTCGGTGACGAGCTCCTCGTCACCGGCGGAGTTGGTAATGAGGATGGCCTCCATGCCGTAGCGGGCCGAGCGCCACTTGTTCTCGGCCACGTACCAGTCGGGCATGGCGTCGAGCTCCTCCCCGCGGTCCAGGGCCCGGGAGAAGGACTCCACCAGGCACTGGGTCAGGGCGGCGACGCCGGCGAGCTCGGTGAGGTTGGTGGCGGCGTCGCAGGCCCGCACCTCGATGGTGCCCAGGCGCGGGGAGGGGCGCACGTCCCAGCGGACCTCGGTGAAGTCCCTGATGACGCCGGTGTGGACCATGTCCCCGGCGTAGGCCTCCAGCTCCTCCCAGGTGTCCAGCTGCTCGGGGGCGCCGGCGGTGGGCAGCTGCTGGAACATCATGGCCCGGTTGTCGGCGTAGCCGGTGTCCTGCCCGGACCAGAAGGGCGAGGAGGCGCTGAGGCACTGCAGGTGGGCGGTGCGGGTGAGCAGGGCCCTGAGGATCGGCAGGACCTTGGCGCGCCTCTCGACGCCGACGTGCACGTGGGTACCGAAGATGAGCATCTGGTGGCCCCACAGGCGGGTGCGGTCCACCAGGCGCGCGTAGCGCTCGGCGTCGGTCACCTTCTGTACCAGCGGGTCGGCGAAGGGGTGGGTGCCGGCGCTGGTCAGGTCAATGCGCAACGGGTCGGTGACGGGCAGCAGGTGGTCGAGGGCCGCGGCGATGTCCTCCATGCACTGGGCCACGCGCTCGCGTGCCCCGGAGACCACCTCGACCGTGTTGAGCATCATCTCGCCGTGGACGAAGGGGCTCTGGCTCGCGACGCGCAGGATCTCGGCGGCGCACTGGCGCAGGTCCAGGCTGTCGCGGTCAATGAGCATCAGCTCCCACTCCACCCCCAGGGTGGAGCGCGCCGAGAGCGCGAACGGGAGCGGCTGACGGTGGGTACCGGTGCGGGGGCGGGTCATGGATCCCTCGATTCAGTCGATGAGGCTGCCGGTTTCACGTGCAACGGTCTGACAAGGACGACTGTCCGGGCCCTGGGGCAGGCGGCTCAGGAGGGGCTACCTGCCCGGGCGGGGCGGCCGGGCGGCTCAGTCGGGCTCCGGGCGGCTCAGGAGGCCAGGGGGACGGGGTCGACCACCAGGACGGCTCCCCGCGGTCCCCGGTCCCGGGGGTCCGGCCCGCCGGGACCCAGCCGGGTCAGGAGCCAGGTCTCGCAGGCCTGGCCCTCCAGGTGCAGGGAGGCGCGCAGGGCGTCGGGGGAGACGTCCACCCCCCGCCGGTGGATCTCCAGGCGGCCGATCCCCTGCTCGCGCACCCGGGCCCTCAGCGCCTTGAGGTGCAGCGGGAGCACCTCGCGCACCCGCCAGGCGCGCAGGAAGGGGGCCAGGTCCGTCCCGGGCAGGCGGGGGCCGGTGAGGTAGGCGATCCGGGGTGCCAGGGGGGTGGCCCCGGCGCGGGAGGCCAGGTGGGCCACCAGCCCGGCGCGGATGGCGGCGCCGTCGGGCTCCAGGACGTACTCGCCGAGCTCCTCCTGCCCCGCGATCGGGGGCAGCTGGAGCGGCGGGGTAGTGGGGTCGGTGCACTCCGGGTCGCTCAGGCGGGCGACGGCGGGGCGGGCGACGGCGTCCGGGCCGTCCCCGCTGGTACCCGCCCCGCTGGTGGCGGCGGGCGCGCTGCGCAGGACCAGGGCGGAGCGGCCGGGGCCCTCGAGGGCCAGGGGGCCGCACCAGATGTCCGCCTCCAGGACGCCGCCGTCGACGCTGACCCACTGGACGTGGGCGTCGGCGGGCAGGAGGGCGTGGTCGATGCCGGGGGCGGCCTTCACCCCCAGGGCGGGCACCTGCTCGCGCCACGCCAGGACCGTGCTCAGGGGCGGGGACCACTGCTCGGGGTCGGTCAGCCGCCGTCCGCCGGAGCGCCGGGCGGGATCGGCGAAGACGCCGTCCACCCCCTCGGCGACCAGGTCCACCTCCCGGGCGTCGGCGCAGCGGACCGTGACCTCCGGGAAGCGCATGAGGTTGACCGTGGCCAGGGCCGCCGTCGCCTCGTCCCTCTCCACGGCCAGGACGCCCAGGCCCAGGCCGGCCAGGGCCAGGGCGTCTCCCCCGATCCCGCAGCCCAGGTCCGCGACCCGGGTGGTCCCGGCGCGCTGGTAGCGGGCGGCGTGGTGGGCCGCGACCGCCAGGCGGGTGGCCTGCTCCAGGCCGTCGGGGGTGAAGAGCATGGTGGAGGCGAAGGGGCCGAACTTGGCCGCCGCCCGGGCGCGCAGGCGCTGCTGGGTCAGGGCCGCGGCCACCAGGTCGGGGGAGTGCCCCTGGGCGCGCAGGCGCTCACCGAGCGCCAGGGCCTCGTCCTGCCGGTAGGGCGGCAGGGTGGCGAGCAGCGCCCACCCGGCGGGGGTGAGCAGCGGGGCGAGGGCGTCCTGCGTGGCGGTCACCTCCGTGATCATTCCACGGCCTCGGCTCTGACACGCCCCGGCTCGCGCGGGGCCGGGTGTGTGTCCCATGACGTTCCGGGTGTTCCCAGCGTCCTGTCACCTTCCAAGGGCTACAGTGACGCCCTGGGTCGGCTCTGGCCGGCTCACCGTGCCGCCGGTGGGGAAGGAGGAGGAGGCATGGGGAAACGAGTCCGTCGGGTCACGGTCCTGCTGGTGCTCCTGGTGCTGCTGACGGTGGTCCTGGGGCCGAACCTGTGGATCTGGCACCTCAGCCACGGACGCATTAGGACCCTGGGGTCGCCCAGTGACACGTCGACCGCCCCGGTGGCCGTCGTGCTGGGTGCCTCCGTGTACGCCGACGGGACGCCCTCCACCGTCCTGCGCCGCCGACTGGACACCGCGGTGAGCCTGTACGCCTCCGGACGGGTCGAGGCGGTCCTGGTCTCGGGGGACAACTCCGAGATGACCTACAACGAGCCGGTGGCCATGAGGGCCTACCTCATTGAGCAGGGGGTGCCGCCCGAGGCGATCGCCCTGGACTACGCGGGGCTGGACACCTATGACACCTGCGTGCGAGCCCACCGGATCTTCGGCGTGGACCAGGCGATTATGGTCACCCAGGACTTCCACGCCCCCCGGGCCGTGGCGGTGTGCCGGGCCGTGGGGGTCGACGCCCGCGGCGTGGTGGACGCCGAGACCGTCTCGGGGACCCGCTCGTGGTGGCGCAGCTGGCTGCGTGAGCGGGTGGCGGCCATGAAGGCGGCCTGGGACGTGGTCAGCGACCGTCAGCCCATCCTGGGGGACCGTGAGGTCACGGTCGATGAGGCCAGGGCCTGGACCCGCTCGCAGCGCCCGTCGGTCTCGTGACGGCCTGGTGCCCGGCCCTGGCTCGCGGCGCCGGTGAGGGCGCGGCCGGGTGCGCCGGTGAGGGCGGGGCCGACGCCGGACCGGGGTCTGGCCACGCTGCTTCCAGGGCCAGCCCAATGAGCTCGACGAAGCCGCCGAGCCGCCCGTGCCGGGGCCAGCCGGGTGACTGCCCTGGTGTGCCGGGTCTCACCGGTTACGAGGGTGGTGACGCCACGGGCGAAACCGCACCCCGTGGTTGGCACTCGCATTGACTGAGTGCTAACGCCGTCGTAGATTCTGCGCAGGCGCAGGCGCGTGGCCAGGATGTGCGGACGTCCGGGACGCGCCCTGCGACTCGCGCTCCACCAGCGTCAGGCCGACCCCCGCGACGGCGGCCGGACGCACCCGGCGGAGGGCGAATAAGCCGTTCTACTGCACGCTGAGAAGCGAGAAGGGGAGGTCCGCAATGTCGATCTCCATCAAGCCGCTGGAGGACCGCATCGTCGTCCAGACGGTCGAGGCCGAGCAGACCACCGCGTCCGGTCTGGTCATCCCGGACACCGCCAAGGAGAAGCCCCAGGAGGGCAAGGTCGTGGCCGTGGGCCCGGGCCGCGTGGACGACAAGGGCAACCGCGTCCCGGTGGACGTCGCCGAGGGCGACGTCGTCATCTACTCCAAGTACGGCGGTACCGAGGTCAAGTACGACGGTGAGGACTACCTCATCCTCTCCGCCCGCGACGTCCTGGCCGTCATCACCCGCTGAGGACCTCGCCGGCACCGCGCCCCGGTGCCCGGTAGCTACCAGCCCGCCCCCGAGAAGGACCTTCTCGGGGGCGGGCCGTGTCTGTCAGGGGCGGGTCGTGTCTGTCGGGGCCCTGGCCCGCTCGCGTGGGCGCACAAGCCCGCGCACGACCCCGGCCTGGTCGCAGGCCGGGATCGTGCTGCCCTCAGGCGCCCACGCTTCGGCGGCGCCTGCGGGACTCCGCGTCGAGCCACTCCCGACGCTCCTCCTCTGTCATACCTCCCCAGACTCCGTAGGGTTCGCGCGTACGCAGAGCGTGCGCGCGGCACTGCTCAACAACCGGGCAGGTGCCGCAGATCAGCTTGGCGCCCTCGTCCCGACGGCGACGCGATGAGCCTCGCTCGCCCTCAGGGTGAAAGAAGAGGGAGGAGTCCATCCCCAGGCAGGCGCCATCGTACTGCCACTCCCACAGAGCGGAGATCGGGCCTGGAAGCCGTGAGTTCTCCGTCATCGTGTCCCTCCGATAGACGCCTATCGTGCAGGTGTCGCACATGCGCCTGTTTATAATGATAGGTGGCCCGAACTGTTGGGACAAGGTTTGACAGATGTTTTCCGAGAGTTTAATAATGACCTTCCGGAAAACCCGCAGGTCAAGGGCGCCCCAGTGGTCGTCTTCACAATATGAGTTACGATTGCGAGTCCAACCGTTTAATTGGTTGTGGGCACGTTATGGGGAGGTTTTAGGGCCCTGGTGGCGGGGCGGGCCGGGAGCGGGACACTAGGCTTGCCCCTCCTGGGCGATGGACCGGGACGGCTGGCGGGTGCTGACGACGGCTCAGGGTGCGTCCCCGGCACCGTCACCCTACGATGCGTGCTGTGAGCGACTCGATCACCAACTCGGACCTCTTTGCCCCGACCGGACTGACCTATGACGACGTCCTGCTGCTCCCACGGCTCACCGACGTCATCCCCTCGGAGGTGGACACGGTCTCCCGTCTGACCAGGACGATCTCACTGGACGTCCCGCTGGTCAGCGCGGCCATGGACACGGTTACCGAGTCCGAGATGGCTATTGCCATGGCACGTCAGGGCGGAATGGGCGTCCTCCACCGCAACCTGCCCATTGAGGACCAGGCTGACCAGGTGCGTCGCGTCAAGCGCTCGGAGTCCGGCATGATCACCGACCCGGTGACCGTGGACCCCGACGCCACCCTGGCCCAGATGGACAGGATCTGCGGCCACTACAAGATCTCCGGCCTGCCGGTGGTGGACGAGGGCGGCGCCCTGGTGGGGATCATTACCAACCGGGACCTGCGCTTCGTCCCCGGTGAGCTGTGGCCCACCGCCCGCGTGCGCGACTACATGACCCCGCGCGAGCGCCTGGTCACCGGTTCTACCGGCATCTCCCGCCAGGACGCCAAGGCCCTCCTGGCCGCCCACCGGGTCGAGAAGCTCCCGCTGATCGACGCCGCCGGGCACCTGACCGGCCTGATCACGGTCAAGGACTTCGTCAAGACCGAGCAGTACCCCCACGCCACCAAGGACGCCGAGGGGCGCCTGGTGGTGGGCGCCGCCGTCGGCTACTGGGGTGACACCTGGCAGCGGGCCGGCGCCCTGGCCGAGGCCGGGGTGGACGTGCTCGTGGTGGACACCGCCAACGGCGGGGCGCGCCTGGCCCTGGAGATGATCTCCCGCCTCAAGTCCGACCCTGCCTTCAGCCGGGTCCAGGTCGTGGGCGGCAACGTGGCCACCCGCGAGGGCGCCCAGGCGCTCGTCGACGCCGGGGTGGACGCCGTCAAGGTCGGCGTGGGACCGGGCTCCATCTGCACCACCCGGGTGGTGGCCGGCGTGGGCGTGCCCCAGGTGACGGCCGTCTACGAGGCCTCACTGGCCTGCGCCCCCGCAGGGATCCCGCTCATCGCCGACGGCGGCCTGCAGTACTCCGGCGACATTGCCAAGGCCCTGGTGGCCGGGGCGGACACGGTCATGCTGGGCTCCCTGCTGGCGGGCTGCACCGAGTCCCCCGGCGACCTGGTCTTCGTCAACGGCAAGCAGTGGAAGCGCTACCGCGGTATGGGCTCGCTGGGGGCCATGAGCTCGCGCGGACGCGCCTCCTACTCCAAGGACCGCTACTTCCAGGCCGACGTGTCCACCGACTCCAAGATCGTGCCCGAGGGCATTGAGGGGCAGGTCCCCTACTCCGGCTCCCTGGCCGACGTCGTCTACCAGCTGGCTGGCGGGCTGCACCAGTCCATGTTCTACGTGGGCGCCCGCACCGTGGGCGAGCTCAAGGAGCGGGGGCGGTTCGTGCGCATTACGGCGGCTGGCCTCAAGGAGTCCCACCCCCACGACGTCAAGATGACCGTGGAGGCGCCCAACTACTCCGGGCGCGGCGAGGGGCGCTGAGGCGGGCAGCACCCGGTGCCCTCGCCGGGGGTGCTACCGGGGCCGGTTTGGGGCGCTACCGCAGGGGCTGGTCGGGTGCGCTACCGGGCCGCCGGGGTGCTACCAGGGGGCTGGCGGGAGTACTGCGGGGCCTGCCGGGGCCTGCTGGGGTGCGTTAGCGCGGGGCCGGCCAGGGCACGCGGCCTCTACTACGGCAGGGGCCAGGACAGGCTGGCACCCGGTCGGCCCGGGTCCTGGCGAGCCAGCCAGCGGTTGAAGGACTCCGCCCACTTCCGGTGGGCCTGGGCCTGGGTGCTGACCAGATCCTCCCGGGGCAGGTCCGCCAGCTGGGGGTGGGCGTCCACCATGGCCTCCAGGACGTCCAGGGTGGCCTCCACGTCCACCTCGGCCGTGTGCAGGCTGCTGGCGACCCTCACCCCGTAGACCTCGGTCAGGTCCCCCAGGCGGCGCTTGCCCTTGCGGAAGCGGTCCACCATCCGGTCCAGGACCAGCGGGTCCACCACGGGCCCCAGGTCCCGGCCCAGGCGCTGGCGCAGCGTGGGCAGGCCGTGGCGGTCCAGCTCGGCCTCCATGAGGGTCAGGTCGTAGGAGCCGTTGAAGGCCACCACCGGCGTCCCCGCCGACATCGCCCGCGCCAGGACCGCGGCGACCTCCTCCAGGACCTCGGAGATCTTGCGCCCCTGGGCGCGGGCCTGCGCCGTGGAGATGCCGTGGACGGCGGTGGCGGCCTCGGGGATCTCGACCCCCGGATCCGCCAGCCAGGTCCGCACCTTCTGGGCACGTGGGCCGTCGGCCCGGCGCGGGCCGCGCCAGACCAGGGCGGCGGTGACCAGGCGGTCCTGGCTCGGGTCCACGCCCGTGGTCTCGGTGTCGAAGCCGAGCAGGGGCCCCTGGACCCAGGAGGCGGGGCGGGCGGCCTCAGGTCCGCGGGGACGAGATTGGCGGGGCGAGGCGGATTCGGTGGTGCTCATAGGGCCAGGATGGCACCCGGTGCCGACACCAGCGGCAGCCTCTTACCCGGGTGGCAGCCTCTTACCCGGCCTGTCCGTCGGGTACGCCGAGGCGGACGCCCCCGCCCAGGACCCGTCTCCGTGACCGGCGTCGGGACCTCCACGGTGTGGCCCTGACCATACTGGTGGGCTCGCCAGTCGGCCTCCGGGGGTCGTTGGTGTGACGGGGAGCGCTTTCTATGTTTCTCTCAGGTCGAAAGGATCTCGGCGCGCACGGCGATTGTCCGGTACTGTGGCCCCAAAGCAACCCTCGGGTTGCTCCCAGTCATGTGGCACTGTGGCGTCTGACGGCGTCGCACTGCCGTCCCCATCCTCTTAAAGGAGCTCTCATGGCCCAGGTCACCGCCACCATCGCCTCCAAGGTCGGCCTCCACGCCCGTCCCGCCGCCACCTTCGTCAAGGCTGTCGCCGAGAAGGGCGTTCCCGTCACCATTGCCAAGGAGGGCGGCGCCCCCGTTGACGCCTCCTCCATCCTGGGTGTCATGACCCTGGGCGCCGGCTTCGGCGACGTCGTGACCCTCGCCTCTGACGCCGCTGGCTCTGAGGGCGCCCTGAAGGAGCTCAAGGCCCTCCTGGAGACCGACCTCGACGCCTGATCCCCGACCGGGGCTCACCTCTCTCACTCTCGCGACGGCGGGGTGCCAGCTGACACGGCTGGTACCCCGCCGTCGGCGTCCCGGCACCTCCTGCCGGGTCCCTGGCGGCAGGTGCCAGGGCAGCGCGCCCGTTCTCACGGCGAACAAGTACCGTTCTCGCGAGCAATAAGTACCGTTCTCACGGCGAACAAGTACCGTTCTCGGCGAGTGGGGGCGGGTGGGGGCGCGGGGCGCGGGCGGGGCTACTCCACGACGTCGTCGTCCACCCAGTCCAGGGTGCGGGCCACGGCCTTGACCCAGTTGCGGAAGAGGCGCTCACGCTCGGCGGCCCCCATGACCGGCTCCCAGCGCCTGCCCTCGGCCCAGTTGTCCACCACGTCCTGGGTGCCCGACCAGAAGCCCACCGCGATGCCGGCGGCGTAGGCGGCCCCCAGGGCCGTGGTCTCGACAACCTTGGGGCGCACCACGGGCACGCCCACCTGGTCGGCCTGGAACTGCATGAGCAGCTCGTCGCGGGTCATGCCGCCGTCGACCTTGAGCTCGGTCAGGGCCTGCCCGGAGTCGGCGTTCATGGCCTCGAGCACCTCACGGGTCTGGTAGGCGGTGGCCTCCTCCACGGCCCGGGCGATGTGCCCCTTGTTGACGTAGCGGGTCAGGCCCACCAGGGCGCCGCGGGCGTCGGGGCGCCAGTGCGGGGCGAACAGCCCGGAGAAGGCCGGTACGAAGTAGGCCCCGCCGTTGTCGTCCACGGAGCGGGCCAGGGCCTCCACGTCCCGGGACTCGGCGATAATGCCGAGGTTGTCGCGCAGCCACTGCACGAGCGACCCGGCCACCGCGATAGAGCCCTCCAGGGCGTAGACGGGGGCCTCGCCCTCGATCTGGTAGCACACGGTGGTCAGCAGGCCGTTGTCGCTGCGCACCGGGGTGGTGCCGGTGTTCATGAGCATGAAGCAGCCGGTGCCGTAGGTGTTCTTGGCCTGGCCCACCTTAAAGCAGGCCTGGCCGAAGGTGGCCGCCTGCTGGTCGCCCAGGATCCCGCTGATCGGGGTGTCAATGAGCAGGCCGTTCCTGCGGCCCAGCCCGAACACGCCCGAGGAGGGGCGGATCTCGGGCAGCATGGAGGTGGGGATGCCCATGTCCGCGCAGATCCGCGTGTTCCAGTCCAGGGTGTCGAGGTTCATGAGCATGGTGCGCGAGGCGTTGGTGACGTCGGTGGCGTGCACGCCGCCTGCCGTCCCGCCGGTGAGGTTCCACAGCACCCAGGTGTCCATGGTCCCCATGAGCAGGTCGCCGGCCTCGGCGCGCTCGCGGGCGCCCTCCACGTTCTCCAGGATCCAGGCCACCTTGGGGCCGGAGAAGTAGGTGGCCAGGCTCAGGCCCACCCGGTCCCTGTAGCGGTCGTAGTCCGGGGAGCCGTCCGGTGCCGGCGCCGCGGCCGCCAGGCGCTCGCAGATCCTCTGGGTGCGGGTGTCCTGCCAGACAATGACGTTGTAGACGGGCTCACCGGTGTGCCGGTCCCACACGACGACGCTCTCGCGCTGGTTGGTCATGCCGACGGCGGCGATCTCGTGGCGGTTGACCTCGGCCGCGGCCAGCACGCCGCCGACGACGGAGCGGACGGCGGCCCAGATCTCCACCGGGTCGTGCTCCACCCACCCGGCGCGCGGGAGGATCTGGGCGTGCTCTCTCTGGTCCACGGCGACGATCCCGCCGTCGTGGTCGAACAGGACGGCACGCGAGGAGGTGGTCCCCTGGTCAATGGCCAGGACGTACTTCTTGCCGGTGGTCTCAGGGCTCATGGACGGTCCTTTCACTGCGTCGTGAGCGGGCTCGGCGGCGGGTCGATCGGGTGCGGACCAGGACAGGCTAGCGGGAGGCTAGCGGGGCGGACGACCGGGGGCCCGGCGGCAGGGCGGCCGGACCAGGACGGTGCCCGCCACCGGTGGCGGATAGCGGTGGGCAGCGGTGGCGGACGACGGTGGGCGCCGGGGCCCGGCACCGGGCGCCGTCGCCCCGCCCTGGTGCGGGTCGCGCCCTCTTCAGACGGGCTGCCTGAGGTGGGCCACGGCCGCGGCGTCGGTGACCTCGGCCTCGGCGGCGGTAATGTCTGACACGCGCTGGGCGTAGGCCTCCTTCTGGGCGGCCGCCTCCTGCCGGGTCCACCCCAGCAGGGGGGTCATGACGGAGAGGATCTCGTCGGCGGCACCCAGGCCGTGGTCGCGCCGCGAGACGTCCAGGCGCACGCGGCGCAGCAGGACGTCGTCCAGGCGCTCGGCGCCCTCGTGGGTGACGGCCCAGGCGACCTCGGCGCGCAGGTAGGCGGGGGCCGACTCCAGCGGCTCACCCAGGCGGGCCAAGGGGTCCTCGGCGGCGTCAATGGAGGCCAGCAGGGCCGGGGTCTCGTCCCCGTAGCGGTCCAGCAGGTGGGTGACCCGCTCCAGCCTCCAGCCCCGCTCGGCGGCGATCTGCCCCGCCCGGGCCGCCAGGGCACGGTAGCCGGCGGCCCCCACCAGGGGCAGGTCGGCCGTGGCGCAGGGGTGGGTGCGGGCCAGGGCCTCGCCCAGGGCGTGGTCCACGGCGTCGGCCGCCATGACCCGGTAGGTGGTCAGCTTGCCGCCGGCGATGGCGGTCAGGCCCGGGACCACACGGGTGACGGTGTGCTCGCGGGAGACCTTGGTGGAGGCCGCCTGCGCCCCCGGTCTGAGCCTGGGCTGGAGCAGGGGACGCAGGCCCGCGTAGACGCCGATAATGTCGTCCCGGGTAATGGGGCGGGCCAGGACGGAGTTGGCGTGCGCCAGGATGTAGTCGACGTCGGCGGCGGTGGCCACCGGCCTGGAGACGTCCAGGTCCCAGGGGGTGTCGGTGGTGCCGATCACCCAGTACTCGGGCCAGGGGATAATGAACAGGACGGACTTCTCGGTGCGCAGGAAGACGCCGGTCTGGGCGTCAATGGCTTCCCTGGGCACCACGACGTGGATCCCCTTGGAGGCCAGGACCTTCAGGCCCCCGTCGGCGCTGGCCAGGTCCTGGACCTCCTCGGTCCACACCCCGGTGGCGCTAATGGTGTACCTGGCACGGATCTCGTGCTCGGTACCGGTGGCCAGGTCGGTGACGCGGGCCCCGTGGACGTGGCCGCGCCCGTCGGTGAGGAAGCCGGTGACCCTGGTGCGGTTGGCGGCCAGGGCCCCCAGGCCGACGGCGGTGCGCACCAGGTCGATGACCAGGCGGGCGTCGTCGACCCGGGCGTCGAAGAAGCGGATGGACCCGGCCAGGCCGCTGGTGTCCAGGGCGGGGGCCAGGGCCGCGGTGCCCCTGCGCCCCAGGTGGCGCTGGACCGGCAGGGTCCTGCGGCCACGGGCGCCGACCAGGGCCAGGGCGTCGTACGCGCCCACGCCGACGGCGGAGTAGGAGCGCTCGTAGTGGTGCCTGAGCGGCCACAGGAAGGGCTGGGCCTTGACCAGGTGCGGGGCGGTGGTGGTCAGCAGGCGGCCGCGCTCGGTGAGGGACTCGTGGACCAGGGCGAGGTTGAGCTGGTAGAGGTAGCGCAGCCCGCCGTGGATGAGCTTGGAGGACCACGAGGAGGTGCCCGAGGCCCAGTCGCCCATCTCCACGATCCCGGTGCGCAGGCCCCGGGCTGCGGCGTCCAGGGCGATCCCGGCCCCGGTGACCCCGCCGCCGACGACCAGGACGTCCAGGCCCTCGGCCGACGACATCTCCGCCAGGGCGCGCGTGCGCTGGGCGGCGTTGAGCGCGGTGTCCTGGGTGGGGGCGGGTGTGGCGCCCCGCGCTGGGGGCTGGGAGGACGGCATGGTGGCTCCTGGTGCTCCTGGTTGTACACGTCGTTGTACTCGGGCCCGGCTGGTGGTACCGGGCCTGCGGTGGGGCCGCTGGTGGCGCGGCCTACGGTGGCGCGGCCTACGGTGGGCCTGCTGGTGGCGGGTCTCGCAGTGGCGGGGCCTCGCGGTGGTGTGGGTCCGGCTGGCGGTACCGGGCCCGCGGTGTGGGCCTGCGTGCTGGCCAGCTCCGGCGGCCCCTGGCCGGGGCCGGGCGGTGGAGGCCGGGCGGCGACCGGCCCGTGGCGACCGGATTGTGGTGACAGGATCCACTCTCGCCCAGGTATGAGAGGATGGGCAAGGCAGCTGCACGGACGTGCACCCCTAACCGGTAGGCGGGACAAGGATGGGCGCCGTGCCGAGGAGGCGACAGGGGGCTGACGTGGTCGGTGACGAGCCTGTGGCGGGATCTGGTGGGCCGGGCCGGCCCGGGTTATCCTGCGGGCCCACCGGGCGGGGGAGCGGTCCCGCCCAGGGCGGTGAGGGGCTCGTGCGCGCCTACGAGGCGGCCTCCATGTACTACGTCCAGGGCGAGACCATGGAGGTGATCGCTCGCCACCTGGGGGTCTCGCGCTCCACCGTCTCCCGGCTGCTGGCCCGGGCGCGCGCCCAGGGGGTGGTGCGTATCAGCCTGGTCCAGCCCGGCGGGGCCGGGTCCCTGGAGGGCCACCTGGCCCAGGTCTTCGGGGTACGGGCCCGCGTCGTCCCGGTGCGTGAGGGCACCACGGAGATCCACCGCCTCCAGCAGGTCGCCGGCGTGGCCGCCACGCACATGGTGGACCTGGTGACGGACCTGGCCGAGCAGGCGGGGGCACGCCGTGACGGCGTCGGGCCGGTCCTACAGGGCGTGCACCCCGGTGGGCGGGACAGTGCGCACCCCGTCGGCCGTGACGGCGTCGGGCCTGGCGTGGTGGTCGGCGTCGCCTGGGGGACCACCATGTCAGAGGTCAGCGCCGTCCTGCCCTCCCGGCCGGTGCCCGGGCTCACCGTGGTCCAGCTCAATGGCGCCTCGGACCCCGTGCACGAGGGCCCCAGCGCCACCGAGGTGCTCTCCCGTATGCGTGACGCCCTGGGGGCGCGCACCATCTCCTTCCCGGTGCCGGCGTTCTTCGACCACGTGGCCACCCGTGAGGCCATGTGGTCCGAGCGTTCGGTCAGGCGGGTCCTGGCAGTGGCCCGCCGCGCGCGCCTGGTGGTGTTCGGCGTCGGCGCCCTGGACGGGGCCCTGCCCTCCCAGGTGTACGCCGGGGGGCACCTCAGCGCCTCCGACCGGGCCGTGCTGCGCCGTCAGCGGGTAGTGGGGGACGTGTGCACGGTGCTGCTGCGCGGTGACGGCTCCTGGCGTGACATCAGCCTCAACGCCCGGGCCACGGGTCCCACGCCCGCCCAGCTCGCCCGCATCCCCCGGCGCCTGTGCGTGGTGGCCGGGACCGGAAAGGCCCGGGCGCTGCTGGCCGCGCTGCGGGCCCGGGTGGCCACGGACCTGGTGGTCGACGACGCCACGGCGCGCGCCGTCCTGGAGCTCGCCCACCAGCGGGCCTCCTGAGCGTCTTCCTGGCTCTGGCTCCCGGTTCCTGGTCGGCGGCGACGTACCTTAGCCGCCGCCGACGTACCCTACGAGTACGTCCCCGATGACTAAGGTACGTTCCCGATGACTAAGGTACGTCCCCGGCGGCCAGAGTACGTCCCCGGCGGCCGGAAGTACGCCAGAATACCTAGGACAGTCCCAGCAGGGTGAGCACGGCCACCACGCGCCGGTGCACGTCGGCGTTGGCGTACAGGCCCAGCTTGGCGAAGATCCGCTGGATGTGCTTCTCCACGGCCCCGTCGGTCACCACCAGGCGCCTGGCGATGGCCGAGTTGGTGTGCCCCTGGGCCATGAGCTCGAGGACCTCCCGCTCGCGCGGGGTGAGGGTGGCCACCGGGTCGTCGCGGCGCCCGCGCCCCATCATCTGCGCCACCACCTCCGGGTCCAGGACCATCCCGCCGTTGCCCACCCGCTGTACGGCGTCAAGGAAGGAGTCCAGGTCGGCGACCCGGTCCTTGAGCAGGTAGCCAATGGGACCCGAGCCGCAGGACAGCAGGTCGGTGGCGTAGCTGAGCACAATGTACTGGCTCAGCAGCAGGATGGGGGCCTGCGGCCACCGGGCGCGGATACGCATGCAGGCGCGCAGGCCCTCGTCGGTGTGCGACGGCGGCATGCGTATGTCGCTGATCGTCAGGTCAGGACGCAGGGCCAGGCACTGGCTCACCAGCTCCGGGCCCGTGCCGACCCCGCCAATGACCTCGTGGCCGTCGTCGGCCAGGATCATGGCCAGGCCCTCGCGCAGCAGGACCGAGTCGTCCGCGATCAGGATCCGCACGGGATTACCGCCTCGATGGTCGTCGGGCCCCCGACGGGGGAGGAGACACACAGGGAGCCGTCCACGCCGTCAAGCCGCTCGACCAGCCCGGCCAGGCCGTGGCCCTTGGCCGTACTGGCCCCGCCGACGCCGTTGTCGGCGACGACCAGGTGCAGGACGCCGTCACGCACCTCGGCGCTGACCGTGGCCGTCGAGGCCTGGGAGTGCTTGTTGATATTGACCAGCGACTCGGCCACCACGAAGTACGCCGCCGAGGCCGCGTGCACGGGGACGGTCGGCAGGTCGGCGTGGACGGTCACCGGCACGACGGAGCGGGCCGCGGCCTCGGCGATAGCGGCCTGCAGGCCCCGGTCCACGAGCACCGGCGGGGCGATGCCGCGCGAGAGCTGACGCAGCTCGTCAAGGGTCTCCTGGGCCTGGGCCATGGCGCCGTCGATAATCTCCTGGGCGCGCTCGGGGTTGGTGGCCGCCTGACGCCGGGCCCGGGCCAGGTCCATATTGAGCCGCACCAGGCGCTGCTGGGGGCCGTCGTGCAGGTCGCGCTCCAGGCGGCGCAGGGCCGAGGCCTCGGCGTTGCGGGCCGAGGTGCGCGACGCCGTCAGGCGGTCGATCCGCTCGCGGTCGCGGGCGTGGTGGCAGAGCATGTTCTCGGCGTAGGCCAGCTGCGTGGTGGCCAGCGTCCTGAGGACGGCGGGGGCGCTGAACAGGAAGAACAGGCCGACGCCGATCCCCAGCAGGGTGTCGAAGGCGCCCGGGTATGGTACGCCGAGCAGATCGCCCAGGCTGCTGGTCGACACCCCGAACTGCAGGAGGGCCCGGCGCGTGATCAGGGTGACCGGGCCGTGCAGCACGGCGAGGATTCCGGCCAGCCACACCAGGGTCAGGCACCAGGTCAGCGCCGAGACGAAGAAGCCGGTGAGCACCCAGACCACGTCCCGCCACGACTGCGGGTCGCGCAGGAGGACCAGGAGACGCTGTGGGAGCGGGGCGTGCGGGTCCGGTAGCGCGTAGACCTGCTCGGGGGCGGGATACCCCGTCAGGTCGGCACTGGTCCGGCGCTGCCAGGACGCCGCGTGACGAGCCACCGTGATGCCGCCTGCCAGCATTGGCAGGCCGATCCACAGGATCGCCAGTCCGGCCCCCAGGGAGCACAGGAGGATGACCACCAGGAAGAACCCCAGGTGGATGGGCCAGGACGTCAGCAGGTAGGCGGCGTACGCGGTCGTCTGCCGACGCGCCGGGTAGTAGGTGCCGCGCTCGCCGGGCGTCCGCCCGGTTGGCGGCACGGGCTGTGCCGGGGCGCCGACGGGGGCTCCCGAGCTGGCGCCCGTGGTGCCCGGGCTGCTGGTCGTGGGGGAGTCAGCACGAGTCGGGGGCTGAGTGGCCCCTCCCTGGGTGCCCGTGCCGTCGGCCACGGGGGAGTCAGGGAGGGCGTCGAGGTCGGCGTCAGGGTCGGCATCCGGGTGGGCGTCAGGGTCGGCATCCGGGAGGGCGTCGGGGTCGGTGACAGAGGTGGTGGGTGCCGCGGCGCCCTGGAGCGGGGCGTCCTCGGGGGAGGGTGCTGGTGTACTCATACCTCATACCCTCCTGGTCGGAGCCTGTCGCCACCATCCTACTGGCAGGCCAACCCTGGTAGGGGTAACCCGACACCGGGGCGAACCCCGTCGGGCGGGCCCCGCGTCGTGGCCAGGCTGTAGCCTAATGCGGTTGCCCGGACCCGCCCAGGAGGAGGGTGCCCAATGACCCAGCCCGACGGCCCCGACTGTCGTGGTACCAGGCCCGCCGCTCCCGGTAGACCGAGGACGGCCTGCCCGCCTGAGCCCAGGGGGCCGGTAGCCGTGCCCCCGCAGCAGGCGGGTGCGGTGGTGCGCGGCCTCGTACCAGACGGCGCCAGCGGTGTGCCCCCGCAGCAGGCGGACGCGGCCCGGCACCAGGCGCCGTCGGACCGGGCGCCGTCGGACCAGGCCGTCATCGACTGGTACCATGACCACGCCCGGGACCTGCCCTGGCGGCGGCCCGGTACCACGCCCTGGGGCGTGCTCGTCTCGGAGGTCATGAGCCAGCAGACCCCTGTGTCTCGCGTCACTCCTGCCTGGACGGCCTGGATGGCACGCTGGCCCGGCCCCGCGGACCTGGCCGGTGCCCCCGTCGCCGAGGTCCTGCACGCCTGGGGGCGTCTGGGCTACCCGCGACGCGCCCTGAGGCTCAGGGAGTGCGCTGCGGCCGTCGTCGAGCGGTACGACGGCGTCCTGCCCGCGGATCCCGACGCCCTCCTGGCCCTGCCCGGCGTGGGGGAGTACACGGCCGGGGCGGTCCTGGCCTTTGCCTACGGCAGGCGGGCCCTGGCCCTGGACACCAACGTCCGGCGGGTCCTGGCCCGGGCGGTAGGGGGGAGCGCCCTGCCCGCTCCCAGCCTGGTCCGGGCTGAGCGGGACCGGGCCGCCGCCCTCCTGCCCCTGGAGGACGCCCGGGCCGCCCGCTGGTCGGTGGCCGTCATGGAGCTCGGGGCGCTGGTGTGCACCGTCAGGGAGCCAGCCTGCCCCTCCTGCCCCTGGAGGCGGGAGTGCGCCTGGCTCGCAGCCGGTTGCCCACCGGATAAGCACGCCCGTCGTCGCCGCAGCCAGGCCTGGCACGGTACCGACCGGCAGGCCCGCGGCCTGGTCATGGACCGACTGCGCCGCCAGCACGCCGAGGCGTCAGCAGGCCGGGAGGTGGCCCGGGGCCTGGGACGTGGTGAGCTGCTGGCCGCCGCTGCCGGTGTGAGCCTGGCGCGCGGGCAGCACCCCGACCCTGCCCAGCCCGAGCGGGTCCTGGCCAGCCTCCTGGCTGACGGCCTCATTGCCACCCACGACGACGGCGCCACCTACCGGCTGCCCTGAGCGGCGCCCGGTACAGTCGGCACCATGGCGCAGGGACAGGGTAGACACGGTGGACGCCGCTCCGGTGGCACACCGGGCCGGGGCGGCTCACACGGTGCGGGGCGCGTACCCCAGTCACGTCAGTCACGTCCGAGTACCACCGGTCAGGCCAGGGGCGGAACGGGCCGCGGGGCGTCAGGGCGGGGCGGGGCGGCGGGCTCGGCCTACCGCAGGCGCACCGGCGCTGCCCAGCCCCACGGCCAGGGGCCCCGTCCGGCTGCGGGCGCCCAGCCCCGTCCCGCCGCGGGCGCCCAGCCTCGTCCGGCCGCAGGCGCCCAGCCTCGTCCGGCCGCGGGCGCAGGCTCCCGTCCTGCCAGCTCACGGGGGACGACGTCGGCGGGCGGTCGGCAGACGTCTCCGGGCACCGCCCGAGCCAACCGCGACAGCAGCCACCAGCAGGGGCGGCCCGCGCGCGCGCCCCGGCGTACCCCGCGGGCCCGGGGAACCGACCAGGGGCGGGCCCCGGGGCAGGGGCGGGGGAAGGCTCGCGCGTCATCCCCGGGCCGGGGAGCCGGCCCCGGGCCGGCCCGCGGTACAGGCAAGCTGACGGTGACCCAGGTACCCCGGCGCCCGAACTACGCCCTGCGGTGGGTGCTCGTCAGCGCCCTGGCCGTCGGCGTCGTCATTAGCATGGTCTCCCTCCTCGTCCTCGGGTTCTCCTCGGCACGCGAGGAGATCGCCCGCCAGGACGCCGCGCGCGAGGCGGCCGCCCAGGTGACCACCTACCCCGTCCCGGAGGCCTGCTCCGCCAGCGCCCTGGGCGCCACGCTGAGCGTCCCCGAGACGGTGCCCGCAGGCGCCGGGCTCAGTGTGGGCGCCACCGTGACGAACACCGGGAGCGTGCCCTGCCTCCTGGACGCGGGCACCGGCACGTTCACCGCCCTCATTACCTCGGGGGGGTCGAGCATCTGGACCTCGGCCACCTGCACCGGGCAGGCCCAGAGCCGGCCCCTGCTCATCGGGCCCGGGAAGGCCGTGGAGCTGACGGTCGTCTGGGACGGGCGGGTGGAGTCCACCACCTGCGCCCTGCCTACCCCGACGCCGACGCCCACCGCCACCCCGACGCCAGGCGCCACCCCGGGGCCCGAGGAGCCCGTCCCGACCACGCAGGCACCCCAGCCGCCGGGCTCCCTGAACGCCCCCGGGGATGTGGCGGCACCGGGGACCTACCGGGTCGGCGTCCAGGTAGGCGGCACGGACGTGGGCACCTCCGCGGTCTTTGTCATTGAGTAGTCAACGGCGGGTACCGGTGTCGGCCCAGGGCGCCTCGACCGGCTCAGGCGTACCGGTCCACAATCGATATCTCAGCCAGGCGGGAGAGGCCGTCACGCAGGATCCGGGCGCTGCGGGGCGTCATGCCGTCCACCGCCACCAGCTCCTCCACGGTGGCGCCCAGGACCCCCTGGAGGGAGTTCCAGTGCGAGGTGACCTGGCGTGCCATGACAATCGGCAGGCGCGGTATCTTGGAGAGTATCCGCAGGCCCCGCGGCGAGACGGAGGTCTCCAGCTCCTGGCCGTCGGGGCCGCCCAGGCCCATGGAGCGTGCCACCATGGCCAGGTCCAGGAGGGCCGGGGAGCCGACCCACTTCAGGCGTGCGTCCACCGTGGTGGCGTCCAGGCCCGTGGGCAGGTAGTCCTCCATGAGGTAGTCGCGCTGGGCCATGAGGCCGCGGGTGAGCTCCTCGAGCTGGAGGGCCACCAGGCGTCCGTCCGTGCCCAGCTCCACAATGTAGCCGTCAATGTCGCTGGTGATGCGACGCACCATCTCCAGGAGCTGGAGCACGACAGTGACGTCACGCACAGTGACCAGGTCCTCGATCTCCAGGGCGTCCAGGCCCGAGGAGGTCTGCGCCAGGCGTGAGGTGTAGCGCTCCAGGGCGGCCAGGGCCTGGTTGGCCCGCGCCAGGATGGACTCGCTGGGCTCCAGCACGTGGCGTCTGCCGTCCACGTAGAGGGAGACGATCCGCATGGACTGGCTCACCGAGATGACCGGGAACCCGGTCTGCTTGGCCACGCGCTCGGCCGTGCGGTGGCGCATCCCCGCCTCGGCGGTCTCAATGGTGGCGTCGGGCAGGAGCTGGACGTTGGCGCGCACGATCCGGCTCGCGGCCTGGTCCACCACCACGGCGCCGTCCATCTTGGACAGCTCACGCAGACGGGCGGCGGATATCTCCACGTCCAGGTGGAAGCCGCCCGAGGAGATGGACTCCACGGTCCTGTTCATGCCCATGACGATAATGGCGCCGGTGCGCCCACGCAGGATGCGCTCCAGGCCGTCACGCAGGACCGTGCCCGGGGCGACGAGGGCGAGGGTGTCGCGCAGGACGGTGTCGCTCATAGGACTCCATTGGGGCTGCTGGCCAACAGGGGACACGACCCATCGTAGTGGTGTCGCGGCGGGGTGGGGACACTCGTGGTGCGCGACACGGTCCTCACCCCTGCGGCAGGGCCGCGCCGACGGCCTCACCCACGTGCTCCACCGGCAGGACCTGCATCCCCGGGACCGCGCGCAGCTCCTGGCTGCCGGCCAGGGGCACGATCGCCCGGTCAAAGCCCAGGCGCGCGGCCTCCGCCAGGCGCCGCTGCACCCCGACCGTGGCCCGCACCTCCCCGGTCAGCCCCACCTCCCCCACCGCCACCAGCCCCGCCGGGGTGGGCAGGTCGCGGGCGGCGGAGACCACCGCCACGGCCACCGCCAGGTCCGTGGCCGGCTCCACGGCGCGCGCCCCGCCCACGGTGGAGACGTAGACGTCCGTACTGGAGGTGTCCACCCTCAGCCTCGCCGCCAGGACCGCCAGGGCCATGGCGACCCGGGAGTGGTCCACCCCGGAGGTGGTGCGCCGTGGTGAGCCCGCGTTCGTCCCCGCCACCAGGGCCTGGACCTCCACGGGCATGGGGCGGCGTCCCTCCAGGGTCACGGTGGCACAGGTGCCGGGCACCTCGGAGCGGGCGGCCGACAGGAACAGCCCCGAGGGATCCGCCAGCCCCACAATGCCCCGTTCCCCCAGGTCGAAGCAGCCCACCTCGTCAGTGGGACCGTAGCGGTTCTTCACCGCCCGCAGCAGGCGCAGGCGGGCGTGGCGGTCTCCCTCGAACTGGGTGACCACGTCCACCAGGTGCTCCAGGACGCGCGGCCCGGCGATCCCGCCGTCCTTGGTCACGTGCCCCACCAGGAGCACGGGGATCCCCCGCTCCTTGGCCACGGCGATAAGGGCCCCCGCCACGGCCCGCACCTGGGTGACGCCCCCGGCGCTGCCCTCGACCTGGGTCGAGGCAACGGTCTGGACGGAGTCCACCACGACCAGGGAGGGGGAGGCCGCCTCCACGTGTCCCAGGAGCGCCTCCAGGGTGGTCTCGGAGGCCAGGAGGAGAGCCGGGTCCAGGGCGTCGATCCGCTCGGCGCGCAGCCGCACCTGGGATGCCGACTCCTCCCCGGTGACGTAGAGGACCGGGCCGTCCCCGCGCGAGCGGGACACGGCGGCCGCCTTCGCGGCGACGTCGAGCAGGAGCGTGGACTTGCCCACCCCGGGCTCCCCGGCCAGGAGGACGACGGCTCCGGGCACGATCCCGCCCCCCAGGACCCGGTCGAGCTCACCGACCCCGGTAGGGCGGGCCCGGGCCTCCTCGGCACTGACCTGTCCAATGGGCAGGGCCGGGGTGGCCGGGGTGGTGGCACGGGCCAGTGCGGGGGCCCCGACGCCGCCTGGTGCGGCCCCGGGGCGCTGCTCCTCCAGGGTCCCCCAGGCGCGGCACTCGCGGCACTGTCCCAGCCACTTGGGGCTGGTCCAGCCGCACTCGGTGCAGCGGTAGCTGGTCCTGGGAGGTCGGGTGGCCTTGGCGCTGGGCATGGGCCCACCATCTCACGGAGGACCGACGCCCCACCCCGCCCTCCCCGCCCTTCCGTGAGAACGGTACTTATTCGCCGCGAGAACGGTACTTGTTTGTCGTGAGAACGGTACTTGTTGCTCGTGAGGACGGAGCGTGCCCGGCAGGCTCCTGAGGCTGTCCGGTCTGCGCAACGGTCCTGTCCTGGCGGGCGTGAGGAGCTCCCCGGGCGGCCTCGGCGCGTGAGGTATCTGTCCTGTCCTGGTGGCGTGAGGGCCTCGACGGCGCCTCACCGGGCCGGAGAGGACCCCGTCCCCCGGACGTGAGAGTCTCTCAGCCAGCCTGACCGTAGGGGGGCTGCTGGCCGTAGCCCGTGGTCCCGGTCTGGGGGGTCTGGCCGTAGGCGCCAGCCTGGCCGTAGCCGGTGGCGGTCGTGCCCTGCGTGCCGTAGACGGCCTGCTGGCCGTAACCAGCCTGCGGGGGAGTGCCCTGCGCGCCGTAGGGTCCTGCCGCACCGTAGGGGGCCGCGGCGTCGTAGGTCCCCGTCGCGCCGTAGGGTCCCGCCTGGGCGACGGGCTGGGGCCGCTTGCTGGCGGGGACCAGGTTCGGGAAGTTCCTGGCCAGGACGTTGTCGAGCTTCTGGCCGACCACGAACAGGAGGATCCCGGGTAGCGCCAGGAGCCAGATCGGGATCCTCCGGACCGAGGAGTGGTTGCCGATCCACAGAAAGAGGGCGATACCCAGGCCGACCCCCGCCAGGACCACGACAATGACGACCGGAATGTACAGGAACGTGTGGAGGTCGTCGTCATCGACCTTCTTGGCTGCGGGGGCGGGAGTCCCCTGGGGCGGTACACCAGGGGCGGGCTGGGGGGAGTTGCCCCAGGCGGGCGGTTGCGAGCTCATGTACTGCCTTGTCTGCTTCTCGTAGGAGTGGATGAGGACGGCGGACGCCCGTCTGGACTGGCTCCGACCAGCCCAAGCATGCACACCAGGTAGCAGGTTGTCACCTGAGCGTGACCAAGGTAATCGCCGACGGGGGCGGCATAGGCGTGGAGCGGCACAGGTGCGAGGCCGCCGGGGGCCAGGCCGCCGGGGATCGGGGCGACGGCGCGCCCTGACCCCCGTGGGTCAGGACCGCTACCCGGTCCCCGGCGGCCCCGCCACGTGCTCTTAGGCCCGGCCCGCGCGGATCAGGGGCGTCCGCGAGCGCGCCGAGCTGCTGGCCGCCGCCTCAGACCTGGTCCGCACGGGCCAGGGGCCGGGGCTCAGAATGCTGCGCCACGCGCCCTCAGGCCCGGCCCGCGCGGGCCAGGGCGCGGGCCGCCACCCGGGCCACGTTCTCCCCGGTGAAGCCGTACTCCTTGAACAGGACGGCACCGGCGGCGGAGGAGCCGTAGTGGTCCAGGGAGACAATGTCCCCCGAGTCCCGCACGACCTCCCGCCAGCCCTGGGCGATACCGGCCTCCACTGAGACGGTCACGACCTGAGGCGGCAGGACCTGGTCCTGGTAGTCGGCGTCCTGGGCGCGGAACCACTCCAGGCAGGGGGCGGAGACCACGCGGGTGGGGGTGCCGGTCTCCTGGAGGCGGTTGCGCGCCTCCAGGGCCACGGCCACCTCGCTGCCGGTGGCGACGAGGACGACGGCGGGGGGCGTCACGGCGCCGGAGAGGGTGACCGCCTCGGCCAGGACGTAGGCGCCCCGGCCCACGCCCTGGCGGGCCTGGGCGGCGGCGGAGACCACGGGCAGGTTCTGGCGCGACAGCGCCAGGGCGACGGGCTCCCGGGGGTGCTCCAGGATCCGCCTCCAGGCCGCCACCGTCTCGTTGGCGTCAGCGGGCCGCACCACGGCCAGGCCGGGGATGGCGCGCAGGGAGGCCAGGTGCTCCACGGGCTGGTGGGTGGGGCCGTCCTCGCCCACCCCAATGGAGTCGTGGGTGAGCACGAACACGGAACCCACCCCCATGAGCGCGGCCAGGCGCACCGCCGGGCGCATGTAGTCCACGAACACCATGAAGGTCCCGCAGTAGGGGCGGGTCAGGCCGTCCAGGGCGATCCCGTTGACGATCGACCCCATGGCGTGCTCGCGCACCCCGAAGTGGAGGGTGCGCCCGTAGGGGCCGTCGCCCTTGCCCTGGGCCAGGGATGCGGGCAGGAAGGAGGGCTCGCCGGCCATGGTGGTGTGGTTGGAGGCGCCCAGGTCGGCTGAGCCGCCCCACAGCTCGGGCAGGACCGGTGCCAGGGCGTCCAGGACCCGGCCTGAGGCGGTCCGGGTGGCCACCGACTGGTCCAGGTCCCAGGCGGGCAGGACGTCGGACCAGCCCTCGGGCAGGGCCTGGGCGCGCAGCCGCTCAAGGAGGGCGGCCCGCTCGGGGAAGGCGGCTTGCCAGGTGGCGAAGCGCGCGTCCCAGTCGGCGCGGGCCGCGGCGGCGCGGGCCGCGGCGTGGGCGCGGGTGCGCTCCAGCAGCCCGTCGGGCACGAAGAAGCTCTCGGCGGGGTCCAGGCCCAGGACCTCCTTGAGGCCGGCCACCTCGGCGGCACCGAGCTTGGCGCCGTGGGTGGCCTCCGAGCCCTTCAGGGTGGGGCAGGGCCAGGCGATAATGGTGTGCAGGCGGATGAGGGAGGGGCGGGTGGTCTCGGCCCGGGCGGCCGCCAGGGCGGCGTGGAGGGCCTGGTAGTCCTCGTGGTAGGTGCCCCCGGCCCGCCAGTCCACGTCGACCACGTGCCACCCGTAGGCCTCGAAGCGCGCGCTGACGTCCTCGGTGAAGGAGGTGTCGGTGCTGCCCTCGATGGAGATGTCGTTGTCGTCGTAGATGGCAATGAGGCTGCCCAGCTCCTGGGTGCCGGCCAGGGAGGCGGCCTCGGCGGTGACCCCCTCCTGGAGGCAGCCGTCGCCTACGAGCGTGTAGACGTAGTGGTCGAACACCGACTCCCCCGGGGCGGCGTCGGGGTCCAGGACACCGTGCTCACGGCGTGCGGCCATGGCCATGCCCACCGCGTTAGACAGCCCGGCCCCCAGCGGCCCGGTGGTGGTCTCCACGCCCGGGGTGACCCCGCGCTCGGGGTGGCCCGGGGTCAGGGAGCCCAGCGTGCGCAGGGCCCGCAGATCGCTGACCTCCAGGCCGTAGCCGGAGAGCACCATCTGCGTGTACATGAACAAGGAGGCGTGACCGGCCGAGAGCACGAACCGGTCACGCCCCAGCCACTGCGGGTCGGCCGGGTCGTGGCGCATCTCGTACTGGTAGAGGAGGTAGGCCACGCCGGCCAAGGCGATCGCTGTCCCTGGATGACCTGAACCGGCCCTCTCGACGGCGTCAGCGGACAGGGCCCTGGCGACGGCGATCGCCTGGTCGTCGTTTTCAGTGAGCGCAAACTGCTCGGTGGTCATGCGTCAGGCTCCTTGAGTGGTGGACGTGTGTGAGGGGCCGATGGCGGGCGGTGCCTCGGTTCTCAGCACTGGTATCCTCTCGCGTGGCCTGAGGGGCGGGCAAACGCAGACGGTTACGAGTTCTTAGACTTTAAGGTAAGGCTGACCGGTTGCCTGTGCTCCTGGCACGGTGCCGGGCCTTGTGGACCGGTGTATTAGTGCACCCGACCGTGATGGTTTTCCACCCCCGGCACCGGTGCGCCGGTCGCCGGGGAGGCGGCCTCACAGCCAGCCGTTGGTCTCGGCGGTACGGGCCGCCTCGGTACGGTTGCGGGCCTGGGTCTTGGCGATCGCGCTGGAGAGGTAGTTGCGCACGGTCCCCTCCCCCAGGAACAGCGTGGCGGCGATGGTGCGGGCGTCCGCTCCTCTCCCGGCCAGGCGCAGGACGTCCTTCTCGCGTGCGGACAGCGGGTCGGGCCCCAGGATCACCAGCTCCTGGGCCAGGGTGGGGTCGATGACGCGCCCCCCGGCGTGGATGCGGCGGATGGCCTCGGCCAGCTCCTCGGGCGGGGTGTCCTTGACCAGGAACCCGCTGGCCCCGGCCTCCACGGCGCGCGAGAGGTAGCCGGGCCGCCCGAAGGTGGTGACAATGAGGACCCGGCAGCCCAGGTTCGCGGCGCTGAGCTCCGCGGTGGTGGTGAGCCCGTCCTTGCCGGGCATGTCAATGTCCAGGAGGGCCACGTCCACGTCGTGGGCCCGTACCGCTGCCACCACCTCGTCCCCGCTGCCCACCTGGGCCACCACCTCCAGGTCGTCCTCCAGGTCCAGGAGCGTGGCCAGGGCGCCTCGTACCAGGGCCTGGTCGTCGGCGATGAGCAGGCGGATGGGGGCCTGCGGGGCGCTGCCGGGCGCCGTGGTCGGGTTCGCAGCTGGTGGTGGGGTCATGACGGGCTCCGTTCGGTCTGTGCGGGCAGGGGTGTCCGCCGTGAGGACCGGCTGACGCTGGCGGCCGGGCCCGGCCTGTGCGGGCGGGCGTCCGGGGCAGGCGAGGCGGTGCGTGTCGGCTCGGTCTGTGCAGGCGGGGCAGGGCTATTGGCTGGCTGGCCGGGGCGGGCGTCCGGCTGACCGAGGTGTCTGGCTGGGACCGGGGCGTCCGGCTGGCCAGGACGGTGCCAGCTGGCCGGGGCCCGGCCTGTGCGGGCGGGCGTCCAGCCGGCCGGGGGACGCCGGCGCCTCAGAGCAGTCTCACCTCCACCAGGGTGCCACGTCCGGTGCCCGGGTCGGGGCTGGTCACGCTCAGGGAACCCTCGACCGCCTCGACGCGCTGGCGCAGGCCGCTCAGGCCGTTGCCGGGGACCGCCCCGCCCAGGCCGACGCCGTCGTCGGCCACCCGCAGCAGCCCCGGCGCCAGGGTGATCCGCACGTGCCCGGCCCCGGCGTGGCGCACCACGTTGGTGGTGGCCTCCCGCAGCGCCCAGGCCAGGGTGTCGCGCTGTCCGGAGGGGACCGCCTGGGGGTCGCCCTCCAGGGACACGGTGACCCCTGCGGCCCGCAGGGCCGTGCGGGAGGCCTCGACCTGGCTGGCCAGGTCCGGGGTGCGCAGGCGGGTGACGGTGGCGCGCACGTCGGCCAGGGAGGAGCGGGCCAGGGAGATGATCTCGTCGAGCTCGCGGACGGCCGCCTCCGGGTCCCGCCCCACGAGCCGACGGGCCACCTGGGCCTTGAGGGTCAGCACCGTCAGGGAGTGGCCCAGGATGTCGTGCACGTCCCGGCCGATCCTCTCGCGCTGGCGCACCACGTTGAGCTCCTCCTCCGCGGCCAGGCGTCGGCGGCTGCGCTCGTCGCCTATCCTGGCGAAGATGATCGTGGGGGTGGCGCAGGCGCTGCCCAGGATGGTCCACATGGCCTCGGCGGTGGGGGTGAGCATGAGGGCGGCCCAGAGCGCGCAGGCGTTGGCGGCCACGACGACCGGCAGGCCGGTACGCGCCGGCGTGGTGAACAGGATGAAGGCGTACAGGAACGGCAGGTAGTAGCCCGTGGCCCAGCCCAGTCCCGGGAGGGACAGGGCGGTCGTCAGGGCCATGGGGACCAGTCCGGGCAGGAGCGGCGACAGCTGCTCGGACAGGCTGGCGTCAGGGGGTACCGAGTGCCAGGGCGGTGAGGTGGAGACGGTCCAGGCGTAGACCGCGGCGAAGCTGGTGACGCCGACCAGCCCGCACGCCCTGCGGGGGGCCGACAGCCCGTCGGCCAGTACCACGATGCTGAAGGGGACCAGCAGGAAGAGGATCCACAGGGTGCTGGACCACTCGACCCGCCGCCACCACGGCCCCGGGGTGAGGGCCGCGTGGCTGCGCGGGTCCACGAGGCGGGTGCTCACGCCCGACGGGTGGAACGACGTCGGGCTGCCACCACCAGGGCGGCAAATACCAGGGTCCACACCACCAGGTTAGCCACCACCACCCACAGGCGCTCCTGGGTGGCGTGGGTGTCGCCGCCGGAGTAGGTGTAGGTGGTGCCCTGGGTCAGGGGCCAGCGGGCCAGGGCGCTCGCCCCGTACATGGGGGTGAGGCGTCCGACCGCCAGCAGGGTCCCGCTCAGGGGCATAAAGGCGTTGCCCAGGAACCCGAAGAGCGTCACCAGGGAGGTGGCGATGCCCACCGCGCTCTGGGGCGGCAGCAGGGAGCCCATGGCCAGGCCCCACAGGGCGAAGGGAACTGTGCCCAGCAGGGACAGCAGCAGGCCCAGGACCCAGCCCTGTGCGTCGAGCCGGACGGCGGTGAACGCCCCGGCGACCATGACCACCGCGATGGGGATGAGGGCGTTGAAGCTGGCCGTGGCCAGCTTGACGCCCCAGTAGCCGCGCAGGCCCGAGCGGGTCAGGGCCATCTGACGGCCCCAGCCCCCGGAGAGCTCCACGGCGGTGGCGGAGGTGGAGGAGGTGGATCCCAGGCAGGCGGAGTAGGAGGCCATGGCCAGCATGACCGAGGCGGCGACGTTGCCGTGCTCGTTGACGTCCGTGTCCGCGTAGGACTGTATGGCCCCGAAGAGGAGGTACATGGCCAGAGGGAAGAGGACGACGAAGAACAGGTTGGCGGGGTTCAGCACGGTGCGGCGCACGTCAATGGCGAGGTAGCTCAGGGCGGGGCGGGCCGGGCGCAGGCGGGGCGTGGTGGTGGCGGTGGTCATGGGGGTGCTTCTCTCGAGAATCGTTGCCGGGTGGGGTGGGCTCAGGCCCTGGCGGGCGTGGTGGTCAGGGCGGTGAACACGTCGTCGAGGCTGGTGGCGCTGACCCCCAGGTTCTCGGCGGGCGTGGCGGTCAGCAGCCAGCGGGCGACGTCGTCGGGCGCGGTGGTGCGGATCTCCAGGTGCTCCCCGCGCACCGTCCGGCTCAGCAGCGAGGCGGCCAGCACCGGGACGCGCTCGGCGGCGGCCGCCCAGGCCCGGTCCAGGTCCTGGGGGGTCAGGCCGGGCCAGGAGGCGGTCACCAGGGCGCCCTCGCCCATGGCGCGGATCTGGTCCACGGAGCCGTCGGCGACCAGGCGCCCCGAGGCGATAATGACGATCCGGTCGGCGAAGGAGGCCGCCTCCTCCAGGTAGTGGGTGGCGAAGACGATGGTGCGTCCGGAGTGGGACTGGGAGCGCATGGTGTCCCAGAAGGCGATCCGGCTGGTCACGTCCATGCCGGCGGTGGGCTCGTCCAGGACGAGCAGGGCGGGGGCGGTCATGAGGGCCAGGGCCAGGCGCAGGCGCTGGCGTTCCCCTCCCGAGCAGCGCTCGACCTGGCGCCGCAGGATACCGGCCAGGTCGGTCTGCCGTACCAGGTCGCCCAGGTCCCCGCGGTGGGACTGCATGGAGGCCGTGGCGCGCAGGGTCTCGGCCACGGTGAAGTTGTCCGTCAGGCCCCCGTCCTGGAGGACGGCGCCGATGCGGCCCTGGGCCACGGCCCGCCGGGGGTCGAGCCCAGGACGCGCACGGTGCCGCTGGTGGGCTGGGTCAGGCCCAGGACCATGTCCAGGGTGGTGGACTTGCCCGCGCCGTTGGGACCCAGGAAGGCGACCACCTCACCGGGGCCGACGCTCAGGTCCAGGCCGTTCACCGCCTGCACGGCGCCGAAGGTCTTCCTCAGGTCTGACAGGGCGATGGCGGGGGTGGAGAAGGCGTGTGAGGTGGTGCTGCGGGGGGTGCCGGGTGAGGCGGTGGGTACGGTGCTGGTTGAGGGGGCGGGCGTGCTCATGGGTACCAGGTTCCGCCGTCCGGGGCGGCAGCGGTACTGAGCGTTGTCACGGGCGTGATATGACAGGTGTCATGAGGTAAAAGCGCTGGTGAGAAAGGTTTTCGGACCTCGACGGCGGGCGAGGTATCCATCACAAAGGCGTAACAACCGGGGATTTTTCAGAAGTCCCTGTGAGACACTGGAGAACAGTCTCTGCGAGGCGGGAACGGTTGTGCCGACTCCGCCCCAGGGGGTCCTGAACCTTAAGTCTGCGACCTGTGGAGGTCCTTGCCCATGTCTCCCGCTGTCTCCTCTAGCGGCTCTGACGTCCCCAGCGGCCTGAGGCGCCGCACTGTCGTTGCGGGCGCCGCCTGGGCTGTCCCCGTCATCGCGATCGGCGCCCCGGCCGCCGCGGCCGCGGCGTCCACCACACCCACCGGGGACATCTGCACCCTGACCTACTACGACGGGAACGACGACTACCAGAAGCTCGACATCTCCCTGGCGGCCACGGTCGACGGCGGCGTCATCCCCGCGGGGACGGTCCTGTACTGGCGCTTTAAGTCGAACAAGGAGAACACCACCAAGCCTGTCCTGACGGTCAGCAGCCAGTGGAAGGCCCCCGTCTGGGTCGAGGAGACGCCCATGAACTGGGTCGTCAAGGTCGAGGCCGCCACCGACGTCACGCAGGTGGGCGGCTGCGACATCTACGCCTCCTGGAAGTCGGACTCCAAGGACGCCGACGGCTACCTGGTCGGCGGGTCCATGCTCTCCATCTACTTCTACGCCACCGACACGCCCGGGCCGGACTCGCAGTACTACAAGCTGCTGGACATGACCGTGGCCGAGCGCCGTACGGACATGAAGACGGACGACCCGGATCTTGAGAGGTACGTGAGCAGCCACGTCTACCACACCTCCTCCAACATCGGGCGGCGCTGGCCCGTCATCCGGTGGACCACCGACGGCGTGGTGGCCCCGTACACGGACATGAGCAAGTGGCAGAACGCCACCACCACGGCCGGCCGCAAGCACGACATCCTGCCCCAGCAGTTCGACGGGACCTACGCCGTGACGGTGCTCTGAGCCCTGGGCCTGTCGGCGCTGGCGGCGCCCCCTGTCCGACGCCCTGCGTGACGAGGTGACTCCTGGGCCCGACCGAGTACTGTGGGCGCCCTGGGCCCTGGCGCCCACGGTGCTCGGTCGGGCCGCTGACGGCGGTGGGTGCCACAGCTCCTGCTGTGGCACCCACCGCCGCCCTGTCCCCGGGGCCCTGCTCAACCACGGTCGTGGTCGAGGACGTCGCGAGACCTGGCTCCCGGGGTCCGGCCCGCACCACGACACCCGGCCGTGGGCCACCGTCACCATGCCTGGCTCCTGGGCCCGCACTGCCGAGGTGGCGTCGGCTGGACCGAGCGCGGCACCCGCCGACGCCGCTTGGGGCCCGCACTGCCGGGGCGGCGTACCCGCTCCTCCCTCAGCGGGGTGGGGCCCGGCCCGTGTCCTTCAGCGCCGCGGCTCGTAGCGGCGCAGCAGCAGCCAGGTCCCCAGCGGGCCCGCGGCCGCCAGCAGGGCGATGCCCAGGGCGGTACAGGCGGCCGCCCAGGGCGTGCCCCAGTGGGTGATGGCCTGCTCCATGCACAGGGACCCAAGGCTCAGGCCCACCAGGACCGCCACGGTGCCCACCCACCAGGGGTACCTCAGGAAGAGCAGGGTGACGCTTGCGCCCGCCAGGTAGCACAGCAGGACCGCTGGCGCAGCCAGCACGGCCAGCTGCGGGACCGTGGCGAGGTGGACCCCCGTGACCTGGTCCTTCAGCAGGACGTCGGGGATCGTCAGCAGCCCGCACACGGCCGTGGACGCCGCGCCGAGGAGTTCCCCGGTCCGGGTCAGGTGCGCCATGACCGCACCCCGCGTCAGCCCGGCGCGCAGTGACGCCGGCGTGCGGGTGGCCATGACGACCCCCTGGGTGAAGGCGAGGTAGGCCGCGCAGACGAAGGCGCACATGCAGTAGCCGCCAAAGACGAAGTTGGTGCCCGCCGGGACCCCGGGCAGCCTCGACGGCTCTGGGAGCAGCCCCGAGGACTGCATGACGAGCAGGACGGTCACGACCACGACGCCCCCCGCCTGGATCACGCCCTGGATGGGTGCCAGCTCGCGCAGCGCCAGGAGGGTGAGCCTCCACGTGGGCGAGGTGGTGCGGGTCTTGGCCTGCTCCTGGTCGGGACGGGGCTGGCGGGGCCGGGCGGCGTGGATGGCGGCGGTCATGACAGGTCTCCTTCGGTGATGTCGATGAGGGTCTCGCTCAGGGAGGCGAGCCCCTGGCCGGGACGGGAGTGGGCGGTGCGCAGCTCGTCGGCGGTGCCTGCCGCGACCAGGCGGCCACGGTGGAGGACGACGACGTCCTCCAGGAGGTCCTCGATCTCGTCGACCTGGTGGGAGGAGATGACCACGGTGGGGCGCTCACGCAGGTACGTGGCCAGCAGCTCGTCCCAGAAGCGGCGTCGTACCACGACGTCCATGCCCAGGTGGATCTCGTCCAGGAGCAGCACGGGACAGTGGCAGGCCAGGGCCAGGACGGCGTCCAGGGCGCTGCGCTGGCCCAGGGACATGCGTGAGGGCCTGGTGCGCAGGGGGACCTCGAAGCGGTCCATGAGCCGGGCGGCCTCCTGGGCGTCCCAGCCGGGGCGGGTGGCGGCCCACAGGTCCAGGGAGCGGCGCACCGGGGAGTCCTCGATCAGGGTGCGGGGGCCGCCCAGGTGGGCGGTGGCGGCCATGGTGGTGGCGTCGTCGAAGGCGGGGCGCCCGGCCACGGTCAGAGTCCCGCTGGTGGGGCGACGCACCCCGGAGACCAGGGACAGCAGGGTGGTCTTGCCTGAGCCGTTGCGGCCCAGCAGGCCGGTGACGGTGCCGGGGCGCAGGGTGAGCGTGAGCCCGGTCAGGGCCGGCCCGCCGCCCCGCGCGTAGCGGTAGCCGAGGTCGGTCACGTCAATGGCCGGCCCGCCGGGAGCGGTCTCGCAGGAGGTCTCGGGGACGCTCTCAGGGGTGGGTGGCGCGGGGCGGTGGGTGCTCATCGGGTCTCCTTGGGGGTGCGGGTCCTCAGGTGGGTGGCGACGGCGTCGCGCAACTCGGTGGAGCTCAGGCCGAGTGCGAGCCCGGTGTCGAGCGCGGGGTGCAGGACGTCGTCGGTGTAGGTGGTGCGCCGTGAGCGGCGCAGGTTCTCCAGGGCGCCCTCGGCCACGAACATGCCGATGCCGCGTCGCTTGACCACCAGGCCCTCGTCGACCAGGAGCGAGACGGCCTTGTTCGCGGTGGCCGGGTTGATGCGGTAGCGGGTGGCGTACTCGGTGGTGGAGGTCAGGCGTGCCCCCTCGGCCAGGTCGCCACTGAGGATCTGGGTGCGGATCTCCTCGGCGATCTGGAGGTAGATGGGGGACGCGTCGTCAAAGTGGGGCAAGGGTGGGCACCTCCTCGAGGACTTCGTTGGTTAGTTACATGAGTAGTTAACCACGGAACCAGGGGTGTGGCAAGACGGACTCTGTGGGAGATCTCGCACCGGTGTCCCGGCGCCGGGTGGCGCCGCCGCTGGCAGCCTGCGGGGGCGTTCTGGCAGAATCCTCTGCTGTACTCGGCTGAGTACGGCCCCTCTCCCGGACCCAGTCGCGTCTCGGCAACCACCGGAAACTGTTGCTTGACCCCACCGGGGACCAGTGCGAGCCAAACCATCCAGAACCAGGAGTTCAACCAAGTGGCAGTCAAGATTCGCCTCAAGCGCATGGGCAAGAAGTTCGCCCCGTTCTACCGGGTCGTCGTCCTCGACTCCCGTAAGCGCCGCGACGGCCGTGTGATCGAGGAGATCGGCCTGTACGACCCGATGCAGGAGCCCTCGCTCATCCGCATCAACTCCGAGCGAGCCCAGTACTGGCTCGGCGTGGGCGCCCAGCCCACCGACGCCGTGTTCAAGCTGCTCAAGATCACCGGCGACTACCAGAAGTTCAAGGGCCTGCCGGGGGCCGAGGGCACCCTGAGGGTCAAGGACGCCGACGCCGAGGCGGTGGCCACCCAGGCCGCCGTCAAGGCCGTCGCCGACGACGCCGAGAAGCGCAAGGCCGCGGCGGCCAAGGCCAAGGCCGAGAAGGAGGCCGCCCAGGCCTCGGCCGAGGCTCCCGCCGAGGAGGCCTGAGGATGCTGGCCGACGCGCTCGAGCACCTCGTGCGGGGGATCGTCGACAACCCTGACGACGTCACCGTCACCTCCCGCTCGCTGCGCCGCGGCGACCTGCTGGAGGTGCGGGTCAACCCCGAGGACCTGGGTCGTGTCATCGGCCGCTCGGGTCGCACCGCCCGCGCCCTGCGCACCGTCGTCGGCGCCCTGGCGGAGGCGCCGGTGCGGGTCGACGTCGTCGACACCGACCGCCGGTAGGCATCGCGTCAGCTGACGGACGGCCCGGCCCCGCTCAGGGAGCCGGGCCGCCGCCGTCCCCACCCCCTCCCACCGCGAGAACGGTACTTATTCCCCGTGAGAACGGTACTTATTGCTCGCGAGAACGGTACTTATTCGCCGTGAGAACGGTACTTGTTCGTCGTGAGAACGGTACTTATTGCTCGCGAGAACGGACAGCCCCTGTCTCACCGGGCCTGACCTGCGCGGGCGTCCCGTTCAGGTGCCCTTGAGCGGCTCTCGCCGCCACTGTAAGGGCTCCCGAGGGTGGATGCGACCCCTCCGGTAACACTATATGCAGTAATCCAAATAATCTCCCAGGTTTCGGTCGCCCCGGCTTCCCGCGTTTGACGCAATCTGAGGATCAGAACGGGTCCCACCTTTGGCCGCGCTGGCGGACAAGTCTCTGACCTGCGTGGACATTAAGTGCACAAAGGCTGGAGCGGGGTGTGGGTGGTTCTGATCCTCAGATTGCGACAGAACCGGGTACCAGCCCCAGCAGGGCCGCGCATAGCACCCCGGTACCCGGCGGGGATTAGGGTGCACGCGGTGGCCCCACGGGGCCAGCCGTGCAGTGCGAGCGTGACCCGCTGGTCGCCCGGCGTGCCCTACTGGCCGCGCGGCGCGACCGGCCAACCGTACGGCGTGCCCTGCGTTACCCACTGGCCACGCGGTGCGACCCGCCAGCTGTACGGCGTGACCCACTGGCCGTGCTGGTGCCCGGGACGTGGTGGCTCCTGCCTGCTCCCGGCTCCTGACCACGGTGGTGCGCTCGTGGCCGGCGTGGTCAGCTGGCCCCGCCCACGCCCGACCCTGCCCGCATCCCGACCCCGCCCTCTCCCGGCACGCCTCAGCCGGTAGTGTCGGTTCCGGACACCTACCAGCCACCCAGGAGCCCCGCGTGCTGCTTACCGTCGCCGTCATCGGTCCCGCCCACGCCCTCAAGGGCGAGGTCCGCCTTGCGATCCGCACCGACGACCCCCGGGGGCGGCTCGCCCCCGGGACCACCCTGCCCGTGGAGGCCCCCGGCGGCTGGCAGGGGCCTGCACCCGCTACCCTGACCGTCTCGCGGCTGCGCTCCGACGGCGCCCGCTGGTTCGCCGCCTTTGAGGGGGTTCCTGACCGCACGGCCGCCGAGGCGCTGCGCGGCCTGCGCCTCCTGGTAGACACCGACGCCGAGGAACGTGACCCCGAGCGTGACGACCAGGAGTGGTACCGACACGAGCTCGTGGGCCTGCGCGCCCTCCACGTTGACGGGCACGTCCTGGGCACGGTGACGGACCTGGAACCCGGCGTCGCCCAGGACCGGCTGGTGGTGCGCACCCCTGACGGGCAGGAGGTGGCGGTCCCCTTCGTGACCGCGCTGGTTCCGCAGGTCGACCTGGAGGCCGGCGCCCTCACCCTGGATCCACCCGGCGGGCTCTTCCCCGCCTCGGGGCAGGCCGAGGAGGCGCGCTAGTGGCCGCCGCAGACCAGGGACAGGCCCGCACACGCCGCTACGACGTCGTCACCATATTCCCCGACTACTTCCAGGCCCTGGACCTGTCCCTCATTGGCAGGGCGCGCCAGGACCACCTCCTGGAGCTGCGGGTCCACGACCTGCGTGACTGGACCCACGACCGCCACCGCACCGTGGACGACACCCCGGTCGGCGGGGGCGCGGGCATGGTCATGCGTCCCGACGTGTGGGGTCGGGCCCTCGACGCCGTCCTGGACCTGCCCGCCCCGGGGCCGGACCCGCTGACGACGACGGCTCCGGGTGGTGCTGCCCCCCTCCTAGCTGGTGGCGGGATCGAGCCAGGACCTGGTGGCGCCGGGGCCGCCCCGGCCGGACCGGGCCGTACCGAGCTGCCCGCCCCAGCCGGACCACACGGTACCGGGACGGCGGGGGCACCCACCCAGGCAGCCGGTACCGGGACGGACGCCCCGCAGCGGGGCCGCACTGTGCTCGTCATCCCCACCCCCGCCGGGGACGTCCTGACCCAGCGGGTCGTCGAGGACCTGGCCGGTGCCGAGCACCTGGTCCTGGCCTGCGGACGCTATGAGGGTATTGACTCCCGCGTCGCCGAGCACTACCGCGCCCGGGGCGTGGAGGTGCGCGAGCTCTCTGTCGGCGACTACGTCCTCAACGGCGGGGAGGCGGCCGCCCTGGTGGTGATCGAGGCGGTGGCCCGGCTCCTGCCCGGGGTCCTGGGCAACCCGGACTCCGTGGTCGAGGAGTCCCACGGCACTGACGGGCTGCTGGAGCACGAGGTCTACACCCGGCCCACCACCTGGCGGAACCTGGCCGTGGACCCGGTCCTGCTGTCGGGGGACCACGGCCGTATTGCCCGTGCCCGGCGGGACCAGGCCCTGACCCGCACCGCGCGGCGCCGTCCGGACATGGTCTCCGCCCTGGACGCCGCCGCCCTGGACGCCGCCGACCGCGCCCGCCTGGCGGCCCTGGGCTGGGTGGTGCCGGTGGGGTGCGCCCACCCGGTGCCCGTGGGGCTGCGGGCCGCTGGCGTTGAGGACGCCCAGTGCCTGGCGGCCCTGGCGGCCCGTACCTTCCCCGACGCCTGCCCACCCTTCCTCAGCGAGGACCGGGTCGCCGAGCACATTGCGACTCACCTCACCGCAGAGCGCTTCAGTTCCTGGGCCGCGGACCCGCGTGTGCTCCTGACCCTGGCCTCCCTCGGGCGCGCGGTGCCACCGGGGGCCGACGTGCCCGCCCCGGGGGAGGTGGTGGGCTACAGCGCCCTGATCCTGGAGCGCCGGGACGGCGGCCGCCTGCCCGAGGGGCTGGACGCTAGGCCGTCCTGCGTCCAGGTCGGGGACACGGATCTGGTGGCTGAGCTGTCCAAGGTGTACGTGGACGCCCGCCTGCGCGGCTCAGGCCTGGCCGCCGCGCTCCTGGAGCGGGCCCTCCACCAGGCCCGGCAGGCCGGGGCCACGCTGCTGTGGCTGGGTACCCACACCGGTAACAGGCGGGCCCAGAAGGCCTACCGGCGGGCCGGGTTCACGGTGGTGGGAACACGTAGCTACGACGTCGGCGGACGGGCCTGCCGCGACGTCGTTATGGTGCGTCGGCTCCCGGACCGCTGAGGGCAGCCGCTAGCCCACTGACCCCGGGCCCCGGCCACAGGCCATGAGCCCCGGGCTGCGAGCCCCGGCCACAGGCTGCGGGCCCCGACCCCAGGCCACGGGCTCGCGCTCGCAGTACCGACCCGGGTCCGCGGCCAGGTGGTCGCAGGCGGGCCGTTCCCGGGGCCCGGAAGTCGCAGATCACGTGGGCCGAGGCGGCCCCGACCCAGGCGAGCTGTTCCGCGCTCCTCGCCGGGTTCCGGCAGAACCTGCTAGGCGGCCCCGGCCTAGGCTCCGGCCCGGGCGGGCCGTTCAGCCCTCGTCATCCTCGTCCTCCTCGGGCGCAATGAGGAGGAGGTCAATGTGCAGTCCCAGCGGCCTGCCCGCGGCGTCGCGGGTCAGGTACACCGGGTAGGAGCCGTCACCGAACCCCGAGTGGCTCATGACGACGTTCTCGCCGTGGGTCGCCAGCGGCATGACGATATTGGCGAGTCCGGGCTGGTAGTGCTCCTCGGAGTCCATGAGCTCGAACCAGGAGGTCGGCTCCCCGCTGTCAAAGATCTCTTCGTACCAGTCGCACTCATCGTTCAGCTCGGGCATGCACCGCTCCACGGCGTCGGCGTCGACCATGCCCACGGTCCCGGCGTCCACGGGGACCAGCCAGCAGCTCCCGGGCTCCGGGGCGCCCTCGACAGAGGCCGCCGGCTCGACGCTGGCGGCCTCCCCCTCGCCCAGTACCAGGGAGAAGTAGGCCTCACAGTCGGCCATGGTGACCCGTACCGGGTAGTCTCCCGGCGGGACCGCGAACTCGAGGCAGTCGTCGAGGTTGACGAACGGGTCGCAGACCCGCACCCGTCCCGAGGGCACGCGCAGCGTCCCCAGGTCGTGGACGCTCAGGGTCACCTCGTCCCCCTCGCCGTCGCGGACCGTACCGGGGTGCAGGGCGTGGAAGTCAGTGATCTTCATGCGGTGATGGTTCCGTAGCCGGTTCCGCGGTGTCAAACACGCCGTGAGGTCGCGCACGTCCTCGCCCCTGTGCTCGCCGCCTGCTGAGGGGCTGTGGCACACTTGCCTGGCCCCGGGCCCGGGAGCGGCTCTGCCACTGGGGAGCCCCTGCCGAGCGGGACCTGCGGGCACGAGCACCGACGCCCCGTGAGGTGTCGCCGACCAAGCGCCCATGACCAGTGGCACGTGCGTGGAGAAGAACCATGAACCTCATTGACCAGATCGACGCCGCCTCCCTGCGCGAGGACGTCCCCGCCTTCCGCCCTGGCGACACCGTCAAGGTGCACGTCAAGGTCGTGGAGGGGAGCCGTTCGCGTATCCAGGTGTTCCAGGGCGTGGTGATCGCGCGCTCCGGCGCCAGTGTCTCCGAGACCTTCACGGTCCGCAAGATCTCCTTCGGGGTGGGCGTGGAGCGCACCTTCCCGGTGCACACCCCCACTATCGACCGGATTGAGGTCGTCACCCGTGGTGACGTTCGTCGCGCCAAGCTGTACTACCTGCGCAACCTGCGTGGTAAGGCCGCCAAGATCAAGGAGCGTCGCGAGGCCTGACGTCCCAGGGCAGCCTTGCCCGCGGGTGAGGGCGTCCGTGACCACAGCGGTTGCGGGCGCCCTTTCGCGTGGCGGGTAGGTAGGATCACGGCAGGTTTCCGCGCCAGCGGAGCACACGAGTGAAGGGATTAGCGTGACCTCCGAGCAGGACGACGCCCAGCCCACCGCCGACGCCCGGGACGAGCCGCAGGACGACGCCCCGCAGGCGGACGGCGCCCGACCCGGGACCCGCCCCCAGTCCGAGGCCTGCCCCCGGACCGAGTCGCAGGACGGTGCCTCCCGAGAGGACGCTGCCCGCCTCCAGACCGAGCCCGAGGCCGAGCCTGAGACCGAGCCCGAGGCCGGGACTCAGGCTAAGGCCCAGGACGCTTCCCGGGACGAGCCGCAGGACGACGCCTCCCAGGCCGACGACGCCAGCTCCCAGGGAGAGACCCAGGACGGCTCCCAGGCTGAGACCCAGGACGGCTCCCAGGGCGAGGCCGGTCCGCAGGACGACGACCCGCAGGACCTCCCGCCCTCCTACCCGCCCCAGGAGCGCCCGACATCGTCGGACGACTCCGAGAGCAGCAGACCTGCACGCCGTCGGCCACGCCGAGGGTCCTTCCTGGTCCCCTTCGTCGTCATTCTCCTGCTCGTAGCGCTGTTCAAGACCTTTGTCATCCAGTACTTCGAGATTCCTACTGGGTCCATGGAGAGCACATTGGTCAACGGTGACCGGGTAGCGGTGACTATGTATGACTCCGACGACATTAAACGCGGCGATATTATCGTCTTCCGCGATCCTGATCACTGGTTGAATAGCATTGACCCTACCGGTCTGAGAGGGCTCATCCGTGACGGCCTCATCCTTATCCGGATCCTCCCGGAGGACTCGGGCCACCACCTCATTAAGCGTGTGATCGGAATGCCCGGGGACCGGGTCGTCTCCGACGGGCGGGGGACGGTCTCGGTCAACGGGGTGGTCCTTCACGAGACCTACGTCAAGGCAGGTGTCTCGCCCTCCGAGGTCGCCTTCGACGTCACCGTGCCCGACTCCATGGTCTGGGTCATGGGGGACAACCGCTCCAACTCCGCGGACTCCCGGGCGCACATGGATGACGTCCACGGCGGCTTCGTCCCCCTGAGCGACGTCGTGGGGGTGGCCAAGAGCATTATCTGGCCGGTGAGCCGCTGGGACGGCCTGGGCGAGGGGGAGGACGTCTTCGCCGGCGTCCCCGCGGCCCGGTGAGCCGCAGGCCAGCCTCCCGACCGGTCCCCGACCGCCTGGTCGAGCGCGCCCTCATGGAGCGGTTCCCGCTGGTGGGAGGGATGGACGAGGTCGGGCGAGGGGCGCTGGCCGGCCCGGTCACGGTGGGCCTGGCAGTCGTCGGCGCCGCCACGCCGGAGGCCTTCCCCGCCGGCCTGGCGGACTCCAAGCTCCTGTCCGCCCGACGGCGTGAGGACCTGGTGGGACCGTGCCGGCAGTGGCTGGAGGACTGGGCCCTGGGCAGCTCGACGCCGGGTGAGATCGACGCCCACGGCATTGTCGGCGCCCTGAGGCTGGCGGGCCTGCGGGCCCTGGCGCAGGTCGCCGCCCGGGGCCACCTGCCCGACGTCGTGCTCCTGGACGGCAGCGCCGACTGGCTCAGCCGGCCCCACGAGGACCTGCTCACGACGCTGGCGGGGCGGCCGGGCGCCGGGAACCAGGTGCCGGGTGCTGGCAGGGCCCAGGTGCCGGGTGCCGGTGGGGCCCAGGCGCTGGGTGCCGGTGGGCTAGAAGACGCGGGCACTGGTGGGCTGGAGGACGCGGGCGCCAAGGAGGCTGGGGCCCGCGACCCAGGGGAGTACGGTGCCCCCCTGCCCCCCGGGCTCACCCCGCCAGTGCGCACCAGGGTGAGGGCCGACGCGCACTGCGCCGTCGTGGCCGCGGCCTCCGTCCTGGCCAAGGTCCACCGGGACGGGCTCATGAGGCAGCTGGAGGATCCCGGCTACGGCTGGGCCAGCAACAAGGGCTACGCGGCCCGGGCGCACGTGGAGGGGCTGGCGCGGCTGGGTGCAAGTGACCAGCACCGCCGTAGCTGGCGCCTGCCCGGCTTGGAGAAGCATGAACGTCAGGGCATGATAATCCAGTGAGTATTGAGGATCTTGAGGCCTACGAGAACGACCTGGAGTTAGAGCTCTACCGCGAGTACCGAGACGTGGTGAGCCTCTTCTCCTACGCCGTGGAGACGGAACGACGCTTCTACCTGACCAACTCCGTGGACGTCCAGGTGCGCACCAACGGCGGGGAGGTCTTCTTTGAGCTCACCCTGGAGGACGCCTGGGTGTGGGACATCTACCGGGCCTCCCGGTTCGTCAAGTCCGTCCAGGTCGTCACCTTCAAGGACGTCAACGTGGAGGAGCTGGCCAAGCCGGAGATGGGTCTGCCCTCCTGACGGCTGCCGGGGCACAGGGGCTGTCCGGCGAGTCGGCTGACGTCGCTGGCCAGGTCCCTGGCGCCTCACCCCTCCTCGCCGGGGGGTGGCAAGGCCCGCTGGCGGTGCGGCTCCGGCAGCGGCGCGCCGGGCACCCCGGATCCACCGGGCACCCCGGATCCGAGGGGCCTCATGACGTACGGTTGACATACCCGGGGCGCGGGGACGCGCGGCGTCACCCGTCGCCTCCAGCCTGTGGACAGGAGGTTTTCCACAGGTCCAGAAGCCCGCGGTGGCGCGGGCAGGACGCGGCGGTGCAGCCTCATGACGGAGGTGATCCGCATGACCACAACCCGTCCCGCCCCCCGGGACACCGACTTCTGCCAGCGACCTGCGAGACTTGCGCCCCGGGAGGTCGGGCGTCGCGGCGAGCAGATCGCAGCCCGGTACCTTACGGATCTGGGCTGGCAGGTCCTGGAGCGCAACTGGCGTCCCTCCTCCGGCCGTCGTGGCGGGCAAAGGAGGCCTGGCCAGCAGCCCGGACCAGGGGCCCCGGGCGCCCCGGGGTCCGCCGACCAGGCGCCAGACGGTCCGCGGCTGCGCGGGGAGCTCGACATTATCGCCCTCCAGCCCCGGGAAGGCTCCCGGCCCCGCCTGGTGGTCATTGAGGTCAAGACCCGCACCAGCACGCGACTGGGGCCGCCCGGTGCGGCGGTGGACGCCCGTAAGGTCGCCCGGCTGCGGGCCCTGGCCGGTGCCTGGGCGGCCAGCCACGAGGTACCTCACGAGGGCCTGCGCCTGGACGTCATCTCCCTGCTGCTGCGCCCCGGTCAGCCCGTGTTCCTGCGTCACCACGAGGGGGTGGGGGAGGGATGAGCCTCGCCCGGACCCTCGCTATCACCCTCACCGGCCTGGACGGCCACCTGGTGGACGTCGAGGCCCACGCCGCGCCCGGCCTGCCCAGCTTCACCCTGGTAGGGCTGCCCGACGCCGCCGTCAGGGAGTCGCGGGAGCGGGTGCGTGCCGCCCTGACCACCTGCGGCCTGCGCTGGGGGGAGCAGCGTCTGACCGTCAACCTCTCCCCGGCAGACCTGCCCAAGTCGGGTACCGGGCTCGACCTGGCCCTGGCCCTGGCGGTGCTGGGGGCTCGCGACGCCCTGCCCGCTCAGGCCCTGCCCGAGCTCGCCCGGACCGTCTACGTCGGTGAGCTCGGCCTGGACGGCAGCGTCCACGCCGTACGAGGGGTCCTGCCCTCCGTCCACGCCGCCGTCGCCGCCGGGGTGCGGGACGTCGTGGTCTCGGCCGCGTCCGCCAGCGAGGCGCGCCTGGTCCCGGGCGCCCAGGTCACGGCGGTGGCCCATGTGGGGGAGCTGGTGGATCGCTACGGGGGCAGGCTGCCGACGGCCACCTACCCGCTGGTGGAGCGGGCGCTCCAGGAGGTCACGGTGGGCACGGACCAGGAGCCTGAGCCCACCAGCCACCTGGACCTGGCTGACGTCGTCGGCCAGCGTGGTGCTCGTCACGCCCTGGAGGTCGCGGCGGCTGGCGGGCACCACCTGCTCCTCGTGGGCCCGCCGGGTGCCGGCAAGACCATGCTCGCCCAGCGCATGCCCACCATCCTGCCTCCCCTGGAGCCGTCCGACGCCGTCACCGTCACCGCTATCCACTCCCTGGCCGGGACCTTCCGCGCCGAGTCCGGCCTGCTGAGCACCCCGCCGCTGCGGGCCCCGCACCACACCGCCACCCGTGCCGCGGTCATCGGGGGCGGCAGCGGGACGCCGCGCCCTGGGGACGTGTCCCTGGCGCACTGCGGCGTCCTGTTCCTGGACGAGGCCCCGGAGTTCGCCAGCGGGGTCCTGGACTGCCTGCGCCAGCCCCTGGAGTCGGGCACGGTCTCGATCGACCGCGCCGCGGGACGGGCCACCTACCCGGCGGCCTTCCAGCTGGTCCTGGCGGCCAACCCCTGCCCCTGCGGGGGCGCCAGCGGGCGGGGGACCGGCTGCACCTGCACCTCGCTGCAACGACGGCGCTACTTCTCCCGGCTCTCCGGCCCCCTGCTGGACCGCGTGGACATCCAGGTCGAGGTCCGCCCCGTCAGCGCCACCGACCTGGCCCTGACCGAGGGCCCGGAGTCCAGCAGGACCGTGGCCGCCCGGGTGGCCGCCGCCCGGCAGCGGGCCGCACGGCGTCTGGCCGGTACGCCCTGGCGTCTGAACTGCCAGGTCCCGGGCCGGTACCTGCGCAGCGCCGCCTCAGGCACCGACCCGGCGGTCGTGGCGCGGCTCATGCGGGTCCTGGAGACCGGCGACCTGTCCCTGCGCGGCGCCGACAGGGTCCTGCGCCTGGCCTGGACCCTGGCCGACCTGGGGGGCCACGCCTCACCCACCCTGGAGGACCTTGGCGGTGCCATGGCCCTGAGAATGAGAGGAGCACGCCCATGACGTCCCTGCCCTACGACGTCCACGACGAGGCCCTGGCACGTGCCACCTGGTCCCGCCTGGTGGAGCCCGCCGACGCCGCGGCCGCCGCCCTGGTCGGTCACCTGGGCGCGGGCCCGGCCCTGGAGTGGCTCCTGTCCGAGGGCCTGACCCCTGAGGGGGAGGCGCGCACCAGCCCCCGCCCGCCCCTGCCCTCGTGCCACGACGCCGCCGTCGCCAGTGCCCGCTGGGCCCAGGCGGTAGGCAGGTGGGCGCCGCGTCTGAGCGGGCTGGACATCCGCCGTGAGCTCGATGTCCTGGAGCGCCTGGGCGGGAGCCTGCTCACCCCGGGCGACCCGTGGTGGCCCCCGGGCCTGGGTGAGCTGGCCCAGCCACCCATGTGCCTGTGGGTGAGGGGGGATCCTGCCCTCCTGGTCAGCGCCCAGGACCAGGACCTCCTGGAAGGGGCGTCCCAGCCGCAGGAGGGCCAGGGACCCGGTGGGGAGCCGGACGAGGAGGACGCCGGTGGGCCCGAGGACCAGGAGGCCCCCGGCGAGGATCCGCCGGAGGAGCGGTCCGTAGGGCAGGAGGCCCCGGAGGAGCTGCCCCGGGGGTGGGGTCTCCCGGACCGCCCGCCCACCCGGGAGGACCGGGTCCCTCACGGCGTGGCCACGGGGTACTGCCTGGCCGTGGTGGGGGCGCGGGCCTCTACCGCCTACGGGGAGGAGGTCGCCACCGAGCTGGCCGGGGGCCTGGCTGCGGCCGGCTGCGTGGTGGTCTCCGGGGGCGCCTACGGGATTGACGCGGCGGTCCACCGCGGTGCCCTGGCCCGCGGCCGCACGGTCAGCGTGAGCGCCGGGGGAGTGGACCGCCTCTACCCTGGCGGCAACACGGCCCTGCTGGAGGCCGTCATCCGGCAGGGCGCCCTGGTGGCCGAGGTCCCGCCGGGCTGCAGCCCCGCCCGGCACCGGTTCCTGAGCCGCAACCGCCTGATCGCCGCCATGACGCAGGCGACGGTGGTGGTCGAGGCCGCCTGGCGCTCCGGCGCCCTGTCGACCGCCCGCTGCGCCCAGGACCTGGGACGTCCCCTGGGGGCCGTACCCGGCCCGGTCACCTCCATGGCCTCGGTCGGCTGCCACCGGATCCTGCGGGCCGGTGCGGTCCTGGTCACTGACGTCGACGAGGTGCTGGAGCTCCTCCTGCCCGTAGGCGCCCAGGACGCCGACGCCCGCAAGGAGGCGCAGCCCCGCAACCAGGGCCAGGGGCTCCTGGACGGGCTCGACGGCGACTCCGCCCTGGTCATGGACGCCCTCCCGGCTCGGCGGTCGGCCGGAGCGGAGTCCGTGGCGCGTAGTGCCGGGCTCTCCGTCCCCCAGGTCCTGGCGGCCCTGGGCCTCCTGGAGCTGTCCGGGCGTGTGGAGCAGGAGGGGGAGCGGTGGCGTCGTAAGGTGGCCGCATGAGCGAACATGGGCCCGCAGGCGCTGGGACGTCCCGGAGGGGCGTCGGCGGGGGCCGGAGCCGGTCCCGGACCAGGGGAGCCGTCACCCGCACCGGGAGCGGTGACGGCGCCCGCACCGGGGACGGCCCGGGCGGGTCCGCACAGAGCCCCCAGGCCGACGCCGCCCCGGGAGGGCAGGACGACCCCGGGCTCACCCGGGGCGCGCTCACGCAGGACTTCGCCCGGTACCTGGACTTCCAGCGGGGTCTGTCCCGGCACACCGTGCGCGCCTACACCGGTGACCTGGACGCGCTCCTGACCTTCCTGGGGGCGGGGCCGGACCAGGAGGCTGACGTCAGCCCCGTCCTGGCGGGCCTGAGCCTGGCCGACCTGCGGGCGTGGCTCGCGGACCAGGCCGCGACGGGCCACTCGCGTGCCACCATGGCCCGCCGCGGTGCCACCATCCGGACCTTCTCCACCTGGGCCCACCGCCGCGGCCTGCTGGGGGCCGACGTGGCGGTCCGCCTGCGCTCGCCCCGGGCTGACAACCGCCTGCCCACGGTCCTGAGCCAGGACCAGGCCCGCCAGGTCATGGAGGTGGCCGGGCAGGCGGCGCGGGGTGACCGGCCGTTGTCGGTACGCGACCACGCGATCCTGGAGATCCTCTACGCCAGCGGGATCCGGGTCTCTGAGCTGGTGGGCCTGGACCGGGCTGACCTCGACCCCTCCCGACGCACCCTGCAGGTCGTGGGTAAGGGGGACAAGGACCGGGTGGTGCCCTACGGCCTGCCTGCCGCCCGGGCGCTGTCACGGTGGCTGGCCGTGCGCGGCCGCCTGGCGGGGCCGGGGTCGGGGGACGCCGTCTTCCTGGGTGCGCGTGGGGGGCGGATCGACCCGCGCACGGTGCGCCAGGTCGTCCACCGCGCGACGGCTGCCGCCGGGGTCCCGGACCTCGGCCCCCACGGGCTGCGCCACTCCGCCGCCACCCACGTGCTCAGCGGAGGGGCCGACCTGCGCAGTGTCCAGGAGATCCTGGGGCACTCCTCCCTGGCGACGACGCAGCGCTACACCCACGTCACACCAGAGCGCCTGCGCACGGCCTACGCCCAGGCCTTCCCCCGAGCCTGAGGGGCCACGGCGCACCAGCGCCCCACTCGCCCCTCCCCTCCTCTCCCTCCCTCCCTCCCTCCCCACCGCGAGAACGGTACTTATTGCTCGCGAGAACGGTACTTGTTTCTCGTGAGAACGGTACTTGTTTCTCGTGAGAACGGGCTGTGCCCCTGCTGGCGCCACTTCTGAGAGGTATATCACCTTATATGGCCGGTCGTCCCCTCCCGGGCGGGGTGCCCACCACCGTCATAGGTGCTGCCGCACGGCGTCGTCCTTGCCCGTGCCCCGATTCCGGGTGGGCCCTCTTGCCCAGACCCGTTTCGGGGGTTCCTCCTGACTGTACCCCGGGCCCGGGTGGGCCCGTCCCGGCCTCGTGCCGGTGGGGCCGTGTGCCGGGGCCGGGCGGCTGCCGTACGCGGCGGTCGGCCCCGGGCGGGGACGGCACGACAGGCCCTTCTCGGTCTCAGCCAGTGGGATGAGGGACTGTTCATGTCTTTCCGACACGGGCTCCGACCAGCTCTGGCGATAGGCTCACCCCCGACATACAGCATCCTTGATGACCGGGAGGACATCCCCATGGCACAACCCAGTCCCAGTTACACCGTCGCCCTGCGCCTTGAGGTCCCCGCGACCCAGAAGGTCGTCGCGGCGCTGGTGGACACCGCGACCGCGACCGGAGCCATTGTCACCGGTGTCGACGTCGCCGAGGCGGACAACGACACCCTCATCGTCGACCTGACCGCGGACACCCGTGACTCCGTGCACCGTGGCGAGCTCGTCAAGGCCGTCCAGACCATTGACGGCGTCGTGGTGAACAATGTCGGTGACTCGACCTTCCTGGCCCACGTGGGCGGGAAGATCGAGATCGACTCGAAGTACCCCATCCGCAACCGGCGTGACCTCGCGCGGGTCTACACCCCGGGGGTGGCCCGCGTGTGCAAGGCCATCTACGACCACCCCGAGCGCGCCCGCCAGCTGACCATTAAGAAGAACACGGTCGCCGTGGTCACCGACGGTACCGCCGTCCTGGGCATGGGTGACATCGGGCCCTCGGCAGCGATGCCGGTCATGGAGGGCAAGGCCGTGCTCTTCAAGCAGTTCGGCGACGTGGACGCCTGGCCCGTGGCCCTGGACACCAAGGACCCCGAGGAGATCATCGCTATCTGCAAGGCGATCGCCCCTGCCTACGGCGGTATCAACCTGGAGGACATCGCGGCGCCCAAGTGCTTTGACATTGAGGCGCGTCTGCGTGAGGAGCTCGACATCCCGGTCTTCCACGACGACCAGCACGGTACCGCGATCGTGACCCTGGCCGCCCTCATTAACGCCCTGAGGATCGTGGGCAAGAGGATCGAGGACGTGCGCATCGTCCTGTCCGGCGTCGGCGCGGCGGGCAGCGCCATCGCCAAGCTCCTCATGGCCCACGGCGCGACCGACATCGTGGGCTACGGACGCACCGGGGCCCTGGTGGCCACCGACACCGAGGGGATGAACGAGCACCGCAGGTGGCTGGCGGAGAACACCAACCCCAGGGGCGTGACGGGCTCCCTCAAGGAGGGGCTCAAGGGCGCCGACGTCTTCATCGGCGTCTCCTCGGGCAACCTGCTCCAGCCCTCGGACCTGTCCGTCATGGCCAAGGACGCGATCGTCTTCGCCATGGCCAACCCGACGCCGGAGGTGGACCCGATCGGGGCCGCCGACTACGCCGCCGTGGTGGCCACGGGCCGCTCGGACTACCCCAACCAGATCAACAACGTCCTGGCCTTCCCGGGCCTGTTCCGCGGCCTGCTGGACACGGGGATCACGAACATCTCCACCGAGCTGCTGCGGGCCGCCGCCACCGGTATCGCCTCGGTGATCTCCCAGGAGGAGCTCAGCCCGGTCTACGTCATCCCCGGCGCCTTCGACAAGCGTGTGGCCAAGGAGGTCGCCCGGGCCGTGCGACGGTTCGCCGACGCCTGAGCGACCTCCGGGCGGGTGACCGCCGTCGCGCCAGCTCCTGGGGGCCGGGGGAGGGGGACCTCTCCCGGCCCCCAGCCCGCTGACGAGGGAGATATGGTCAGGGTCACTGGCTGCTGGTTTGACCGGTGGGGCTGGGATCTGGTTTAGTTATCTGCTGTCGCCGCGCGGGGTCCACTCGGATTCCACGCACGACACGGAGGATCCGCCGCAGGGCGCCCCAGCTTGTTGAGACCGAGATCACTTGGTTTTCGCTTGCTGGAGCCAAGATGCTCTGCTAAAGTACTCCAGGCGCTTGCGAGGTGCTGCTCGTCCTGTCCCTGAGGGCATGGCGGGCGACGTCGCTGGGTGTGTTGTTTGAGATCTCGATAGTGTGTCTTGTTTTTGTGTTTTTGTTTGTCTGGTTTTTTGCTGGGTGTGTTCTGGGCGCGTCTTGTTGGGTGTGTCTGGGGTGTGCTTGGTTGTTTTGTTTGTCTGGGTGGTGCTGGTGCCTGGTTCTGCTGGGTTTCTGGTGTTGCCTGGGTGATTGGTTTTTTTGGAGAGTTTGATCCTGGCTCAGGACGAACGCTGGCGGCGTGCTTAACACATGCAAGTCGAACGGGCCTGCCCTTTTTTGGGTGGGTTAGTGGCGAACGGGTGAGTATCACGTGAGTAACCTGCCCCCTGCTCCTGGATAACGCTCTGAAAGGGGTGCTAATACGGGGTGTGCTGGTGCTGCCGCATGGTGGTGCCGGGATAGGTTCCCCTGTTTGGGGGTTCTGGTGGGGGATGGGCTCGCGGCCTATCAGCTTGTTGGTGGGGTGATGGCCTACCAAGGCGGTGACGGGTAGCCGGCCTGAGAGGGTGGACGGCCACACTGGGACTGAGACACGGCCCAGACTCCTGCGGGAGGCAGCAGTGGGGGGTATTGCGCAATGGGCGGAAGCCTGACGCAGCGACGCCGCGTGAGGGACGGAGGCCTTCGGGTTGTGAACCTCTTTCGCCGGTGGAGAAGGCGCCCCCGTGTGGGGTGCTGACTGTAGCCGGGTTAAGAAGCGCCGGCTAACTACGTGCCAGCAGCCGCGGTAATACGTAGGGCGCGAGCGTTGTCCGGAGTTACTGGGCGTAAAGGGCTTGTAGGCGGCTGGTCGCGTCCGCCGTGAAATCCCCTGGCTCAACCGGGGGCGTGCGGTGGGTACGGGCCGGCTTGAGTGCGGTAGGGGAGGCTGGAACTCCTGGTGTAGCGGTGGAATGCGCAGATATCAGGAAGAACACCGGTGGCGAAGGCGGGTCTCTGGGCCGTTACTGACGCTGAGGAGCGAGAGCGTGGGGAGCGAACAGGATTAGATACCCTGGTAGTCCACGCCGTAAACGTTGGGCACTAGGTGTGGGGGGCCTCTTCCGGGTCGTCCGCGCCGTAGCTAACGCATTAAGTGCCCCGCCTGGGGAGTACGGCCGCAAGGCTAAAACTCAAAGGAATTGACGGGGGCCCGCACAAGCGGCGGAGCATGCGGATTAATTCGATGCGACGCGAAGAACCTTACCAGGGCTTGACATGGGCCGGTCGTCCGCGGAGACGCGGGCTCCCTTCGGGGCCGGTCCGCAGGTGGTGCATGGTTGTCGTCAGCTCGTGTCGTGAGATGTTGGGTTAAGTCCCGCAACGAGCGCAACCCCTGTCCCGTGTTGCCAGCACGTCGTGGTGGGGACTCGCGGGAGACTGCCGGGGTCAACTCGGAGGAGGGTGGGGACGACGTCAAATCATCATGCCCCTTATGTCCTGGGCTTCACGCATGCTACAATGGCCGGTACAGAGGGTTGCGATGCCGTGAGGCGGGGCGAATCCCTTAAAGCCGGTCTCAGTTCGGATCGGTGTCTGCAACTCGACACCGTGAAGCTGGAGTCGCTAGTAATCGCGGATCAGCAACGCCGCGGTGAATACGTTCTCGGGCCTTGTACACACCGCCCGTCACGTCATGAAAGCCGGTGACGCCCGAAGCCCGTGGCCCTACGGGGAGCGGTCGAAGGCGGGGCTGGTGATTGGGACGAAGTCGTAACAAGGTAGCCGTACCGGAAGGTGCGGCTGGATCACCTCCTTTCTAGGGATCTAGGGGTCTGCGGGGGGCGGGGGCGCGCACGGGCGCGCCCCCGGGTCCTCTCGTGGCCCGTCGGGAGGGCCGGACGGGCGGACAGCACGGGAACACGCTCCCTGGCCTGTGTCTGCTGGTGCCCGTGTGCGGGTGCCGGTGGGTGGGTGGGGGGTGCCCGCCCTTCCTCGCTCTTGTGGTGGGGGGGTGGGGGCATGCTGTCGGGGTCTGGGGCTGCGTGCCCTTTTGTGTCCTGCTTCTGCTTCTCTCCTGGTTGTTTGCTGCTGCTTGTTTGGTGGTGGTGTGGGGGGTTGTGGGGGTGTGGGTGGGTTGGTTGTGAACTGTATAGTGGACGCGAGTATCTTTGTTCTCTGTGGTGTGTTTTTGTTGTGTGCCTCGCGCCCGGGTCCTGCTGCTGTTGTGGTGGGTTCTGGGGCGTGGTTTCTGCCTGTGTTGTGTGTTGTTTTTATGGGCGTTCGGTGGATGCCTTGGCACCAGGGGCCGATGAAGGACGTGGTGGACTGCGATAAGCCTCGGGGAGCCGTCTTGCGGGCCTTGATCCGAGGGTTTCCGAATGGGGGGACCCGGCGCCCGTCACGGGGCGTCACCCGCGTCTGAATGTATAGGGCGTGTGGGGGTTACGCGGGGAAGTGAAACATCTCAGTACCCGTAGGAGAGGATATTCCGTGAGTAGTGGCGAGCGGAAGCGGATGATGGCTGAAACCGTCGTGGTGCTGGTTACCCGGCAGGGTCTGCCGCGGCGGGGTTGTGGGGTCGTGCCGTCCTGTTCCTGCCGGGGCGGGGGCGTGGTGAGAAACCGTGGTGGTAGCCGAACCCCCTGGGACGGGGGGCCGTGGAGGGTGAGAGCCCCGTAGGCGGAACTGCCTCGGCCGCGCTGGCACGGTGCCCGAGTAGCACGGGGCACGTGGAATCCTGTGTGAATCTGCCGGGACCACCCGGCTGCCTGAATACCTCCTGGTGACCGATAGCGGAGTAGTACCGTGAGGGAACGGTGAAAAGTACCCCGGGAGGGGAGTGAAAGAGTACCTGAAACCGGGCGCCTACGAGCCGTCAGGGCCCTGCCGCCCCCCCGTTTTTCGTGGGGGGTGGGGGGTGGTGGCGTGCCTATTGAAGAATGAGCCTGCGAGTCAGTGGCGTGTCGCGAGGTTAACCCGTTGTGGGGTAGCCGTAGCGAGGGCGAGTCCGAACAGGGCGTCTAGTGGCGCGTCCTGGACCCGAAGCGGGGTGATCTACCCATGGCCAGGCTGAGGCACGTGTAAGAGCGTGTGGAGGGCCGGACCCGCCTGGGTTGAAAACCGGGGGGATGAGCTGTGGGTAGGGGTGAAAGGCCAATCAGACTCCGTGATAGCTGGTTCTCCCCGAAATGCATTTGGGTGCAGCGTCGCGTGGTCCCCGGCGGAGGTAGAGCTACTGGTTGGCTGATGGGCCCCACAGGGTTACTGGGGTCAGCCAAACTCCGAATGCCGTCGGGTGTGAGCGCGGCAGTGAGACCGCGGGGGATAAGCTCCGTGGTCGAGAGGGGAACAGCCCGGACCGCCGGCTAAGGCCCCTAAGCGCGCGCTAAGTGGGAAAGGATGTGCGGCCGCGGTGACAACCAGGAGGTTGGCTTAGAAGCAGCCACCCTTGAAAGAGTGCGTAACAGCTCACTGGTCAAGTGGTCGTGCGCCGACAATGTAGCGGGGCTCAAGCGCGCCGCCGAAGCCGCGGACCCCCGGCCCCCTGTGGGGGGTTGGGGGTGGTAGGGGAGCGTCCTGTGCTGGGTGAAGCCGGTGGGGTGACCCCTGGTGGACGGTGCGGGAGCGAGGATGCAGGCATGAGTAGCGAGACCGGGGTGGGAGTCCCCGGCGCCGTGTGACCAAGGGTTCCAGGGGAAGGTTCGTCCGCCCTGGGTGAGTCGGGGCCTAAGGCGAGGCCGACAGGCGTAGTCGATGGGTGACGGGTTGATATTCCCGTACCGGTGGGGCACCGCCCGTGCTGACTGGTGGGTGCTAACCCACGCCGGGTGCCGCCTTCTTCCCCTTGTCCCGGGCTTCGGCCCGGGTGGGGGTGGTGGTGCCGGGTCTGGGGGTCCTCCGCCTTGGTAGGCAAGCGTGTTAACAGGGGTGACGCACAGTGGTAGCCTCCGCGGGCCTGATGGCTTGGCCCGTCCAACCGTGTGGCCCGTCCCCCAGGTAAATCCGGGGGGCTGTCTTTGGTGACGAGGGTGAGGCGGGACGGTGACCTGCCCCGTGGGGCGGGGAAGCAGGGTGATCCTGTGGTGCCTAGAAAAGCCTCGACGCGATGGTGTGAGCCGCCCGTACCCTATACCGACACAGGTGGTCCGGCAGAGTATGCCGAGGCGGGCGGGTGAACCGTGGTGAAGGAACTCGGCAAGATGCCCCCGTAACTTTGGGAGAAGGGGGGCCCTGTCCCCTGAGGCCCCGTGCGGGCTGGGGGGGCGGGCCGCAGAGACCAGGGGGGAGCGACTGTTTACTAAAAACACAGGTCCGTGCGAAGCCGTAAGGCGATGTATACGGACTGACGCCTGCCCGGTGCTGGAAGGTCAAGAGGATCCGTCAGCCCCCCGCGGGGGGTGAAGCGGTGAGTTCAAGCCCCAGTAAACGGCGGTGGTAACTATAACCATCCTAAGGTAGCGAAATTCCTTGTCGGGTAAGTTCCGACCTGCACGAATGGCGTAACGACTCCCCCGCTGTCTCCACCACGGGCCCGGTGAAATTGCACTACGAGTAAAGATGCTCGTTACGCGCAGAAGGACGGAAAGACCCCGGGACCTTTACTGCAGCTTGGTATTGGCGTCCGCCGTGTCCTGTGCAGGATAGGTGGGAGGCGTGGATCCCGGCGCGCCAGCGTCGTGGGGAGCCGTTGTTGGGATACCACTCTGGGTGCGGCGTGCGCCTGAACCTCGGCCCGTGACCCGGGTCAGGGACAGTGCCTGGTGGGTAGTTTAACTGGGGCGGTTGCCTCCTAAAGGGTAACGGAGGCGCTCAAGGGTCCCCTCAGCCTGGTCGGTAACCAGGTGTCGAGTGCAAGCGCACAAGGGGGCTTGACTGCGAGACCGACGGGTCGGGCAGGTGCGAAAGCAGGAGCTAGTGATCCGGCGGCCCCGTGTGGGTGGGCCGTCGCTCAACGGATAAAAGGTACCCCGGGGATAACAGGCTGATCCTGCCCAAGAGTCCATATCGACGGCATGGTTTGGCACCTCGATGTCGGCTCGTCGCATCCTGGGGCTGGAGCAGGTCCCAAGGGTTGGGCTGTTCGCCCATTAAAGCGGTACGCGAGCTGGGTTTAGAACGTCGTGAGACAGTTCGGTCCCTATCCTCTGCGCGCGTTGGAGGCCTGAGGGGGCCTGTCCCTAGTACGAGAGGACCGGGACGGACGGACCTCTGGTGTGCCAGTTGTCCCGCCAGGGGCACGGCTGGTTGGCTACGTCCGGGAGGGGTAACCGCTGAAGGCATCTAAGCGGGAAACCATCCCCGAGACCAGGCCTCCGCACGACCACCCCCCTGGGGTGGTGTGGTAGGCCCCCGGTAGACGACCGGGTTGATAGGCCGGGCGTGGAAGCGGGGTGACCCGTGGAGCTGACCGGTACTAACAGGCCGACACAACACACAAACACACGCGAACGAGCACGCGTCAGGCACACGGAGCGTGCCACGGACCACCCCCCAGGCGGGGGGTGGGCGTCCACTATACGGTCCACGACCAACCCCCACCACACACGCTGGTCCGCACCACACCGGTGCACGAGCGGGCGTGGGACACACGAGAACAGAACACGGGGCACGCACACCACCGGGACACCACCCCCCACACCCGGGGGGCCACAGTAGCCCGTGGGAGCCCCTACCAGGCCCGTCCTGGTGGTCATAGCGGGGGAGCCACGCCCGGCCCCATACCGAACCCGGAAGCTAAGACCCCCAGCGCCGATGGTACTGCACCCGCCAGGGTACGGAAGAGCAGGACACCACCAGGACACCACAACACAACTACACAAGAGGTCCCGAGAAGTGAGCGGGTGCATATGACACGTACTTGCTCTCGTCAGGTGCCTCATTGTATAGTGTTCTCGCTGACGCGGGGTGGAGCAGTTCGGTAGCTCGCCGGGCTCATAACCCGGAGGTCGCAGGTTCGAATCCTGCCCCCGCTACGAGACGGCGGCCCGGTTCCAGGGTACTTCCTGGAACCGGGCCGTTTGTGTTGTGCCACCCCCCAGGACCCGCCTCTGAGCTCCCCGCCCCGAGGGGTGCGGTGGGGCACAATATCCCCATGATCAACGGCGAACTCATTGACCTGTCCTCGGGCCGCTACCAGGCCCGGGTCGCGACCTGTGGTGCCACGCTCGTCCACCTGCGCCGCGACCACCGCGACCTGATCGTCCCCTTCGACGCCGAGAACTGCCTCCCGTCGGGCTGGCAGGGCAAGACCCTCATCCCCTGGCCCAACCGCATCCAGGGCTCGCGCTACACCTACCGTGGGACCACCTACCTGGTCAGCTGCAACGAGCCCGAGACCGGCGCCGCCCTCCACGGCCTGGCGGGCTGGGCCGACTGGAGCGTCTCGGAGGTATCCGACGACGCCGTCGTCCTGGGCCTGACCGTCCCTGCCTCCTACGTCTACCCGTGGAGCCTGGAGGCCACCGCCCGCTTCCGCCTGGACCCGGCCGGGGGCCTGGCCCTGAGCATCACCACCACCTGCGTGGGAGCCGCCGCCCCCGCCGTCCCCGCCACCCTGACGGTGAGCGCCCCTGAGGTGGACGGACACCTGGCACCCGCCCCCTACTCGGTCTCCACCCACCCCTACCTCACCCGGTCCGTCCCCCTGGACGACTGCGTCCTGACCTCCCCCGGCAGCCAGGTCCTGGACGTGGACCCCGCCACCATGGCCCCCACGCACCTGCGGGACGTGACCGGCACCGACTGGGACTGGCGTCAGGGCCGCCTCGTCGGGGCCACTACCACCGACAACGCCTACACGGGCCTGCCGCAGGGCACCTGGCAGGTCCGCCTGGCCCGCGCCACCGGCGGCCCCGCCGTCGTCATGCGTGCTGACGCCCCCTGGGTCCAGCTCTACACCGCCGACCACATGGGCCGCCGCGGGGTGGCGGTGGAGCCCATGACCGGCGCGCCCAACGCCTTCAACAGCGGCCAGGGGCTGCTGACCCTGGATGTCGGCCAGTCCCACACCTTCGACGTCGCCCTGTACGAGGAGGACTGAGGCGGTTCCCAGGCACGGTGGGGTGTGTCTAACTCCATGAGGGCGGGGCGCCGGGGGCCCATAGACTGGCGCGGGTGCGCCCCCGGTCCCGCCCTGGGACCGCCCGTGTCTGATCCCAAGTCCCACCGCTTAGAGAAACGAAAGAGCAGTGAACGCACGTCCTCTCAGTGTCGCCGTCATCGGGGCCGGCCCCGCAGGTATCTACGCCTCCGACATCCTGTCCAAGTCCGGGCTGGACGTCTCCATTGACCTCTTTGAGCGGCTCCCCGCCCCCTACGGGCTGGTACGCTACGGCGTCGCCCCGGACCACCCGCGTATTAAGCAGATCATTGTGGCCCTGTACAAGATCCTCCAGCGCGGGGACATTCGCCTGATCGGCAACGTGGAGGTGGGGCGGGACGTGTCGGTCGCCGAGCTGCGCGAGCACTACGACGCCCTCGTCTTCTCCACCGGGGCGGACACCGACGCTCCCCTGGACATCCCCGGCGTGGACGCCCCCGAGTGCTACGGCGGCGCCGACTTCGTCTCCTGGTACGACGGGCACCCCGACCACCCGCGCACCTGGGACCTGAGCGCCAAGGAGGTGGCCGTCATCGGCGTGGGCAACGTGGGCCTGGACATTGCCCGGATCCTGGCCAAGCACGCCGAGGACCTCATGGTCACCGAGGTCCCCGCCAACGTGGCCGAGATCCTGCGGACCAACCAGGCCACCGACGTCCACGTCTTCGGCCGTCGTGGGCCCGCCCAGGTCAAGTTCACCCCCCTGGAGCTGCGTGAGCTGGGCAAGCAGCCCGACGTCAACGTCCTGGTGGACGAGGAGGACTTCGAGTACGACGAGGGCTCGCAGGCCGCCCTGGCCGCCTCCAACCAGCAGCGTCAGGTCGTCAAGGCCCTGGAGGGCTACGCCATGGCCGAGCCGGAGGACCTCACCGCCTCCCACCGCATCCACATCCACCTCTTCTCCGCCCCCCACGAGGTCCTCACCGACGAGGACGGGCACGTGCGGGCCCTGCGCACCGAGCGCACCCGGCTGACCGGTGACGGCACCGTCACCGGCACCGGCGTCTACCGTGACTGGCCCGTCCAGGCCGTCTACCGTGCCGTCGGCTACGCCTCGACCCCCGTCAAGGGCCTGCCCTTCGACTCCGAGAACCACGTCCTGCCCAACGCGGGCGGCCGGGTCCTGGGTGAGGACGGGGAGCCGATCACCGGCGTCTACGCCACCGGCTGGGTCCGGCGCGGCCCGGTGGGCCTCATTGGCTCCACCAAGTCCGACGCCCAGGAGACCATTACCAACCTGGTGGCTGACGCGCAGGCCGGCCTGCTGCACGCTGACACCGATGACGCCAGCCAGGTCGGGCACGACGCCGTCACGGTGCTCCTGACCAGGCGCGGCGTGCCCTTCACCACCTGGCAGGGGTGGGAGCTGCTGGACGCCTACGAGCGCCAGCTCGGCCAGGACTACGGGGAGGTGGTGGTGACCTCCGGGCAGTCCAGGGGCCGCGAGCGCGTCAAGGTGGTCTCCCGTGAGGCCATGACCGCCATCTCCCGCAGCCAGGAGGTCCCCGAGGACCTCATCGCCGCTCCCGAGGTCGACCGGGTCCCGGACCGCGTGGCCCACCGCCTGGAGGGCTGAGAGCGTCCGCTTACGGCGCGACCGGGCCCGGCCGCGCCGTAAGTGGGTGCGGGGCTGTAAGGCGGGTGCGCACCGGCCGGACCGGCGCAGGCACCCCGGCCGCGGTGGGCCCGGGGCCGTAAGCGGGGCGGGCCCGGCGGGGGAGACCCGGGGAGGCGGCCAGCAGACCGTCCCAGGTGGAGGCGCCGGGCCGGTGGCCTCAGACGGGTGCGGCCCCAGGTGGGTGACGCCGTCGGCCCCGGTGCGCCCGGACCGGGGGTGCGCTAGAATCTGCGTGCTGTGGCGCCGGGCACGTGCGCCCCTGGTTCCGGCGAGGAAGGATCGACTATGCGTATTGGTGTCCCCACCGAGGTCAAGGACAGTGAGTACCGGGTGGCCCTGACCCCCGCCGGGGTGGACGCCCTGGTGCGGCGGGGCCACCAGGTGACCGTCCAGACCGGGGCGGGGGAGGGCTCGGCCATTGCCGACGCCGCCTACGCCGACGCCGGGGCCGACCTCACCCAGGACGTCGCGGCGCTGTGGGGGAGCAGCGAGATGGTCCTCAAGGTCAAGGAGCCCGTGGCCAGCGAGTACGCCTACCTGCGTCCCGGCCTGCTGCTGTTCACCTACCTCCACCTCGCCGCCAACCGGCCCCTGACCCGTGAGCTCCTGGAGCGGCGCGTCACCTCCGTCGCCTACGAGACCGTTCGGACCTCGGACGGCGCCCTGCCCCTGCTGGCTCCCATGAGCGAGATCGCCGGCCGCCTGGCCGCCCAGGTCGGTGCCGACTGCCTGCTGCGCCCCCACGGCGGGGCCGGGGTGCTGCTGGGAGGCGCTGCCGGGGTGCGTCGCGGTGACGTCGTCGTCCTGGGCGGTGGTACCGCTGGCCTGGCCGCGGCGCGGGTGGCCGCGGGCATGGGCGCGGACGTCACCGTCCTGGACGTCAACCCGCAGGTCATGCGTCGTATTGAGGAGGTCACCGGCGGGGCCGTGCGCACCCGCTACTCCACGCCCCTGGACGTGGCCCGGGCGTGCGCGGGCGCGGACCTGGTCATTGGCGCGGTCCTGGTGCCCGGGGCCCGCACCCCCACCCTGGTGACCCGCCAGATGGTGGCCGGGATGCGCCCGGGCAGCGTCCTGGTGGACGTCGCCATTGACCAGGGCGGCTGTTTTGAGGACTCCCGTCCCACCACCCACGCCGAGCCCACCTACACCGTGGAGGGCTCCACCTTCTACTGCGTGGCCAATATGCCCGGCGCCGTGCCCCACACCTCCACCTACGCCCTGACCAACGCGACCCTGCCCTACGCGCTGGCCCTGGCGGACTCCGGCTGGCGCCAGGCCTGCCTGGAGCACCCCGACCTCGCCCAGGGCCTGGCCACCTACGAGGGCCGCCTCTACGCCGCCGGTGTCGCCCAGGGCCTGGGGCTGGAGGCCGGGGACCCGGGGGTCCTGCTTGCCTGAGCGGCCCGGGCCGCCGGGTCGGGACGCCGTCGCGTAACCCGCGGGACGCACCGGTTCCTGTAGGGGGCCGGCCGGGCCCACGCGGGTACCCGGGGGCCCGCCGCCTCGTCCACAGCCTGGACACAGGTAGCCTTCCTAGACTTGCCCCATGCACGGGACGAACCACCACAACGGCCTCAAGACCGCCGTCCTCCTGGGCGTCATGTGGGGCCTGCTCATCCTCATTGGCTACCTCCTGGCCCAGTGGACCAGGTCATCGGTCTGGTTCCTCATAATGCCGCTTATTGGCGTGGCGCAGACCGCCTACTCCTACTGGAACTCGGACAGGATCGCCGTGCGCTCCATGGGGGCGGTCGAGGTGACCGAGGCCCAGGCCTCGGCCATGTACCGGATCGTGCGTGAGCTCTCGGCGACCGCGGGCCAGCCCATGCCGCGCCTGTACGTGGCCCCGACCATGAGCCCCAACGCCTTTGCCACCGGGCGCGACCCGGCCCACGCCGCCGTGTGCTGCACCCAGGGCATCCTCCAGCTCCTCAACGAGCGTGAGCTGCGCGGCGTCCTGGGCCACGAGCTCTCCCACGTCTACAACCGCGACATCCTCACCGGCTCCATTGCCGCAGGCATCGCCGGGATCATCTCCTCGGTGGCCACCATGTTCTTCTGGCTCGGTGGCGGCGCCAGGCGCGACCGGGACGACGGGGCCTCGGGCCTCGCCCTGCTCCTCATGGTGCTGCTCGCCCCGCTGGCCGCCAGCGTCACCCAGTTCGCCGTCTCACGCACCCGGGAGTACGACGCCGATCACGACGGGGCCATCCTGACCAATGACCCGCTGGCCCTGGCCAGCGCCCTGGGCAAGCTGGAGTCGGGCGTCTCGCGCGTGCCCATGGGCAGGGACCCCCGTGTGGAGCCGGTCAGCGCCATGATGATCGCCAACCCGTTCGGGCGGCTGAGGAGCCTGTTCTCCACCCACCCGCCCATGGCCGACCGCATTGCCCGCCTGGAGGAGATGGCCGGGTACTAGCGTCAGGTAGCCGGCTACGCTCAGCCCGGCCCCTGGGGTGCCTCCAGCCTGGTCGGGGGCGGGCAGGAGGAGACCGGGGCCGTGGCGCTGGTGTGCGCGGGCCGGTGTCCCGGGACCGGCCGGTCCCCACAGCGCCCTGGTGGCGCCAGCCCGGTGGCGTCGCGGGCGCGCGCCCGGGATACTGGCCCCGTGAACGCTCCTGGTACGCCCGCCACCGCGGGTGCCTCCACGCCCCTGGGGGCGGGTCCTGGCGACCTTGGTGCTGACCCCCCGGGGCGTCCGGGCCCCGACGAACCGGGACCGAGGGCCCGTCAGGACTCCCTGGTCGCCCGGTTCCTGCGCTACAGCGCCGTTCCCAGCCAGTCCGACGCGGGCGCCACCACGGTCCCCTCCTCGCCCGGGCAGCGTGAGCTGGCCGAGCTCCTGGCCGCCGAGCTGCGGGCGGCCGGCGCCGCCGACGTGCACCTGTCGGCGACATCGGTCCTCACGGCCCGGGTCCCCGCCAGCCTGCCACCCGGCCACGCACCGGTGCCCCCGGTGGGCTTCTGCGTCCACCTCGACACCGCCGACGCCGGGCTGAGCCCGCGGGTGCGTGCCCGCGTCATTGACTACGTCGGCGGGGACGTGCGCCTGAGCGAGCCCTGGGACGAGGGTGAGGAGGACCCCGACGCCGTCTGGCTGCGCGTGAGCGAGCACCCGGAGGTCGGGCGCTACACCGGGGACCGCCTGCTGGTCACCGACGGCACCAGCGTGCTGGGAGCGGACGACAAGGCCGCCGTCGCCACGGTCATGGAGGCGCTCACCGACGTCCTGGCCGACCCCGGGATCCCCCACGGCGAGGTCTACCTGGCGGCCGTGCCCGACGAGGAGATCGGCCTGCGGGGCGTGCGCACCCTGGACCTGGGACGCTTCCCGGTCCGCTACGCCTGGACCCTGGACTGCTGCGGGCTGGGGGAGGTGTGCTGGCAGACCTTCAACGCCGCCGCCGTCACGGTCCGGATCCGGGGCGTGTGCGCCCACCCCATGAGCGCCAAGGGCGTCCTGGTCAACCCCCTCCTGGTGGCCCACGACGTCGTGGCCCGGCTCGACCGCACCCGGACCCCCGAGTGCACCGAGGGGACCGAGGGCTTCACCTGGGCGCAGGAGATGACGGCGGACCCCTCCACCGCCACCCTGGGGCTCATTGTCCGTGACCACGACCTGACCCGCTTCCACGGGCGCGTCCAGGAGGTGCTCGACGTCGTGGACCAGGTCCGCGCCCTGCACCCGCGCGCCCGCCTCGAGGTGGAGGTCGAGGACACCTACGGCAATATCGCCGACGCCCTCACCCCGGCCAACCGCGCCGGGATCGACCTGGTCCTGGGCGCGATGGACGCCCTGGGCATCACCCCCAGGCCCGTGGCCATGCGCGGGGGCACGGACGGCTCCTGGCTGTCCCGTCAGGGGATCCTCACCCCGAACGTCTTCACGGGGGCCCACAACTTCCACTCCGCCTGCGAGTTCCTGCCCCTGTCCAGCTTTGAGCGCAGCCACGCGCTGGTCCGCACGCTCATGACCCTGGTCGCGCGGCAGGCGGCGCGGCAGGCCCCGTGAGCGAGCCCGAGGCCGCCGCGGCGGTCCTCGCGGCCCTGGGCCGGGTGGCTGCTCAGCGGTAGTTGACGAACTGGAGGGGGGCGTCCACGTCCAGGTCCTTGAGCAGGGCGATAACAGCCTGGAGCTCGTCACGGGACTTGGAGGACACGCGCACCTCCTCACCCTGGATGGTGGCCTTGACCCCCTTGGGGCCCCGGTCCCGGACGGCCTTGGTCACCTGCTTGGCCACCTCCTGGCTCAGCCCCTCCCGCAGTGGGCAGACCAGCCGGTAGATCTTGCCGCTGAGCCTGGGCTCGCGGTCGCCCAGGTCCAGGGCCTTCAGGGAGACGCCGCGGCGGAAGAGCCGGGACTCCAGCACGTCCAGGACGGCCAGGACCCGCTCGGGGGAGTTTGCCTCCAGGGTGATGACGTCACCGGACAGGTGGACCGCGGCGCCCACGCCCCGGAAGTCGTAGCGCTGGGAGATCTCCTTGGCGGTCTGGTTGACGGCGTTGTCCACCTCCTGGCGGTCGAGCCGGGAGACGACGTCGAAGGACGAGACAGAGGCCATGGCGGGGATCCTTTCGGGTCAGGGTGGTCCTGGGAGGGTACCGGTTGCCGGGGGCAGGCGGGGGAGGCGGCCGGGCGCGCCGGGCCAGATACCGGGTCTGAGAACGTCCGGGACGGTGTGAGAAGGCTCCCAGGGCCCTGGGTGGCGTACTCAGCTGGCAGCTTGCTATTCTTCCACGGCACCAGGCGCGAGACTCGTGGGGCTCGCGCACGGTCATGGCGGGTTGCCCGAGCGGCCAATGGGAGCTGACTGTAAATCAGCCGCGCAAGCTACGGGGGTTCGAATCCCTCACCCGCCACCATGACGGCCCCGGCCGTCAGAGGCCTCTCTTCAAGGGAGGTCCCCGCAGTGAGTGAGAACACTGTAGGACGTAGTTGCGCCAGCGACGACGGTCCGGCTAGAGTTCCGCTCGTTGCCCCGATAGCTCAGTCGGCAGAGCGTCTCCATGGTAAGGAGAAGGTCAAGGGTTCGATTCCCTTTCGGGGCTCTGGTACGGCGGGGCCCAGGACGGCCCCTCTTGTGTCTATGGCGAGGTAGCTCAGCTGGTTAGAGCGCACGACTCATAATCGTGAGGTCGAGGGTTCGAGTCCCTCCCCCGCTACGCAAGGCAGCTTCGAGCTGCTCGAGGATCAGTGAGAGGAGACCGACGTGGCTTCCAAGTCCAGCGACGTCCGCCCCAAGATCACTCTGGCCTGCTCGGAGTGCAAGGAGCGTAACTACATTACCAAGAAGAACCGTCGCAACACACCCGACCGCCTGGCGCTGTCCAAGTTCTGCGCCCGCTGCGGCAGGCACACCGAGCACCGCGAGACCCGCTGAGCACCCGACAGCCTGCCATGGGCGCTACCAGCCCCGCTGACGCGCAGTCAGCGGGGTTCCTCATTGCCCGCGGGGCGACGGGGCCAAGGGGGCCGCAGCCGTCTGACGGCGAGCCGCCGCGCCGCCTGGCCTCCTCCGTGCTGACGGCCTCCTCCGTGCTGACGGCCGCGGTCCGGGCCGTGGACGCGGTGAGGGAGGCGGTGGGGCCCAGGGCCTGGGACGGCCTGGTGCACCGGGGGTGCTCCGTGGGGGCGCGCGGGGCCGGCCCGGCTGCGGCCCCGCTGCTCCTACGCGCTGAGAGGGGCGGGTGGGAGCTCCTCCGTGCCCAGGTCGTGGTGGACGGTCGGTTGGTCACCCACGAGCTCGCCCGCCTGGTGGGGGAGGCCCCCGTGCCAGCCGCCTCCGCGCCCCCGTGCCAGGAGGTGCCGGAGGGCGCACGGACCTGGTTCCTCAGGGCGCGGGACGTGGTTGACTGGGCCGCGTGGAGCGGGGACCGCAACGCCGTCCACCGGGTTCCCGGTGCCGCCCGGGCCGCCGGGCTGGCGGTCGGTGAGGGGGCGGTCGTCGCCCACGGCATGTGCCTGGCGGCCATCGCCCTGGGCCTGCGGGGGGCGGAGCCACGTGGCGTGCGCCTGCGTTTCCTGGCCCCCTGCGCCGTGACGGGCGACGCCGTCGTGCCCCTGTGGTGGGAGGAGACGACCGGCCTCCTGCGCTCCCCCCAGGGCCCCCACCTGCGACTCCTCGCCCGGGGCGCGTGATCCTAAAGCCCGCTGGCGGATCTACCGGGCGCTAAGGTGCTCCGGTGACCGCCTCCATCGACGCGCTCCCCGACGGCGCCCCCGCGGCCCCCCTCCCCCGTGTGGACGGCGGCTTCCGGACCGTCCTGGCGGACCCGCCGTGGCGCTTCGCCAACCGCACCGGCAAGGTCGCCCCTGAGCACCGGCGCCTGGACCGCTACAGCACCATGGACCTGGAGGCGATCAAGGCGCTCCCGGTCGGTGAGGTCACCGCCAGGGACGCGCACCTCTACCTGTGGGTACCCAACGCCCTCCTGCCGGAGGGCATGGCCGTCCTGGAGGCGTGGGGCTTCCGCTACGTCTCCAACATTATCTGGGCCAAGCGCCGCAAGGACGGCGGGCCGGACGGGCGCGGTGTCGGCTTCTACTTCCGCAATGTGACAGAGCCCATCCTCTTTGGGGTCAAGGGCTCCATGCGCACCCTCCCCCCGGCACGCTCCACCGTGAACATGATCGAGACCAGGAAGCGCGAGCACTCGCGCAAGCCCGACGAGCAGTACGACCTCATTGAGTCCTGCTCCCCAGGCCCCTACCTGGAGATGTTCGCCCGCTACGCCCGTGAGGGGTGGACCGCCTGGGGCAGTGAGGCCGACGCCGAGACCGAGCCCCAGGGCAGGGCCCGGAGGGGCTACGAGGGCGGGCAGATCGAGCGCGTCCCCTACCTCTCCCCTCACGGGCGGATGAGCGACTGGCTCGCGGACCGTCTGGCCTCCGTCCTGGCGGACGAGTACGCGCGTGGCGCCTCCGTCCGGCAGCTCGCCGAGAAGACGGGCTACCCCGTGTCCCGTGTCCGTGCTCTTCTCAAGCGGGGGGGAGCGGAGCTGCGGGGCCGCGGCCGCCCCCGGGCCGCCCTCTAGGTGCCCGCCGGGGAGCGACAGGCCTGGCGCCGGTCGGCCTCACAGGGCGCGGTGTCCCCTCCCCGGGAGCGTGGACAGGCCAGCCGCACGGCCCACAGGGCTCAGGGCCTTGGGTCCTCCCCCGGGAGGTCGCGGACAGGGACCTCCCACAGGCTGGTCCACACCACACCCAGGTCGGCCAGGAGGAGGCGCAGCAGCGGCAGGGACACGCCGACCACCCCGTGCGGGTCCCCCTCGACCCCCTCGACGAAGGCGCCGCCGAGCCCGTCGAGGGTGAACCCGCCCGCGCACCCCAGGGGCTCGCCGGTGGCGACGTAGGCCTCGATCTCCGCCTTACTGGGGGAGGCGAAGCGGACCACGGTGCTGGAGACCCCGTGGCGCTCCCGGCCGTCGTCGGTGCGGATGAGCGTGTGACCGGTGTGGAGCGTGGCGCGGCGTCCCCGCAGGGCGGCCCAGCGCTCGCGGGCCCGCTGGGCGGTCAGGGGCTTGCCGATGACCTCCTCGCCGACCTGGAGCATGGAGTCGCAGCCCAGGACGACGCAGGCCTCGTGCGCCCCGGTGCGCGAGGCGACCTCACGGGCCTTGGCGGCGGCCAGGGCCTGGACCTGCTCGGCCGGCGTGGGGCGGGGCAGGCCCGCCTGGGTGCGGGAGCGGGCCAGGGCGTCCAGGACGGTGGGCTCGTCCACCGTCGAGACACGTACCAGCGGCACCACCCCGGCGGCGCGCAGGGTGGAGAGTCGACCTGAGGAGGCGGAGGCCAGGCAGAGCGGTAGCACCCCACCAGCGTAGTGTCAGGCCATGACCCCCCAGCCCGCGCCGAGCCCGGACGCCCCGCCCCGCCTGGTCACCGTGGGGACCACCGGATCGACCAACACCGACCTGCGCCGGGCCCTGACCGCGGCGGACGGCCACCTGGACGTGGCGGCTGCCCGCGCCTGGCCGCACCTGTCCGCCCTGCGGGCCGTGTCCCAGAGCGCCGGCCGCGGCCGGGGCGACCACGTGTGGACCACCCCGCCCACGGGCGCCCTCCTGGTCTCCTTCGTGCTGCGTCCCCTCGTGCCCCTGGCCCACCTGGGCTGGCTGCCGCTGGTGGCGGGCCTGGCCGTGCGTGACGTCGTCGCCGCCCGGGCCCGTATCTGGCAGGTGGGGACCAAGTGGCCCAACGACGTCGTGGTGGCCCCCCGGGACGGGGGCCTGCCCGACGTGCCCGGCTGGGGGGGCCTGCGCAAGGTCGGGGGCCTGCTGACCGAGGTGGTGCTGCCCTCCCCCCGCCTGGAGGGGGCTGCCACGCAGCGCCGCGCCCCGGCCCGGCGTGACACCGCCTGCGCGGTCGTCGTGGGCGTCGGCCTGAACGTGTGCCAGGACGACGCCGACCTGCCGGTGCCCTGGGCGGCCTCGCTGCGGACCATGGGCCTGGAGGCCACGGTGGACGGGCTCCTGACGGACGTGACCCGGGCCCTGGGCCAGGCGGTGGGCACCTGGGAGGCCGCAGGCGGTGACCTGACGGTACCGACGGCCGGGGGCCGGCAGCTGGGCGCCCGGCTGCGTCAGACGTGCACCACCCTGGGGCGCCGGGTGCGGGTCCAGGCGCCGGGCGGGGAGGTCGTGGGCACCGCCGTGGACCTCCGCCCCGGACTGGTCGTGACGGACGCCTCCGGGCAGGAGCACGTCCTGAACGCTGGTGATGTTAGTCACGTCCGATACCCGGTGGCCTGAGCCGGGCACAGGCTGCGGTGGCGGCGGTCCCGGCCGATTGGGCCACCGCACACATATGAGATGTGTCACCTGCCTTTGAAAGATCAGACATCGGACCAGTCGGACAGTGCCCGCTCAAGGTGTGATGAGGGATACATAGAGGCTAGACTGGCGTGGTGATGAACCAACACGCAGCCGATGACTCAGGACGGTGCACGGGCCGTCCCGAATCCGTCTCTGCGTCGGACGCCGCCAGGGCGCCGGGCCCCGCCGTGGGCGGCTTCGGGCCCCCGAGGCCCGCGTCGGACGCCGCCGGGACGCCGGGCCCCGGCCTGGACGGGGTGGTCGGGGCGGGCCAGGAGGCGCGGTGGGCCACCGTGGCCAGCCACAGCCGCCACCTGCTGGGGGAGGACCCCCACCTCACCCTCGCCCAGATGGCCGAGCACGCCGGGGTGGACGTCACCGCCGCCAGGCACTTCTGGCGGGCCATGGGGTTCGCCGACGCCAGCGCGGACACCACCTGCTTCACCCGGGCCGACGCTGACGCCCTGAGCCTGGTCGAGGAGCTCCACCGGGGCTCCGGCCTGCGCTCCGCCACGCTCATGGAGCTCCTGCGGGCCCAGTCCTACACCATGGACCGCCTGGTGCTGTGGGAGCTGGAGTCCCTGGTGGCCGACGTCGCCGACCGCTACGGCCTGGACGACACCTCCGCGCGCCTGGTCGCCCTGGACCAGGTGGGCGGGCTCATTGACACCCTGGGCCAGCAGCTCACCTACGTGTGGGGCCGTCACCTGGCGGCCCTCCTGGAGCGAACCGGCTCCGAGGTCGCCCAGCGCGGCCGCGAGGAGGCCGGCCCGGACCTCTACCCGCTCATACGCTCCCTGGGCTTCGTGGACATCGTCTCCTTCACCCAGCGCGCCCAGGGCATGGGGCGGGCCGAGCTGTCGGCCATGATCAACGACTTCGAGTCCACCGCCCGGGACGTCATCACCTCCCGCGGCGCCCGGGTGGTCAAGACCATCGGCGACGCCGTCATGTACATCTCCGAGGACCTGGAGGTGGCCGCCGACGTGGTCACCGCGCTGGTCGAGGAGCTCCAGTCCGGGCCGGACATGATGCTGGTACGCGCCAGCCTGGTCTCCGGGCGGGTCGTCTCCCGCTCCGGGGACGTCTTCGGCCCCACCGTCAACCTGGCCTCCCGCCTGGTGAGCACCGCCGAGCCCGGAGGGATCCGCATGGACGAGTCCACGGCCCGCGCCCTGCGTGACAGCGCCTCCGCCCGCCTGTACGAGATACGGCAGTGCCACGACGTCGTCGCCAAGGGCCTGGGCACGGTCACCCCCTGGTCGCTCAGGCGGCGCTGAGGGCGGGGCAGGGCGGCCAGGACGCCGTGGCACCCGCCGCGGTGGCCGCCCCGCCGGCGGGCGGCCGGTGGCGTGGGCCCCGGGCGCTGCTCTCCTCCTGGAGGATGATGACGCCGGGCGCTCGCCTCGCTTAGTATCGTCAGGGTGACCACTGTGCTTCTTGTTGAGGACGACCCCGCGATCTCCGAGCCCCTCGCCCGCGCCTTCGGGCGTGAGGGGTACCAGGTCCGCGCCCACGGCACCGGCACCGGTGCCCTCGCCGAGGTCCAGGACGCCGACATTATCGTCCTGGACCTGGGACTACCCGATATGGACGGGCTCGACGTGGCCCGTCAGGTCCGGGCCCAGGGCCTGGCCACCCCCATCCTCATGCTCACCGCCCGCAGCGAGGAGACCGACCTCGTCGTCGGGCTGGACGCCGGGGCGGACGACTACGTCACCAAGCCCTTCCGCCTGGCCGAGCTGCTCGCCCGCGTCCGGGCCCAGGTACGGCGGGCCTCCGGCGAGGTGGCCGAGGACTCCCTGAGCGTGGGGGGCGTCCGGGTGGACGTGGCCAGCCGACGCGCCTTCGTGGGCAGCCGCGAGCTCCAGCTGACCATCCGGGAGTTCGAGCTCCTGCGGGTCCTGGTGCGCGGCGCCTCCCTGGGGGGCGGGGCGGTGGCCGCGGACGACATACTCAAGGAGGTCTGGGGCGAGGACCCCACCGGGACCCGCCAGACCCTGGAGATGCACGTCACCTGGCTACGCCGCAAGCTCGGGGACGACGTCGACGCCCCCGCCCTGCTGGTGGCCGACGGTGAGGGCTACCGTCTCACGGCCGCCTGAGGCCGTCGGGACCGGGCGCGGCCGTCAGGAGGTGTCATGCGTCGTCGAGCCATGGAGATGACCATGGTCACGGTCCTCGTGGCCGTCGGCCTGCTGGGGATCCCCCTGGGCGGGGTGTGGGTCGTCCTGGCCATGCGCACCACCGCCGGCGCCGAGGACCGCCTGCAGGTGGTCCTCATGGTCGTGGCCACCCTCCTGGTGCTGACCGCGGTGGCCCTGGTAGCCGCCTTCGTGGTGGCCGCCAAGGTCTCACGGCGTATCTCCGCGCCCCTGATCTACCTGGCCGCCGAGGCCGAGCAGCTGGGCAGCGGCCAGGTCCGCCCCCGGCTGCGCTCCAGCGGTATCGAGGAGATCGACCTGGTCCAGGCCGAGCTCGTGCGCTCCGCCGAGCGGGTGGCCGGCCGCCTGGCGGCTGAGAGGCAGTTCGCCTCCGACGCCTCCCACCAGCTGCGCACGCCGCTGACCAGCCTCACCCTGCGCCTGGAGGAGCTGGAGCTGCTGGCCCCGGACGAGGACACCCGCGCCGAGGCCCGCGCCTGCCTGGAGCAGGTGGAACGGCTCACGGGCGTGGTGGAGGACCTGCTGAGGGTCTCGCGGCGCAAGGGCGGGGGCTCCACCGAGGCCCTACGCCTGGAGGACCTCTTTGAGCAGCAGCGTGAGGAGTGGGGCCCCGCCTTCGAGGCGGCCGGGCGCCGCCTGACCTTTAGTGACGACGTCGGGATGCCGGTCCTGGCCACCCCCGGCTCCTTGGCCCAGGTCCTAGCCACCTGCATTGAGAACTCCCTGCGCTACGGCGGGGGCACCACCAGCGTCTCGGTGCGCAGCGCCACCGGGGGGCACGGTGTCTTTATCGACGTCGCCGACCAGGGGGAGGGGATCGACGACGACCTGGCCCCCTACGTGTTCGAGCGCTCCGTGTCCGGGCACGGCTCCACGGGGGTGGGCCTGGCCCTGGCCAAGAGCCTGGTGGAGGCCGACGGCGGACGCATTGAGCTGCGTCAGCGCCGCCCTGCCGTGTTCACCGTGCTCCTCAACGCCGTCCCCAGGTCCCTGGACCCCGACCAGGTCCTGCCCCAGGGCGCCGTGGTGAGCGTGGGCCGACGGCGCCGCTTCTGAGGGGGCCTGGCGGTGGAGCGCCGCCTTACGCGGTCTCGGAGACGCCGTCCTTGCGGGCCTTGATCTTGGCCTGGGCCCAGGCGATGATCATGGGCAGCACCGAGACGAAGACGATTGCCAGGATCATGGAGTCGATATTCTTCTGGATCCAGGTCACGGAGCCCAGGAAGAAGCCCAGGCACGTGATGAGGAACGCCCAGAACGTGGCGCCAATGATGTTGAAGATCGTGAAGTGCCGGTGGCTCATCCGGCCCACGCCCGCCATAACGGGAGTGAAGGTGCGCACGATCGGCACGAACTGGGCCAGGGTCACCGCCTTGCCCCCGTGCTTCTCGAAGAAGGCCCCCGTGCGCTCCACGTGCTCCTTCTTGAACAGGCGCGAGTCCGGCCGGTTGAAGATCGACGGTCCGGCCCGGTGGCCGATGTAGTAGCCGGTCTGGTTGCCGATGACGGCGGCGAGCCACACCGCGGGCGCGGCGACCCAGATCGGCACGCCGACGGTGCCCGCGCCCACGAACATGCCCAGGGTAAAGAGCAGGGAGTCGCCGGGCAGGAAGAAGCCGACCAGCAGGCCGGTCTCGGCGAAGACGACCAGGGCCACACCCAGGACGGCCCAGGGGCCGACCCAGCTGACGAAGCTGTTAATGATGTAGGCGGGATCCAGCCACTCGGGGCCCAGGGCGGGAAGGGGCGTCGCCGGAAGGAGGGAGTGGGCGGCGGTCAGAGCAGTCACGGCGTCACCCTAGGCGTACCGGCCCCCAGGTGCTGGGAGACGGACCACGGGCAGCCTATGGGATCGGCCACGTGGGGACCGGGGGCGGTAGGCCCGCCCCCGCCCTTGTGGGACCGGCCGGACCGGCCTGGCCCGGTGGCAGTCCCGGGCGCGGGGCCGTCACGACTGACCGACTGCGGAGTGACGCCAATCGCGCGGGCAGCCCCGGGCGCGGGGCCATTAGGCGTCGTCGGCCTGCTGCGCGTCGGCGGGGCCCGCCGGGCCGGGCTCGGGTGCGCCCCCGGTGAAGACGATGTAGTGGTAGAAGACGAAGCGGAAGGCGGTACCCAGGCCGAACCCGACGACGTAGGCGGCGATATTGTCCGCCACCGCCCCGGTGAGGTACAGGACGTGGTGGGTGAAGAAGATACAGAACTGGGTGATGAGCAGGCCGCCGACGTTGGCGAAGACGAAGAGCAGGGCCTCGCGCCCCACGTCCTGGCGCGTCCGGCCCCGGTAGGTCCACAGGCGGTTGGCCACCCAGGAGAAGACCGTCGCAGTGCTGGCGCTGACTACGTTCGCGGTGTTGGCGTGCCCGGCCAGGAGGCCCAGGGGCCCGTGCTGGAGGGCGTTGAACAGGCCCGCGTCAATGACGAAGGCGAGCGCCCCGACCAGGCCGAACTGGACGAACTCCCGTCCCAGGGCCACCAGGCGGGTACGCAGGCTCCGAGGACGTGGGGGAGGGCTCTGCTTGGTCACGGACCGATCCTAGGAGGCCGCCGACCAGGGGGGACGACGTCGTCCACGCTTTCGGGGCCTACCTCACTAATGCGAGGAGGGCCGCGGGGCCAGCGGCCTCGGGCCCTCGGCTCACGGTATCCAGGTCATCTGGACCGTACGGTCCCACACCCAGCTCACCCAGAACAGCTGCCCGACCACCCCCGCCACGAGCAGGAGCGCACGCACCCGGGTGCCGGCCCGGCCCACCGCCCACGCCGCGGGGGCCAGCGGCAGCAGGAGGCGGAAGACCGAGGACGTAGGGTCAAAGAAGACCAGGAGGTAGAGGCAGTAGGACACGCACCAGCACCAGGGGACCGCACCCAGGGACCGGACCCCCGGGGCGCTGAGCACCAGGGCCCCGGCCGCGAGCACGCCCAGCACCAGCAGCCACCCCAGGTGAGGGCCCACCCAGGTGGCGCTGCGGGCCAGCCACGGCAGGACGTCAGGGGCCGCCCCCTGGCGCCAAGCCGTCTCGGTGGCCGTGTAGGCGTCCACCCGCCCCGTGACCAGCCAGGCCGCCACCGGCCAGGCCGCCGTCGCCGTCGCCGCCCCCAGCACCAGCACCAGGAGCCCACGACGCTGCCGGGCCTCCAGGACCTCGTGGCCCGGCAGGAGGCGGGCCAAGGCCGCCCGGGGTACCGTCCCCCGGGCCTGGGCCTCCTCCATGAGCCACCACAGGCCCAGGGCGCCGGTCAGGGGCACCCCCACCGGCCGGGCCAGGGCGGCCAGGGCGACCAGGGGCAGGGCCGCCAGGAACCGCCGTCGCCCCGCCAGCCACAGGCCCGCGCAGACCAGGAGCAGCCCCAGGGACTCCCCGTAGGGCACCTGGAGGACGGCCGCGCAGGGGGAGGACCACACCAGGGCGACCGCCCACAGCGACGCCGCCCCTCCCGCCCGGGGGGCGAGCCACCGGTCCAGGACCACGGCCGCCCCCGCGCTCGCGGCCAGGCAGACGACGGCGGCAAGCGGGTAGAAGCCCGCCCCGCTCCAGGTCAGCAGCCCGGTCAGCAGCGGCAGGAGGGGCATAAAGGCCCAGGCGTTCTGCTGGACCACCCCCGCCCCGTCCACGGGCAGGACGGCGGGGTAGCCCTGTCTGGCGATCCGCTCGTACCAGCCGGCGTCCCAGAAACGCAGGTGCTCGCCCCAGGAGGGCGCCGGACCAGCCCAGGGCGTCGCCCCGGTGTCGGCGGCACCCAGGCGCAGAATGAGCAGGCTGGTCGCCGTGCAGGCGGCCCAGAGAGCCAGCACCTGCACGGTGCGGGGAGGTCGAGGAAGCACGGTGGCAGCCTACGGGGCCCGCCCGCCCCGCCGCTCCGGTCGTGCCCGGCACCCTTTCGCAAGGTCCCGGTGCTCGGGTGCCGCTGGCCGGGACCGGAAGGTAGGCTGGGGGCGTGAGCACACCGGTCGTGGCTGTTGTCGGAGGTGGGCAGCTGGCCCGCATGATGCAGGAGGAGGCCTCGGCCCTGGGGATCCACCTGCGGGCCCTGGTGGAGGCCCCTGACGGCTCCACCGCCCAGGTCACCGTGGACGCCCCCGTGGGCGCCGCCGACGACCCGGGCGCGGTCCGCCGGGTCGTGGCCGGCGCGGACGTGCTCACCTTCGAGCACGAGCACCAGGACCCCGCCCTGCTGACCGCCCTCCAGGCTGAGGGGGTCAGCGTCCGGCCCGGCCCCCAGGCCCTGCTCCTGGCCCGCGACAAGCTCGCCATGCGTCGGGCCATGAGCCGGGCGGGCCTGCCCCAGCCCGTCTGGGCGGAGGTGACCGGGAGCGCCGACCAGGTGCGTCATGCCGTGACGGACTTCGCCGCCGATCACGGCTGGCCCCTGGTCCTCAAGACCCCGCGCGGCGGCTACGACGGCCACGGCGTCCTGCTGGTGCGCGACGCCGAGGACCTGGGGCGGGGCGAGGCCGCTGAGTGGATCGACGTCGTGGCCCGCGCCGGGGCCGGGCTGCCCACCACCCAGGCCGGTGGCGGCGGCAGCCTGGGCGGCGCGACGGTCACCAGCCTGCTGGTGGAGGAGGCCGTCCCCTTCACCCGTGAGCTCGCCGTGCTCCTGGCGCGCCGCCCCAGCGGGCAGACCGAGCTGTGGCCCGTGGCGCAGACCGTCCAGAGGGACGGCATGTGCGCCGAGGTCATCGCCCCCGCGCCGGGGCTGTCCGCGCAGGCGGTGGCGGAGGCGGAGAGGATCGGGCGGGCCGTGGCGGAGCACTGCGGGGTCACCGGCGTCCTGGCCGTCGAGCTCTTCTGCGTGGAGCGGCCGGGCGAGCCCGCGCGCCTGTACGTCAACGAGCTGGCCATGCGTCCCCACAACTCCGGTCACTGGACCCAGGACGGCGCCGTGACCAGCCAGTTCGCCCAGCACCTGCGTGCCGTCCTGGACCTGCCCCTGGGCTCGACCGCCCTGACGGCCCCGGCCACCGTCATGGTCAACCACATTGGCGCCCAGGTGGAGCCGGGCCCGGACGCCCTGGCCCGGGCACTCGCGGCGGACGCGCAGGCGCACGTCCACCTCTACGGCAAGGGCTGGCGGCCCGGCCGCAAGCTCGGGCACGTCAATATCACCTGCCCCGGTACCGGTCCCGCTGACATTGACCAGGCCCTGGCCCGGGCCCGCGCGGTGGTGGCCGCCCTCGGGGGCAGGTCCTGAGACGGCGGGGAGGCACCGGTCACGGTGAGGGCGACCGGCCTGGCCGGGGGCAGGTCCTGAGACGACGGGGAGACGCGTAGGCGCTGGCAGGGGCGGCGCGTCGGACCCGCCCCTCCCCGGGGTCCCGCGTACTGTGGCAGCCCCACGACCTGAAGGAATATGACATGACTAACGCAGCCCCCCTGGTCGGCATTGTGATGGGCTCGGACTCCGACTGGCCCACCATGAGCGCCGCCGCCGACGTCCTGGACGAGTTCCAGGTCCCCTACGAGGCCGACGTGGTCTCCGCCCACCGTATGCCCGACGAGATGATCAGCTACGGCCGGGGCGCCGCGGGTAGGGGCCTGCGGGTCGTGATCGCGGGCGCGGGCGGGGCCGCACACCTGCCGGGCATGCTGGCGGCCGTCACCGAGCTGCCCGTCATCGGTGTGCCCGTGCCGCTCAGGCACCTTGACGGCATGGACTCCCTGCTCTCGATCGTGCAGATGCCCGCGGGCGTGCCCGTGGCCACGGTCTCCATTGGCGGGGCCCGCAACGCCGGGCTCCTGGCGGTCCGTGTCCTGGGGGCCGGCCAGGGCCCGCAGGCGCAGCGGCTGCGTGAGGCCATGCTCGGCTTCCAGGACCGGCTCTCCCAGGTGGCCCACGCCAAGGGGGAGGCGCTGCGCCAGCGCCGCTGCCAGGGCTGAGGCCCGTCGGCACTACCGGGCGCGGGGCAGGGCGTCCACCCGCACCGCCTGCGCGCCCTCTTAAGAGCGAGTCTCGGCAGGCCCGGCAGCTGGCCGCGGCGGCCCCCTGTCGTTCGGTTCTGTTCGATTCTGCTCGGATCTGGGGTTTTCGGCCACCCTGTGCGCTACGATGGGCCCATGAGCATTCTCGTTGCCGGAGGCGCCGGCTACATCGGCGCCCACGTGGTCCGACTCCTTCTTGAGCGCGGGGACGAGGTGGTCGTCGTCGACGACCTCTCCTACGGCTCCCCCAGCCGCGTCAAGGGTGCCGACGTCGTCGAGCTCGACGTCGCCTCCGGTGGGGCGGTCAAGGTCCTCACCGACCTCATGGAGTCCCGGGGCGTGAGCGCCGTCATCCACTTCGCCGCCCGTAAGCAGGTGGGGGAGTCCGTGGCCCGCCCGGCCTGGTACTACCAGCAGAACGTCGGTGGTCTGGCCAATATGATGCTGGCCATGGAGCGCGCCCGCGTGGACCAGATGATCTTCTCCTCCTCAGCGGCCGTCTACGGGATGCCCCCGGTGGACGTCGTGAACGAGGACGTCGAGTGCCACCCCATTAACCCCTACGGGGAGACCAAGCTGATCGGGGAGTGGATGATGGCGGACTCCGAGAGGGCCTGGGGCCTGCGCTGGGCCGGGCTGCGCTACTTCAACGTGGCGGGCGCCGGCTGGGACGACCTGGGTGACATGGCCACCCTCAACCTCATCCCCATGGTCATGGAGCGTCTGGCCAAGGGGGAGGCCCCCAAGATCTTTGGCACCGACTACCCCACCCCTGACGGCACCTGCGTCCGTGACTACATCCACGTGCGGGATCTGGCGACGGCGCACATTGCCGCCCTGGACTACCTCGCCAGCGGCAGGACCATGACCGAGCACGTCTTCAACGTCGGCACCGGGCAGGGGGCCTCCGTGCGCGAGGTCGTCTCCAAGGTCATTGCCGCTACCGGCCTGGACGTGGTGCCCGAGGAGCTGGACCGCCGCGCCGGGGACCCGCCCCAGCTCATCGGCGACGCCACGCGCATTGGCAAGGTGCTGGGCTGGCGAGCCGAGCACGACCTGGACGACATTGTCACCTCCTCCTACACCTCCTGGCAGGCCGACCCCGCCCGCCCGCACTTCGTCTGACCGGCTCCGCCCGCGGGTACGTGCCCGTCCCAGGCACGTACCCGCGAGGGCCCTGCGCACCCGCGCGGGCGGGGGTCAGGAGTGGTTGAAGGAGGCCTTGGTCAGGGTCCCGTTGCGCAGGGCCTCAAAGAAGCCTGGTGCCGTGGTGTCCTTCAGCAGGACCGCGGCACCGATACCGCCGGGCTCGTAGTCCAGTGACTCGATCGGGGGCGCACCGGTCAGGCCGTCGTGCGAGGCGGAGCGGAAGGCCATGACCATGCGCGCCAGGGAGGGGACCGTGGCCTGCCGGTCCACGGTCAGCGCCTGGGTGCCGGCGTCGACCAGGGAGTCCTGCCGGAAGGGGTTGAGCAGCGTGCCGACGTTCATGGCCTTGGAGACCACCGCCGAGATGACCGCCCGCTGGCGCAGGCCACGACCGATGTCCCCGGTGGGATCCGACTTGCGCATACGGGAGTAGGCCAGCGCCTTGGTGCCGTCCACATCCTGGCAGGTGCCCCGGGACGTGTCCCACACCAGCCCGGAGTCCGCGTCGTCCACGTCGTAGTCCAGGCAGACCGAGATGCCGCCGACGGCGTCCACGAGCTGGGCGACCCCGTTCATACCGACCTCCACGTAGTGGTCAACGGTCAGCCCGGTGAGCTTCTCGACGGTCCTGACCGTCAGGGCCGGGCCCTCGTAGGAGTAGGCCGCGTTGATCTTGTCCTCGCCGTACCCGGGGATCTCCACGTAGGTGTCCCTGGGCAGGGTGGTCAGTGAGGCCTGCCCGTTGGGCGCCTTGTGCAGGAGCATGATCGAGTCGCTGCGCGCACCCTCGGTGTCGTCGGTCACGGCGGCGTCACGTGCGTCGGAACCCACAATGAGCCAGGTCTCACCTGGGGTGTCCGCGGCCCCAGAGAGGGCGTCGACCCTGTGGAGCCTGCTGCTGACGTCGTCCACCAGCATCCAGATGCGGCCGGCCACCAGGACCAGCAGGACCACCAGGACCAGGACGGCCCACCGCAGTGGGCGCCGCCGACGTCCCGACGTCGGTCCCTCGGGCCCCCCGGGGAACGGGGAGCCAGCAGGCAACGGGTCGCCGGGCCGAGGGAGCTGACGGGCTGGTCCTGGCGGTTGGGTGTAGCCCACCTGGCCGGGCTGCCCGGGACGGACCTGGCCCGGGCGCGTCCGGCTGCTGGGGGAGCCGGGCAGCAGCCGGGTCCGGTCAGGCCCCTCCGCCCCGTCCCGGGAGGACTGGCCGGGCCTGGGCGCAGCGCGTCGGTGCCCCTCGGGCCCGCCACCGGGTCCGGAGGCGGCCAGTGGCACCGCTGAGGAGCCGGAACGGGCCCGGCTGTGGGGCCCGGGGGCCGGTGCGCCGCCAGCGGGCCGGGGTGGTGAGGGAGGGCCGGACCGGGTGGGGCGGGGGGCCTGGGGTACCGGTCGCGGCTGCCGGGGACTGCCGTCCCCTCCGGGCTGCCCGCCCTCCTGACCGGGGGTCCCCGGTTGGGGGAGGCGCTGGGAGAGGGGGCGCCGGGGCGTGCTCCCCGAGCGTCCCGCGGACGCCGGCGGTGGCCCCTGGGAGGCGCCTGCCTGGTGCGCGGAGGTACGGCGTGGGGCTGCTGCCTGCGGCGGGTCCTGCCTGGGCGCGGGCCGCTGACGCCTCGCACCGGGGACGAAGGAGGGCGGGATGAGTGAGTCGTCGGCGCCAGGATGGTTCGAGGGGGTCTCAGGTGTCATGCGGTGCCCCTCAGCGGCACTCGAGCGCGGGGTCCTTGGTGGGGACCGGGGCGCTCTGGCCGGAAGGGGCGGGCGCCGGAGCAGGTGCGGGCGCCGGGGCACCCTGATCGGGCGTGGTCTCCTGGCCGTCAGAGGCGCTGGGCGTCGAGGGCTGGTCCGTGGGGGCGGTGGTGGAGCCGTCCGCGGAGGTGTGGGTGATAGTGCCGGGGATCGGGGCGTCCTTCCTCAGGGCCTCCCAGACCGTGCTGGCGTCGTCCGTAGGGATCACGCGGTTGTCGTCCAGGGGGTCGACCGTGTTGGGCATGGTAATGAAGTTGACGTTCTGCATCCCGATGCTGTTCATGCTCATGGCCAGCCCCGCCAGGGTGGACAGGTTGCCGATCGCGGGGTCCACGGTCAGGGACGACAAGGTGGCTGAGATAAAGTCGTACAGAGCCGGTCCCTCGGTTAGGAGGTTCTTGTTCATGGCCGCTCGCATCATGGCGGCCATGAGCTTCTGCTGGCGGCTGATACGGGAGATGTCGGAGCCGTCGCCGACGCTGTAGCGGGTCCGGGCGTAGCCGAGTGCCTGCTGCCCGTTGAGCCGCTGGCAGCCTGCGCTCAGGGAGAGGTCAGCGTTCTGGTCCTCAATGGGCTCGTCCAGGTACATGGGGACGCCGCCCAGGGCGTTGACCATGCTCTCAAAGCCCGAGAAGTCAATGACCATAAAGTTTTCAATGCGCATTCCGGTGAGGTTCGCCACCGTCCTCATGGCGCAGGCTGCGGCGTACTTGGTGTCAGCGGGGTTGCTGCTGCTGTTGGCGCCGGTAGAGAAGGCCGAGTTGAACATGGCGTAGCTCTGCGCCTCGCTCTTGCTCCCGTCGGGCAGCTTGCAGGAGGGGATGGAGAGCATGGTGTCGCGGGGTATTGAGACGACGTCAATACGCTTGCGGTCCGCCGAGAGGTGGAAGATCACGGTGGTGTCGGAGCGCATCCCCTCGGTGCCGTCGTCGTACTCGCCTTCCCTGCGGACGTCCGAGCCCATAATGAGGATATTGACGGGCCTGCCGTCAAAGTCGTCAACGGGGTGCGAGGGCGCGGCGGTCGGGTCGTCCACCAGCAGCGTGGTGACGTCCTGCCTGTCGATCTGGGAGTTGAGCTGGTTGTACACCCCGTAGGCCGCGGAGGTCAGGAACAGCGCGATGGCGAGGAGGGACAGACCGAACCGTCGGCCGATGTGCCGGCTGAGGTCCTTGGTGGAGTGGCGCGCGCGCGACATGGGAGACGGTGGCATGGACACGATCATACGGAACCCGGCGCCGGTGCGTACACTAGGGCCCAGGGTTTGAGAGCCTGCCCACGTCATAGTCCCTGGCATGTTTGATGACGTGAGACCTAAGAGACAATCTAAGACTATTAGAAATACTGGTTGATCATGTCAACGAGGTCCATCCCGTAGTAGCGGGCGGCCGCCCAGCCTGCGCGGGCGGGGTTCTCCTGGATGCCGAGGTACTGGACGTAGGAGGCTGACCCCTTGCGCACGTAGGCGAACCTCGGGTCGACGACGGCGTGGGCCAGGGCGCCCGGGGTCACCTGGGGGTCGGCGTAGGCACGCAGGTGCTGGACCTGGGCACGCAGGCCGGTGCGCACGTCGGGGAACCAGTTGCCGGCTGCCCCGCCGCCGGTGGCGCCAATGCCACCGAAGTTGAACTGCTCGACGGCGACGTCACCGGTGAACTGGAGCCACCCTGTCTCCTTCATCACCTGGGCGAAGAGCAGCTCGGGGCTGACCCCCTCGGCGACCGCCTCGTCGTAGACCATGGCAAAGAACTCCTGGGGCGTACCCGCCCCTCCGGCTGTGAGGGCCCATGCGGGGTAGGAGCAGCCCGATGCCGCGTAGGCCGAGGTCATGGTGGCGATCAGGACGTCCCTGGAGGCTGTCGGGGCGGCCATGACCGGGCGCAGGGTCTGGGACGCGGTGGCTACGCCGTCGACGTAGCGGGTGTAGGTCCACCCGTCCAGGACCCAGCCGTTGAGGTAGCCGGTCCACGCCCCGCTGCTGGTGAAGCCGGACCACTGCCCCTGGACCTGGACGGTTCCCGTGACCATGGCTCCTGAGGCCCCCAACCAGTACCAGGAGCCGTTGCTGGGCAGCCAACCGGTGACCATGGCACCGGTGGAGTCCAGGAAGTACCACTGCGAGCCGATCTGGAGCCAGCCGGTGGCCATGGCACCGGTGACGGAATCCAGGTAGTACCAGGAGGAGCCCACCTGGATCCACCCCCTGACCATGGCCCCTGAGGCTCCCAGGTAGTACCAGGAGCCGCCGCTGGGCAGCCAGCCGGTAACCATGGCGCCGGTGGAGTCCAGGTAGTACCACGATCCTGAGTCCTGTACCCAGCCCGTGGCACTGGCGCCGTCCGGGGTCCGGTAGTACCACCGGCCGCCGGAGGCCACCCAGGTGCCGCGGGACAGGGAGGCGGGATCCGCCTGCCCGTGGCCGTCCTGCCCGGTCGCAGCGACCTGGTCGGAGCCCGCGGCCGGGCGGACTACCGCGGGAACGGCAGGCACCTCCTGCGCCCAGGCCCCGGAGGAGCCCGGGACGACAAGGCCTGCGAGGACCGCAGGCACCACGAGCGCGGGGCGCAGGTATCGAGGAACGGTCACAAAGGACTCCTTCGGGCGGCACTGCACGCACGTGCGCCGACTTGGGGAACACGTGCCGGTGCGACTGACGGGATTCACGGCGCATCCTAGCCCTCGGCTTACTGGCCCGCGAGGACGGTCCTATACTGTGCCCGCACCGACGCTCAGCCCACTGGAGGAAGTATGCGTGTTCCCGTGCCCGCACCGGGAAGGACCGGGCTTCCGCTGGCGGTCCGGTACGCCAGGACCAGGCACGGGGCGGTCGACGTCAGCTCAGGCGGCGCGGGCGGTGGCAGATGACTCACGTTATCGCCGGTGTCCTGCTGGCGGCCACGGTCCTGATCGCCCCCGGGTTGCTCCTGGCCCGCCTGGGGGGTGTACGCGGCTGGGGGGCGGTGAGCGCCGCACTACCGCTGAGCTGTGCCGTCACAGGGATCTCGGAGGTCGTGGCCGCTGCCGGCGGGTGGGCCTGGGTTCCCTGGGGCTGGGCCGCGATCGCGGGGACCACGGCTGTGGCCGCCGGTGTCCTCGCGGTTATCCGTCGGGTCTGCCCCGGGGACTGGCGGGCCCGGCCCGATGACGGGCCGCGTGACCCGCGTGCTCGGCGTGGCGACCTCGTGCCCTGCGCGGTCGTGGTCGCATGCCTCGTCCTCGCCGTGGGGACGCTGATCGGCATGGGCTCGGTATCCACCCCGGGCCAGTCCTTTGACATCGTCTTCCACCTCAATGCCGTCCAGGCGATCCGGGAGACAGGCAACGCCTCCAGCTTCGGGAGCATGGCGGTCCTCTACCAGGGGGCCCCGACCTACTACCCGACCGTGTGGCACGGGGTGGTCGCCCTGCTCCCCGCCAGTGTGACGGTCGCCTCGAATATCATGGTGCTCGTCGTGGGCTCCCTGGCCTGGCCGCTGGCCGTGACCGGCCTGCTGACCGAGGCTCTTGACGACGACGCCCGCCCTCAGAACCGTACCGCGGTCGCCCTGGCCGTCGTCCTGAGCGCCGCCACGGTGGGGGCCCCGACAATGCTGCTGGGCACCCTGTCGGTGTGGGCCTACAGCGTGAGCGTGGTCTGCCTGCCCGGGGTGCTCGTCCTGGGACTGCGTCTGGTGCGCGTCCTGTCCCTGACGGTGGCTGACAAGGGGGACGGTCGGACTCGTCAGGCGCTCTTACGTGATCTGCTGACGAGTGGTCTGCTGCTCCTGGGGGCGGCTGCCGGGACGGCCCTGTCTCACGGTGCGGGCGCCTTCAATATCGCGGTGCTCCTGGCGCCGCTCACCGTGATCGTCCTGGTGCGCCTGGTGAGGGCCGGAGGCCGGTGCAGGACAATGACACTGTCGGTCCTGGGCGTGCTTGCCGTCTGCGTCCTGGCGGGAGCATGGGTCATGCGAGGTACCCTGGCCCTGGTCCTGAGCTATCCACGTCCTGGTGGGAGCCTGCTGGGAACGCTGGGGCAGGCGCTGCTCGACCTGCCGCAGTACGGTCCTCTCGCCTCCCACGGCCTGCCGCTGGGAGGCACGGTGTGTGTCCTGGCGGTGCTGGCGGCGGTGCACGTGCCCCAGGCACGTCCCTGGCTGGTGGCGGCGGTACTGGCGCTGTGCCTCGTTGTGCTTATAGGAGGCCCCCAGTGGTGGGGGCGTCAGATCGGTAGCCCGTGGTACCTGCAGAAGGCCCGTGTTCAGCCGATCCTCGTTGTCCCCGGCCTGGTGCTGGCCGCCATGGGGCTGCGCTACCTGCTGGGGAGACACCCTGGACGCAGGGCGCTCGCCGTCCTTGCCGCGGTCGTGTGCGTGACGGCACTGGGACGTGTGCCGCTGCAGGCGGCCCTGGCGGGGTCGGTCCACAATGCCACGCAGATCGCCTACGGTGTCCTGGTCACGCCTGAGGAGGCGAGTTTCATGGCGTCAGCGGGCGGCCGTCTTCCCGCTGACGCCGTAGTCGTCGGCGCACCGTCGCGAGGTGCGAGCTACCTGTGGTCGCTGGGGGGTGTCAACGTCGTGTACCCGCTGCGCTCAGAGCCGACGCCTGGGTCGGCCGCGGAGCTCCTGGCACGCCAGGAGCCGGACCTGCGCCCGGGCTCGTACACCTGCGACCTGCTGCACGAGCTGGGGGCTGAGTACTACCTCAAGGTTGACCGGAGCGGTACCGAGTGGGAGGGGCGGCAGGCCCCTCTGCGCTGGGACACGGCCCTGACCGCGTGGCCTACTGACGATATGGAGCTGGTGGCCTCGGCGAGCACGGTCAGCCTGTGGAGAATCGCCTCCTGCGGCTGACCGCGTCTACGGGCGAGAGCCTGACGCCGGGGGAGGCGGGACGCGAGGCCGGTGGTGCCGTTGTCACGCTGTAGAATCCTGGTGATTCAGCGGCCCGCTCGGGTCCCTGCCGAACTAGGAGGATGGATGCCAAAGGCCCTTATCACCGGAGGTGCTGGTTTTATCGGCCAGTACGTGGCGCGTGAGCTCAGTGACCGGGGATGGCAGGTTACCGCCCTGGACGTGCTGCACCCTCAGGTCCACAACGACCCTCAAGGGGCTGTGGACCGGTTTCCCGGAAAGGTCGTGGTCGGTGACACCACCGTACCGGCCGACTGGGAGCAGGCGGGGCCTGCCGACGTCATTATCCACCTGGCGGCTGAGACCGGGACCGCCCAGTCCATGTACGAGACTGAACGCTACCGTCACGTCAATGTTGACGGGACCCGGCTTGCCGCCGAGCACGCCCTGTCCTGGGACGCGCCCGTGGTCTTCACCTCCTCCCGTGCCGTCTATGGTGAGGGGCCCTACGTCTGCCCCTCCCACGGCCAGGTCACAGGGGCGTGCTGTGAGCAGGCCGTCTCACGTGACTCCAGGGAGGACGACGCCCTGGCCCCGGTCTCCTTCTACGGCCAGACCAAGGTCGAGGGCGAGGCGCTCCTGACCCGGGCCCTGACCGGACGCGTCCCGCTGGCGGTCGTCCGCCCGCAGAACGTGGTCGGCCCTGGTCAGGCGCTCCACAACCCCTACACCGGTGTCCTGGCTGCGTTCCTGGCCCGTCTGCGTGAGGGCCGTCCCCTGACCGTCTACGGGGACGGCTCGGCCACCAGGGACTTCGTGCACGTTGCCGACCTGGCGCAGCTCCTGGCCTGGCTCGCTGCCGGGCACGACGACGTCGCCTGCCCGTTGACCGTCAACTGCGGCACAGGGGTCCGCACCAACCTCACCCAGATGGCGCAGGCCGCTGCCGCCGGATCCCCCCAGGGCGTCGCCCGTATTGAGTATCTTCCGGTTCACCGGGCCGGCGACATTGAGCACGCCTGCGCCGACATGACCCGTTACCGCGCTATCGGCGCCCCGCAGCAGAAGTGGACCAGCCAGGAGGCCATCACTGACTTTATCCGGGCCTCGTGGAACCAGCCCGGGGTGGACTCCAGCGCCTGGGACCGCGCCCTGGACGAGCTCGCTCAGAGGGGCATGGCCTCCCAGCAGGAGCAGGGTAGGTAATTCCATATCAGCGCCTTTTTCTGCCTGCGGGGTTGCCACCCTGTTCAGGCGGTATGATAAGGTTGCCTCGTCTGTCTCAGTCCCATGAGTCTCAGCGTCCTAGCCCCTGTTCTCCTCACGGAAGGTCAACCATGCCCGCCTCCCGACCCCTTCGCGCGCTCCTGGCGGGCGCGCTACTGGCCCTCGGCCTGGTGCCGGCGACCGTCGCCGTAGCCGACCCCGCCACCAGGCCGGCACCCGTCCAGATCCTCCCCCTGACCACCTCCAGCGGGCACGTCACCGAGGTCGGCCAGGCGGGCCTGGACCAGGCCGCCTCCGCCCCGCAGGCCCCCGCCTCAAAGGACACCGGCACCCAGGCCGACGCGGGCACCACTGACACCTCCTCCCCGACCCCTGCTCCTGGCACCGCCCCTCTCGTCCTGACCGACCCCGTGAAGGTGGACAGCTTCCTCGTGGCGGGGTTCCGCTGGAGCGGGACGGACACCCTGCCCGAGGGCCTGTCGGTCTACCTGCGGGTGCGTGAGAACGGCGCGTGGTCCCCCTGGTACGAGAGCGGGCCCAGCTCCGCCGGCAAGGACACCGGCGGGGTCGCCGGGAGCGACGAGTTCGTCACCGGTGGTGCCGACGCCGTCCAGGTCAGTGTGGCGGGCAGGAGCGAGGACCTGCCCGCGGACCTCTCCCTGGCAATGGTGCCCGCCACGCCCTCCGGGGAGGCGACCCTCCAGGCCGGTGACCTGGAGACCACGGCGGCCGAGCCCACCGGCGTCGTCGCCTCCTCCACGGAGTCCCAGGACTCCCTTGCTGACCGGCTGACCTCCCCGGCCACCCTGCCCGGTGGCGGAGCGGGGACGACGTCGGACACCACCGACTCGACCACTGGTAGCGGCGACCACCTCACGCAGCCGGCCGTGGTCGGGGCAGGAAGCTCCGTGGGGTCCCTGCCTGTGGACGTGAACACCCGTGCCGACTGGGGGGCCGACCCCTCCGTCATGACGTGGGACCCGGAGTACGTGGCGGCCCACCACGTGGTGGTCCACCACACGGCGGGGACCAACAACTACAGCGCCTGGCAGTCGGCCTCGATCGTGCGCGGTATCTACCACTACCACGCGGTCGTCCTGGACTGGGGCGACATCGGCTACAACTTCCTGGTCGACAAGTACGGGCAGGTCTTCGAGGGGCGCTCAGGCTCCCTGGCGGCCGCTCCCGGCCAGATGGTCATAGGCGCCCACGCCCGCGGGGTCAACACCGGCAGCATGGGCATCTCCATGCTGGGCGACTACTCCTGGGTCCGCCCCAGTGACATGACCCTGGACCGGGTAGGCAAGATGGCGGGCTGGTTCCTGGGACGGGCCGGCTACACCGACGTCAACCAGGTCGCCGGGATCCTGGTGCGCACCACCGAGAAGTACCAGGCCGGGACCGTCCTGAACCTGCCCCGTATCTTCGGGCACCGGGACTCCGGGAACACCGCCTGCCCGGGGGACACCGGCTACTCCATGCTGGGGACCATCCGTTCCATCGCCCAGGACCAGGCGCAGATCTCCAGCCGCCCCTCTACCAACTACCTCGGGTGGGTCCACGAGGGCGGGTCGTGGTACTACTTCTCCTCTCCCGGCGTCATGGCCACCGGCTGGGTCCAGGTAGGGGAGAACTGGTACTACCTGGACCCCGGTACCGGTGCCATGGTCACCGGCTGGGCTGCAGTCGGCTCGCGCTGGTTCTACTTCCGCTCGGACAGCGGTGCCATGGCCACCGGCTGGATTCACCTGAGCTCTGGCTGGTACTACCTGGACCCCACCAACGGCGCCATGGCCACCGGCTGGACCCAGATCGGTCCGGACTGGTTCTACTTCGACGCTACCGGTGTTATGTCCACCGGATGGCTCCAGGTCGGCTCACGCTGGTTCTACCTGGACCCCGCCACCGGCGCCATGGCTCTCGGACGTATCCAGGTCGGCTCGCGCTGGTACTACCTCGACCCCACCAACGGCGCCATGGTCACCGGCTGGGTCCAGGTAGGGTCCGACTGGTACTACTTCGGTGCCTCTGGGGCAATGGCCACCGGGTGGACGGTGGTCGGCTCGCGCTGGTTCTACTTCCGCTCGGACAGCGGTGCCATGGCCACCGGCTGGATTCAGCTGGACTCTGGTCGCTACTATCTTGACCCCGCCACCGGCGCCATGGTCACGGGCTGGATTCTGCTGGACTCGACGTGGTACTACCTGGACCCCACTACGGGCGCCTTGGTCACCCAGCAGCCCGCGAAGGGGGCGTAGCGTTTCCTCCTCCCCGCGTCGGCTGATGTGGGCGACGAGAAAGACTTGCTCCCGAGGTAACACCTCGGGAGCAAGTCTTTACGTGCCGTGGTCGCGTCGGCCTTATCCGCAGGCGGTGATACGGTAGAGGGACGCCTTGCCCTGCCGGGAGACCAGCTCGAATCCCGGGGCGTTGTCCAGGTGCGCGAACCCGGGGACCGGCTTCTTGTCTGAGATGATCTTGCCCGGGAAGTACAGGACGTAGGTGATCCGCATGCGTCTCAGGGCGGGGCAGACAGCGGGGTCGGTGCTTGCCTTGTTGAGCCTGTAGTCAACTCTGTCGATATCCGTGTTGTGCCGGTGCAGAAGGTGCTTCAGGTTGGTGTCGACCCCGGAGATCGCGTAGGCCAGGGACGCCCCTGTCCCAGGGTCGACAGCTACTACGGCGTCCTTCTCAATCAAGTCCGGCAGCCGTTCGATCAGGGCGTACTCGTCAGGGGTCAGCGACGACGAGTCGGCAGACATCAGGTAGCCCTTCTCCACCAGCTTCACCGTGTCGGACATGGCCTCTGAGAGAGGGCCGGTGAGCACCAGGGCGAGAACTATGACAGGGTACGAGGAACGCACCAGCCACTGCGGGACGGTGAGTCTCCCGGCTACCGCCTTCCGAGCCCACCGGGCGAGGACGATCATGCCGAGTGCCGCCAGGGGAACCGCGGTGACCGGGATCAGGGCCGCCAGGCGGCTGGCGTCCTTGTACCAGGTGCCCACGAAGATATAGCGTATCTCCTCGTCCTTGGTGGACCGGGCGACGACGTAGAGGATGCTTGTCGTAATGTGGAGTACGGCCAGCCACCTGTAGGGGCGGGTACGCAGGGCGGCGACAAAGCCAATAAATGTCAGTACGCTGGCTGTCCAGACCACCGGGAGCTGTACGGGCATCGTGGTTACGACTTCCCCGATCGATCCGCTTGTCGCGTAGCTGGGCTCCCAGATCGCTGACTCAAACGGCGGGCGCAGGAAGATCCACGTCACCGCCATGACGATGATCAGGGCGTTGGCGACGTAGGCCTGACGGCGGATCCTGGCCGCGGCGCCCTTGTCCTGTGAGGTACCCAGGACGGTGGTCACACTGAGGACGACCGAGGCGATGACGAGGGTGACTACGGTGTTGGGCTGGGACAGTCCGAGGCCTCCGATCGCCAGGATCCCCGCGGGCAGGAGGAGAGGAGTCGGCTGGGTGTCCGCTGCCGTCAGCAGCTGGTGGGTGGCGGCCAGGACTGACGGAAGCAGGGAGATCGCGAAGAAGTTGGGGTAAAGCACCCCCCAGGACAGCATGACGGAGGGGAAGGCGCTGAGGCTTCCGGCGATGACCGCGGCTGTAAAGAGGGCCAGGTGGTGTCCACGGAAAATGACGTGCGTCAGCGTCAGGCACCCGGAGGTCCACACCAGGGCGGCGACGGCCAGTACGGTCGCGTTCGTGGCCACGGGGACGGCGGTCGCGTGGCACAGCTTCATGGACAGGGCGACGAGCGTGTGCCACCCGACGGGGTAGACGAACCCCTCGGGGGCCTCCAGGTAGAAACGCAGCGAGGACGCGTTATCTGTTTGGAGTATCCACTCCACGGCATTGAGGTGGAAGACCGCGTCAAAGGTCTGTGAGATAGCGTTGGGGGTGTTGATAATGCGGCACACAGTGAGTCCAGTCACTGCCGCTGATAGCGGCCATGCCAGGCACCAGGTCACGAGAGTGCCAAGCCGCGGCCACTGCGAAGCGCTGGTTCTCCGACGCTCAGGGTGTCGCCTGGCGAGCACGAGCCTGACAGCCAGGATGACGATGACAGTGAACAAGGTCACTGCCGAGACCGTTAGCAGCCCCCAGGGAACTGCGAGCATGGGGGCGATAACGCCTGTTCCGGCGATGAGCCCTACGGAGATCGCTGGCGCCAGGCCAATGGCCAAGGACTTTCGCAGCCCTGCGGCGATGCCGACGAGGCCGCCGGGAACGAACAGCAGCGTAGCCGCTGAGGCAAAGACGGGTATGAGTGAGGACCACACGGAGGATACTCTACCTACCCGTGCGCAGTCCGCCCTGCCTTCTGGCGGCCGTCTCCCGGGGCCGGGTGACTCCAGGCGGAACTGGCCGGAACCTACGGGACTGGTGTCGACCACTCTGCGTGCGGCTATTCTTGGGGCATGGGTCCCCGACACGCAGTCCTCGGTTCAGTCGTCCTCCTCACGGCTCTCGGCTTGGCGGGGTGCTCATCGGACCCGACCTCTGCTGCCTCGGCCGTGCCCTCCGGCCCACCGCAGACCGAGGCCCCCACCAGCGCGTGCGGGGCGATGGACGCGGTCCTGGTGGAGGCCCTGGCCCAGACCCCTGAGGGACAGGCCTTCACCAGCCGCCCCCAGGACGCCACCGCTGACCAGACCCGGGCCGCGTGGGGGTCGTTCACCCAGGTCCTGGCTACCGACTACCTCGCCCGGCTGCAGGCCGCCGCCGGGGACGAGGCCACGGCCAGCAGCGCCGTCACTGCCCTGACGACCTACAACTCGGCGAGCGCCCGTCTGGCCAGCGGCCAGGTGCCGGAGTTCCAGGACGAGGCCCAGGCCGAGAAGGACATTAAGCTGGGACGCACCCCGACGCCCAACCCCGAGTACACCCAGGACGTCGAGGCCCTCACCAGCGCCCACCTTGAGCTCAGCCAGTGCATGCCCCACTGGCCGGTCGTCTTCTAGGGGTCTCCAGGGCGGCCCGGTGGGCCGCCCCGGTCCCTGCCGAGGTCGGGGCTGAGGTCACGGGAAGGGCCGGACGACGTAGCCGGTCATGTTCTCCCAGCCGTAGCCGACGGTAATGTGCTGGACCCGGGCCGGACGGCCCATCCAGTCGGTGTGGATCACCTGGTCGTCACCCAGGTAGATCGCCACGTGCGTGACGACGCCCTCGGAGGTGTAGAAGATGAGGTCCCCGCGCTGCCGCTGGCTCAGCGGCACGTGCATGAGGCCAGGGTGGTTGTAGAGCTCCTGGGACGTGCGGTACGCGGGCCAGGCGTGCTTGTACACGTCGATCGGCTGGGGGTCCAGGCCAGCCCGGTAGAGGGACTGGAGGCTCAGGCCCGAGCAGTCGAAGCCGAGGTTGTAGGGGCCGGCTCCGCCCCACGTGTAGCTTGAGCCCAGCTGGTCCCGGGCGTAGCCGATCATGGCCTCAATGCGCTCGCTGCGCGTGGCGCTCAGGGACACTGGTGTCGCCTGGTACTGGTCCACCCACCAGGAGTACCCGGTGTCCAGCGCGTTCCAGGTGCTCTGGTCGACCACGCCGGTCTGGGGAAGGCCGACGCGGCGCTGGAAGTTGCGCACGGCGTTCTGGAAGCTGGCGTCCACGCTGGCCAGCTTGGTGGAGTACCACAGGCCCAGGCGCTGCTGGACGATGCGCACCTTGACGCCGTTCATCCCCCAGGTGAGGTCGTTGGTGGCCCACCCCAGGGAGGTGATCTGGGAGACCGGCTGGAGGTATCCGGCGGGAGCCTGGTAGCCGATCCACACCCCGGTCGAGGTGAAGTGGTAGGTGGTTCCGTCAATGGTCAGGGTGCCGGTGGCCATGGCCCCGGTGATGGGGTTCAGGTAGAACCAGGAGTCACCGACCTTGGTCCAGCCGGTGGCCATGGCCCCGGTGGTGGGGTCCAGGTAGAACCAGTACTGCCCGATGGAGGTCCAGCCCGTGGTCATGGTCCCGGTGGTGGGGTTCAGGTAGAACCAGGAGCCGTTGATCCTGGTCCAGTCCGTGGCCATGACGCCGGTGGCCGGGTCCAGGTAGTACCAGTTGCCGGAGTCGGCCTGCCAGCCGTGGGCCTGCTGGCCGCTGGAGCGGTAGTAGTGCCAGCCGTCGTCCTGCTTGAGCCAGCCGGTGACCATGACGCCGGTAGCGGTCAGGAAGTAGGTGAAGCCGCCCACAGTCAGGGTACCGGTGGCCATGACGCCGGTGGCCGGGTCCAGGTAGTACCAGTTGCCGGAGTCGGCCTGCCAGCCGGTGGACAGGGCGCCCGAGGTACCCAGGTAGTACCAGGACCGGCCGTCCTGCCACCACCCGGTCTGTACGTACCCCTCGTCGTCAAAGCGGTAGACCACGGCCTTAATCCGGGCCCACTGGGAGCGGGCCAGGCTCCCGTCATTCAGGTGCCACTGCCACCGCCCGTTCGCAGCGACCCAGCGGCCCTTACCGGTGAGGTCGACCAGCCCGGGGATGGCGGATCCGGGGCCGTCGGTCTGCGACGCCTTGGCGTCGTCCTGCGGGGTGCCACCGTTCCCGGGGGCACCCTGGGTCACCTCGGGAGTGGCAGAGGGGGAGGGAGTCGGTGAGACCGGGGCACTGGGCGTGGCGGTCGTCGTGTCCTGGGCGGGCGGGGCAGGGTCGTCCGTGCCCACGAGCGCGGCCGCCGGTGCCCCGACCACTACCAGGGCGGCGGACAGAAGCAGCATGACGCCTGTGCGCAGCGGTGCGCGATACCTTGTACTCACCATCTCAGGGTACCGTCTCATAATGCCTGGTGGGAGCCCTGAGGGGCAGGTTCGCTGGTCAGGGGCGCACGGCACCTGTCCTGCTGCGGGGGCGACAGCGCGACCGCCCCGGGTCCCTACTGGCCCTGGGCGGCGTAGGCGGCTTCGACCTCGGCCTTGAGCGGGCGCCACCAGGCCTCGTTGTCCCGGTACCAGTCGATGGTGGCCTGCAGGCCGGAACGGAAGTCGGTGAAACGGGGCGCCCAGCCCAGCTCCTGGACCAGCTTGGAGTTGTCAATGGCGTAGCGCATGTCGTGGCCGGGACGGTCCGCCACGTGGTCGTAGTCGTGCGGGTCGTGGCCCATGAGCTCACAGATGAGCTCGACGACCTCCTTATTGCTCTTCTCCCCGTTGGCGCCAATGAGGTAGGTCTCGCCAATGCGGCCCCGCTCGATAATGTCCCACACGGCGTCATTGTGGTCCAGGACGTGGATCCAGTCGCGCACATTGGCCCCGGCGCCGTACAGGCGCGGGCGCACGCCGTCCATGAGGTTGGTGACCTGGCGGGGGATGAACTTCTCAATGTGCTGGTAGGGCCCGTAGTTGTTCGAGCAGTTGGAGATCGTAGCCTCTACCCCGAAGGAGCGCACCCAGGCCCGCACCAGCAGGTCGGAGCCCGCCTTGGAGGATGAGTAGGGGGAGGAGGGGTTGTAGGGGGTGGTGGGAGTGAACTTGGCAGGGTCGTCCAGCTCCAGGTCCCCGTAGACCTCGTCGGTGGAGATGTGGTGGAAGCGCACCTTGTGACGGCGCACCGCCTCCAGCAGGGTGAAGGTCCCCACCAGGTTGGTGCGGATAAAGGGGGAGGGGTCGCGCAGGGAGTTGTCGTTGTGGGACTCGGCGGCGAAGTGGACGACGACGTCGGCGTCCGCCACCAGCGGGTCCACGGCGTCGGCGTCGGCGACGTCGGCCACGACGAGGGTGACGTGCTCGCCCAGGTCCGCCAGCGAGCCCTTGTTACCGGCGTAGGTGAGCTTGTCCAGGACCGTGACGGTGGCGTCGGGGTAGCGGTGAAGCGTCTGGTGGACGAAGTTGGCGCCAATGAAGCCGGCACCGCCGGTGATGAGGACGTGCATGTCTTGGGTTCTCCCTGAAGATGAGGTGGCGTTCGACGCCGTCGTTCCGTCCCGATGCTACCCGGTCATCCGCCCGCCCCCTCGGCCGGGCAGGCGGGTGCGGTCCCATCTGGTGGGAGGTGGGCTCCGCCCGGCCCCGTGCCGTGGGTCAGGCTCCGGTGCGTTCTCGTCTGGCGGGAGGCGTCCCGCCCGACAGGGCCGGGCGGCTCCTGACGTGTTGCAGGTAGCCGCGTACCGCGGGGCATGATTCCCCCATGCACCAGATCGCCGACGTCAGCGTCATCGGGGCCGGTTTCTCCCGGGTACTGACGGCCGTCACCCTCGTGACGGTCCTCACTGTGAGCGCCGGGCTCGTCTGGTCCGCACGACGGGGCAGCGACCAGGAGAAATGTGATATTAGTCGCGAAGAGTCGGGCCTGGTTCACGGCCTCCGGCGAGCGCGGCGCCTGGGCCGACAGGCCCTGAAGGTGGGGGCGGTGCTGCTGTGCCAGCTGCTCGCCGTCGGCCTGGTAGCGGCCCGGGTCAACTCGGCGATCGTGTTCGTCACCACTCTCGGTCAGGCCGCGAACCTGCTGCTCCCCGGGGGGCAGGAGCAGGACGCCGTCCTCTCCCCGGTGACGCCTGCGCCGCTGCCCGCGGCCGGTACGATACCGGACCCCCGTGATGTCCTCACCCCGGTCCCCCAGGAGGACGGCTACGGCGCCGCCACCGTCACCGGGTGGCGCAGCGGCGCCTCCGGGCAGGTCCGGGTGTGGACGCCGCCGGGGTACGCGCCCGATGACGGGCGGACCTACCACGTCCTCGTGCTCCTGCACGGCCAGCCGGGCACCCCCGAGAGCGTCTCCGAGGGGTACGCGACGGCGCAGCGCCTGCAGGCGGCTGTCCAGGACGGGACCATCCCCCCCACGATCGTGGTGGTCCCCTCACTCAACCTGGACGACCAGCAGTGGCACGAGCCCGACTGCGCCGACGTCGAGGGACACGTCCGGACGGGGACGTGGCTGGCCCAGGACGTGCCGGCCATGATCACCGCGACCTACCCCAACGTGTCCCGGGACCGTGCGCACTGGGGCGTGGGAGGCAACTCCTCAGGGGCCTACTGCGCCCTGTGGACGGCGCTGAGCCACTCGGAGGTCTTCGGGTCGGCCATCTCCATGTCCGGCTACGACATCCCCGTGGTGGGCGGTATGCGCACTACCGCGCAGCTGCGTCGGGAGAACACGCTGAGCACCCTCATTGCCGCCCGGGACCACCAGCCACTGCGGTTCTGGGTGCTCGGGGCCTTGGACGACCCCTCCTCCACCGACCTGGGGCGGACCCTGGCCCAGGCCGCGCCCGCGACGGACTCGGTGACCAGCGTGTCGCTGGCCTCAGGGTCGCACTCGTGGACGCTGTGGAACACCTGGTTCCCCTACGCCCTGGCCTGGTTCGGGGGCGCTACCGACCCGGTCCTGACCGGGCAGTCCCAGTCCGTGGAGGGGGACCAGGTAGGTCCGGTGCCCTGGTGGCGACGGGGCATTGACTCCTTCACGACGATCCGGGGCAGCGGGCTGCTGGTCCTGTCCTGGGCGGCGGTGATCCTGGCCACTGTCCTGGTCCTGCGTGCCCCGGGCTGGCTGGCCGGCCCCCGGCGTCGGGGGACGCAGGCCTTCCTGTGCGCGTGGGCGGTTCGTCTGGGGGCGCTCGGGGTGTGTAGCCTGCTGGGGGCCCTGGCGCTGGGGCTGACCCTCAACAGCTGGGGTGAGTTCTACTCCAGCTGGGAGGTAGCCAGTCTGGATCTTCTGCCCTCGCTGGTCACCGGGCACTGAGCGGCGAGGGCCGTCGGCGCCTGCCTGTGGTCCTGACGCCCGTGCGTCGCCGTCTGCGCCTCGTCCGCCATATGCGACCATAGACGTCTATGGAACGGCACGTAAGTGCCGTGTCCTGATCAGGAAAGGAAGTGAGCCAGTGGGAGTGCTCAGAACCAGGCGCTCGGCCCTGGGCCGGGGAGAGGACGTCGCGGCCGTCTCCGTGACGGGAGGGGTCGTGGAGGCCGGCCAGTGAGCGGGGTCGTCGCCGTCGTGGTGGCCTACAACCGTGCCGAGCTGCTTGCCCAGTGCCTGGACGGACTGGCTGAGCAGGCGGTGGCCCCCAGAGGGGTCGTCGTCATTGACAACGCCTCCACCGACGGCTCCGCCCAGGTCGCCCGTCAGCACCGGGTGGGCGCACAGGTGGTGAGCCTGCCTGAGAACACCGGGGGCGCCGGAGGCTTTGCTGCCGGGATCGCCCGGGCCCTGGCCGTCTACCCTGACGCGCGCTGGGTGTGGCTGATGGACGATGACACCGTCCCTACCCCCGGCGCCCTGGAGGCGCTGCTGGACGCGGCAGCCCGCTACCCGGGCCAGCCGGCCGTCCTGGTGTCGCGGGCGGTGTGGCACGACGGTACCGAGCACCCCATGAACCGGCCCCGTACCCGCGTGGGCCTGACCCGCTCCCTGTACCGGCACGCTGAGGAGGCCGGGTGCCGCCAGGTACGCAGCGCCTCTTTTGTGTCCGTCCTCATGGACGTGCGCGAGGTCCGCGCCCAGGGGCTTCCCAGGGCGGCCTTCTTCCTGTGGAATGACGACTTCGAGTACACGATGCGCCTGCTGCGGCACCGTGTGGGGCTGTACGTTCCCCAGTCCGTGGTCCGGCACCTGACGAGGACGCTGGGCTCCTCCGACTCCGACCCCGGGGAGCGCTTCCGTTTCGAGGTCCGTAACAAGATGTGGACCTTCCGCTACGGAACCGGTCTGGGGGCGCTGGACCGACTGCTCTACGGGTTGGGTACCACACGGCGCTGGGTGCGGACGTACCTGGGGTCCACGGACCGGGCCGCCCTGGTGCGGGCTGGTTGGAGGGGGGCGCGTGAGGGGCTGGGCGCCCCCAGGCCCACGACGCGGATCCTGGCGGCCACACCGGTCGGTGACGATGTCGCCCGCCTTGAGGCGGGTGCGGTGTGACGACCCGGGAGAGCCCTCCGGAGTTCAGCGTCCTCCTTCCCGTCTACCACAAGGACCGGGCCGCGTTCCTGCGCCGTTCCCTGACGTCGGTGACCGTGGACCAGGAGCTGCCCCCTGACGAGGTGCTCCTGGTGCGTGACGGTCCGGTGCCGTCCAGCCTGGAGGACGTCCTCGTCGACGCCGAGTCCGGGAGGCTGACCGACGGCGTACCCGTGCGTGTGCTCAGGCTGGAGAGGAACCAGGGCCTGGCGCGGGCCCTGGAGGAGGGGCTCGCCGCCGTCTCGTACGACACCGTCGCGCGGCAGGACGCTGACGATATCTCACTGCCCGCTCGTTTCTCCTGCCAGCTGCCGCTGATAGCCAAGGGCTACGAGCTCGTCGGATCCGCTATTCAGGAGTTTGTTGACGAGGCCGACCAGGAGGGCCTGGTGAGGCGTCAGCCCGCGAGTATGGAGGGTATCCGTCGCGCCCTGAGCATCCGTGACCCCTTCAACCACCCCTCCGTGGTGTTCAGCGCGAGCAAGGTCCGTTCTGTCGGCGGCTACCAGGACCTGGATCTGATGGAGGACTACTGGCTCTTCGCCCGGATGGTCCACTCCGGGGTCCGGGCCGTCAACGTCCCGGAGGTCCTGGTACGTTACCGGGTCGGCGCCGGCGCCTACGCTCGTCGCGGCGGCCTGCGCCTGCTGCGTAGCGAGCTGACCCTCCAGGCCAGGATGCGCCGTTCCGGTATCGTGACACGTTCCCAGTTCGTGCGTAATATCGTCGTGCGGGCTGGATACAGGCTGGTGCCGACCCCGGTGAGGGCGACAGCCTACAGGGGGGCGCAGCGTGCGCTCCTGCGTCGTCGAGGCTGAGACCGGGGCAGGCGGCCCAGCGCGCCCCACGTCCAGGCGGTGGCCGGCTGCATGAGGCGGACGCCACCTCACGGTCAGGGCCCGGGGTGGCAGCAGAGGCTGAGGAACGAGGAGGAACGTGAGGCACGGTATCCGTTCGCTGGGTACGGCACGCCCGAGGAAGACCCTCCGGGGGGACATCCAGGCCCTACGCGCGCTGGCGGTGCTCATGGTCGTCGGCGTCCACCTGTGGCCCTCGCGGCTCAAGGGCGGCTTCGTGGGGGTCGACATCTTCTTCGTCATCTCCGGCTTTCTCATCACCTCCCACCTCCTGCGTGAGCTCGACGCCACCGGCAGCATTAGCCTGGGGCGCTTCTACGCCCGACGTGTGCGGCGTCTCCTGCCTGCCGCCTACCTGGTCATCCTCGTCTCGGCGGCTGGTGTCGTCCTGCTCATGCCCTGGGACCTGTGGGGACGCAACTTCACCGAGCTGGCCGCCTCCGTCGGCTACGTGCAGAACCTCTGGCTGACGGCGCAGTCGGTGGACTACCACGCCCAGGGGCAGGCCGCCACCGTGGCCCAGCACTACTGGTCCCTGTCGGTCGAGGAGCAGTTCTACCTGGTGTGGCCTGCCGTCCTGCTGGCCCTACGTCACCTGTTTGGCCGACGCCGGTACGTCCAGGGGGGTGGGGACGCGATGAGAGCTCGTTTCCGCAGGTTCCTCGCGCTCGGGTCGGTCGTGATCGTCCTGGTGTCCTTCGGGTTCTCCCTGTGGTTTACTGGGTTCAGCCCGAGGCAGGCGTACTTCTTTACCCCGGTGCGTTTCTGGGAGTTTATGACCGGAGGGTGCCTCGCGGTTTTGTCTCCCTGGATCTCCCGGGTGCTCGGTGGCGCGGGCGCGCTCGTGCTGGCCGTGGCCGCCTGGGCGGGACTGGTGGTCAGCGGGTTCGTCGTGGACCCGGCGAAGCCCTTCCCGGGATGGTGGGCGGTCCTGCCGGTGGTGTCAACGGCGTCAGTCATTGCCGCTGGCTGCCCCGGGGCGGTGCCGGGACTGCGCCTCCTGACGGACCTCAGGGCGGTGCGCCTCCTGGGCGACGCCTCTTACTCGATGTACCTGTGGCACTGGCCGTTCATTATCCTGCTCCCTCATCTGCTGGGACGTGCCGTCCTGCTTCCTGAGAAGCTCGTTATCCTGGTGGCGACGACCTTCCTGGCGGTCCTGACCAAGAGGTGGGTCGAGGAGCCGGGACAGCGGGTGAACTGGGGTGTACGTCGTACCTTCGCCGTGACGGCCGGCGCCATGTCCGTGGTCCTGGCCCTGTGCGCCGGATCGGTGGTCTGGGCCCACAGGTCTATTGCGTCCGCCGCCGCGGTACAGCGGGACTTCCTCGACCAGGAGTGCTCCGGCCCGGCTGCCCTGCTCAGGACCGAGTGCCGCGACCACGTCAACGACCCCCTGGTATCGACCGTCCTGGGGCAGGACGCCGAGTACTTCCGGGAGATCCCCGGGTGCGTGTGGCTCTCCGACGCCCAGGACAACGGTATGCCGTCCGTCTACGAGTGCGACTACACTCCGGCCGGGCAGAAGCCTTACACGGTCATGCTCATTGGGGACTCCCACGCCCAGCAGTGGGAGGGCACCCTTAACGCCGTCGCCAAGCGTAACGGCTGGCGCATGCGCCTGAGTCTCAAGGGCGGGTGCCCTATTACCCACCTCCCCCTGTCCATCGGGGATCCCAAGGCTGAGGCAGAGTGCAGCAGGTCCCAGGCGGCCGTGGACGAGTACGTCCTGGCTCAGGCGCCGGACGTCGTCGTGTACTCCACGTACGCCATCGGGGAGCACGTCGACGACGGGACAGGACGCAGCCAGGGCGAGATGTACTCCGACGCCCTGGGGGCCACGTGGTCCCGGTGGGCGGCCAATGGTACGCGGGTGGTGGTCGTCGCGGACACGCCCCTCAACGACGCCGTCCGGCCGGCTGAGTGCGTGACCGCTAACGCCAGCAACCCGGAGGTGTGCGCCCGCCCGCGTTCCGAGGCGCTCCCGGACTCCCCCATGAGCACGGCAGTGAGGGCGCTGGGGGATCCTCGGGTCACCCTCGTGGACCTGACCGACGCCTTCTGCGACGAGACCCGGTGCTACGCGGCGGTCGGGGGCCTCCAGGTCTACTACGACTACAACCATGTCCAGCGGGCCTACGCCATGAAACTTGTGGACCAGCTCGACGCCGGGATCAAACGGCAGACATAAGATGGCGCACGTACTGGTGGCCGGGGCGGAGTGGCGGCACAGGTGGGGCCGACGGTGCCCGGAGGCTCGTCGCGCACCAAAAGGTGACGATAACCACTGCCGCGGGGAGGGGGCTGGCGGGGCTGCGCGGGCTCGTCGCGGCTCTGACGTGGTGGAACCTGGGTTAGACTGTTGGTTGAGGGAAGGATCTTGTGGTGAGTTATGATGTCGTGGTTGTTGGCTCGGGTTTGTTCGGGTTGACGGTGGCTGAGCGGTGTGCTAATGGGCTTGGTCTGAGGGTTCTTGTTGTTGAGCGGCGTGATCATATTGGTGGTAACGCGTACTCGGAGGCTGATCCGGTTACCGGTATCGAGGTGCACCGGTATGGTGCGCACCTGTTCCACACGTCTAACGAGCGGGTGTGGGAGTACGTGAACAGGTTCACGTCGTTCACGTCGTACGTGCACCGTGTGTACACGGTGCATGGTGGGGTGGTGTACCCGATGCCGATCAACCTGGGGACGATCAACCAGTTCTTTGGTGCGGCGTACTCTCCTGACGAGGCGCGTCGGTTGGTGGCGGAGCAGGCGGGTGAGCTGGCTGGCAGGGATCCGGGGAACCTGGACGACAAGGGGGTCAGCCTGATCGGGCGGCCGTTGTACGAGGCGTTCATCAAGGGGTACACGGGTAAGCAGTGGCAGACGGATCCGCGGGATCTGCCGGCGTCGGTGATCTCGCGGCTGCCGGTGCGGTACACGTACGACAACCGGTACTTCAGTGACCGGTACGAGGGGCTGCCGGTGGACGGTTACACGGCCTGGCTGGAGCGGATGGCGGACAGCCCGCTGATCGAGGTGCGTACGGGGGTGGACTTCCTGGACGGGTCGCAGCCGCTGAGCCGGGACGCGCTGCGGGGGCGGGTGCCGGTGGTGTACACCGGGGCGGTGGACCGGTACTTCGACTTCTGTGAGGGGGTGCTGGGGTGGCGGACGATCGACCTGGTGCGGGAGTACCCGGACACGGGTGACTTCCAGGGTACGAGCGTGATGAACTACGCTGACGCTGACGTGGGGTACACGCGTATCATTGAGCCTCGGCACTTCCACCCGGAGCGTGACTACCCTGGTGACCGGACGGTCATTATGAAGGAGTACTCGCGTTTCGCCGGGGAGGGTGACGAGCCGTACTACCCGGTGAACACGCCGCGGGACCGTGAGCGGCTGCTGGCCTACCGTGCCAGGGCCGAGGCGGAGCCGGGCGTGTACTTCGGCGGCCGGCTGGGGACCTACCAGTACCTTGACATGCACATGGCGATCGCCGCGGCCCTGAACATGTTCGACAACACCATCACACCACACTTCCACAAAGGCACCTCCCTGAACGGAGAAGGAACCAAGGCATGAGCACCACGACGCGAGTCCTCCAGCGTTTTGTCCTGCCCGCTGACAGTGACGACGACATTCTGCCGCTGTACGCTGAAGGCGAGATTCTCTCGGTGGCCCCGCCCCCTGCCGACAAGCAGGACAGCGACCTTCCCACCGGCATGGCCGAGACCGCGCGCCAGAGCGGCGGTCAGATTATCTCTCGGTACAGTTACCGGATTCCCTCCCAGACTCGGTCGTCCTTTGGTACCTACTTCAACGCCTTCCCGGCGGCGTACTGGCGTCGCTGGACCATAGTGACTGAGGTCACGCTGAAGGTTCAGGTCCGGGGATCCGGGTCCGTCATTGTCTACAAGTCCAATGCCCGGGGCTCTGCTCACCGTGTGGCCAGCTCCCGCATTGGCGCCCAGGCCGAGGAGCTGGCCTTCAAGCTGCCGCTGGACACCTTCGGCGACGGGGGCTGGTACTGGTTCGACGTCGTGGCCGACTCCGCCGACGCCGTCGTGGAGGCCGCCCACTGGGAGACCGAGGTTCCCCAGGAGACGCCCTCCGGACGCACCACTATCGGGATCACCACCTTTAACCGCCCGCACGACTGCGCCACCGTGCTCACCCAGCTAGGCGCCTCCAAGACCCTGCCGAGTGTGCTTCGCGAGGTCGTCGTCGTGGACCAGGGGGACCGGAAGGTCAAGGACGACCCGCTTTTCCCGGACGCTCAGCAGTCCCTGGGCGAGCACCTGCGTGTCGTGGACCAGGCCAACCTCGGTGGCTCGGGCGGCTTCTCGCGTGGCATGTACGAGGCCCTGGAGGACGGGGCCGACTACGTCCTGCTCCTGGACGACGACGTGCGTATCGACCCGGAGGGCATTGTGCGGGCGACCACCTTCGCGGACCTCACACGTGTGCCGACGATCGTGGGCGGGCACATGTTCTCCATGTATGAGCGCACCATGCTCCATGCCTACGCCGAGCACATCCAGCCCTGGCGCTTCTGGTGGGAGGCGTCCAGGGGCACCGAGCACGACCACGACCTGTCCAAGGCGCCGCTGCGTACCACACCCTGGCTGCATCAGCGTGCCGAGGCCGACTACAACGGCTGGTGGATGTGCCTCATCCCGACCTCCGTCGTCCGCCGGATCGGCCTCAGCCTGCCCTTCTTCATTAAGTGGGACGACTCCGAGTACGGTCTGCGGGCCAGCGAGGCCGGCGTGCCCACGGTCTCCTTCCCCGGGGCCGCTGTCTGGCACGTGCCGTGGACCGACAAGGACGACTCCCTGGACTGGCAGGCCTACTTCCACGAGCGCAACCGGCTGGTGGCGACCCTGCTCCACTCCCAGTACAAGTACGGCGGGCGGTTCATTAAGGAGTCGATGTACGACCAGATCAAGCACCTGCTGTCCTCTCAGTACTCAGTCGCGGAACTGCGTCTGAAGGCCATTGAGGACGTCCTCAGCGGCCCCGGCCACCTTCAAGCCGGGATCTCGACGATCGTGCCGGAGGTGCGGGCTCTGCGCTCGGGCTTCGATGACGCGACGGTGGAGAGGGATCCCGACGCCTTCCCCATGGTCCGGCGTCAGAACCTGCCCCCCAAGGGTGAGAACCGTGGCTACCCCAAGACCATCGTCGGCCGCCTCACCATGGCGGTCAAGGGCACCATTAAGCAGGCGCTGCCGGTCAGGGAGTCCTCCCTGGCCCACCCGGAGGCGCGCGTCCCGTGGACCGACGCCCGCTGGTGGGTGCTCTCCCAGTTCGACTCCGCCGTGGTGTCCAACTCCGACGGCTCGGGTGCCTCCTGGTACCACCGTGATCCCGTCCGGTTCCGTGACCTGCTGGCCCGCTCGGTCGTCCTGCACAGGCGCCTGCGCCAGGAGTGGGACGCTCTCCAGGGCAGCTATCGCAGGCAGCTCGACGAGGTCGTGGGGCCCCAGGCGTGGATCCGGACCTTCGGTATCGTCCCTGCTGGCTCCAAGCCCAGGAAGGCCGCCGTGAAGGGGAAGAAGACCGCCGTGAAGGACGGCTCTCGGAAGTCTCGGTGACTTAGGCCTGCCGGGCCGGGGGCGACCCCGCCCCCGGCCCGGCAGGGCCGTCTGGGTTAGACTGTTGGTTGAGGGAAGGATCTTGTGGTGAGTTATGATGTCGTGGTTGTTGGCTCGGGTTTGTTCGGGTTGACGGTGGCTGAGCGGTGTGCTAATGGGCTTGGTCTGAGGGTTCTTGTTGTTGAGCGGCGTGATCATATTGGTGGTAACGCGTACTCGGAGGCTGATCCGGTTACCGGTATCGAGGTGCACCGGTATGGTGCGCACCTGTTCCACACGTCTAACGAGCGGGTGTGGGAGTACGTGAACAGGTTCACGTCGTTCACGTCGTACGTGCACCGTGTGTACACGGTGCATGGTGGGGTGGTGTACCCGATGCCGATCAACCTGGGGACGATCAACCAGTTCTTTGGTGCGGCGTACTCTCCTGACGAGGCGCGTCGGTTGGTGGCGGAGCAGGCGGGTGAGCTGGCTGGCAGGGATCCGGGGAACCTGGACGACAAGGGGGTCAGCCTGATCGGGCGGCCGTTGTACGAGGCGTTCATCAAGGGGTACACGGGTAAGCAGTGGCAGACGGATCCGCGGGATCTGCCGGCGTCGGTGATCTCGCGGCTGCCGGTGCGGTACACGTACGACAACCGGTACTTCAGTGACCGGTACGAGGGGCTGCCGGTGGACGGTTACACGGCCTGGCTGGAGCGGATGGCGGACAGCCCGCTGATCGAGGTGCGTACGGGGGTGGACTTCCTGGACGGGTCGCAGCCGCTGAGCCGGGACGCGCTGCGGGGGCGGGTGCCGGTGGTGTACACCGGGGCGGTGGACCGGTACTTCGACTTCTGTGAGGGGGTGCTGGGGTGGCGGACGATCGACCTGGTGCGGGAGTACCCGGACACGGGTGACTTCCAGGGTACGAGCGTGATGAACTACGCTGACGCTGACGTGGGGTACACGCGTATCATTGAGCCTCGGCACTTCCACCCGGAGCGTGACTACCCTGGTGACCGGACGGTCATTATGAAGGAGTACTCGCGTTTCGCCGGGGAGGGTGACGAGCCGTACTACCCGGTGAACACGCCGCGGGACCGTGAGCGGCTGCTGGCCTACCGTGCCAGGGCCGAGGCGGAGCCGGGCGTGTACTTCGGCGGCCGGCTGGGGACCTACCAGTACCTTGACATGCACATGGCGATCGCCGCTGCCCTGAACATGTTCGACAACACCATCACACCACACTTCCACAAAGGCACCGTCAAGTGAGTTCGATCGCCGACCAGGAGTTTGTGACGCCGGGCCGTTCCTCCGGTCTCTTCGAGGTTATTAAGCAGCCCTACCTGACGTCGCTGATCGTGCACAAGGAGCTTCGGGCCCGTTACCGGGGCTCGGTCTTCGGTATGCTGTGGAGCTACGCCAAGCCCGCTACGCAGTTCCTGGTCTTCTACTATGCCATCGGCGTGTTCATGCGGATGAACGACCAGGTGCCGAACTACGTCATCTACATGTTCTCCGGCGTCATTCTCATCAACTATTTCAGTGAGATATTCGGGAACGCCACGCGCTCTGTCGTCGGCAACGCCCCCCTCGTGAAGAAGATCTACCTGCCTCGTGAGCTCTTCCCGGTCTCCTCCATGCTGGTAGCCCTCGTGCACTTCCTGCCCCAGGTGGTCACCCTTCTCGTGGGCGCCCTGTACATGGGGTGGTGGCCCTCGTTGACCAGCGTCGCCGCGATCCTCGTGGGTTTTGTGATCGTGACCTTCTTCGCTCTCGGCCTGGGACTGCTCACCGGGGCGGTCAACGTGTTCTACCGGGACTCTGAGAACTTCGTCGACCTCATCCTCATGATGGCGACCTGGCTGTCCCCGGTCCTGTACACCTGGAGCATGGTGTACAAGGCGCTGGGGCAGGTGTGGGGCGGCGCCCTGTGGTACGTCTACCAGCTTAACCCGCTCACGATCGCCGTCGAGCTGTTCCACTACGGCTTCTGGGAGGCGACTCTCGACGGCACGGGCGGGGTCGTGGTGTCCGCCGTGATGCCTGGCATGACGAGGTGGGTGCTGCTCGCCCTGGTGACCTCCTGCCTGGTGCTCCTCCTTGGTGAGACAGTGTTCCGTAAGCTTGACTCCCAGTTCGCCCAGGAGCTATAGATGTCAGAGATCATCAGGGTCGACTCCGTCATCAAGGAGTTCCGTATCCAGAACACCCACACGCTCAAGGACCGTCTGGTGTGGACCCTGCGGGGCAGGCGTAACCAGCTCACTCACGAGTTCCGGGCCCTGGATGACGTCTCGTTCCGGGTCAACGAGGGGGACTCGATCGCCCTCATCGGTTACAACGGCTCGGGGAAGTCCACCATGCTCAAGCTGATCTCCGGGGTCATGCAGCCCACCGCCGGGAAGATCGGCGTCCGCGGCAGGATGGCGGGCCTGATCGAGGTGGGCGCCGGGTTCCACCCCGACCTGACGGGGCGGGAGAACGTGTTCCTTAACGGGGCCATCCTGGGAATGACCCGAACGGAGATCGAGGACGCGTTCGACGACATCGTGCGGTTCTCCGAGATCGAGCAGTTCATCGACACCGAGGTCAGGTTCTACTCCTCCGGCATGTTCCTGCGCCTGGCGTTCTCGGTAGCGGTCCACACCGACCCGGACATCTTCCTCATTGACGAGATCCTTGCCGTCGGGGACGAGCCGTTCCAGCGAAAGTGCCTGGACCGTATACGTCAGATGCAGGAGATGGGGCGCTCCCTGGTCATTGTGAGCCACGACCTCAACATGGTCAGGGAGCTCTGCACCAGGGGCATTATGCTCCAGCAGGGCAAGCTGGTCGTGGACGATACCGCTGAGAAGGCGGTCAGCGTCCTCAGGGAGGCGTAGGCGCATGGATGCCGAGCTGTTCGCCGCCCAGGTCTCCGACCTGCTGGGGGCGGAGACCGTCTCAATGTCGGTGACGCCCAGGGTGAGGGCGGTTATCGACCGCCTGGGGGCGGCCTGGGTCGCCTCCGCCCTGCGCCCGCTCCTGCTGCTCAGGGGCGCTGACCAGACACTGTCCGCGGAGCTTCACGTCTGTGACCGCCAGCCAATGACCTACGTGGCCCAGACCCGGGGAGCCGGCCATGAAGGAGTCGTCCTGGTCGGGGACGGCCGGGGCCTGTCCGCCGGGCACCTGACCCTCCCCGGCCCGGGCGTACTGGACGGGTCGGCACCGTTCGCCATAGGGCCGCAGGACACCACCTGGATGCGGCTGGCCTCCGGGGCCTACGGGCGCTTGTACCGCCACCTCCCGCTGGGCCTGGACACCTACCGCCAGTGGTGCAACCACCGCCGTCGCCTGGATCTACGAGCTGGCTCCTGGAGCAGCGCCACCACCGGGGCCGGTCCTGGCGCGGGACAGCGGACCATGTGGGTGGCCATGCACTGGGCCGAGGAGGGAGGTGCCGAGTCGTGGGCCTGGGCCCAGGCCAGGCTTGCGGCCCAGGCCGGCTTCAACCTGGTCATCACCACCGACCGCGCCGCGCCGCAACGCCTTCTGGACCAGGCCCTGAGCCTGACCCCCCACGTCTACAGCGCGGGTAACGCCGTCCCGGTCTCGGAGTTCCCCCGTCTCGCCATGGCCCTCATGGACAGGCACCAGGTCACCGATATCCACATCCACCACTCACTCCTGGCCTACCGGGCGCTCCCCCTTGTCCGCGCCCTCTACCCCGGCACCAGGGTGGAGGACTCCACCCACGTGGTGGAGTACCGCGGTGGTGGTTTCGTGGGGATGTCCGTCGCCGCTGACGGCATGATCGACCTGCACCACGTCATCTCCCCCCAGCTCCTCCGCCTTTACCGTCAGGCGGGTGTACCTCGGCACAAGGTCGTCTACCGGCCCCTGACACAGGTCGGGGCACCTGGTCGGGCCCGGGCCCGGCGGCCGGTAGCGGGCGCCCCTGTGCGCGTCGGCTTCCTGGGCCGTTTCTCGGTGCAGAAGCGTCCTTATCTTTTCCAGCGCGTCGCGGCGGTGCTCTCACGGGGCCTCCCGGGACGTTTTGCGTTCATTATGCAGGGCGCCGGTGAGCTCGAGGGGACGATCCTCAAGGACAGCCGGAGGCTGCGGCTCGGGGACACGATAGAGTACCGGCGGTGGGGGCCGGCGGAGGACCTCCTGCAGGACGTTGACGTGCTGCTTGTCCCCTCCGAGAACGAGGGGCTGACTCTGACCGCGCTCGAGGCCGACGCCGTGGGCGTGCTCGTGGTGTCAGCCGACGTCGGCTCCCAGGACTCCGTCGTCGCCCAGGAGGCCCTGCTCCCGGCGCAGCCCGTCGCCTTCATGGCCGAGGCCGTCCGCCTGCTGAACCGGCTCGCACGACACCCCTCCCTGCGGGTCCGGCTCCTGGCCGAGCAGCACCGCAAGGTGGGCGAGGTCGAGCGCGCGGAGTCGGCTAGCTCGTTCTTTTCCCACCACTACCAGAAGCTGGTGTCCCCGTGAACGGACAACCCGAGGTGGCCGCGGTCGTCGTCACCTATAACCGTCTTGAGCTCCTTGAGAGGGTACTGGACGCCCTCGAGTCCCAGACCTACCCCGTAGGGCGCGTCTACGTCATCGACAACGCCTCAACGGACGGCACGTCTGAGTACCTGGCCTCCCGGAGGTGGAAGCGCCCGGCGTCGGTCATAACCGCGAGGGTCAACACCGGCGGGGCGGGCGGGTTCACCCGGGGTATCGAGGCCGCTGCCGCAGGCGGGGCCGACATGTTCTGGCTCATGGACGACGACACCCTCCCGCACCCTGACGCCCTGGAGAAGCTCGTAGAGGCCTACGCCCGCTCCACCGGCATGCGGGGTAAGGCGCCTTCCTTCGCCTGCTCCCAGGTGCTGTGGTCGGACGGCAGCCTCTGCGAGATGAACAACCCGGAGCCGACCTGGGACTGGTCACGTCCCCTGGCGGCCGGGGGGACGTGGCTGGACGTGCAGTCCTGCTCGTTCGTCTCGTGCCTGGTCTCGCGTGAGGCCGTCAGGTCAGTGGGGCTACCCTACAGGGAGTACTTTATCTGGTACGACGACGCCGAGTACACTCTGCGCCTGTCGAAGTGGAGCCCGGGGATATTCGTCCCGGAGTCCCGGGTCACCCACCTCCTGGCGAGCAACCGTGGAGTGAACTGGGGGGACGTCACTGCTGACAACATCTGGAAGTTCGAGTACGGCATGCGCAACCAGGTCTCCGCCGCGTGGTCGCTGCGCAGGCCTCACATCGCCGTCGTCCTGGCAGAGAACGTCATTGGGCAGATGAGGGGATCCGGCGTCCCGGCGCCCCTGCGTCTGCGACTGCTGCGAGCGGCCTGCCGAGGACTGTTCTTCCACCCCAAGAGACGTTACCTGCGCTCATAGGTACCGGTAGCACCGAGGAGAAGCGTATGAGTCAATCTCACCACAACGTACTGGTGATTATGCCGGCCTGGAACGAGGCCGCCGTCATCGCAGGGGTGCTCCAGGAGGTCACCGGCTCCGTCGGGGCGTTCGCGGACGTCCTCGTCGTGTCTGACGGCTCGACGGACGCGACCGCCCAGATCGCCAGGGGCGCCGGTGTCATGGTGCTTGACCTGCCCATTAACCTGGGCGTCGGTGGTGCTATGCGTGCCGGGTACCTGTACGCCCGTCGTATGGGCTACGAGTACACCGTGCAGCTCGACGCTGACGGCCAGCACGACCCCGCGGAGATCCAGTCACTGCTGGAGTGCGCCCGCCGGGAGTCCGCCGACGTGGTGATCGGCGCACGATTTGCCGGTAAGGGCGAGTACGCTGTCCACGGTCCCCGTCAGTGGGCCATGAAGATACTCTCCTTCATTCTCTCCCGCGTGTGCGGGACCCGCCTGACAGACACCACGTCAGGTTTTAAGCTGGCCAACCGCCGGGCGATCGAGCTCTTCTCCTACGAGTATCCCGCAGAGTACCTGGGAGACACCGTCGAGGCGCTTGTCGTCGCGGCGCGCCACGGCCTCAGGGTCCGCCAGCAGCCGGTGGCGATGAGGGCCCGGGCGGGCGGGGAGCCCTCCCACAGTCCGCTGAAGGCGGCACGTTTCCTCGTCCGGGCCTTCCTCGCGCTGGGAGTGGCCCTGACCCGCCCCAAGACGTCCGTCGACGTCACGCAGTCCTGATAGGAGGGGGACCGGAATGCAGACGACATATATTTTTGGCCTGGTGTTCGGGGCGATCGTCCTCGTCTCCATCTTCATGCGCATGCGCAATCAGGGCATGAAGGAGCGCTACGCGACGTGGTGGATCGTCATCGCGCTGTCGGTGATCACGTTTTCCGTCTACCCTCCGTCGCTCGATGCGATCGCTGACTTCCTCGGTTTCCAGGTGTCGCTGAACCTGCTGTTCTTCCTGGCCAGCATCGTCATGCTCATGCTCTCGCTGCGGTTCAGTATCGATCTCTCCCGGAGCGACGAGGAGCGCCGTCGGCTGACCGAGGAGATCGCCATCCTCAGGGCCCAGGTCGCGGAGCTGCAGGACAAGGAGTTGCAGGACAAGGAGTCTTAAGAGGGCGGGGGAGCGGGCCGTCAGGGGCGCTGACCGTCATGACATGCTATGCTCTCCTGCCGGCGAAACCCGATCTGCCTTCCCGGTCGAGCCGTGTCGTGGCAGGAGGGTGTGGGCAGGTTCATGCGAACCATGAAGACAAGGAAATGAGGCGGTCCAATGACTGAGACCAGGCCCCTGGGCATCCACACCACGCCGATCCCCGGCTTCCTGAGGATCGACCTGACCCTCCACGGGGACAACCGGGGGTGGTTCAAGGAGAACTGGCAGCGGGAGAAGATGGTGGCCCTGGGCCTGCCGGACTTCGGCCCGGTACAGAACAACATCTCCTTCAACGACGAGGTGGGGGTGACCCGGGGTATCCACGCCGAGCCCTGGGACAAGTTCGTCTCGGTGGCCACCGGCCGGGTCTTCGGGGCCTGGGTGGACCTGCGCGAGGGCCCCAGCTTCGGCACCGTCTACACCTGTGAGATCGACCCCTCGGTGGCGGTCTACGTTCCCAAGGGCGTGGGCAACGCCTACCAGACCCTGGAGCCGGGCACGGCCTACACCTACCTGGTCAACGCCCACTGGTCGCCGCAGGCCCGGTACACCTTCCTCAACCTGGCCGACGAGACGGTGTCCGTGCCCTGGCCCATCCCCCTGGAGCAGGCGATCCTCTCCGACAAGGACAGGGCCCACCCGCGCATGGAGGACGTCACCCCCTTCCCGGCCGCCCCCGCCGAGGGCCTCGCAGGCAGGCGCGTCCTGGTCACCGGGGTCAACGGACAGCTGGGACGCGAGCTCATGGCCCAGCTGCCGGCGGCGGGCTACCACCCCACCGGCGTGGACCTGCCCGAGTTCGATATCGCCGACGCCGCCGCCGTGGACGCGCTGGACTGGGGCCGCTACGACGTCGTCGTCAACGCGGCCGCCTGGACCGACGTCGACGGGGCCGAGACCCCCCGGGGACGCCGGAGCGCCTGGAGGGCCAACGCCACCGGGCCGGCCAACCTGGCCCGCGCGGCGGCCGTCCACGACCTCACCCTGGTGCACGTCTCCAGTGAGTACACCTTCGACGGAAGCGCCGAGATCCACACCGAGGACGAGCCCCCCAGCCCCCTGGGCGTGTACGGCCAGTCCAAGGCCGGGGGCGACGCCGCCGTCCAGGCGGCCCCCCACCACTACCTGGTGCGCACGTCCTGGGTGGTGGGAGAGGGCAGGAACTTCGTGCGGACCATGGCCTCCCTGGCCAGGCGCGGTGCCGCGCCCAGGGTCGTGGCCGACCAGACCGGTCGCCTGACTTTCACCACGGACCTGGCGGCGGGCATTATCCACCTGCTGGCCACCGGCGCACCCTACGGCACCTACAACCTCTCCGGCCAGGGGCCCGTGGTCTCCTGGTGCGACGTCGCCAGGCGCGTCTACGAGCTCACCGGCCACGCCCCGGACCTGGTCACCCCGGTCACCACCGAGGAGTACTACGCCGGGCAGGAGGGCGTCGCCCCTCGCCCCCTGGTCTCCACCCTGGACCTGGGCAGGATCGAGGCCACCGGTTTCACCCCCGGCAACTCCATGGAGCGCCTGGAGGCCTACGTCGCCGGGCTGTAGGAGGCCCTCCTGGCTGCCGGCACGACTTGGGCATAGGATACCCGCATGCACAAGACCGCCGTTGTCACCGGTGCCGGTGGATACATTGGACGTCACGTGGTCCGCTCCCTCCTGGACCGGGGGTTCTCGGTCGGGGCGGTGGACCCGCGCCTGGACGGCGTGGACGCCAGGGCCGAGAGGCTGGACGTGGACATCTTCTCCGGGGCCCCGGACGTGTACGAGCGCATGGGCCGCCCCGACGTCGTCCTGCACCTGGCGTGGCGTGACGGCTTCAAGCACGCCTCGACGGCGCACCTGGACGACCTGGCTAGGCACTACCACCTCATTGAGGACCTCTACGCGTCCGGCCTGCACCAGCTCGCCGTCATGGGCACCATGCACGAGGTCGGCTACTGGGAGGGCGCTATCGACGAGAACACCCCCTGCCGTCCCGCCTCCCTGTACGGCATCGCCAAGAACGCCCTGCGCCAGGCCACCCTCCTGTCCGCCGCCGCGCACGGCGGCGTCGCCCAGTGGATCCGGGCCTACTACATCGTGGGGGACGACGCGTTCGGCAGCTCGATCTTCTCCAAGCTCCTGTCCGCCGCCGCCGAGGGCCGCAGGACCTTCCCCTTCACCTCGGGGAAGAACCGGTACGACTTCATCTCCGTGCAGGACCTCGCCGACCAGATAGCCGCGGTGGTGTGCCAGGAGGACGTCGACGGCATTATCAACGCCTGCTCGGGCCGGCCCGTGACGCTGGCGGAGCGGGTGGAGCAGTACATTAAGGACAACGACCTGGACATCACGCTGGAGTACGGCGCCTTCCCGGACCGCCCCTATGACTCGCCCGGCGTCTGGGGCGACGTGTCAAAGATCACCAGGATCCTTGACTCCGTAGGCTGATCCCCGTACCACCCGCATGCCGCGGCGGCGTCCTGCCGGACGCGCACCGGGGACGGGTCCTGCTGGTCCCGCCGTTGTGGCACAATCATCCCCGGTCCGCCACAGTGGCGTGACCGGTCCCGTGCGACGGATAGGAGTTCTGGTATGGCTTCCGACGAGGCGCTGACAGACCCGGAGCTGCTGCACCGTATACAGGCCCTGCTCCTCAAGATGCTGGCGGACTTTGACGACACCTGCCGCCGCCTCGACATCCCCTACGTCGTCTACGGCGGCACCGCGATCGGTGCCGTGCGCCACCACGGATTCATCCCGTGGGACGACGACGTGGACGTCCTCATGACACGGGCGGACTACGAGCGGTTCCTTAAGGAGGCGCCTGATGCGCTGCCGGAGGGGTACCAGATCGACAACACGCGCACACGTCCGGACTTCCCCTTCATGTTCACCAAGCTCGGGCTCAAGGGAACGCTCCTGGTACCGGAGTTCGGCAGGGACTCCAAGTACCGGATGCCGATCTCGCTCGACGTCCTGCCCGTGGACAACGTCCCCGACGACTCCCGCGCGGCCCGCTCCATGAGCCGCAGCACCTGGCTGTGGGGCAGGCTCCTCTACGTCCAGGGCACGCCCACCCCCTACCTGATCGGCATTAAGGGCCTGAGGCGGGTCGCCATCCACACCGCCACCTCCGCCGCCCACTGGGCCATGAGGCTGCTGCGGGTCACCCCCCGGACCCTGCAGGCGCGGTGGGACCGGGCCGCCCGACGCTACGAGGACACCCCCACCCGGAGGATGGCGGACTTCTCCATGCGGGACCCGTGGAACTGGGCGGTGACCACGGACGACCTCTACCCGGCCCTGGAGGTTCCCTTCGAGGACATTACGGTCAAGCTGGCACGCAACTACGACAAGCTGCTGCGCCGCTCCTACGGGGACTACATGCAGCTGCCTCCGGAGGAGCAGCGGCGTAACCACAAGCCGTGCGTCATCGACTTCGGCCCCTACGAGACCACCGGCTCCTGAGGAGGGGCCACGTGCATGCCTGGCACGAGTGAACGCTCCCAGCTCGGGCGCGACTACCTGTGGAACACGGCGGCGTCCCTCATGACGTCCCTGGCGACCGTGGTCATGCTCCTGGTGGTCACCCGTACGGCGGGGATCCGGGCGGCCGGCGTCTACTCCCTGGCCATTGCCGTGGGCCAGCAGTTCCAGACCCTGGGCATGTACGAGGTCAGGACCTACCACGTCACCGACCTGCGCCACCGGTTCACCTTCGGCACCTACCTGGCCACCCGCATTGTCACCGTGGCCCTCATGCTGGCGGGTATCGTCGGCTACGCCATGGTGTCAGGGGACGGCGGCAGCGACGTCCTCCTCATTGTGCTGGTGGCCAGCCTGCGTGTGTTCGACGCCTTCGAGGACGTCTACGTGTGCGAGCTCCAGCGGGTCGGGCGCCTGGACCTGGGGGGCCGGGCCTGCTTCTGGCGCGCCCTGAGCACGACCGCGTCCTTCTCCGGCATGCTCGTGGCCACCGGCAACCTCCTGGTGTCCACCGTCGTGTCCCTGGTGGTCTCCCTGGTCGTCATGGTGGGCGTCTACCTGCCGCCGTCCCGCGGCCTGTTCCCGCTCCGGCCCACCTGGGACCCCCGGCGCGTCGGGCAGGTGCTCCTGGCCTGCCTGCCTCTGTTCCTGGCCTCCTTTATATCCATGTACCTGTCCAACGCCCCTAGGTTCGCCATCGACCGCTACCTGGACCCCACCCAGCAGGGCTACTTCGCGATCCTGTTCATGCCCGCCGTCACCATTAACCTCATGTCCCTGGTCATCTTCCGCCCCCTGCTGACGCGAATGGCGGGTTTGTGGGTCCAGGGCGACCGCCCCGGGTTCCGGGCGGTGGTCAACCGGGGGCTGCTCGCCACCGCCGGCGCCTTCGTGGTCGTCGGCCTGGTCACCTACGTCGCCGGCGTACCGATCCTGGGCCTGGTGTTCGGCAAGGACGTGTCCGCCTTCTCGGTTGAGCTCATGGTGCTCGTGGCTGGCGGGGCCATGAACGCCGCCAGCGTGGTCCTCTACTACGCCCTGACGACGGTGCGCCTGCAGAACCTCGTCTTTGCGGGGTACGTCCTGGCTGCCGGGGCCATCACCCTGCTCTGCGTGGTGCTCGTGCCCCAGGGCTCCCTGCTGGGCGCCTCGGTCGCCTACACGGCGGCCATGTCCGTGCTGGTGGCCGTGTTCGCCGTGGTCCTGTACCGCGCCGTCACCAGGAGGTAGGACGGGGCCCGCCCGGGCCCGCCCGTCGGTCATGGTGCGAAGGAACACAGGCTGGCGGCGGAGGCGGCGGAGGCGCCTGTACTAGGCTGCCGCGTGTGGAACTCTCCCGTTTGTTCGCTGCACGTGACCTGGGGTCGCGCGACAACTCCCTCAACCTGATCCGGCTCCTGCTGGCCTTTATGGTGCTGTACTCCCACGCCGAGATCCTTACCGGGGTGGGGGACGGGATCAAGTGGCAGGGGCAGCACATTGGCAGCTGGGCCGTCGTGGGGTTCTTCGCGATCTCGGGGTTCCTCATTACCGGGTCCAGGGAGCGCTCCGACGCCGGACGCTACCTGCTCAACCGGGTCACCCGGATCTTCCCCGGGTTCCTGCTCGCCCTGGTCTTCGTGGCCTTCTTCCTGGCCCCCATCGCCCAGGTCATTGAGACAGGGAGCCTGCGCGGCTACTTCAGCACCCCCGTCACCCCCGGTTACTACGTGTACGGCAACATTCTGCTGAGGATCATGACCTACGAGATCGGCACGACGCTGGCCGACATCCCCTACCCCAAGGCGTGGAACGGCTCGCTGTGGAGCCTGTACTACGAGTTCTGGTGCTATATCATTATCGGTGTCTTCCTGTCCTGGAAACTAACCCGGGAGAAGGTCTGGCCCACGGTCCTGCTGTTCCTCCTCAGCGTGGGGGTGCACTCCGGGATCGGCTATATCGGCGGTTTTGTGGACGAGAGCTACGACTTCAGCATGCTGTCGTTCATGTTCCCCTACTTCATGGGCGGGGCGGTGGTGTACAAGCTGCGCGACCGTCTTCCCATGCGGCCACTGATAGCGTTTGTCTGTGCCGTAGTGGCGGTGGCCCTGATCAGGTACTCCAACGACTACGGGCCGCAGCTGGCCTCCCCTCTGATCGCCTACGTGGTGCTGTGGCTGGGGGCTGTCGTGCCCTCTCCGGCGGTGACCAGGGTCCACGACATCTCCTACGGGGTGTACATCTTCCACTTCCCTGTCATCCAGTTCCTGGTCCTGCTGGGCCTGCACCGCCACGGGTTCGCTCTCCTGCTCGTGGTCGCGGTGGCGGTCACCATCGTCCTGGCCACGGCCAGCTGGCTGGGGGTGGAGCGGGCCGCCATGCGGTGGTCGCGCGGACGCAGGCCCTGGGGGGACCTGCGCCAGGCGGCCCGCTGACGCGCGCCGGCCTGTCCGCGGCCGACGCGCGTCAGCTGCGGCTAACGGGCCAGGGCGTGGGAGGCCAGCATCCGTGCTGAGTCCGTGTCCCTGCGGCGCAGCGCGGTAGGCAGCAGGGCCAGCGCGTGGGCGCGCGAGGTCGTGTGCCACCGGGCGGCCCGGGCCGCCCTGGACCAGCCGTTGCGTCGCACCAGGTCCGCGGCCAGCGCGAAGTAGGCGCGCTCACCGCTGAAGCGGCGTCCGTCGAACAGGGCCGTGGAGGAGGCGGACTCCTCGTGACGGCGGTAGGCGAAGCACGTGTAGGGGTCCAGCAGCAGGCAGCCGCCCGCCACGACTACGTCAATGACCAGGGCGAGGTCCTGGATAATGGGGAAGCCCGGCCGGAAGGGGGTCCGCGTGAGCACCTCACGACGGAAGGTCAGCGAGGGCCAGTAGAGCCAGTCGGCGCGCAGCAGCGAGGCCGCCAGGTCCTCGCCCGACAGCAGGCGCGGGGAGCGGGTCCGTGGCATGGTCAGGCGCTTGACGGTGTCGGCCAGGGAGCCTGAGACCGTCCCTGAGGAGTCAATGACCTGCACCCCGGGCTGGATAATGTCCGCCTGGGGGAAGTGCCTGTGGTCAGCCAGGACCCGGGCCACGTAGTCCGGTAGGAGGACGTCGTCGCACCCTAGGAGCATGACCAGGTCCGCGGAGGCCAGCTCGATGCAGCGGGCGTAGTTCCCGGTGATCCCGAGGTTCTTCTCATTGCGTACATAGGTCACCTGGGGGTGAGCGAGATCCTTGAAGTACTCCTGGACCTGCGGGTCGGGGTAGCAGTCGTCGACGACGGTCAGGTGCCAGTGCCTACTGGTCTGGCACAGGACCGCCTGGACCGTCTCGTACAGGTAGTGAGGCTCGCCCCAGAAGGGGATCATAATATCGATCATGGGTGTCCTTGTTACTTGGTGGTAGGTGTGGGTCGCCGGGTGCACGAGGCGGACGGCGCAGCGCCCGCTACCCGCGGGGCCCGGTCCCCTCAGTGCCGGGCCCGGGCGAGGATGTCCAGGAGGTACTGGCCGTAGCCGGACTTGACCAGGGGCTCGGCGCGGGAGCGCAGGCCATCGTCGTCAATGAAGCCCATACGCCAGGCGATCTCCTCGGGACAGCCGATGTTGAGCCCCTGGCGGTGCTGGATGGTGCGTACGAAGCTGGTGGCGTTGGCCAGGGAGTCGAAGGTCCCGGTGTCCAGCCAGGCGGTGCCGCGCGGCAGGACCTCCACGTTCAGGCGCCCGGCCTCCAGGTAGGTGCGGTTGACGTCGGTGATCTCGTACTCCCCGCGGGCGCTGGGCCTGAGGTTCCTGGCGATCTCCACGACGTCGTTGTCGTAGAAGTATAGGCCGGGGACGGCGTAGTCGCTCTTGGGGCAGGCGGGCTTCTCCTCGATGGAGACGGCCTTGAGGTCGGCGTCGAACTCCACGACGCCGTAGGCGCTGGGGTCGGCTACCTGGTAGGCGAAGACGACGCCGCCCTCGGGGCTGGTGTGGCGGCGCAGCTGGGTCCCCATGCCGGGGCCGTAGAAGATGTTGTCCCCCAGGACCAGGGCCGCGCTGTCGGAGCCGATGAAGTCGGCGCCCAGGACGAAGGCCTGGGCCAGGCCGTCGGGGGCCTCCTGGACGGTGTAGGACAGGCTGACCCCCAGCTGGGAGCCGTCGCCGAGCAGCCGGTGGAAGCTGGGGGCGTCGTGCGGTGTGGTGATGATCAGCACGTTCTGGATGCCCGCGAGCATGAGGGTACTCAACGGGTAGTAGATCATCGGCTTGTCGTAGACGGGTACGAGCTGCTTGGAGGTGCCCAGGGTGATCGGGTTGAGTCGCGTGCCGGAGCCGCCGGCCAGGATAATGCCTCGCATGGTGCCAGTCTGTCCTAAAAGATGCCACCTGTCACGGTAGCCGGGTGTGCTCGGCGACGTCGTCGGGAAGCCGCACCGGAGTATATTATATGTGGTGCAACGCATAGCCGGTCCGGTGCGCGCGGCGTCTCCGTTTCGGCAGGGCGCCGGGTATGCCCTATGATCTCGGCGTGTGCGGCGGGCCCTCATCCAGGCCGCGTCGGGACTCTGAGCGAAGGGGTAACGGATGCGGGTACGTGTTGACGTCGTCCTGGCGAGGGCTCTGACCCTGTGGGTGCTCTGCCTGATGTGGCTGTCCCTGCTTCTCCCGCTCCTGGTGACCTCCTCGGGGACCGTGCTCATAGGGGCCGGAGCGGTCTCCCTGGGAATCTCGGCCTACTATCTGGTGAGGGCCCTGCGCGGGAGCCGTGGCGGCGCAAGGTGGTGGAGGCGCCTGGCGGCGGTCGCGACGGTGAGTTGCTCTGCCGTCGTGGGCACCGCCGACATTATCGCCAATGTGGTGCGCTACCACGGTATGTCCCCCCACTTTACCCGTGAGGACATGGTGTTCAACTCGATCCTCTCCCTGCGTATCCACCAGGCGGGCGGTATCGACGACATCAACAACCCGGCGTTCCTCGCCAACCTCGTGACCTCGCTGTTCTACGGGCCCGGTAAGGGATACCCGCCGCTGCGCGTCATGATGACCGGTAACGCCGTGAGTGTCGCCCTGATATGCGCCCTGGCCAGCCTGGTGGGGGCCGCGTACACGTGGTCACGTACCCAGCGGGCGCGTCCTCTGGGGCGTCTGGTCGCGGTCGTGGCCGTGGGGTGGATCCCCTTCACCGGCGTCGTCCTGGGGTCCGAGGTCATTGTCGGCCACATTAACGTGGTCATGACCTACCTGGTCCTGTGGCTCGCCTGGATCCTCTATGACTCGGAGGACGAGAGGGCCGGTGTCGCTCTGGCCTGGGAGCTGTGCGCGACGACCCTCGTTCTGGCGTGCTGGCCGCCAGTGGCTATTATCCCGGGCGTCCTCTGCGTTCTCATGGGCGTCCGCTGGCGCAAGGCACTGCGGGCGCAGGGCGGCAGGCCTGAGCGCAAGGAGCTTGTCATCCTGACCGTCTCGGCACTGGGCTTCCTGGCCTTCACGGTCGGCTACCCCCTGCGGGCGCTCGCCTCGTACGGGGAGGTCCTCGGGGCGAACGGGGGGAACATCGGGGACCCGCCCTTTATCCTCCTGGCGATCCTGGTCGATATGCTCTGCGGCCTGTGGCTCGTCCTGGCCCGGCCTCAGAGCCGTGAGCGGAGCCTGGCCATAGTCCTCGTCTTCAGCGGGGCGTTCCTCGGGGTGGTGTACCTCCTCAACCAGCGCACCGAGGACACGATCGGGATGGGCTACTACGTCAACAAGTACCTCCTCCTCGTGAACGTGTTCACCGCCAGCATACTGGCGGTTGAGCTGGCTAGCGAGATGGCGTCCCAGGACAGGAGCTCCGGGCCTCGCTCGTTGTTGCGGCACGCGACGATCGTGCCTGCCCTCGCGCTGGTGCTCTGCGCCGTCGGCCTGCCTCTGCAGAACTACGGAATGCGTTCCTGGGTCGCTCCCATCCACACCCCGGTCAACTGGGCGGTATTCGCCCCGGTGGAGGTCATGAACCACGAGGACGACGTGTTTGCCCGGGTGTTCGACAAGGAGCAGGGAGGGGCGGCCATGTTCTACAAGGCCTCGACCGAGCTGCTGGTCGATATGGACCGCAACAGGTTCATGATCCAGTTCAGCGCCCCCACGGACAAGGAGGTGCGCATCTACGCCTACACCTCGGCCAGGGACTACTACGGGCGGGTGTGCGGCGTGTTCGAGGCCTGGGGGAAGGACGCGACCGTCTACACCAGCAAGAGCCGGCGGACTGACGCGCGTCTGTGGGTCGAGGGCTGCCGGGCCCCGGGCCAGAAGGTGGAGATTATCGCCGTTGACGACTGAGCCGGGCTTTCTGCTCGGCTCGTTGCCGACGCCTCTCTTAGTAGCGGATGGCGTCGATAGGACGGATCCGCACCGCCACCAGGGCGGGGACGGCGCCTGCCAGCGCCCCCACGCCGGTGGCCGCCGCCAGGCCGATGAGCGCCGCGCTCATGGGGAACGGCGGCCGGGTGGGGACCGGGAGGCGGAGGATCGTCTCCAGGGGGGCCAGGCGCATCCCCACGATCGCGATCCCGATCCCGATCACGCCGGCCACGACCGTGGCCACCACCGACTCCAGCATAATGGAGAAGAAGATGCGTCTGCTGGTGGCCCCGAAGGCCCGCCTCACCCCGATCTCGTGGATGCGCTGGCGCACGGTCACCATGGAGATGTTCACCAGCCCCAGGACCCCCATGAGCATGACGCACACCCCCGCGATGGTGACCACCTTGGTGAAGGTGCTGGACGACGAGGTGGTGGCACCCTGGTCCACGTTGGACTCGGCCCGGGTGGACCCCGCCCCGAAGGCCGCGTTGAAGTCCTGCTTGGCCAGCTCGATGACGCGCTGGTCGGCACCGTCCTGACCGGCCCAGATCTCCAGGACGGGAGTAGCCCGCTCCACGTTCGTGGGCAGCATGCGCTCATAGGGTGTATTGAGGACCATGGCCATCAGCGGCTGCGCGCAGGGCGTCTCGTCGGGGCCGGAGGTCTGGCAGCTCTCCCTCTTCTCGGGCTTGAGGACCCCCACGATCGTGTAGGTCATGGGCGTGGGGGCGTAGGCGCGCACCTGGACCGGCCCGGTGAGCCGCTTGAGGCCCAGCTGCTCCAGGAAGCCCTGGGAGACGATAATGGAGGGGGAGAGGTCGTCGGCGTCCTCGGCGGAGAACCAGCGCCCCTGGGCCACGTCGGTGTGGTGGAGGATGCCGTACTGGAGGCTCACCACCTGGGTGTGCACGGTGCGTCCCCCGCTGGGGAAGGCGACCCGCAGGTTCTGGTCGTAGTGGGTGGCCCAGGCCTTGACCTGGTAGCGCTCGACGAAGGAGCTCTGGGCCCGTACCACGTCCGCCGCGCCCAGCCCGGGGCGGGAGCCGGCCTGTGCGCCCGTACCGCCCGCGGGACCGTCCGGGGAGGTGCCCGAGGAGGTGCCCGGCCCGGAGGGGGTTGACCCGGAGGAGGACCCCGAGGAGTCGCTGTCACCCGAGGCGTCCGTCCCCTTGCCGGTAGGGGAGACCATAATGCTGACGGTCCCGGGACGTCCCGTGTGGGACTCGTTGAGCCTGTTCACGGCTGAGACGGTCACCTGCCCCAGGGCGATGACAAAGGTCATGGCGGCCACCGCCACGGCCACGCCGACCAGGGACAGGAGCACCCGCAGCCTGCCGATACGCAGCTGGGCCCAGGCCTCGCTGACCGCACCCACCAGTCCGGTGAGGATTCTGTTGACGTTGCTCAGGCCCTTCACGGCACGACTCCAATCTTCTGGGTGTCCTGAAGATCCTGGGTGGTGGGAGGCTGTGGCCTGCTGGTGGTGGGAGGCTGTGGCCCGCCCGAGGCCGGGGCGCTGGCGTCAGGCCTGGGTACGGGCTTGGGGGCCGGAGCGGGAGTCGGGGCTGAGGGGGGCGTGACAGGCCTCTCCGCTGACCCCGGGGTCGGCGGCGTGGGCGGGGGTGAGGCCGCTGGCTCCACTGGTTCCACGGTGGGCGGGGGTGAGGTCGCTGGCGCCGGGGTGGCCGGGGGCCTGGGCCGTGCGGGGACGCGCCTGGCCAGGGGGGTCCGGCTGGTCGCGGGCACCTGGCGGGGGGCGCGGGCGGGCGCGGGGCCGCCCCTGGGTCTGGGGCCGTTGCGGGGCGCAGGGCCGTTGCCGGGACTGGGGCCGTCTCCTGGCGCCGACGTCATTGCGGGGGCGGACTGGGCCGAGGAGGCCGAGGGGCTGGAGGCAGCCGGTCGTGGTGCGGCTGGTGGTGCCGACTGGGCCGATGGGGCGGAGCGGGCCGAGGGGCTGGAGGCGGCCGAGGGGCTGGAGGCGGGCGAGGGTGCCGACCGGGGCGTAGCCAGCTGTGGCCTGACAGCCGGGGCCACCCGTGGCGGGACAGGCCCGGACCCGGCCGATGGGGCGGAGCGGGCCGAGGGGCTGGAGGCGGCCGAGGGGCCGGGCGCAGGGGCCGAGGACGGGGCTACTGCCTCGCCGAACTCCTCCAGGGTCCCCACCCGGTGCCGGGTGACTGTGACCTGGGTGAGCACGCCGTGGTCCAGGCGGTACTGGGTGGAGGCGCGTGCGGCCACAGCCAGGTCGTGGGTGATAATGATCAGGGCCGCTCCCCTCTGGGCGCACTGGGCCTCCAGGAGCTCCATGACGGCGGTACCCGTGTCCACGTCCAGCGCCCCGGTGGGCTCGTCGGCCAGGATGACCCGGGGCTGGCGGGCAATGGCCCGGGCGATGGCCACCCGCTGCTGCTCACCACCGGACAGGAGCCCGATCGGTGAGTCGACCTTGTCTCCCAGGCCGACGGCGTCGAGCAGCTCGCCTGCCCGGGCGGTACGGGTCCAGAAGGACCTGCCGGTGTCGTACAGCAGGGGGGCCGCCACGTTCTCGGTGGTGCTCAGGCCCTCAATGAGGTTGAAGGACTGGAACACGAAGCCGAAGGTGGCTCCCCGCAGACGGGCCCGGCGTCCCTCGGACAGGCGGGTGGCGTCCTGGTCCTCCAGGGTGTAGGTGCCCGACGTCGGCTGGTCGATCAGGCCCAGGATATTGAGCAGGGTGGACTTGCCGGTGCCCGAGCGCCCCACGATCGCAATGTGCTCCCCGGGCTCTACGTCCAGGTCCACCCCGGTGAGGATGTGCAGGTCAGGGGCGTGCGGCACCTGGAAGGTACGGGTCAGCCCCCGCAGCGACAGCAGGGGGCTCACAGGATCTCCTTGCCGTTGTCGTCGTAGCACACAGACATGTCCGCCTCGCAGGTGTTGGGCTTGCCGGTGCGAACCGTGTCCTTGTTGGGCACGAACAGGAGAATCTCGTCACCCTCGGACAGGCCGTCAGTGACCTGGACGTTGGTGCCGTCGGTAATACCCAGGGTGACCTCGCGCTTCTCGGCGGCGTCGGGCTTGGCGGGGTCGGTGACCACCCAGACGTTGCCCTTGAGCACGGTGCCCTCCACCGCGGTGACCGGCACCAGCAGGGCCCCCGTGGCGCTGCCAGCGTCCACGCCGATACTGACCGTCAGGCCCGGGAACACCTTCTGGTCCGCAGGCACCGGGCAGCGCACCTCCACGCTGGTGCCGTCACCGGTGGTCGTGGTGGTGGTGCCGTCCTGGCTGGTGGTGGTGGAGGTGGTGGGCTTGGTGCCGATCCTCAGGTTGTCGCAGGTGAAGGGCGCCGCCCCGCCCTCAATGGTGAGGGTGGCCTGGGTGGGGGCGTTGACGAGCTGGTACTGCTGGGAGGCGGTGATGGTGCCCGTGGCGGAGAAGGTCCCCGGGGTCACGGAGGCCACCGTCATGCCCACGGACGTCTCCTGGTCCTTGATCACGTTGAATGAGACCGTCCCGGAGACCGGGGCGTAGACCGCGGCGCGGGTGACCTTGTCCGGGACCTCGGTGGTGGTGACCCTGCCGTCCTCGTCCGTGCGGGTGACCGGCTCCTGCCTCTCGACCTTCTTAATGGTCAGCAGGGCCGCTCCCGCCTCGACGTAGCCGCCCTTGTCCACGGACAGGGACTCCACGGTGCCCGAGAGGGTGGCGAGGGCTGTCACGGCGGCGTCCTCGACGATCTTGCCCTTGACCTCGATAATGTTGGTGATATCACCCTTCTTTGCCAGCGTGGTCTGGGTGGTGACCTCGAATCCCGGGGTGATGCCTGCCGTCGTGCCCTCCTCCTGGCTGGGGAAGAAGGCGATCTTGGTCAGTGCCACGGCGATCACCAGGGTCAGGAGGATCTTGATCGTGGGCAGGACGTAGCGCTTCACTGCGTGCTCCTCAGCAGGGACGGTCGGACGCCGACGTGGGACCAGCGCGGCGGTACCCCCGAAGAGTAGGTGCCCCGCTGCCAGTCGGTCCCTCCTCCCGGAGGAGGATTCACGGAACCGGGCGCGGTGTACTCCACAAGAGGGCTGGTCCGGGGGCCGGGCGGGGGCGACGCCGGACCGGACGACGCCCACTCTACCCAGGTTCCCCCGCACCGTAGGGACCTGACCGGGGGCGGGGCCGGCCTGCCTCCCGTGTGCGAGCACATGTTCACCTGAGTCGCGCAAGGGCTCCGGGTCGGTACGTCCGCGCAGGTCAGAACGGGTGCGGCGGACGCCGTCCGTTCTCACGACGAATAAGTACCGTTCTCACGGCGAACAAGTACCGTTCTCACGAGCAATAAGTACCGTTCTCACGAGCAATAAGTACCGTTCTCGCGGTGGGAGGAGGCGGGTGGGCTGGAGGCGGACGGGGTGGGGCCGCGCTGTGGGGCCGTGCGGGGCCCTCAGGCCAGGCGGCCTGCCGGGGCACTGGGGACGGCGTCCAGGAAGGCCGGGACACCCAGGTCCTGGCGCGCGTAGGCGGTGACGACGGCGCGCGCCACGTCCTGGACCGTACCCGCGTCCACCAGCGCGATCGCGCTGCCGCCAAAGCCTCCGCCGGTCATGCGGGCCCCGTGGGCCCCCGCGTCCCGGGCTGCCTGGCAGGCCACGTCGAGCTCGGGGACGGTCACCTCGTAGTCCACGCGCAGGGACTCGTGGGAGGCGTCCATGAGGGCCCCGGCCGCGGCCAGCTTCTCACCCGCCAGGGCCCGCCCGTCCTGGAGCAGGGCCACCAGCTCACGGGTGCGGGCGATCTCGGTGACCACGTGCCGGGTGCGTCGCACCAGGACGTCGGCGTCCTCCTCGCCGCTGGCCCCCAGGCGCCCCAGGGCCTCCTCCAGGCCGTCTCGGGGGACGTCGGCCAGGAGCTCCACGCCCAGCAGCTGGGCCGCCCGCTCGCAGGCCGCCCGCCGGGCCCCGTACTGGCCGTCCACCAGGGAGTGCTCGGCCCTGGTGTCGATCACCAGCAGCGCCAGGCCCTGCGCGTCCAGGTCGAAGGGGACGTGCTCCACCGACCCGTCGCGGCAGTCCAGCTCCAGGGCGTGCCCGGCCCGGGCGCGCAGGGAGGCGGACTGGTCCATGCCCCCGGTGGGGGCGCCGGCCACCTCGTTCTCCGCCCGCACGCAGGCCTCCACCAGGCGGGCGCGTCCGACGTCCGTGGGCGCCTGCGCCGGACCTGCCAGGGCCAGGCCCGCCACCTCGTCCAGGGCCACCGCCGTGGCGCACTCCAGTGCCGCGGAGGAGGACAGTCCCGCGCCCAGCGGCACGCAGGAGACCAGGGCGGCGTCGAAGCCCGGCAGCGGGCCCAGGCCGTCGCGCTCCAGCGCCCAGGCGACCCCGGCGACGTAGGCCGCCCAGTGAGGGATCTCCCCGGGTGTGCCCTTGGGGCCGATACGGTCCAGGTCCAGGACCTCCACCGCCCGGGCCTGGGAGGAGACCAGGCGCACAGTGCGGTCCTCGCGGGCGCGCAGGGCCAGGTGGGCGCGGTGCGGCAGGGCGATCGGCAGGGCCAGGCCGCCGTTGTAGTCGGTGTGCTCGCCGATAATGTTGACCCGCCCGGGGGCGTACCAGACGCCGTCGGGCTCACCTCCCAGGGCCGTGCGGAACAGGTCGGTGGCCGCCTCCCGCCCCTGCTCGGCGCTGAGCGCGGGGGAGAAGACGGGGGAGCTGGTGGTGGTCATGAGGTCCTCCGGGTGGTGTGGTTGTCAGGTGCGGGCAGCGGGTCGGCGACAATGAGGGTGGTGCCTGACTCGTCCAGGGCCGCCGTCGTCCTGGCGTCCGGCCGGGAGTCGGTCACCAGGACGCCGATGTCCCTGGTCGGGCAGAAGGAGCGCAGCCCCAGGATCCCCCACTTGCTGGCGTCCAGGACGGCCACGGCGGTGCGCCCTGAGGCCAGGAGGGCCTGGTTGACGGCCGCCTCCTGGAGGTTGGGGGTCATGAGGCCCGCCTCGGGGGTGAAGCCGTGCGCCCCGAGCACCACCCACTCCACGCGCAGGGCGCGCAGCATGTCAATGGCCGGCAGCCCGACCAGGGCGTTGGACGGCGTGCGCTCACCACCGGTGAGCAGGACGGTGGGTGCGTCGCGGGACTCGGCGCGGGCGGCGTCGGCGGCGTCAAAGAGGAGCTGGGCGGCGGGCAGGGAGTTGGTGATGACGGTCAGGGTCCCCAGGTGGGGCAGGGTGGTCAGGGCCTGGGCCACGGCCAGGGTGGTGGTGCCCGCCGACAGGGCCAGGGCGTCCCCCGGTCGCAGGAGGGCGGCGGTGGCCGCGCCAATGCGCCGCTTGGCGTCGAGGTGGAGCGTGGACTTGGCGGTGAAGCGGGGCTCCATGCTGGTGGGGCCAGCGGCGACGGCGCCCCCGTGGACGCGCTCGACCAGCCCCTGGGCCACGAGCTCGGTAATGTCCCGGCGGACCGTCATCTCCGAGATGCCCAAGGCCGCCACGACCTCGGCGACCCGCACCCCGCCGGTGGCGGACACCTGCTCCAGGATGTACTCCTGGCGCTGGCGGGCAAGCATGCCTGGTCCGGCGGTGCGCGGGTCGGGGCTGGAGGTGGTCACAGACACAGTCTGCCAGGTTCGCGCCCTAAAATCACGCAAACTCAAACATTGCCGCTCAGAAACGAACAGGGAGCAGGAGGGAAGGAGCACACACCTCGTGTTGCGCAGCGGCGTCAGCCGCGCACGGTATCGTGACCGCCGACCGTGCGGACGGCTCCGGCCCTCCCGCGCGCGGACCAGCGCCCACGGACCAGGAGGGGACCTAATGGATCTTCCCGTGCCCACTGACCGCGAGCGCGTCATCGGGCTGACCGTCCCCGTCCCCGAGCCCTGGGCGTCCCAGGTCCGCAGCGCCCGGGCCGCCGCCGGGGACCCGCTGGCGCACACCGCCCCGCACGTCACCATCCTGCCGCCCACCCTGGTCCCCGCCGACGGCCTGCCCGCCGTCACCAGCTTCCTGCGCACCACGCTCACCGGGGTGCCGGCCTTCACCGTGCACCTGGCGGGGGTGGAGAGCTTTGAGCCGGTCAGTCCCGTGGTCTACCTGGCCCTGACGCAGGGGGCGCGGGAGTGCACCGACCTCCAGGCGCGGGTCCGCTCCGCCGACGGCCCCCTGTGCGGGGAGCTCAGGTTCCCCTACCACCCGCACGTCACCCTCGCCCACCTGCCTGACCACCGGGCCCAGGACCGGGCCGCCCGGGTGGGGCGGGGGATCGAGGCGGTGTTCGTCGTCGAGCACCTCCACCTCCACGAGCTCGGGGCCGACGGCTCGTCCACCTACCTGCGCTCCCTGCCTCTGGGCGCGCTTGATAAGGGGTGAGGTGGATGGTGGTTCGGGACGGCGGCGCGGCCGCGGGGGGCGATGCAGCCGCGGGGCGGGCTCGGGCTGGTGGGCCCGGGGATGCTGAGGGTGCTGAGGGCCCTGGGGGTGCCGGAGGTCGGGCGGCTGGTGCCCGGGTAGACGCTGACCCACCGGCCGCCTCCACCGGGGGTGCCGGAGGCCGGGGGCCCGGGGCTACCTGGTCTAGCCAGGTGGCGGGCCGGGCGGCTGCCGCATACCGGCGCGTCCTGGGGCCCGCCGTGGTGCGCCTGCGCTCCACCCGCCTCGCCCGGGCCCTGACCCGCTACTCCACGGCTAACGGCTCCCTGCTGGCCGGGGGCATCGCCTACACGGGGCTGTTCTCCGCCTTCGCGGTCCTGACCCTGGGGGCCACCACGCTCATGGCCGTCCTCGCCCACCGTCCCGCCTGGCGGGACGCTGTCGTCCGAGAGGTGAACGGCGCCGTCCCCGGTCTCATTGACACCGGCGACGGGACAGGGGTGCTGAGCCTCCAGTCGCTGACCTGGGGCTCGGCGCTGACCTGGGGCTCGGCGCTGGCCGCCGTCGCCCTGCTCTACTCGGCGACGGGGCTCATGCGGGCGGTGTCGGCGGCGCTGCGGGTGGTCTTCGGCCTGGTCTACAACCCGCGTCACCCCGTGGTCACCCAGGCGTGGAGCCTCGTGGCCTTCCTGGGGGTGGCGGTGGGCGTCGCGGCCACGACGGTCGCGTCGGTGGCCACCACGAGGCTGCCCGCCTCCCTGGGGGCGAGGCTGGAGCTGCCGGCCTGGGCGACCGACTGGGGCGGCTGGCTGCTGGGGGTGGGGTCCTCCTTCCTCATTGACGCCGCGGTCCTGGCCGTGCTGGTGCTGTGCGCGGGGGTGCGTCCGCCGTGGCGCGACCTGGTTGAGGGCGCTGCGCTGGGCAGCGTGCTCTTCGGGGTGATCAGGCAGGTGGGCGTGGGGGTGGTGGCCCGCTCGGCCGACAACCCGCTGCTGGCCTCCTTCGCCACCCCGGCGATCCTCGTCCTGTGGCTCCACCTCATGGGGCGCGTGGTGCTGCTGACGGGGGCCTGGATCGCCAACCCGCCCCGGCTGCAGGCGGTGGCCAGCCCCCAGGAGGTCCACGCCCACGAGCGGCCCAACTACGTCACCCTCTCCGTGCCCGCCACGCTCAGGTGGCCCCACCAGGGCCTGACCGGATCGGTGGGGGTGGACAGGGCGGTCCTCGCGCCCCAGGGCGGGGCGACGGAGGAGGGCCAGCGGGCCCGGTAGCCTGGGGGCGTGAGCCAGACCGCCGCCTCCACCGCCTCCATCGCTGACGCCGCCGACACCGGCGCCCCCGCCTCTGCCGCGGGCCCCGCCCGCACCGCCGGGGCCCTCACCGACACCAGCCACGACGCCACCAGTCGTGACGCCACCACGGGCGCCGGTGCCGGGGCGCCCGCCGACCGCCTCGTCCACGCCATTATCCCCGCCGGGGGGCGGGGACGAGGCTGTGGCCGCTGAGCCGCCGCCAGCGCCCCAAGTTCCTCCTGGACCTCACCGGTGCGGGCCGCTCCCTCATCCAGGGCACGGTGGCACGCCTGGCACCGGTAGCCGCCTCGGTGACGGTGGTCACCGGCGTCGCTCACGTGGACGCCGTGGCCAGCCAGCTTCCCGACGTCCCCCGGGACAACCTCCTGGCCGAGCCCTCCCCGCGCGACTCCATGGCCGCCATCGGCCTGGCCGCCGCCGTCATCGCCTCCCGGCACGGGCGCGACGCCGTGGTCGGCTCCTTCGCCGCCGACCAGACCATTGCCGACGAGGCCGCCTTCACCCGGGCCGTGCACCAGGCCGCCGCCCTGGCCGGGCAGGGCTGGGTGGTGACCATCGGTATCGAGGCCACCGGCCCCTCCACCGCCTTCGGCTACATCCACGCCGGGGGCCCCACCGACGTCCCGGGCGCCCCGGACGGACGGGTGGTGCTGGGCTTCACCGAGAAGCCCGACGCCGCCACCGCCGCCCGCTACCTGGCCACCGGCGACTACCGCTGGAACGCCGGGATGTTCGTGGCCCGCGCCGGGGTCCTCCTGGACCACCTGGCCGCCCAGCGCCCCGACCTGGCCGCGGGCGTGGAAGCCATTGCCGCCGCCTGGGACACCCCGGCACGCCAGGAGGTCCTGGACGCCACCTGGCCGGGCCTGGAGCGGATCGCCATTGACCACGCCATTGCCGAGCCGGTCGCCGCCGCCGGGGGAGTGGCCACCGTGCCCGCCGCCATGGGCTGGGACGACGTGGGCGGCTTTGACGCCCTCCACGACCTCCTGGCGCCGCGCGGACAGGGACCGGCCGCCGGGGTGGCCGTGCTCGACGGCGCCGCCCAGGGCGGCCCGGTGGCCGACGTGGAGGCCGTGGACAGCCCCGGTGCCCTGGTGGCCTCGACCACGGGCCGTAAGGTGGTCCTCCTGGGGGTGCCGGGGGTCGTGGTCGTGGACACCCCTGACGCCCTGCTGGTGACCACCCCCGAGCGGGCCCAGGCCGTCAAGGGGGTCGTGGACCGGCTGCGTGACCAGGGGCGGACCGAGCTGCTCTGAGGGCGCGACGTCGGGGTGCCCGGGTGCTGGGGGCGTCCGGGGTGCTGGGGGCGCTCGTAGGCTGGCCGGGCCTTGGGGTAGCCCATTGCCTCCCCGCGCACAGAGGAACATTTTGTGCACAGGGTAACATTTTGTGCAGAAAGTAACGAATCCAGGTTACTTTCTGCGCAATCGGTTACCTTCTGCACAAAATGTTCCGCCAGATGCCAGCCCCGCAGGTGCTCGCATCGCGGTGTCCCCGGCCCAGGCCCGGCCCGGGTGCCAGCATTACCACCCTCAGGCGGCTCCCGCAGGAGCGCCCCGGCCCGGGTGCCAGCCCTAGGCCCGCAGGTGCTCGACCAGTGCCTCGACGCCACGGCAGTAGTCGCCCAGGGCGCCCGCACTGGCATTGCACACCTGGTCGCGGGCGGCGTCGGCCTCCTGCAGGGCGGCACCCTCCTCCTGCCCGGTAGAACCGCCCCTCCCGGTGTCACCGGCCGCTCCCCAGGTGCCAGGCCCGCCTCCGGCACCCGCCTCCAGCGCGGCCAGATCCGACCGGGCCTGGTCGATGTGGACCAGCGCCTCGTCGAGCAGGACCAGGGCGCCCCGGCCCCCCTGCACCAGCTGCAGGCAGGCACCCAGCTCGGAGACGGACTCACTCAGGGTGCTGGTCACGTGTCCTCCTCGTCCTCGTCGACCCACTCCTGGGTACTGATCTCGTGGGCCAGGGCGCGCGCCCTGGCCAGGTGACCTAGTGCCGCGGACTGGATGGCCAGGGCTGAGCGGCAGGCCCGGAGCGGCTGCTCCCCCCGGGCGGTCCCCTGCACCTCGGCGGTGGTCCTGGAGACGACCTCCTCGGTTGCGCTGACCGCGCAGCGGACCCGGAACTCGGCCTCGCACAGCGCGGCTATAGCGCTGCGCCTGAGCCTCTCCCTGACGGGGTTGGTGACCCAGGGCATGGCTACTGCCGGGCCGCCCTGACAAAGGTGTCTACCTCACGCCGGAGGGCGCCTAGGGCCACCACCGCCTGGCGCACGGCCCGGACCGCCTCCATGGTCTGTGCGGCGGCCTCGCCGCCGGAGCGGGAGGGGCGCGTGACCACGGCCAGCTCCTGGCCGAGCCGGGCCAGCCTGTCGGCGCTGCTGCGGGACCGGTCGCAGACGTCCCGGGTGGAGTCGCCAATGCGGTAGGCCGCGTTAATGACGTCCTGGAGTGAGTCGCTCATTGTCCTTCCCTCCTACAGGGTGGTCACGTGCTGGGAGGCGTCCCTGGCCCGGCCCAGTGCGCCCTGGGCCGTCTCCAGGGAGCGCTCGGCCCGCTCCAGGGCCGCCAGCATGCTCTGGTCGCGGCCCTGGGCGCTGCCGGTCAGCCAGGAGCGGACGGTGTCCATGTTGTCGCGGTTGCTGCGGCTGAAGCCGTCCAGCAGGGCCTGCTGCTCCTCGATCTGGCGTTGGATGGCGGTGACGGTCTTAATGACGTCCATGAGGGACACGGGCTACTCCTCTGCTCGGGTGTAGGGGATGACGACGACGGGGGCGGCCGTCTCGGCCACGTCCCAGGCCAGGGCGCGGTTGGCCCGCGGCCGCCACTCCAGGACCGGGTCGTTCATGAGGCGGCGGGTGGACTGGGTGTCCAGCCCCAGGGCCAGACGGACGTCGAAGGAGCTCTCCCCGCCGTAGCCCACCGTGTCGTTGAACGCCTCCAGCTTGCTCCAGCCCGCCAGGACGTGGGTGCCGCCCAGGGGCAGGGCGCGCAGCAGCTCCCCCAGGGACGCCGGGACCTCGCGCAGACGCTCGCAGTGCGGCACCAGGAGCAGGCCGCGGGCGGGTGGGCGCAGCAAGGCCTCGTCCACCCAGGCGCTGACCTCGTCGGCCGGGACGGTGCGGGTCTGCCAGCCGACCCGGGAGGACTCCTCCTCCAGGGCGCGGACGGCCTCCCGGTCCGGCTCGGGCAGGCCCCGGGGCAGCAGGACGGTCAGCAGGCCGGCGGGGGATGTGGCCAGGACCGCCCGTGCGGCGGCCACCAGTACCGCCACCTGGTCCCCGGGGCCGACGACGGCCAGGTTCCGCCCCAGCCCGGGCTCCAGGGCCACGGCCTCCACGGGGGTGCCCACCTCGACGCGGTGCCCCAGCAGGAGCGTGGGCACCCGGGTCCCGTGCAGGCCCGGCAGGTCGGCGTCAATGGTGACGGGCGCCTCCCCGTTGAACACCTCGGGGGCCTGGTAGCGGCCGGCCGCCAGCGTCCACCAGTGCGCGCGCAGGGGGGTGAGGACCTCCTCGTCGGCGTAGGCGATAGTCACCTTCCGGTTGGCGTCCAGGGCCCCGTAGTCGCAGTTGACAATGGCCTCCCGGGCGCGCAGGTGGGTGGCCGCGTCATTGCGCACCCCCAGGGTGGCGTGGGACTCGGTCAGGGAGTTCTTCAGGGCAATGCGTACGGGGATCTGGCTGAACAGGCCGTCCCCGGCCGAGCCCGCCAGGGCCATGTTCCCGCCGATGGTCTGGGAGGCGAGCAGAAGGTGAATGCCCGCGGCCCGGAACAGGCGCACCGAGCGCACCAGCAGGTCCGCCGCCTCGCGCGCCAGGGAGTCGTTGTCGGCGAACAGCATCTGGAACTCGTCAATGACCACCAGTATGCGGGCCATGGTGCGGGCCGGGCGGAGCGCGCGGTACTGGCGGATCGACTGGACGCCGGTCTCCTTGAAGCGGGCCATGCGCCGCCTGTAGGTCCGCAGGAGGTGACGCAGGACGTGCACCCCGTACTCACGGTCGGCGTCCAGCCCCAGGACCCGGGCGTGGGGCAGGAACTCGCCCCGCCCGTTGGGGGCCAGGGGCTTGAGGGTGACGCCCTCCTTGAAGTCCAGCAGGTAGAGCTCGAGCTCGTCGGGGCTGTAGCGCTGGCACAGGCTGTGGACGATGACCGAGACCAGGTTGGACTTGCCCTGCCCGACGGCCCCGGTGACCAGGACGTTGTGGCGCTGGTTGACCTCGTCGCCCAGGGTCACCTCGACCCGGGACAGGCCGTAGCGTCCCAGGGAGAAGGTGATGCCGTCGGCGCTGGAGGCCCTCCAGGGGCGGGTCAGGTCCTGGACGGTGCTGAAGACGATGGGCGCCATGGGGGTGGTGCCCACCTGGCGGGCGACCTGCTGGGCGACGCCGATGAGCTCCTGCGCGTCCGGGGCCGGGACCCGCCCCAGGCGCCTGCCGGAGGCGTCCAGGACGGTGGTGCCCTGGCAGGTGAGGTGGGTGCACATGCCGGTGAGGAACTCGTTGACCCCCATGGACATGGAGTGGATGAGGAACGTGACCCCCGCCCGGGGACCGGCCTTGAGCAGGACGGCGACCTCGTTCTGGATCCGCTCGGGCAGCAGGGAGAAGTCGGCGGCGAGCACCACCAGCTTGAAGCTCTCGACGGGGTAGTCCACCTGCCTGCGGAACTCCAGCAGGCAGGGGGCGCGCCCCTGGACCACGTTGTTGACGCCCTGGATGTGGGCCCTGAGGTAGGCCAGGGTGGCCAGGAGGTCGTCGCGCCCCGGCAGGACGTCCAGGATCTTCTGGCCGCCGCCGTTGACGTCCTGGAAGGGGGAGGTGACGCCGGTGAGCGAGTCGTCCAGGACGATGACCTCCAGCTGGCCGGGCGTGGTCCCGCTCAGCGCCAGGGCGATGAGCGCCTGGGCCACCGCCTGCGAGGCCCCGTCCAGGACGGAGTCCTCCACCCAGACGTTGCCCCGTCCAATGAGGTCAATACCGGCCCCGCCCAGGCTGACCTGGTCTGCTACGGGCATGGTCGTGCCACCTATTCCTGGGGTCGGTTGGGGTTAGTAGTTGCGAATCCTCTCCAGAAGCTCGTCGCTTGCCTTCTCGGCGGCGCGGGCCTTGACTTGGTCTTGTTTGTAGGGATGCTGGCGTAGATAAATCCACAAGTATCGACAGGCAATGTATACAATGATGAGCGCGGCCGCCTGAAGATAGTGCTGTAGATTGGGAAGTCCAAGAAGAAAGCAGATTGCTGCTAGCACCAGTGCTCCCGGAAGAGGGATGAAAAACAGGAATCCTATGTCGCCAATAAACGGTTCGCCGGGGCTGGGTTGGTCCCGGAGAGTCTTGGCGAGACGGAAAAGGTCAAGTATCTGAGCGCAAAAATTAATGTAACTGACCAAATCTCTCTTGTTGTCGATCGGAAGGTCGAGGGAGTTCACCTGCGACGCCAACTTATTTAGTTGTTCAATGCGTTCTGCGAGCTCCTTAATATTCCATCCTTTGTATCCATGGTCCTCGTAGTCGTGGCGGCATCCAGCCCAGCTCTTTATGCTGCTTTTTATAATCCCGTCAATACTTCTCCTGGCGTCTGGAGTAAGATTGTCGACCAAAGCCTCTAGGCAGAGATCAATGGTCACCTTATTATTGAAGCTGAAGGCTCTGACCAGGCGCAGGTAGAGCTGGCTCTTGTAAGTGTCCGAGGCGCGCCTAATGGCCTGCCGGTAACAATTGACTGCCAGGTCTGGCTCATCCACGGCCTCGAATGCGACACCGCGGACCTCCTGGACTTCTACCGCGATATCCTCATTCTCGTCGAGAATAAGGGCTTTATCGGCATAAACCTTGGCCTGCTTATTCTTTCTTCTGTCGTCGAAATTGTTCCAGAATTCCATACCATTGGAGCTCTCGGCGAGCTCAATCCAGGCGGAGACCACCCAGGGTCTGGGGTCGGAAGGGGCGGCCTCCCGGGCCTTGCGGGCGGCAATCCGGGCCGGGCCGTAGTCACCTGCGTGGTAGTATCTCCAGGCCCGACCGGTCCAGTCGACCTGGACGGGCCTGCGGCGGAGCCGGATGTCGTACTCGTCCTTGGAGTCCTCGGTGGCAAAGACCTGCCTGGCCTCGGCGATCCACGCCAGGCTGCGCCGCGCGCTCTCCCCCTGGGCGTTCTTGAAGACGGCGCGACTGCGGTTCTGCGCCTCCAGGACCGTGAGCCGGTTCTGAATCTCCGAGACGGGCGCGTCCTGGTCCAGGCCGAGCTCCTGATAGTAGTCAGTGGTCAGAGAATCGCTGGGGGGGGGTGGTCATGAGCAGCATCCTCACGGTCTAGGAGCGGCGGGCAGCGGGCCCGCAAGAGGCGAGTGGAGTATAGGCAGGTGCCCCCACCCCGCAGGCGCCTCCGCTCTGCTATCCGGCAGGAACTTGTGCGGAAAGGCCTCCGTACCGACAAGTTAAACATATTTTACCATAATCTGACAGCACCAAGGTAAAACTGCCCTGGCTGCTGGCACGGACCAGAACCTGCCTGGATTCCCTTAGTCCGGGCTATGACTGGCAAGACACGGGTGCGGGCTGCGAGTAGGGGCGGACGGTGCCTTAAGTCCGGGCTATGACTGGGACCCGCCCTGACCCAGTTCCCGTATTGCCTCAGGGGGCTATGACTGACAGGACCCCGGGCTCCACGCGGACGGCCAGGTGGCGGGTGACCCCGGCGGTGTCGCCGTCGAGCTCAAAGGGCACGGGGCGGTCCAGGGTCATCTCAATGCTGCGCGCCCGGAAGAAGTCCAGCCCCTCCACGTCCATGCCCGTCAGCAGGCCCGTGCCCAGCTTGGCCCAGGAGACCACGTGGGACGGGTTGGCCAGAAGCAGGTCGATCACCCCGTCGTCGGGCACAGCCCGGGGGAAGAGCGTCATGCCGCGCGTGATCGTCCCCACATTACCTACCAGGGCCATGACGGCCTGGTGCGTGGTCGGCTCCCCGCCGTCAATGCGCAGGGTCAGGGTGAAGGGGTCCGGGACCGCGTTCTGCACCGCGGCCACCGCGTAGGCGCCCGCGCGGATGACCTTCTTCAGCCCGTCATTGGTGTCCTCCATAATCTGGGCGTCCAGGCCCAGCCCCGCCATGACCGCGAAACGGGTGGCCCCGTCGGCCGCGGGACTCAGGCGGGGGGCCACGACCTGGGGCGGGGAGGCGTCCGGCACCTCAGCGGTGCCGGGCCCCTTGGTGCCAGCCTCCGGAGCTCCGGGAGGCTGCCGTGAGGCGGGGGAGGCGGCGGTCCCCGGCGCTCCGGCGGCACCGGCCAGGCCAGCCTCCTCGGTGCTGGGCCCCGCGAGCCCGGGCCCCTTAGCGTCGGGCCTCTCGAGCCCGGGTCCCTCAGCGCTGGTCACCGCAGTGACCCGGGGGCCGGGGGCGTCGGCCTCCCAAGGGCCCGGGGTGCTCAGAACCTGGGCGCCCAGGCTGCCCGCCGCCTCAGTGGAGCTGTTCCCCGGCAGGCCGTCCCCTGGCAGGCCAGAATCCGGGGTACCGGCGTCGGTGCTCACCGTGACCACGTCAATGCGGCGCGGCCGGCCCGTCAGCGCCAGGCGCAGGGCGGCGTCGGTGTCCAGGGGAACCGAGAGGTTACGGGCCAGGAGGTTGCCGGTGCCCGAGGGCAGCAGCGCCATGGACACCCCCGTGCCGGCCAGCTCGGAGGCCACCACCCGCACCGTCCCGTCGCCCCCCGCCACCAGCACCAGGTCCACCCCGGCGTCCAGGGCCGCACGGGCGGCCGCGTGACCGGGGTCCTCCGCCGTCGTCTCCAGCCACACGGTAGGCCGCCAGCCCGCCGACAGGACCTCGGAGTCCACGCGGCGCCGCAGCAGGGACAGGTCGTCGAGCTTGGTGGGGTTGAGGATGACGGCGGCGCGTCGGTCCACGGCACGACTGGCCAGCCCCAGGTGCCCCCAGGAGGCCAGGATCGCCTGGATGCCGCCAATACGCAGGGCCGCCGCGGCACCCGCCGAGCCCAGCAGGAGGCCGCCCAGGATGTCGGAGATCCGGCTCAGGCCCATGAGCCACTGGCTGGCGCAGGTGGCCAGGACCACCAGCACCCCCAGGAGGGACCCGGCCCAGATATTGGAGGTCGGTCGCCGTTGCGCCCGCGTCAGGGTCACCAGCACCCACGAGGCAATGGTCACGGCCACCACGTGCGCGGCCGGGTAGGCGTAGCCCTGGTGCGAGATGGAGTCGGCAAAGGCCGACGCCGGTCGGGTGCGGCTGAGCCACATGCTCACCGCCGTCCCCACGGCAGGCGTAATGAATGTGGCCGCCAGCGCCACCGCCAGACGCCGCATCCGACGCTTGTAGGCCACCAGGGCGGCCACCCCGATAGCCGTAAAGACAATGACCGGGTGGGTGGCCAGGGAGACCGCCTCGTAGATCTGGCCCGGGACGGACCGGGGAGCCAGCCGGGATGGGCGCAGGTGGTCCAGCCAGCCCGTGGCGCCCGCGCCCACCAGGGCGGTCCAGACCACGAACCCCAGGCAGGAGGCCACCAGGACGTAGTCCTCCAGGTGCCAGCGGCGCCGACGGGGCGCGGGGGAGGGACTGGCGGGGTAGGAGGGCGCGGCCGAGGCGGTCGCGGACGTGCTCACGGTGGTTCCCTCCCTGATCAGGCTGACACTGGGTGCAGGCTACGCCGGAGGAGTGTGTTCCCGCTGTGACGCTCGTGTGACAGGGCCGGGGGCGGGGTAGGAGGGCGCGGCTGGTTAGTGCTCCTGGCGGAGGGGTGGTCAGTGGTCCTGGCGGAGGGGCGAGCCGGTCCGCGTGGCGCCCAGGGCGCTGAGCATGGGCTCGGTGACCATGCTGGCGGCCATCTCGTAGCCGGCGGCGGAGGGGGTGGAATCCGTCCTGGGCCCAGAAGCCCTCGGCGAGGTCGCAGTGGGCCACGTCGACGTAGAGGACGCGGCGGCGCGCGCAGATGGCCGCGGAGGCCTGCGTCTGGGCGTCCGTCCACTCGCGCAGCACGCGGCGCAGGGTCCGCATGAGGACGGGACTGCGGTAGAGCTGCCCGGCGGAGCAGACCACCACGTGCCGGGCGCGGCCGGCGGCGTCGTCCAGGACGGCCTCGAGGTCCTCCTCCCACTCCGCCAGGGAGCGGCGGGCCAGGAGGTCGTTGGAGCCGGCGCACACCAGCAGGACGTCGGCCTGGTCCACCTCGGGCAGGAACCGGTACCGGACGCGGCGCATGGTCGAGCCGAGCCGGGCGTGGGTGGACCAGGCCACGTCCTCACCGGTGCCGGCGGCCAGGAGGCGGGCGATACGCGGGGTCAGGGCCTGGCCCTGGCTGTCCACCCCGGAGCCGGCCACCAGGGAGTCCCCGACCGCCTCCAGGCGCAGGGTGCCCTCGGTGCCGGGAGAGGGCAGGGCGCGGCCGTCGGGGGTGATGACGCCGGACCTGGCCCCGGGAGGCTCAGGGGCCAGGTGCACGGTGCGCTGGGCGATGACGGCCTCGGCCACGGCGACGGGGCGCCGCAGGAGACGTCGGACACGGCCTGGGGGACGGACTGGGGCGGGGGTAGTCACGGTCCCGGAGTGTAGGAGCGACCGGCCCGCACCTCAGGGAGGCCGGCACCGGGGGGCGCATGAGCCTGGACACCCGCCGGGCCCGACGCCGTCCAGGGAGCGGCCGCGTCCAAGGGGCGGCCGCCGCGGGCGGCAGGCCTCATTCACCCTGGGGTCCTGGTCGGGCTGGCGGGGCGGCCGCGGACGGCAGGCCTCCTGCTGCTAGTGTGACCGCGCACTATTTAGCAGCAGTCGGGCGGCACCACGGGGGAGGACGCCTCCACCATTGGGAAGTGATTAGCGCGGCACCACGGGCGGCACCACGGGGGAGGACGACGGTGGGCACTGAGAGCACCGGAGACGCTGGGAAACGGGGAAGCGCAGGCCCTGGGACGGGCCCTGGGACGGGCCCTGGGGCGGTCACCGCGGGCGTCGACTGGTCGGAGCTGGACGGCGCCTACGGGCCCGCCACCGAGGTGCCCGAGGCCCTGGAGGGCCTGACCGACCCAGAGCTCGCAGACGACGCTCTTAATGACCTGTACTCCACCGTCCTCCACCAGGGCAGCCTCTACCCGGCCTCCGGGCCCGCCGTCCTCGAGGTCGCCCGCCTGCTCGCCGCAGGGCGCTGCGCGGATCCGACCGGCGCCCTTAGCCTCGTGGCCTACTACAGCCAGTGCGTCCAGGAGCATCGTGCCGCCCTGGCGTTCCTTCGGGCGTACCCGCGTGGGTACCGGCGCGCCGAGGACCGGCTCGGGGAGTACCAGGCCCGGCTCGACGAGGCCGTCGACGTCCTCGCCCCGCTGCTGGCTGGCCTCGGCTCCTTCGACCCGCTCGCGGCCCAGGCCCTCACCCTCCTTCAGGGCCGACGCTCCCGGCTCGGCCCCCAGCGCGCCGCCGTGCTGGGCGAGCTCGCGTCCGCCGGCTCAGGCCCCGAGGGCGGTCCCGACGCGGCAATCGCCCGCGCCGCCGCCTTCGTGCTGGGCCGCCACGGCCTGGGCGTCCCCGACACCCCCGAGGCCAGGACCTGCGCCCTGCTCGGGCGCGTGGCGGGCAGCCGTGCGAGCAAGGAGGACGCCCGCACCCTGGCCGCTGGCTGGTCCACGGCGCTGGGCGTCGCCGACGTCTGCCTCAACGAGCTCACGGACGACATCCCCGACCCCTCGTTGCCAATGTGGCTCGCCCTCACCGACCCGCCACTGGCCGCGGAAGTACTCACCGCCCTGCCCGCCGACGCCGGTGGAGCGAGCACGGAGGTTATCGAGGCCCTCACCGAGGTGGTCCTCAGGTCGCGTGGCGCCACGCCGTCGGCCCGTGAGCGCCTGCTCGAGCTCGCGGAGCGCCCCGACGCGGACCCAGACACCATGGTGGGCGCCCTGCGGCTCATGCGCTCGCGGCCGGAGGTCCGCGATGCCCTGGCCCGCCTGGCAGCACGCCCTGAGGCACTGCGCCCGAGCCGCCACCGGGGCACGCCGCGCACCGACGCCGCCTACGCCCTCGCCCTCCAGGGCGACGAGCGCTGGGCCGGCCTGCTCGCCTCCGCGCTCCGGGCGCGCCCGAACCCCTCCGACCTGCGCCTGAACGGCATGACCGGGTTCGTGAGGGACTTCGCGGGTACGGGCGCCGCGCCAACACCTGAGCTGCTGGACGCCGTCGCCGGTCTCCTGACCGACCCCGCTGCCACCGACGATGCCGTTGGGGCGGTACTCGACCTCGTGGGCGGCTGGGCCGAGCGCTGGCCAGCCAGCCTTCTTTCCTCCTTGGTACCTGTCCTGGAACGGGTGCGTGCGGATCGGCCGCCCGCACGGTCCAGGTGGTCCGCGCTCCGGCTAATGTCGGTCCTATTGCCTATTAGTGTCCACGCTCCAGGAGCTGCGATGACCCTTGCAGACGCAACATCAACCGACGACCGCCATGACCGTGCCACCGGGGCCCTGGCGGGTCTCGCCCTGGGTGACGCCCTGGGCATGCCCACCCAGGCCCTGAGCCCAGCCAGCATTACTCGCCTCTACGGGGCGGTCACCGGACTCGTGGACGCCTCCCCCGAGCAGCCCTACGCGCCCCTGGCGCCGGCCGGCTCCGTCACCGACGACACCGAGCAGGCCTGGCTTCTGGCCGAGCAACTCCTCGACCCGTCCCCCGACAGCGGCGGGGCCGGTCATATTGAGCCCAGGGCACTAGCTCAAGCCCTCATGAACTGGGAGGAGGACATGATCGACCGCGGCTCCCTGGATCTCCTGGGTCCTTCCACGAAGGCCGCCCTGGAGGAACTGCGCGCGGGCGCCGAACCTGGAACCACCGGCCGCACCGGGACCACCAACGGCGCCGCCATGCGGGTGACCCCGGTCGGGATCGCCTACACCACCGGGGCCCCAGCCGCCTGGGAACCGCTCTTCGGCACCGGCGGGCACGCCTGCCTGACGGCCTTCGGCCAAGCCGTGCGTGAATCCTGCTTGGTCACCCACAACACCATCCAAGGGTTCCAGGCGGCCGGTTTGGTGGCGGCCGCCGTCAGCCACGGCATTGACGGCGCCGACACCCTCACCGCCGTGCACCTGGCCCAGGCAACTGTTGCCTCCCTGCCTGCTCAGGGCACTTGGGCGCCCAATGCCTCAGTCCTGGCGGTTGCCAGCAGCGCCGTCGAGTACGCCGCTGATCATGCGGGTGATGATGCCTCCTTCCTCATGTGGGTACGTGATCATGTGGGTACTTGCGTAGAGTCCACCGAATCTATTCCAACCGCCCTGGCCCTGGCCGTCCGCTACCGCCACCGCCCCTGGGAGGGGCTACTGGCCGCCGCCAACCTCGGCGGGGACACCGACACCATTGGGGCCATTACCGGAGCCATCCTGGGGGCGACCCACGGCGTGCGCGCCTTCCCCGCTCAGGCCCTGGCGCGCGTGCAGGCCGTCTCCGACCTGGACCCCGGTGCTCTTGCAGCGCGACTCCTCCGCCTGCGCCGCCGCAATGACCCGGTCGAGGTTTCACAGAAGGCCGGCGCCGGTCGGCCGGCCCACCTGAGCGGGGCAGCCGACCCCGCGGCCCACCTGAGCGGGGCAGCCGATCCCGCGGCCCACCCGGGCGGGCAGGTCGGTTCCGCCGGCCCGTCAGTCGGCCCCGCCCAGCCGGTTGGACGTGTCCTGCACCTGGGTGAAGTTCTCATCGACCTATCCATGCGGGTACCCAATCTGCCGCCGCGGGGCGGGGATGTCTTCGCCACCAGCCACGACATGAGCCCCGGCGGCGGGTTCAATGTCCTGGCCGCGGTGCGCCAGTGGGGATGCGACGCCGTGTACTGCGGAGCCCTGGGTACCGGCCCCATGGCGCGAATGGCCCGCGCCGCCCTGGACTCCATAGGCGTGCTCCACGCCGGACCGACACTGTCCACGCACGACACCGGCGTAAGCGTGGCCCTGACTGAGGCCGACGGCGAGCGCAGCTTTATCTCCACTGCGGGCGCCGAGACGCTCACCCCACCGGAGTGCTACCAGCACCTGACGGTGGGGGAGCAGGACCTGGTTTACCTGTCGGGCTACTCCCTGTGCGCGCCCGCCACTCGCGAAGGCCTGCTGCGCTTCGCCTCCAGCCACGCCGGCCTGCCCCCACGGCCCGACGGCGTCCCGCGCGTCCTGGTTGATGCCTCGCCCATGGTGGGGGAATTAGACCTGTCCGACCTCCAGGCGTTGGGGGCCCTGCGACCCCTGTGGTCCCTCAGCGAGCGTGAGGCCCACATTCTCACTGGACGACTGGGCGACCAGGGAGACGCCGGAGCCTCCGGTCCGGATGGCCCGCGGGAGGCGGCCGGTGCGCTCGCGAAGTACCTGGGTTCCCCAGTGCTGGTGCGGGCGGGAGCCCAGGGCGCCTGGTTCGTTGACATGTTGGACGGCACGCCCCCCGCGGACCCAGTCCATGTGCCCACGGTGCCGGTGACGCCCGTGGACACCAATGGGGCAGGGGACGCGCATGCCGGTGTGCTCGCCGCCGCGCTAGTCCAGGGCACGCCCCTGCGCCGGGCACTGGTTTTAGCCAATTGCGCTGGCGCGTTGTCGACGCTCACCGCCGGTCCGGCCACCTGCCCCGAGCGGCATAGTATTGAGCAGGCGGCCGGCGCTTTGAGCAAGCGAATGAGTGTCATGACACTGCGCTAGGGTGGTATGATGGCGAGCCAATGATGGTTCTTCACCGCCGGCGCCTCCCATCCGAGGGCGCCCCTGGTGGTGTGGGCGCCCTCTTCTCTTACGAACAGGAGTTCCATGAGCAATCCCACCACTGGAACCGAGGCCGCGGCGCCCAACACCCTGTTGGAGAACGCCGGGCTCGACGTCATCGCTGAGTCCGAGCGCAAGGGCCGCCCTCGCGACCTCTTCATGCCCTGGTTTGCCGCCAACATCTCCGTACTGGGCCTGTCCTGGGGTGCGTGGGTGCTGAGTTTCGGCCTCAATGCCGTCCAGGCGATTATCGCCGGGACCATTGGCATCACCTTCTCCTTCTTCCTGTGCGGGGTCATGGCCGTCCTGGGCAAACGGGGCAGCGTTCCCACGCTCGCCCTGTCGCGGGCCGCTTTTGGCTACAACGGCAACCGGCTCTCGGCAGTGATCTCCTGGATGCTCACCGTGGGGTGGGAGACTGTCCTGTGCATCTTGGCGACGCTGGCCTCAGCCACAGTCCTGGAGGCCCTGGGCTGGCACAACACCGTCGGGGCGCAGATCGTCGGCTTCCTCATGACCGTGGGACTGGCCGCGAGTGCCGGCATTCTGGGCTTCGACACCATTATGAAGGTCCAGACCTGGATCACCTGGGCCACCGGCGTCCTGACCGTCATCTACCTCATCCTGGTGGCGGGGAGGATTGACTGGACGGCCCTGGGCTCCCTGCCCGCAGGCAACGCTGCCGCTTTCATTGGCGCCCTGGTCATGGTCGCCACTGGCTTCGGCCTGGGCTGGGTCAACGCGGCGGCCGACTACTCGCGTTACCTGCCGCGTACCGCCTCCACTGTCGGCGTGGTGGGCTGGACCACCACTGGTGCGGCTCTGCCCTGTGTCATTCTCATCATTGCTGGAACACTGCTGGTGGGCAGCGATGCCGAACTCGGCAAGGCCATTAACGCCGACCCCATTGGAGCCCTCACCACCATCTTGCCCACCTGGTTCCTCATCCCCTTCGCCATTGTGGCGATCCTGGGCCTGGTGGGCGGCATCATTATGGACCTGTACTCCTCGGGTCTTTCGCTTCTGGCCACCGGGGTGCCGGTGCGCCGTCACGTGGCTACGAGCATTGATGCCACGATTATGACCCTGGGTACCATTGCGGTCATTGCCGGCGCCGACGGTTTTCTCGGTCCATTCCAGGGCTTCCTGACCACTCTTGGTGTTGTGATTGCTGCCTGGGCCGGTGTCATGCTCGCCGAGGTGGTGATGCGTCGGCGCGACTACGACGAGAAAGCGCTGTTCACCCCCGACGGCGTTTACGGTTCGGTCAACTGGGAGGCGATCGCCCTCGTGGCGGCCGGCACGGCGGTCGGCTGGGGGTTCGTGGTCAACACCGCCGCCTCCTGGCTGGGCTGGCAGGGCTACCTGCTCGGTCCCCTGGGCGGGCGCGACGGCGCCTGGGCGGGCGCGAACCTGGGCGTTCTCGCCGCTCTGCTCATCGGCCTGGTCGGACACCTGGCGCTCGGGCGCGGCCGCGTGCGGGCCCAGGAGGCCGACGGCGGTGCGGCTGACGGTGACGGGGCGCGCGCATGAGCGCCGTCGGAGCGCCCGGCGCGGACCGGCCCGCGAACCCGCCCGCCGCCCCCGCGCGGCCCGGCGCGGTCGGCCCCGCCCTGCTGGAGGCGCTGACCGCATCCGGCGGCCGGGACGGGCCCGGCCCAGCCCTGGAGGCCGCCCACCAGATCGCCCGCCGCACCGGCGCGGCCCGCCACGACCTGCTCGTCGTCCTCGGATCGGGGGCCGAGGGGGCCCTGGCCGCCTGGGGCGAGCCGGCGGCCGCGCTGCCGCTGTCCGACCTGCCCGGCGTGCCCGCGCCCGCGGCGCCCGGGCACGCCGACCGCCTCGACTCCTTCGAGCGCGCGGCGGGCGCCGGCGGCCCGGCGCGGGTGCTCGTCGCCCACGGCCGCACCCACCTGTACGAGGGGCGCGGGACGACGCCCGTCGTCGCCCTGGTCCGGGCCGCCGCGGCCGCCGGGGTGCGCGCCGCCGTCCTGATCAATGCCAACGGCTGCCTGCGCGACTGGCGGATCGGGGAGGTCATGACCATCACCGACCACCTCAACCTCTCCGGCGCCTCGCCCTTCGCCGGCACCGTGTTCGTCGACGTGCGCGGCGTGTGGGACCCGGAGCTCGCGGGGGTGCTGAGCGCGCTCACCCGGCGCGCCGGCACCTACGCCATGGTCCGCGGCCCGGAGTACCAGACCATGGCGGAGACCCGCATGCTGGCCTCCCTGGGCGCCGACTGCGTGGGCATGTCCACCGTCCTGGAGGCCGTCGCCCTGCATCAGCTCGGCGTGCGCGTGGCCGGGATGAGCGTCGTGTCCGACCTGTCCCTGTCCGCCGAGCCCACCGACCCCGACGAGGTCGTGCGCCTGGCCGCGGCCGCGCACCCCGTGCTCGCCGCCGGGGTCGGGGCCGTGCTGGAGACTGCGCTGGAGATGCGCGAAGGGTCCGACGGCGCCTGACCGCCACCCCGGTGCGGACGTTGCGAGGCGCCCGGCACCCCGCGGGGTGCCGGGCGCCTCAGCGCAAGGGGCGTCGGGGCCTCACTCGTCCTTCTTGAAGCGGGCGGCCACGCCCTTGACGGCGTCCTTGACGTCGTCGGCCTTCTCGGCGACCTCGTCCTTGACCTCGCCGAACTTCTCGGCGACCTTGCCCTCGATGTTCTGGAGCTTGCCCTCGGTCTCGGTCTCCTTGTCCCCGGTGGCCTTCCCGGCGGTCTCCTTGACCTTGCCGGCGACCCGGTCGTAGATGGCGTCCTTGTCGGCCATGAGCGGCTCCTTCCGTTGCGTCGATGATGACGGGGGAAGGGTGCCAAGACATTCTGAACGTTTCCTGGGAGCGGGGTCGCTCGGAGCGTCCCGGCGGCGGAGCCCGGTCCCGGGCGACGATGGAACTGCGCCCGGTCCCGGCGGCTCCGTCGTCGGGGCATGATGGGGCGGTGAACGCCGATGAGCTGCGCGCCAGAGCCCACGAGATCGCCCGGACCCTGCCCGGCTCCCAGCTCGACCGTCCCTTCGGCCCCGACTGGGACGTCTACAAGGTCCGCGGCAGGATCTTCGCGCTGCTGACCGAGACGACCGGCCCGCAGATGCTCACGCTCAAGGCCGATCCGGAGGACGGCGCGGCGCTGCGCCGCCAGTACGCCGACATCGCCCCCGGCTACCACATGAACAAGCGGCACTGGATCACGTTGACGCCGGGGGAGAGCCTCGACGCCGACCTCGTGCGCGAGCTGGTCGTCGTCTCCTACCTGCTCGTCGTCGAGGGGCTGGCGCGCCGTGCGCGCCCCGTGGACCCGGCCGCCTACGCCCGGGCCGCGGGCCTGACAGGCTGAACGGCGCCCTCGGGGCGGCGCCCGCCGTATAGCCTTGGCCCATGGCATCTGACAAGTCCAGCGCGACGACGCGCACCGAGTCCGACTCCATGGGCACCATCGAGGTCGCCTCCGACCGCTACTGGGGCGCCCAGACCGAGCGGAGCCTGCACAACTTCAACATCGGCCGCGAGACCTTCGTCCTGACCCGCCCCCTCATCAGGGCCCTGGGCGTGCTCAAGAAGTCCGCCGCCCTGGCCAATGCCGAGCTCGGCGAGCTGCCGGCCGACATCGCCGAGCTCATCGCCGCCGCCGGCGACGAGGTCATCTCCGGGCGCCTCGACTCCCACTTCCCGCTGGTCGTCTTCCAGACCGGCTCGGGCACCCAGTCCAATATGAACGCCAACGAAGTCATCTCCAACCGCGCCATTGAGATGGCCGGCGGCGTCCTCGGCTCCAAGACCCCGGTTCACCCCAACGACCACGTCAATCGCGGCCAGTCCTCCAACGACACCTTCCCCACGGCCATGCACATCGCCGTCGTCAGCGAGCTGGCCGCCATGTACCCGCGGGTGGAGCGGCTGCGTAACACTCTGAACGCCAAGGCCGAGGAGTACGACGACGTCGTCATGGTGGGCCGCACCCACCTGCAGGACGCCACCCCCATCCGCCTGGGGCAGGTGATCTCCGGCTGGGTCGCCCAGATCGACTTCGCCCTGGAGGCCATCCGCTACGCCGACTCCCGGGCCCGCGAGCTGGCCATCGGCGGCACCGCGGTGGGCACCGGGCTCAACGCCCACCCCAGGTTCGGCGCGCTGACCGCCGAGAAGATCAGCGCCGAGACCGGCATCCCCTTCACGCAGGCCGGCAACCTCTTCGCCGCCCTGGGCGCCCACGACGCCCTGGTCCTGGTCTCCGGCGCGCTGCGCGTCCTGGCCGACGCCCTGATGAAGATCGCCAACGACGTGCGCTGGTACGCCTCCGGCCCGCGCAACGGCATCGGCGAGCTGCTGATCCCGGAGAACGAGCCCGGCAGCTCCATCATGCCCGGCAAGGTCAACCCCACCCAGTGCGAGGCCATGACCATGGTGGCCACCAAGGTCTTCGGCAATGACGCCACCGTCGGCTTCGCCGGCTCCCAGGGCAACTTCCAGCTCAACGTCTTCAAGCCCGTCATGGCCTGGTGCGTGCTGGAGTCCATCCAGCTGCTGGGCGATACGTGCGTGTCCTTCGACGAGCACTGCGCCTACGGCATCGAGCCCAACCGCGAGCGCATCGAGCACAACCTGGAGACCAACCTCATGCAGGTTACGGCCCTCAACCGCCACATCGGCTACGACAAGGCCTCCAAGATCGCCAAGAACGCACACCACAAGGGCCTGTCCCTGCGCGAGTCGGCCCTGGAGCTCGGCTTCGTCACCGAGGCGGAGTTCGACGCCTGGGTGGTGCCCGCGGACATGACCCACCCCAGCGCCGCCACGGACTGAGCGCCGCGCCGGGGCCTGGCCGCGGCCAGGGCGGGGCGCATGGTCCCCGCAGCTGGCCCGGCCGGGGCGCCGGGGTGCGGAGCCGGGGCCTGCGGCACGGAGCTGTGGCGCCGCGGCTGACCTTCTGGTGCCCAGTAGACCCTGGGGCTTCCCTCGTCCTGGACCACCTGGTAGTGTGATGACTGACACTTGTGCTGCGTCACCTTCTTGAGGAGCTCCATGACCACGCCCACCAGCTCTGAGCCTCCTGGGTCCCGGCCACCCGTCCAGGAGGCGGTCTCCCCGACCCCGGGCCCACAGGGGGGCGGAGCCGGGCCCGCCCCGGGCATCCCGGTGGCCTCACGCCGCCCCGGCGCCCCGGCTGGCCCGGCGTCGCCCCAGCCCGTCTCCGGTGTCAGGAGGTACTGGTCAATGCTCCTGGGCGGCGCCGTGGTCAGCTGCCTGACCACGCTCCTGATCGCCGGCGCCCTCCACCCGCTGTTCGTCTACGTCTGGGTGCACCGCGTCGGGCGCGTCCAGGTGCCCGCCCTCGCCCTGGTTCTGCTGCCCTCCTACATTGCGCACCGCCGCTACGGCCCGGGGCGCTCGGGGCTGACCACCGCCTCCTTCCGGTTCGTCTACTGGACCACGACCGTGCTCATGGGGACGGCGACCGGCATTATGGTCGCCCTCTCCTTGTCGCGAGGTTTCCTTGAAGCGCCTCCCGACTACTTCTGGCCGGCTGTGCTCTCCTGGGTGGCCATCGTCCTCCTGGTGCTCATGGCCGTGGACGGGATCGTGCGGGCCCTGGGCCGCCGGGGGGTGTTCCGCTGACGACGGGGCGCTGGCGGTCAGGTGCCGCCGTGGAGGTCGGCCTCGTCCTGGGGGCGGCTGTCTGAGGGCGAGTACCTGGACAACACGCGAAGGTCAGCCTCGCCCTGGGGGGCGGCGGGCGTGGGCTCGGATTCGGAGGAGCCCGCCACTGCCCGGGGCCGTGCCGCGGGTGCCGCCGGGTCCGGTGGCCCTGCTCACCTTCTTCCCGGGGGTCCACGGCACCGCGGGCGAGTCCACCGGGTCCGGTGAGACCAACTTCATTGCCTGGGTCACCCGGCAGGCGGCGGGCTGAGGACGCGCCCCGCTCCTGCCCCGCTCCTGGGCGCCGGGCCCGGGGTGGCGGGCCCGCGCGGCCGGGTGCGTCCTGTGCTGCCCGACGCGGCCGTGCGCGCCATTGACCGCCTCCGGGGGCGGCGGCGTGTATGGTCCTTGCGATCCACCGTCGTGGAGCAGCAGCCGGATGGTGCCGGAAAGGAGAGGTACGTGCTTGCCCTGGGAATGGTCCTCGCGGTCCTGGCCGCCATCGTCCACGTGGTCATCTTCTACATGGAGTCCATTGACTGGGAGGGGCCGCTGGCCCGAAGGACCTTCGGCGGGAGCCCCACCCAGGCCAGGCCCCACACCTTCTACGCCTACAACCTGGGCTTCTACAACCTCTTCCTGGCCGTGCAGACCTTCTGCGGGGTCATCGCCCTGAGCACGGGCTTCACCGCCACGGGGGGCGCGCTCACCCTGGCGGGGACGGGGTCCATGCTGGCTGCGGCGGCCGTGCTCTACCTGGCCGCCCCCGAGTACCGCACCGCCGCCGTCAAGCAGGGGACCTTCCCCCTGGCGGCCGTGGTCCTGGTGTCCCTGGGCCTCATCTTCTAGCCCTCTCCCGGGCCCGACGTCCGGCCCGCGGGCGGTCTGGCCACGATACGAGGTCTATGCGCGGTCCTGGTGGGGACGGGGCCCGCCAGTGCCCCGATGTGGCCACTGTCCTCATGGTGAGCCGAGGTCGGTGACGGCGCGCTCGGCCCCGCGCCGGGAGACGCGACAGGAACCCTGGACGGCCCGTTCTCACGGCAAACAAGTACCGTTCTCACGGCAAACAAGTACCGTTCTCGCGGTGCTCTTACTCGCACACGCTGACCGCCACCCCGGCGGCGCGCAGCTCGGCCAGGGACTCCTCCGGGGCGTCGGAGGTGACCAGGATGTCGTCCACGTCCTCCAGGGACCCGAACCGGTAGGTCGAGGCGCGGGTCAGCTTGCGCGTGGTGGTGGGCAGCAGGACCCGGCTGGCCGAGGCGATAATCGCACGCTTGACCACGGCGTCCTCGGGCTGGTACGTGCACAGCCCGGAGGCGGGGGAGGCGGCGCAGGCGCCCAGGACCGCCGTGTCGGCCCGGAAGTCCCGCAGCGCGTCCACGGTCATGACGGTGAGCAGGGACAGGGTCTCGGTCTCCACCGGGCCGCCGGGGATAGTGACGCGCGCCCCGGGGACCTCGGCCAGCGTGGCCGCCGTACGCAGCGACAGGGCCATGACGGTCAGGTCCCGTCCGGCCAGGTGGTGGGCGATCAGCTCGCAGGTGGTGCCGTTGTCCAGGATGAGGCTCTCGCCGTCCTCAATGCGCGCGGCGGTGGCGCGGGCCAGGACCCGCTTGGCCTCCATGTCCTCGCTGGCGCGCACGGCGTAGGTGGGGCGGGCCCCACGCCTGGTGGGTAGTAGGGCGCCGCCGTGGACGCGCCGCACCAGGTCACGGGAGGCCAGGTCGGACAGGTCACGGCGGATGGTCACGACGGAGACGCCGGTCAGGCGCGCCAGGGCGTCAACGCTCACGGGATCGACCCGGTTGAGGGACCGCAGGATAGTGCGCTGGCGCTCGGCGGGGGTGGTGGTAGGTGTCATAGTTAACGCCTATGGTAGGCGCATTGGCCGCCAGACGCCCGTGACACCAGGCAGGCACGTGCGCGGGCCGACGTAATCAAGGAGGCGGCCAACTTGTCGGGGGACCACCAGGCGGGCAGGCGCGCGGGCCAGCGGCACCGGTAGCCGTCCGGGTGACGTGCACCTCCCGGTACCACGGCGGCACCTGGCCTAGGGTGGGCGCACCGCCCGCGACCGGCACGAACAGGGAGGAGGCGGGGCCATGATCGAGTTCGACGGCGTCACCAAGCAGTACGGGCGTGACGCACCCGCCGTGGACGCCTTCACGGCCACGTTCCGCGACAGGGCGGTCACGGTGCTCCTGGGCTCCTCGGGCAGCGGCAAGACCACGCTCCTGCGCATGGTCAACCGCATGGTCGAGCCCACCAGCGGCCGGATCCTGCTGGATGGCGCGGACGTGGCCGACGCCGACCCCGTGGCCCTGCGCCGCTCCATCGGCTACGTCATGCAGAACGGCGGCCTCCTGCCCCACCGCACCGTGGTGGACAACATCGCCACCGTGCCGCGCCTGAACGGCGTCCCCCGCGCCACCGCCCGCCGTCGGGCCCGCGACCTGCTGGCACAGGTCGGCCTGGACGACTCCCTCGCCTCCCGCTACCCCCACCAGCTCTCCGGCGGGCAGGCCCAGCGCGTGGGCGTGGCCCGGGCGCTGGCCGCCGAGCCCTCCGTGCTGCTCATGGACGAGCCCTTCGGGGCCGTGGACCCCCTGGTGCGCCGCGAGCTCCAGGACGAGCTCCTGCGCCTCCAGGCCGACATGGCCAAGACCATCGTCTTCGTCACCCACGACGTCGAGGAGGCCCTCACCCTGGGCGACGACATTATCCTGCTGAGCGCGGGCGCCCACATTGCCGCCCGAGGCAGCGGCCCGGAGCTCCTGGCCGGCAGCACCGACCCCTTCGTCACCCAGTTCCTCGGCCTGGGCGGGGACGGGCGGCGCCTGTCCCTGGGCGGGGACGGGACGGTGGTCACCGACAAGTACGGACGGGCCGTCGGGATCCTGGACAACGGGGCCCCGGGCACGGTGGCCCCCACCACGGGAGTCCGCGCCGCCAGGGACGGGGCAGCCAGGGGCGGGGCCGCGAGCGCCCCCGCAGGGCGGGCGGTGGCCGGTGCGGGGGATGCCACGCAGGACCCTGGCGCGGGGGATGCCACGCCCGCCGGGCCAGGAGCCCGCGGTACCGCGACCCCGGGGAGCCGCCCGTGACCTGGGTGCTGCGCAACCTCGACCTCGTCGTCTCCCTGCTGTACGCCCACCTGGCCCTGGCCCTGCCCGCGCTCGCGGCCACGGCGCTCCTGTCCCTGCCCCTGGCGCGCCTGGCCGTGGGGGTCAGGCCCCTGCGGGCGCTGCTGGTGGGGGCCGCCTCCCTGCTGTACGCCGTCCCCTCCCTGGCGCTGTTCGTCATCCTGCCCTCACTCATCGGCACCACGATCCGCAGCGACCTGAACGTGGTGGTGGCCCTGAGCCTGTACGGCCTGGCCCTCCTGGTGCCCGCCGCCACGGAGGCCTTTGCCGCCGTGGACCGCCAGGTGCTCGACGCCGCACGGGCCCAGGGCATGACCGGCCCCCAGCGCTTCCTCGGCGTGGAGCTGCCCCTGGCTGGCCCCGCCCTCCTGGCCGCCCTGCGCGTGGTCACCGTCTCCACCGTCTCCCTGGTCACCGTGGGCGGGGTGCTGGGGGTGCGCAGCCTGGGGCTGCTCCTGACCGACGGCTTCCAGAAGGAGGGGGCCGGGGCCGAGGTGGCCACCGGGGTGGTGGTCACCATGCTGGTGGCCCTGGTCCTGGACCAGGTGCTGCTGGTCCTGGGCAGGATCCTCATGCCCTGGACCAGGGGCTGGCACCCCGGTGCGCGCTCCGGCGGTACGCGCCGCCGGATCCGGATGAGGCGGCCGCTCCGGCTGGGGCGGCGGCTCCGGCTGGGGCGGCGCGCCGAGAGGAGGGGGGCGTGAGGTACCTCCTGGAGACCCTGGCCTGGCTGGGGCAGGGCGCCCACTGGCGCGGCAGCACGGGGATCGGGCTGCTGGTGGCCCAGCACCTGGGCTACTCCCTCCTGGCACTGGCCCTCGCCTCCCTGGCCGCCGTCCCCCTGGGCTGGTGGATGGGGGCCACGGGTCGCGGGCGGGCCCTGGTAGTCGCCCTGGGCGGGGCGGCACGGGCCCTGCCGACCCTGGGCGTGGTGACCCTGACGGCGCTGTGGCTGGGGATCGGGCTGGCCGGCCCCCTGGTGGCCCTGGTGGTACTGGCCTTCCCCAGCGTCCTGGCGGGGGCCTGCACCGGGGTCGAGGCCGCGCCCCACGAGGCCGTGGACGGGGCGCGCGCCTGCGGCATGACCCCGTTGCAGGTCCTGGCCCGGGTCCAGGTGCCCCTGGGCGCCCCCCAGCTCCTCGGGGGGCTGCGCTCGGCCAGCCTCCAGGTGATCGCCACCGCCACCCTGGCCGCCTACACCGGTGCCGGGGGCCTGGGGCGCCTCATGTTCCTGGGGCTCAAGACCCAGGACTACCCCATGATGCTGGCCTCGGCGCTCCTGGTGGTGGTCCTGGCGCTGGCCTCGGAGACGTTCTTCGCCCTGGTGCAGCGGGCGGTCAGGCCGCCCGGGCGCCGTGACTCCAAGGAGAAGGTATGAGCCACGTGCCCCGCGGCCCCCGCCGTCGGACCACCTCGGCCCCCGCCGGCAGGGGGGTGGGCCGATCCTGCCCCCGATCGGCGCCCGCCCCAGGAGGCGCCGGTGCTCACGTCCCCTCCAAGGTGGGGGGACCCGGGAGGCCGGGGGCGGGCCGGCCCCGGCGTGACGGTGCGCCGGGCGGGAGTGCGCCGAGTGCGGGTGCACCGGGCGGGAGCGCGCCGAGTGCGGGTGCACCGGGCGGGGACGGGGCCGCGCGCCTGGGACGGCGTCGGCTCCTGGCCGCCTCCGGGGTCCTGGGCGCGGCCTGGGTCCTGGGTGCCTGCGCCTCGGACGACCCCCTGGGGACCAGGCGGGAGCGCCAGGGCGAGGGGGTCATCGTGGGCAGCCAGCAGTACTACTCCAACGAGGTCATTGCCGAGCTCTACGCCCAGGCCATGGAGGCCGTCGGCCTGACGGTCAGCCGCCAGTACCAGATCGGCCAGCGCGAGGTCTACGTCCCCGAGCTGCGCGCCGGGAACATCGACGTCATCCCCGAGTACGGGGGCAACCTCCTGAGCTTCCTGGACAAGGAGGCCACCGCCCGCGACGCCGAGGGGATCCAGGCCGCGCTGCTGGAGGCCCTCCCGGCGAACCTGACCGTCCTGGAACCGGCCCAGGCCACCGACCAGGACTCCTACGTGGTCACCCGGGCCACCGCCGAGAGGTACCAGCTGACCTCCATCGCCGACCTGAGGGCGCTGGGACGCGCCGTCACCATCGCCGCCAACAGCGAGCTCGCCACCCGCCCCTACGGGCCCACGGGCCTGGAGAGCGTCTACGGGGTCAGGGCCGTGGTGGAACCCGTGGAGGACTCCGGCGGGCCGCTCACCCTCAAGGCCCTGACCGACGGCGACGTGGACGTGGCCGACATCTACACGGCCAGCCCCGCGGCTACCGGCTCCGACCTGGTGGTCCTGACCGACCCGCAGGGCCTGATCGTCCCCCAGCGGGTCACGCCGCTGGTGTCGGCCACCCTGGCCCCTGAGGCGCGTGAGGCGATCGGTGCCGTCAACGCCCGGCTGAGCGCGCAGGAGCTGCCCCGGCTCAACCGGGCCAGCGCCGTGGACCACCTGCCCACCGCGGACATCGCCTCCCAGTGGCTGGCCAGCCAGGGGATCGTCTGACCCGGGCACCCCACGGCCGCAGGCGGGCCTAGCGGGCAGACGTGGTCGGCCGCGGGCGGCGGGGAGCGGCCCGGGCTCCTCAGCCCCGGGCCTGCCCACCGGGACGCCGGTAGGGTCCGGGCCCGCCTCGGTCAGTGGCAGGTGGCGGCGGGCCCCGGGCAGGGAGGTAGATAAATGATCATTTTAGTTAGATATGATCATTGGCAGCGATCGTATGGACTTTTACCGTTCATGGTGTCAGCCGGACGGGGCACGAGCCCCACCCCGGAACCGATACGAAAGGTCTCCACCATGAACACCACCGTCACCCGCCTGGCCGCCTCGGTCACCAGGATCTTCAACGCCTGGTTCAGCCGCACCACCGCCGAGGTCTACGGCACCGCCCCCAAGAGCCACTACCTCCACGACGTCCTCCTGGGCGGTGACCAGGACGACTACCAGCCCCTTGCCTGAGCAGGCGGGCGGCCCCCTGGACCTTCTGGGAGGTGGACCAGGCGCGACCAGGGCGGGCAGGGAGAACGCGGCCAGGACCTGGACCTTCTGGGAGGTGGACCAGGTACCAGCCCCTTGCCTGAGCAGGCGGCTCGGCGGGGCCGCGACGGGCGGGCCTGTCGGGCCGGGGCGGGCGCGGCGTCGCCCCACGACCCCGCCCACGCAGGTAGTATGTGCTTCTCATCACCTATGCTGCTGTACGGAGGCACCATGACCCGCATTGACCACGCCGCCGTCTGGGTGGCCGACCTGGAGGCCGCCCGCGACTTCTACACCACCTGGTTCGGGGGAGTTGCAGGTGAGCTCTACCACAACCCCCGCACGGGCCTGTCCACCTACATCCTCACCTTCGGGACCGGCGCCCGCCTGGAGCTCATGACCCGCCCGGACGTGACGGTCCCGGGGGCGGGGGACCGCCTGGGGTGGGCGCACATCTCCTTCGCCCTGGCGGACCCGCCCGCCGTGGACGCCCTGGCCCGGCGGGCGCGTGAGGTGGGGGTCCAGGTGGTGGACGGCCCCCGACGCACCGGGGACGGCTACTACGAGGTCGCGCTGCTCGACCCCGAGGGCAACCGGGTCGAGGTCGTGGCCGGGGACTACGCGCCGGCCTCCTGAACGGCGTCCGTGGTGGCCGGGACGCAGGCCCGGGGCGGCGCAGCGAGCGTGCCACAGGAGGGCGTGACACAGGTCCCTGTGGTGGTCCGGCGGGAGGCCTGAAAACCGGGGCCGGGCGCAGGTCTCCGTGGTGGTCCAGTCGCCCTGCGGCTGCCGAGCGGCCCGGCTGGTGACCCGGCTGGCCCGGGCAGGTCCTTAAGCCCGACGGCGCCAGACGTCCACCCGCCAGCCCGCGTCGCCTGAGCGGGGGCGCCAGGTACCGAGGACATCGCTGTCCTCCTCGTCACGCTCCCACTGGGCGAGGTCAATGCTCGGGGCGCGCACGAGCACAGGTGCCACCGCCCCCTCCGGCCCGGCCAACCCACCCGGCACGCCTGGCACGTCCGGCCCGGCCGTACCGGAACCGGTGTTCCCACCGGCTGCGGCGCACGTCACCCCGTCCGCTCCGGCTCTAACGCGCCCGGCACCCAGGCTGGCGGCCACATCCAGGTCAATGGTGCTCACCACCAGCAGGTCCGCGACCCCGGCCTCCATGGCCTGGCGGTAGACACTGCCCCCGCCCATTACCCAGGTGCGCGGCCAGGAGGCGGCCCGGCCCGTTCGCGGGTCCGCCCCCAGCTCCTCCTCTAGGCCGTCCGCGGCCAGCGCCAGGGCCTGCTCCAGGCTGCTGGCGCGGTGGGCCCCCGGGGCGGTCCAGTCCTCAGAGCGCGTCATGACCACGTTCCGGCGTCCCACCAGCGCCCCCTTGAGTGAGTCCCAGGTGGTGCGGCCCATGACCAGGCCGCCGCCCAGGGTCACGGCCTTGAAGTGGCGGAAGTCCGCGGGAACCCGCCACAGCATGCCCTCCGCCGACCCCAGAACCCCACCGTGGTCCTGGGCCCAGACCATACCCACCGGGGGCAGGCCCCCGGAATCCGGGGCAGCGGGCGGGAGCACCGGCACCCGCCCCGTGCCCCCGGGAGCCGGGGGGCGGGATGGGCCGGGGGGCGGAGGCTGCGGGACGGGCCCGGCGTCGGATTGCTCCACGGCTCACACCGCCACGGGGGCGGGGATGGCGGGGTGGTGGCGGTAGCCCTCCGAGGCGTCAATGTCGTCCATGGTGTAGGCGTCGATGGACGGCGCCGCCCCCAGGCGCAGGCGGGGGAAGGGGTAGGCCCGGGGCACGCGCGAGAGCTGGGTGCGGACCTGATCGACGTGGTTGTCATAGACGTGGCAGTCCCCGCCGGTCCAGATGAGCTCCCCCACCTCCAGCCCCGACTGCTGGGCCAGCATGTGGGTCAGCAGCGCGTAGGAGGCGATATTGAAGGGCACACCCAGGAAGAGGTCCGCGCTGCGCTGGTAGACCTGCAGGCTCAGGCGCCCGCGGACCACGTAGCACTGGAAGAGGACGTGGCAGGGGGCCAGCGCCATACGGTCCAGGTCGGAGACGTTCCAGGCGCTGACCAGCATGCGCCGGGAGTCGGGGTCGGTGCGCAGGGTGTTGATGAGCCCGGCTATCTGGTCGATGGCGCCCCCCTCACGGCTGGGCCAGGACCGCCACTGGACGCCGTAGACCGGCCCGAGCTCGCCGTCGTCCGCCCACTCGTCCCAGATGGTGATCCCCTGCCCGGCCAGCCAGCGCGTGCTGCCCGTCCCCTGGAGGAACCACAGCAGCTCGCCCTTGACGGCCTTCATGGCCACGAACTTGGTGGTGACGCGGGGGAAGCCGCGGGTCAGGTCGTAGCGCAGCTGGCGGGCGAACACCGAGCGGGTGCCGGTGCCGGTGCGGTCGCCCTTGGGGGCGCCGTGGGCCAGGACCTCCGCCAGGAGGTTCTCGTAGGCCACGTCCACCCCCGCCGGAGGGGTCAGGCCCGCCTCGGCCAGGGCCGGGTAGGTGCTCGACGGCGTCGCCTCGGTCATGGGCGGTGGCCTCCTTACGGGGTGGGACGGGTGGTGTGCGAAGGCGGTGCCTAGCCGCCGCTGGTAGCAGGCACCGCGGTGGCCTACGGGGCCGTGGGCATCGGGGCGGTGGGCACCAGGGCCTGCGGGTCCGCGGTGGCCGGGAGGGCGTCCGTGGGCCCCAGCGCCGCCTGGGCCCCCTCAATGACCTGGCTGGCCAGGGCCCGGCCGCCGGTGTAGCCGATGAACGCGCCGATCCCGAAGGGGATGAGCCGTCCCAGGGCCAGCGCCCCGCCCCGGGCCGCAACGCGGCGGGTCAGGCGCCTGGTCAGCTCGACGTTGACGGAGCGGACCGTGGGGATGGGCATCTGGGTGAGCAGCTGCGCCGCCCAGAACAGGGTGGACAGGCCCAGCTCCCCCTGGACCGCGCGGCTGCCCTCCTCACCCAGGAGGGCGGACAGGACCAGGGCCCGACGTCGCTCGGCGTCGGCCACGTGCAGGCCCTGGAGCTCGGCGACGGTCAGGACGTAGGTGACGGCGGAGGCCATAAAGACCGCGGTCTGCCCCACCGTCAGGGCCACGGACGTGCCCGTGCCCACCACGGGCAGGGCCGCCGAGGCCCCCACCGCGCCGGAGGTCAGGCCCGACTCGTGACGGAAGCGGTTACCGGCCAGGACGACGAGCTCACTGACATCGGCGTCGGGACGGTCCCTGCGCATGCGGGCTACACGCTCCTCGACCCGTGAGGCGGGTAGCGTGATAGCGGCGTCGAGCGCCTGCTCCAGGTGCCTGGAATCCATAGGGCCTCCGTTTCGTGCGGGCTGCCCGCGGGGAGCGGTCAGAATCAAGAGTACGGGCCAGGGGACGGCCCGCCACCGCTCGGCCTGCCGCCGGACCCGGCACTGCCACCGTGGCCCGTGCGCGGCGGCCCCGGCGTCGGTCAGCGGCCCGCTACCGCCTGGCCTGTCAGCGGGACAGTCCCGCCCGGCCTGCCGCCGTGGCCCGTGCTGGTGGTCCTACTCGGAGGCCGAGTCGTCCAGGAGGTGGAGGCTGGTGCGCGCGCCCCTGTCGATCGTGTGCCCCACGGTGCAGGAGCGGTCAACGGCGGCGTCGACCCGCTGACGCAGGGTGTCCAGCTGCTCGGGGGTCAGGTGTGAGAGGTCGGCCACTAGCTGGACGTCAAAGGCGTCGTAGCGCTCCTCCGCCTCGTTCTTGGTGGTGGCCGCAATGACATTGGCCTCGAAGTCCTCCCCGAGCGCCTTGGCCAGACGGTGGTCCGCGGACAGGGAGTTGCAGGTGGCCAGGGCCATCTTGATCAGCTCGCCGGGGGTGAACTCGCCGGGGCCGGTGCCAATGCGTACCTCGGCGCCGCGGGCGTTGTGCCCCAGGTACTGGCGGGTCCCGGTGCGCTCGGCCCACACGGAGTTCTGGGGGGTCGGGACAATGCGCTGGTCGGTGCTCATGGGCCCATGGTGGCACGACTGCCTGGCCCTTGGTACCACCCTCCGTTGGCGTCCGGGCGGGCGGTGCTCACGGCGGCCTTGTGCCTGGGCGTGCCCGACCGGGCGGGCGGCTAGATTAGCGCCTGGGCCCTGGCCGCCGCCCACTGGGGGCAGGTGGGCCGGGGCGCTGAGAGAAGGGTGGCATGGTGTCTAACGACCAGTCAGAGCGTCCGCACCCCGGCGCGGCCTTCGGGATCCCCTCCGGGGCGAGCGGGGAGGAGGTCGTGGACGCCGTCTTCGGTGACGGCGTGGACCGCGGGGGCCTGGAGAGGCTGCATGCGCAGGACCGGGGCGAGGAGTCCGACGCGGGCATCGACCCCGACCTCCTGCCCTACCTCCAGGCCGCCGACGCACCCGAGGGCGTGTCCCTCGCCGACGTCCGTGAGGCCGACCGGGCCCGGGAGCAGGCCGTCGCCGACGCGCAGGCCGAGAACCTGGCCGCCCTGCGCGCGCTCGTCGCCGCGAGCCTGCTGTCCGGCGGCGACCCGGAACGCCTTGACGCCCTCCTGGCGGAGGTCGACGAGGAGGCCGGGGAGGAGGACGACTGGGAGCCCGTCCTACCCGACACGCCCCCCGGCGCCCCCGGCGCGGGGCCGCGGGACGCCCAGGGCGCCTCCCCCGGGGCCCACGCCGCCGCCCTGCGCGCGGCCGCCGCCCAGGTGGAGGTCTCCGCCCGTATGCGCGCCGTCGAGGCCGAGATCCTCTCCCGCGCCCCCGAGCACAGGGTCCAGCCGAGCCTGGAGCGCGTCGAGGCGGTCCTGGACCTCATTGGCCACCCCGAACGCTCCTATAAAGTGGTGCATATCACAGGAACGAACGGTAAGACCTCGACCGCCCGCATGACCGAGCGGCTCCTGGCCGCCACCGGCCTGCGCACCGGACGCTTCACCTCCCCGCACCTGGCCACCGTCCGCGAGCGCATCGCCCTGGACGGGGAGCCGGTGAGCGAGGAGGGCTTTATCGCCGCCTGGGAGGACGTGCGCCCCTACGTGGAGATGGTCGATGAGCGCTCCGCCGCCACCGGGGGGGTGCGGATGAGCTTCTTCGAGGTCCTGACCGTCATGGCCCTGGCCGCCTTCGCCGACTACCCGGTGGACGTGGCCGTGGTCGAGGTCGGCATGGGCGGGCAGTGGGACGCCACCAACGTGGTGCGCTCCCAGGTGGAGGTCATCACCCCCATCGGCCTGGACCACAGGGCCTGGCTGGGCGACACCATTGAGGAGATCGCCACCACCAAGGCCGGTATCGTCAAGGACGGGGCCACCCTGGTCACCTCCCTCCAGCCCCGGGCCGCCCAGGAGGCCATTGCCCGCGCGGCCGCCGCCCACGACGTCGTCTGGCGCCGCGAGCTCGACCCGGAGTCGGAGTACGCCGGACAGCCCGGTGCCGGGGAGCTGTCCGTGGTCAGCCGCCAGCTGGCGGTGGGCGGCCAGCTGGTGACCCTGGCCACGGCCGCGGCCGTCTACGAGGACGTCTTCATCCCCCTGCACGGGAGCTACCAGGCCCACAACGCGCTCCTGGCACTGGCGGCCGTCGAGGCCGTCATGGGGGGTAGGGCCCTGCCGGCCGCGGTCGTCCAGGACGGCCTCGCCTCGGCCACCAGCCCCGGGCGCCTGGAGGTGCTGCGCTCCTCGCCCACCGTCCTGGTGGACGCCGCGCACAACCCCCACGGCGTGGCCGCCCTGGTGGAGGCGGTGGAGGAGGTCTTCAGCCTGCGCCACCTGGTGGCCGTGACGGCCGTCATGGCTGACAAGGACGTCGAGGGCGTCCTGGCCGAGCTGGAGCCCGCCTGCGACGCCGTGGTCTGCGTGCCCATGGACTCCCCGCGCGCCCTGGACGTGGAGGACCTGGCGGCCGTGGCCCGGGAGGTCTTCGGGCCTGAGCGGGTGCGTACCGCCGAGACCCTGGCCCAGGGCGTGGAGCAGGCGGTGACCCTCTCGGAGGGCCACGACGCCCCCCTGACCGCCTCCGGGGTGCTCATTGTGGGCTCCGTGGTCCTGGCCGCCCAGGCCCGTGAGCTCCTGGGACGCCCCTAAGACCCACTTCCTCGACCCCCGGGCCGTCGGCGGGGCCTGTGCCGCTTGGGAGCCCGGGCCGACCTGGTTCCCCGACCCCCGGGCCGTCGGCGCAGCCGGGGTCGTCGGCGCTGCCGGGGCCAGCGAGCTGGCAGGCGCCCCTGGCGGCCCGGGCAGGGCCCCTATAGGCTCGGGGCCACCCCGATGAAAGGACCCCGTCATGACTGACCGTATCCTCGTCCTGATTAAGCCCGACGGCGTCGAGCGCCGCCTGGTCGGCGAGATCCTGCGCCGTATCGAGGCCAAGGGCTACAACGTCACCGCCCTGAAGACGGTGGTCCCCACGCCCGAGCTGCTCGCTGAGCACTACGCCGAGCACGTGGACAGGCCCTTCTACCCCGGTCTGGTGGAGTACATGACGCGCGGTCCGGTGGTCGCGGCCCTCGTCGAGGGCCACCGGGTGGTCCAGGGGGTGCGCTCCCTTATGGGCGCCACCGACCCCACCACGGCCGCCCCCGGCAGCATCCGGGGCGACCTGGCCCGTGACCAGGGCGGTGAGGCCATGGAGAACCTGGTCCACGGCTCGGACGGCCAGGCCTCCGCCGAGAGGGAGATCGCTATCTGGTTCCCCGAGCTGGGCTGACCCCGCCCCGGCCGGAGCCGTCCCAGCCCGGCCAGGGCCGTCCTCACGCAGGGCCACGGCGTCCCTGGCCCCGGCAGGGGAGCAGGGGCGGGCTCGTTCGGGGACAATCGGCTGGTGCCCATCTCCTCCCGGCCGGGGAGCAGGGACGGTGCGCTGCCGCGGCCGTCCCTGCCGCTCAGCCCTGCCGCCTGGGCCTGCCCGCTCAGCCCTTGAGGCCGGAGGTGGCCAGGCCCTCGATGACACGCTTCTGCATGGTGAAGAAGATGAGGAAGATCGGGGCCATGGACATGACGGAGGCGGCCATCATGAGGGCGTACTCGCTGGAGTGCTGGCCCGCCATGGTGGCGATGCCCACGCTCAGGGGCATGGTCTCCTCCCGGGTGGTGACGATCAGCGGCCACAGCAGGTCGTTCCAGGACCACAGGACCGTGACGATCGTGACCGCCGACAGCCCCGGGCGCACCAGCGGGAACATGACCCTCCAAAAGGCTTGCCACGGGTTGCAGCCGTCCAGGCGCGCGGCCTCCTCCAGCTCCACGGGCAGGCTCATGAAGGACTGGCGCATGAGGAAGACCCCGAAGGCGGAGAAGAAGCCCGGCAGGACGATGCCCCACACGGTCTCCAGGAGCCCCAGGTCCCGGACGAGCTGGTACTGGCCGATGAGGTAGGACTGGCCGGGCACCATGAGGATGGCCAGGAGCAGCCCGAAGAGGAGCCCCCGCCCCCGGAAGGGCATGCGGGCGAAGGCGTAGCCGCCCAGGGAGCACAGGACGAGCTGGACGCCGGTGCGCAGCACCGTGATGGACACCGAGACCCAGAACTGGCTCATGAAGGGGATCCTGCGGAAGACCTCCGCGTAGTTGGACCACATCCAGTGCTCGGGGACCAGACGCGGGGGAGTCGCCTGGATCTCGGTGTTGGTCGACAGGCTCATGAGGACCTGGTACACGAAGGGGAAGACCATGACCACCCCGCCGGCCAGCAGCAGGACGTGGACGGGCAGGTAGCGGCGCTGGGAGGCGAGGGCGGCGCGCCAGCCGCGGGTGCGCGTCTCAGACATAGTTCACCCACCTCCTCTGCCCCAGGAACTGGACGAAGGTGACCACGGCGACGCAGGCGAAGATGACGACGGCCACGGCCGCGCCCATCCCCTGGTCGGAGTTGACGAAGGCCTCGCGGTAGAAGAGGTACACCAGGGAGCGCGTCCTGGGCTCCGCGGGGTTGTTCGTGCCGATCATGGCGAAGAGGGCGTCAAAGAGCTGGAAGCCCCCGATGGTCGTCATAATCGTCAGGAAGAAGATCGAGGGGCTGAGCAGGGGCACGGTGATGGAGCGGAACTGGCGCCAGGCGGAGGCGCCGTCGATGCTCGCGGCCTCGTAGAGCTCCCGGGGGATGGACCTCAGCCCGGCGGACAGGATAATGACGTTGAAGCCGACCGACCCCCAGACGCCGAACAGGGCGACGGCCAGGAGCGCCCAGCCGGGGGTGACCAGCCAGTAGGGCGGGTCGGCGACCCCCAGGGCCCTGAGGAGCTGGTTGAGCAGGCCGAAGTTGCCGTTGTAGACGAGCTTCCAGACCTGGGCCACCGCCATGGGCATGGCCAGGTAGGGCATGAAGTACAGCGTGCGGTACAGGCCCCTGCCTCGCAGGCCGGGCAGCTCGATCATGGCGGCCACGGCCACCGACAGCGGGATGCCCAGGAGGACGACGCCGGTGTAGAGGAGCGTGTTCGCCATTGCCGAGCCCAGGTCGGGGCTGGACAGGACGTCCTGGTAGTTCTGGAGCCCCACCCACCTGGGGCTGCCGCCGAAGGCGTTGCGCTGCTGGAGGGAGACGACGAGGTTCTTGACAATGGGCCAGTAGTAGAAGACGGCCACCCCGGCCATGAGCGGCCCGATGAACAGCACCGGCCACGCGCCGACGCTGGTGGGGCGGCGGCGCCGTCGTCCACCGGCCCCCGGGGTGGTGGCGGACGCGCCCCGGGGGGAGGGGGAGAGGGCCATGTCAGCCCTCCTTGGCCAGCTCGCCGTTCATGAACGCGGCGAGCTGGGAGGCGGCGTCGGTGACGGTGGTCTGCCCGGCGAAGGCCGGGGTGAGGTAGTCCCCCTCGTGGTCGGCCCAGGCGCTGGTGTTCTTCGAGACGGGGTAGGTCACCGCGTAGGTGGAGGCGGCCTCGGTGAAGATACGGCAGCTCCAGGACGAGTAGGTCTCGAGCCAGGGGGCCTGGGTGCCGTTGAAGGCCGGGATGGCCGTGCCGTTGCGGGCCTCGGTCTCCTGGGAGGCCCGGGAGGCCATGTGGGCGGCCAGGGCCTTGGCGGCGGCCTTGCTCCCGGAGGTCCTGGCCACCGCCCAGCCCAGGCCGTGGATAATGCTCCCCCTCTTCTCGCCCTGGGGCAGCGGGGCGACGTCGACCTCCTCGAGCCTGCCGGCGAAGGCCTCCGCGATGGGGGCGCACTGCCAGTCACCGGCCCAGAGCATGGCGGACTTGCCGGAGGTGAACATGGACTCGGGCTTGGTGTCCGCCACGACGGCGGGCGGGGCCACCGAGCCGTCGGCGATCCAGTCCGCCCAGCACTGCAGGCCCTTGACGCTGGCGGGGTCGTCGAAGCCGCTCCTGCCGTCCTTAATGACGTAGCCGCCCGCCTGGGCGATCGTGTTGTAGTAGGTGCCCTGGCCGTCGCCGTTGACCGTGGTGGCGCAGCCCCAGATCCCCTGGTCCTTGCCCCAGGCGGAGATGGTCCTGGCCGCGGTGTGGAAGTCCTCCCAGGTCCAGTTCTCAGTGGGCAGGGCGGCCCCCGCGGAGGCGAAGAGCGTCTTGTTGTAGAAGACGCCGATCGTGTCGTAGTCCTTGGGGATGGCGTAGTGGACGCCCTGGTAGGTGTACAGGTCCACCAGGGAGGTGGGGTAGTCGCTCCAGGCGATGCCCGCGGCGGTGACGTCGTCCAGGGGCTCGAGCATGTCGTTGCCCGCGTACAGCTGGATATTGGGGCCGTTCATCCACATGACGTCCGGCAGCGTCCTGCCCTCGGCCTGGGTGCGCAGCTTCTTCCAGTAGTCCGCGTACGCCGTCAGGTTCGTGGTGACCGTGATATTGGGGTAGGTCTCGTTGAAGCTCTTGATATTGGCGTCGATCGTGGGCGTCTGGCTCTTGTCCCAGTAGGCCAGGGTCAGCTCCGCCTTCGTGTCCGGGGCGATGGTCGCCGAGGTGTCCGCGCCACCCCCGTCGTCGGAGCAGGCGGCCAGGGCCAGGGCGATCGAGGTGGCGAGCGTGCCCGTCAGGACGCTGCGCCGGGTGAGGGTGTGCATGGGAGGCTCCTTTGTCTCGTGGTCGGGTGGGGCTGAGGGTGCTCAGCGCACCTGGTTTCGCGTGAAGTAGTCGACGACCTCGGGGGGGAGGTCGGGGATGGTGCGCGGGGTCGAGCCGTCGCGCAGGGACTCGGTGGCCTGGATGCCGGCGGCGACGGCGTACCACGCCCCCAGCGGTGAGGTGTCCGTGGGCGTGCCCTCACGGACGAAGCGCATGAACTCGGTGATGGTCAGCACGTCGGCGTCCCCGTGGCCGCCCGCGTCCCCGACAATGGGGAAGACCTCGTCGCCCTCGGCGTTGTAGTGGGTGCGCCGGTTCCACAGGCGGATGAGCCCGCCCTCGCCGTCACCGAAGTTCTCAATACGTCCCTCGGTGCCGATGACCGTGTAGTTGCGCCAGTAGTCGGGGGTGTAGTGGCACTGCTCGTAGGAAGCGTAGACCCCCGAGTCCATGCGCATGAGCACCATGGACAGGTCCTCGACGTCAATGACCGGGCTCAGGCCCTTCTGGCTCAGGGGCGGCCAGTTGTCCAGGGAGTACCAGCTGTGCATGAGCTCGTCGGAGCGGTCCGCCCGGTCCGTGACCTGGTGGTAGAGGGTCTGCCCGCCCATGGCCACCACGCTGGTGGTGTGGGAGTCCGCCAGCCAGTGCATGACGTCGATGTCGTGCGCCGCCTTCTGCAGCAGCAGACCCGTGCCGTGCTCCCTGGTGGCGTGCCAGTCCTTGAAGTAGAAGTCCCCGCCGGAGCCCACGAAGTGCCGGCACCAGATGGCCTTGACCTCGCCGATCCGCCCCGAGCGGATGAGCTCGCGCATGGAGCGCACCACGTGCATGTGGCGCATATTGTGCCCCACGTACAGGCGGGTGCCCGTCTCGTAGGCGGTGCGCAGGACGCGCGTGGCCCCCTCCATGGTGATGGCCAGGGGCTTCTCCAGGTAGACGGGGACCCCCGCCCGCAGGAGCTCGCAGGTCACGTCCGCGTGGGTGTCGTCGGGGGAGGTCACGAAGGCGACGTCGATCCCGGTCCCCACCAGGTCGGTCACGCTGGTGGTGATGGACACCGAGTCGGGGTCCCGCTGGAGGCGGGAGGCCACGCGCTCGCGGGCCCGGGGGTGGGTCTCGCAGACGGCGGTGATCCGGCCGTTGTTCTCGGGCCGCTCGGCGGCCAGGGTGAACTTGGCCCGGGCGCCGACCCCGACCACCCCGACGCGCAGGGTGTCAGAGGGCCGGGACGTGGCGGCGGTGGCGGTCATGGTGCTGTGCTCTCCTGTGGTTGCGGCGTTGCTGACGGTCTCCACGCCCTCCAGGGGGGTGACGGGGACCTCGTCGGCCCCCGTGACGGCCTGGTTGGCGTGGTCCAGGGCGAGGGACAGGGCGCCGACGGCCGCCGCCCCCCACCCCAGGCGCGCGCTCTCCAGCCGGAGCCGGGGGGACCACTGCGTCCCCTTGGCGCGCATGAGGGACATGAGGGGCAGGACCATGGAGCGGGCGCGCGCCGTCGGCGTCGAGATGACAATGAGGTCGGGGTCCACGACGAGCCCCACCGAGGAGATCGTCAGGGCCACGCGCTCCGCCCAGTCCTCGTCCGGGGCCTGGGCGTCCTCCAGGTGCAGGTCCAGGGCGGCGGAGATCTCGCCGGCGGTGAAGCGGCTGCCCCGGTGCACCCTGCCCGACAGGACGAGGCCGGAGTGGATCCCCCGGGCCACCAGGATGTAGAGCAGGTCCCCCTGGGCGGCGATCTGCCCGTCCTGGACCCTCAGGCGGAACTCCCCCAGCGCGGCCATGTTGATGTCGTTGTCCACGTCCACCGCCACGCCCAGGTCGTGGCGGAGGTTGCCCGCCAGGTCGAAGCCGTCCCACTGGGGGACCAGGTCCGCGTGGAGGACGACACCGGCGTCGTCGGGGATCCCGGTGGTGGAGACGGACAGGTGCCGCAGGGGGCCGTAGCCGGACAGCCTGTCCACCTCCTGGGTGAGGGCGGCCAGGAGGTCCGGGTAGCGCCGCTCCCCGCTCAGCGGCGAGGTCCGGGCCGCCACGACGGTGCCGTCCAGGGTGGCGGCGCTGACCAGGACGGAGGAGACCAGGACGTCGGCGCCCAGGACGTAGCCCGCGCGCGGGGAGAGGGACCAGCCGGTCGCCGGGCGGCCCGGGGTGGGGTCCACCAGGTCCTGGGAGACCACCAGGCCCTGGTCCTCCAGGTCGGCCAGGACGGCGCTCGCCGTGGGGCGCGAGGTCCCCGCGGCCCGCGCCAGGTCGGTGACGCTGCTGACCCGGGCCCGGCGCAGCTGGTCCCACAGCGCGGCGGCGTTGGCGGCGCGGGTGGAGGTCCCGGGGTGTCCTGGCATTGTCCGCTCCTGTGGGGGTGTGGGATCAGGGTCGACTGGCGTCCTCACCAGTGTGAAAGGGGGTTTCAAAACCGGCTTTGGTTATAGGGGTACAGTAGCACCCGTCACGTCTTCTGTCACGTTCTCCGTCACGTCCTGGGCGCGCCGGGGCGGACGGCGGGGTGGGTGGGCAAGGGTGCGGCCCCTGGGTACATGCGCCAGATGTCCGTGTCTGTTCCCCCGGGGCGCACCGCAGTACGTGGTCGCCCGGGTGCGTGGCGGGCGTGGGGCCTCAGGCGGTGAGCTCAGCCGGATTATGGCGGGCGCGGCGGGGCGCGTGGCGAGCGTCGGGTCGCGGCGAGCACGGGCTCGTTATTGGCCAGGTGGTCGCGTCCGGGTCGGGTGCAGCCGGGGCGCGGTGGCTCGCGGGCTCGCTCCCTGGGCCGTGCCCCGGCGGGCCCTGGGTCGTGGCGGGCGCGGCGGGCTCAGCCCCGGCGCACCGCCACCAGCAGGCCGTCACCCACCGGCAGGAGCGTGCAGACCAGCAGGTCGGAGGCGCGTACGGCCTTGGCCAGCTCGCGGGCCGCCACGGTGGCCGGGTCGCGGCGGGCGGGGTCGGCCACGTGGTCCGCCCACAGGGCGTGGGTGACGGCGAGCACCCCGCCCACGCGCAGCATGCGCAGGGCGCCCTCGGCGAGGTTGGCCGCCTCCACGGGGTCGACGTCCAGGACCACCATGTCGTAGGAGCGGGCCGCCATGCGCGGCATGACGGCACTGGCCCGGCCCTGGATGAGACGGATCCGGGAGGAGGGGTACCCGGCGGCGTCGAATGCGCGGCGGGCCTCACGCTGGAGCTCGCTCTCGACGTCGATGGTGGTCAGGACCCCGTCGCGGCCCATGCCGCCCAGCAGCCACAGGCCGGACACGCCGGTGCCGGTACCGATCTCGGCAATGCTCTTGGCGCCGACGGAGGCGGCCAGGACCCGCAGCGCGGCCCCGGTGGCCACGCTGACCGGCTCCACCCCGAGGCCCATCCCACGCAGGCGGGCCTGGGTGGCGGCCTCTTCCTCCAGAGGGAACTCCTCGGTGTAGGTCCAGGTCAAGGTCTTGTCGGCACTCACCGCGCTGCCTTCCTCACATGATCACGTCCTGCGCCCGGGTACGGACGCGCCAGCTCCTATTGTTTCAGGTACCGGTGAACAGGCTTGTTCCTGGTCTTGCGGACGATGCCGGGTATCGCCACAGGCAGAGCCTACCGGTGCCCGCGGCGGCACGTGCCCCGGGCGGCTCCCTATACTGGGCGTGTGTTCGGCATCAACGGCAACGAGTTCATCGTCATCCTCCTGGTGGCGGTGATCGTGGTGGGTCCCCGGCGTCTGCCTGAGTACACCCGCAAGCTCACCCAGCTCATCCGTCAGCTGCGTGTCTTCCTGGAGCAGGCCAAGGCGCAGATCGCCGAGGAGGTGGGCCCTGAGCTCGGTGACCTCAACCTCGCCGACCTCAACCCCCGCAACTACGACCCGCGCAAGATCGTGCGCGACGCCCTGGGTGAGGACCTCGACGCCATTAAGCGCGACCTGGCCAACCCCCTGGCCGCGGTGGCCTCTACCGCCAAGGAGGCCTCGGACGCCGTGGCCGCCGACGTGCGGGCCCTGGCCGCCCAGGAGCGTTCGGACTCCCTGGGCAAGCGGATTGAGGCGCAGGCCGAGGCGGCGCGGGCCGGGGCTGAGGCCGAGGAGGCCCAGGAAGCCGAGGTTGAGGCCGAGGCGGCCAAGGAAACGCGGGCCGAGGTGGCTGACGTGGCCCGGGGGTCTGAGCCGGGTGCCGGGGAGGGGTCTGTGAGCGACACCACCCCGCAGGCGGGGTCTGCGGAGACGGCCCCAGGGCCGCAGGCCGAGGCGTCACAGGAGCAGGACACCACGCCCGATGACCAGGAGCAGACTGCCGCCCAGCCGGTAGCCCAGGGGCGGGATACCGCGCCCGAGGAACAGCGTCCTGACGCGCTCCGGGAGCAGCAGGACGCCACGCCCGGGGAACAGCGGGACGACGCCGCGTCCGGGGAACAGCGGGCTGCCGTCCCCGATAACCGGGAGCAGGACGCCGTCGTGACTGGGTCCTGGGACGGGCAGACGACCGCGACCTCGGAGGCGGCCGCCATTCCCACCAGCCTCACTGAGGCGTCGGGCGACCTGCCCCCCAGGCCGCTCTCCCCACGTGACATTGTCCGGGCCGCCAAGGCCGCCGCGAGGACCCGCCCGGAGGCTGCGACCCTGACCGTGGACGCCTGAACGTGCTGTCACGCGGGTGAACGTCGTCTCGCCCAGGTGAACGCTACTCCAAACGGAGTTCATATGCATGAAAGCGCGTTCAGGCGCTCTCAAGCGCGTTCACCTGCGCTTAGGCGAGTTCAGCGCGAACTGGTCCGGACCAGCCGGGCACTTAGCACCGGCCAGCCGGGCACTCAGGTGTTGACGGGACTCACGCCCAGGGGGCGGCGGGCCAGCCCGCGGGCCCGGTGCCCAATACTGGAGGCCACCCGCGCCAGCTCCAGCGCGGCGGGGGAGTCTGCCGGGGGCCTGCCGTGGTCGCTGACGGTCACCGGCACGCCGAGGTCCGAGCCCTCCCGCAGGCGGATGTCCAGGGGCAGCTGGGCCATCAGCGGCACCTGGTAGCCCAGGACCTGGGTCAGGGAGTCGGAGACCGCTTGGCCGCCGCCGGACCCGAATATCTCCAGCCTGGAGCCGTCGTCCTGGAGCAGGTAGGACATGTTCTCAATGACCCCCAGGACCTTCTGGTGGGTCTGGGCGGCAATGAGGCCGGTGCGCTCGGCCACCTCCGCGGCGGCGGCCTGGGGGGTGGTGACCACCAGGATCTCCGCGTTGGGCAGGAGCTGGGCCACGGAGATGGTCACGTCACCGGTACCGGGGGGCAGGTCCAGTAGGAGCACGTCCAGGTCCCCCCAGAAGACGTCGGAGAGGAACTGCTGGACGGCCCGGTGGAGCATGGGCCCGCGCCAGATCACCGGCTGCTTGTCGTCCACGAACATGCCGATGCTCATGACCTTGACCCCGTGGGACACCGGGGGGACGATCATGCCGTCGAGCTGGGTGGGCGGGTAGTCCGCACCCATCATGCGGGGGATGGAGAAGCCGTAGATGTCGGCGTCCACCACCCCCACGCTCAGGCCCTGGGCGGCCAGGGCGGCGGCCAGGGCGGCCGTGACCGAGGACTTGCCCACCCCGCCCTTCCCGGAGGTCACCGCGTAGACGCGGGTCAGGCTGCCGGGTTTGGTGAAGGGGATCACCGGCTCAGCGGCGCCCCCGCGCAGACGGGCGCGCAGCTCGGCGCGCTGCTCGTCGTTCATGACCCCCATACGCACCTCGACGCCGGTGACCCCCTCCACGGAGCCCACCTCACGGCGCGCGTCCTGGCTGAGGGTGTCCTTCAGGGGGCACCCGGCGACGGTCAGCAGGATCAAGACGGTGACGAGGCCGTCGTCACCGATCTCGACGGACCCCACCATGCCCAGGTCGGTGATCGGACGGCGGAGCTCGGGATCGATGACGCGGGACAGGGCCTCGCGGACGGCCGCTGGCGTGGGCTGTGGCATGCGTCCATCCTAGGAGCCCGGCCACCGGGCCTCACCGTGGCGGGGAGCACGCCTGTGAGGGCCGTCAGACGTTGTCACACCCTGGTCTCAGGACAAACTAACGCTAGGCTGGGCCCCGTTCCCGTCCACGTAACACCTGTGACACCATGAGCATCTCAGCACAGTCCGTGAACCCGTCTGTCTCTACCTCCTCCACCCCCCGTTCTCTTCCTCCCCGGGCCCGGGTTCGGGGGCTCGACGGCGTGCGCGCGCTCGCTGTCTTTATGGTCCTGGCCTACCACCTCCTGCCCGGGGCGCTGCCCGGCGGGAAGGTAGGCGTGGACGCCTTCTTCGTCATCTCCGGCTTCCTCATCACCAGCCTGCTGGTGGACGAGCGGCGTCGTACCGGGTCCACCAACCTGCGGCGCTTCTGGGTCAGGCGTCTGCGCCGGATCGTCCCGGCCCTGCTGAGCACCATCGTGGTGACGGTGTCGCTGGCGGCCTGGCCGGGGGGCGACGTCCTGCTGGGCATACGCCGACAGGTCCTGGGCGCCATCGGCCTGGTCTACAACTGGGTCGAGATATTCGCCGGATCCTCCTACTTCGACCAGGCCCAGCCCAGTCTGCTGACCAACGTGTGGTCCCTGGCGGTGGAGGAGCAGTTCTACCTCGTGTGGCCGCTCCTCCTCCTGCTGCTCCTGGGCAGGGCGGACTCCCGGTGGCGTCGGTACCTGGCCTGCGGGGCGGCCGTCGTGCTCACCGCGGCCTCGGTGTGGCTCTCCCTGACCCTGGCGGCCCGCGGCGCCGACCCCTCACGGCTCTACCTGGGTACCGACACCCACGCCTACGGGCTCATGGCGGGCTCGGCCCTGGCCCTGCTCCACGGGCACGTCCTGGACCCCACCCGGGTGACCACGCCCCTGCTGGAGCGGGCGCGCGCGGTGGTGTCCTGGGCGGGGCTGGTGGGCCTGGTCCTCATTGCCGCGCTCACCTCCGACCAGATGCCCGGCGGGACCCGGACCACCACCTGGGTCCTGGCGGGGGCCTCGGCCTGCACCGTGGCTCTCCTCCAGGGCCTGACCCCGGAGGTCGCCGGCCCGGCGCTGGCCCTCAGCCCCGGCTCCTGGCTGCCCGCCCTGCTGGAGACCGCCCCGCTGCGCTGGCTGGGGACCCGCTCCTACGGCCTGTACCTGTGGCACTGGCCCCTGTGGGTGCTGGCCTTCTACGTGGTGCCGCCCACCGCACCCCAGGCCCTGGTGGCCCTGGGCGTGACGGTGGTGAGCGTGTTCTTCGCCGAGCTGTCCTTCCGGTACTTCGAGACCCCGATCCGACGTATGGGGGTACGGGCCTGGGTGCGCTCGGTCACCCGGACGCGCCTGCGTCTGAGCCTGTCCGGTGGCCTGGGTGTGGCCAGCGTCCTGCTGCTGGGGGCGGCCCTGGCCCTCCAGCCCGCCCAGTCCACCGCCGAGGCCGCCATCCAGCGCGGGGCCCAGGCGCTGGCCTCCGCCACCCCGACGGCCTCGCGGCCCACCGAGACGCCCACGCCCGAGCCGACCCCCACCACGGCCGCGCCCGAGCCCCTGACCGGGGACCAGGTCTCCCTCGTGGGGGACTCCGTCAGCCTGGCCTCGGCCCCGGCGCTGGAGGCCTCCCTGCCCGGGATCGCGATCGACGCCCAGGTCTCCCGCTCCTTCTACGCGGGCCTGGAGACGCTCCAGGCCATGGACGCCGAGTACGGGCCCCGCCCCTACGTGGTGGTCGCCCTGGCCACCAACGGGGAGGTCCTGGGCGACCAGATCCAGGCGCTCCTGGACTACCTGGGGCCGGGGCGCAAGCTCGTCCTGGTCACGGGGTTCGGGCCCGCCCGCACCACCTGGATCCCCGGGGCCAACCAGACCATCCGCGACTTCGCCGCCGCCCACCCCGACCAGGTGGACGTGGCGGGCTGGGACCGGGCCATTGCCGAGCGCATGGAGCTCCTGGCCCAGGACCAGGTCCACCCCACCGCGGAGGGGTGCGACGTCTACGCCCAGGTGGTGGTCGACGCCCTCAACGCCCTCAATGTCTGAACCGCCCGCGGCGGGCCCTGCGTGGCGGCGCGGGCTGGGACGCTTGCGCAGTCGCGGCGGGAGCTGGCCTCGCCGGAACCTGTGCGGCGGGGCGGGCTGGCTCCCGCCAGCCGGTGGCGGCCGACCCTGCGTGGCTGCGGCGGGACGGGCCAGCCTCGCGGCGGTGCCAGCCCTGCGTGGCGGCGGCTGGCCTCGCCGGAACCTGTGCCCGGTTGGCCGGGCCCTGCCCGCCAGCCGGGCTCAGCGAGCCTGGGGGGTGTCCTCCTCGGCCCGCTCCAGCTCCGCGATCTCCTCACGGGTGCGCCGCTCCTCGGCCAGGATCTCGCTGAGCACGTCGCGCAGCTCGCTGCGGACGAAGTCACGGGTGGCGACGTCGTTCATGGCCAGGCGCAGGGAGGCGATCTCCCGGGTGAGGAACTCGGTGTCCTCCAGGTTGCGGTGGGCCCGCTGCCTGTCCTGCTCGGCCGTGACGCGGTCGCGGTCGTCCTGGCGGTTCTGCGCCAGCAGGATGAGCGGGGCCGAGTAGGAGGCCTGCGTGGAGAAGGCCAGGTTGAGCAGGATGAAGGGGTAGGCGTCCCAGGCGTACTTCCTGGCGTACTGCACCAGCACCACGTTCAGGACGATCCAGGTCACCACGAAGATCGTCATGTAGAGGATGAACTTCGGGGAGCCCATAAAACGGGCGGTGGCCTCGGCGAACCGGCCGAAGCCGTCGGACTGCTCGTTGGAGCGCTGCCAGAGCCAGCGGGGTCGTCGCGTGGTCTCCAGGGGGGTGTCAAGGGACTCAGCCATTTGCGCTCCTCTCGATCATCTCGTCGGTGACGGCCTCGTCGGCCTCGCGCCAGTCGTCGGGCATGAGGTGGTCCAGCACGTCGTCGACGCTTACCGCCCCCAGCAGGCGCCCGGCGTCGTCCAGCACCGCCAGGGCCGTGAGGTTGTAGGTGGCCAGGAGACGGGTGACCGTGCCGATGGAGTCCTCGGCGTGGACCGTCCCCACGTCCCTGTCCAGGACGGAGCCGAGCATACGCTGGGGCCGCTCGCGCAGCGCGCGCTGGAGGTGCACGATGCCCAGGTACCTGCCGGTGGGGCTCTCCAGGGGCGGGCGCACCACGAAGGCCACCGCCGCCAGGGCCGGGGTGACCTCCGCCTTGCGCGCCTGGGCCAGGAAGGTGGCCACGGTGGCCTCGGGCGGCAGGATGACGGGCTCGGTGGTCATGAGGCCGCCGGCGGTGTACTCGTCGTAGGCCATGAGCCGGCGCACGTCCTCGGCCTCCTCGGGCTCCATGAGGGCCAGGAGCTCGGCGGCCTTGGGGCTGGGCAGCTCGGAGACCAGGTCGGCGGCGTCGTCGGGCTGCATGGCGTCCAGGACGTCGGCGGCACGGGCCGACTCCAGGGCCGAGAGCATGGCCACCGCGTCCTCGTCACCGAGCTCCTCCAGGGCGTCGGCCAGGCGCTCGTCGGACAGCTCGGCGGCCACGTCCTGGCGGCGGGCCGGGGGCAGGTCGCGCAGGACGTCGGCCAGGTCGGCGGGCTTGAGGTCCTCCAGGGTGGCCAGCAGGGCCGTGGCCCCCTGCTGGTCCGCGCTGCCGGCCAGGCCGCTGACCTCCTCGGGGCGTACCGTGAAGGTCTCGCCGCGGCGCAGCCCGAAGGCGCCGGAGGAGGCGCGCTGGACGAACAGGCGGGTCACCTTCCAGTCCATGCCGCGGTCCCGCTCGATGCCCACGTCACGCACGGTGACCTTGCCCGAGCCGTCCTTGAGGGTGACCACCCGGTCAAAGAGCTCGCCCACCACCAGGGTCTCCACGTGACGCTGCTCGAAACGGCGCATATTGAGCAGGCCGGTGGTGATGACGGCCCCCGGCTGCATCGCGGTCACCCGGGACAGGGGCAGGAAGACGCGACGTCGTCCGGCGACCTCGATAATGAGGCCCACCGCGCGCGCCTCGCCGCGCATCTGCAGGAGCACGATGACGTCGTGCACCTTACCGACCCGGTCCCCCAGGGGGTCGAAGACGGTGGTGCCGACGAGTCTGGCCACAAAGACCCTGTTCGTGCTGCGTGTCCGATTGCTCTCCACGGGGTAACCTTATGCGCCCTGGGCGTGATCCCGCGCCCCGGGGGCCGTCGGTGGCGACGTGCGTGCGAGCATGAGGGGCATGAGCCAGTCCAGCCCTGTCCCTCCGCAGCCCGGGATGTCCTTGCGTCCGGGGGCCGCCGTCCTGCCGCGTGGTGAGGAGATCGCCTCCTTCGCCACATACCCCGAGGCCCAGGCCGCCGTGGACTCCCTGAGCGACGACGGGTTCCCCGTCCAGGTCCTGGCCATTATCGGCACCGACCTGCGTCAGGTGGAGCGTATTACCGGCCGCATGAGCTGGGGCAGGGCCGTGCTGGCCGGGTCGTTGAGCGGGCTGTGGATCGGCATGTTCTTCGCGGCCGTCATGGTGCTGCTGGGCCCGGGCTCGCAGAACCGGGGGGTGACCTTCACCGGGGCGATGCTCCTGGGGGTCATCTGGGGGATCGGCTTCCAGGTGGTCGGCTACGCCATGAGCCGGGGGCGGCGCGACTTCACCAGCGTCAGCCAGGTCGTGGCCTCCCGCTACTCCATTATCGCCGGGCAGTACGCCGCCGAGGCGGCCCGGGCGCTGGCCCAGGCCCCGGGCAACCTCACTCCTGGTGGGGCGGCGGCGCAGCGTGCTGCCCAGCGGCGTGCCGCCCGCGAGGCGGCGGGTGCCGGGCCTACGGCCTTCGGCTCCCGGCCCGATGAGCAGCCCCGCTTCGGGGTGCGCCTGCCCGAGGGGGCGGACGTGAACCGGTACGCGGCCTCGTACGGGCCCGAGGGGCAGGTGGGGCAGGCGGCTGGGCCTGGCGGGGCGGCCGGGCCTGGCGGGCTGGCCAGCCGGGCTGAGGCGGCCGGGCAGGATTCGGCGGCTGACGGTGGGGCGGCCGGGCCTGGTGGCGCGGGCGCTGTGGCCGGGCTTGGCGGGGTGGCCAGCCGGAGGTCCAGCCGGGACCAGGTCGCTGACCGGGGGCCCTGGGGAGCCAGGGCCGGCGAGGTCGTCAGCCCCACGGCGGACCCCCACGGTGAGTCCAAGGAGCGGGACAAGCCTGAGAGGCAGGGCGAGGCGGCTGACGGTGGGGCAGCCGGGCAGGATTCGGCTGGCCAGTAAGACGGTTGGGCCGGGCGAGGCGGCTGAGGTAGCCGAGTAGGACACGGCAACCGGACCGGACAGGGACACGGCCGGGCTGAGGCGGCCGGACAGGGGCGACCAGCCGGGCAGGATTCGGCTGGCCAGGACATGGCCGCCAGCCGGGAGTAGGGCGCCGGTCAGGCGCTCGGCTGGGAGAAGGGTGCCAGCGGCGTCGGCCAGTCGGTCTAGGCTATCCCTTGAATGCATCGGTAAGTGACGATACCATCGTTCTATGACGATGATTCATGGTCTTCTCCCGGAGGACCGCAGCGACGACCTGGACGCCGTCGTCCGCGCCGGGGCCCTGGCCGCCGTCCTGCGGGCCCTGGCCGACCCGACCCGCCTGGCCATCCTGGCGCACCTGGAGGGCGGGGAGCACACGGTGACCCAGCTGCGCGAGCACCTTGGCCTGGCCCAGTCCACGGTCTCCCAGCACCTGGGCGTACTGCGGGACGCCGGCCTGGTCGCCACCCACAGCCACGGGCGGACCTCGGTCAGCCACCTGGCCCGCCCCCACCAGACCAGGGCCCTGCTGGACGCCGCCCGGGTGCTGCTGGAGACCCTGAGCCCCGGGGCCCAGGCCGGGTCGGCCGTTCCCGCGGTGGGCCTGCACGCCGCCACCTACCTGTCCCCGGCCCCGGCGTCCTCGGCAGAGGGCCCGGACGCGCCGGTGCCCGCGACGGCGGCGCCCAGGGCGGTAACGCCCTCCGGGGCGGGAGCCGTGCTGTCCGTGACAGGGAACGAGGCCGCGCGATGAGCGCCCACGACCACTCCCACTCCCACGGGTCGCAGGACCTGACCGCCTCCCGCTCCCGCCTGGCCGTCGCGCTGGGGCTGACGGTCCTGGTCCTCGTGGCCGAGGTCGTCACCGCCCTGATCACCAACTCCCTGGCCCTGCTGGCCGACGCCGGGCACATGCTCACCGACGTCGCCGGCCTGCTCATGGCGCTCACCGCCGCCCACCTGGCCACCCGCCCGGCTACCGACCAGCGCACCTGGGGGCTGCGCCGGGCCGAGGTGATCGGCGCCGCCCTCCAGGCCGGGATGCTCGGCGTGGTCGGCCTGAGCGTGGGGGTGCGGGCCGTCCTGGACCTGTTCGACCCGCCCGACGTCGCCGGGGGCGGCATGCTCATCATGGGCGTGGTCGGCCTGGTGGCCAACGTGGTCTCCCTGCTGGTCCTGGCCGGGGGGCGGGGCACCAGCCTCAATATGCGCGCCGCCTTCCTGGAGGTGACCAGTGACGCCCTGGGCAGCGTGGGCGTCATTGTGGCCGCGGTGGTGGTGTGGACCACTGGCTGGGAGCAGGCCGACGCCGTCGCCTCCCTGGCCATTGCCGCCCTCATTGTGCCGCGCGCGCTGGTGCTGCTGCGCTCGGCGGGGCGGGTCCTCATGGAGGAGTCCCCCGACGGGCTGGACGTGGCCGAGGTGCGCCGCCACATGCTGGCCCTGGACCACGTCGAGGCCGTCCACGACCTGCACGTCACCCAGGTCGCCTCCGGGCTGCCCGTGCTCACCGCCCACGTCGCCGTGCGTGACGAGTGCCTGCGTGACGGGCACGCCTCCGAGATCCTGCACGCCCTCCAGGAGTGCGTCGCCGAGCACTTCCCGGTGCGTATTGAGCACTCGACCTTCCAGATCGAGTCCACCAGGCACCGCGAGCACGAGCACCTGTGCGCCTAGAACCTGCCCGGGGCGCTTGGTAGGGCGCGGGCAGGGTGCCATTAGGGGTGCGGGGGTGCCGCCAGGGGTGCAGGGGTGTCCTGGGCGTGCCGCCAGGACGCGGGCAGGGTACGGGCCTGCCCCGGGGGCGCCTGGTGACAGAGCATGACACGGTGGTAATGACGGCGGTGCGGGCCCGCCCGGGTGTGCCGCCAGGATGCTGGCAGAGGTGATGGCAGAGGTGCGGGCCCGCCCGGGGACGCTGGCTGCAAGAACCAGTGCGGATGGGACCGCCACGTGCAGTGCCCCGGACAACTCCCCGTTCTCACGACGAACAAGTACCGTTCTCGCGAGCAATAAGTACCGTTCTCACGACGAACAAGTACCGTTCTCACGACGAACAAGTACCGTTCTCACGAGCAATAAGTACCGTTCTCACGAGAAACAAGTACCGTTCTCACGAAGAATAAGTACCGTTCTCGCGAGGGGAGGGGAGGCGGGAGGGGAGGGTGGGCCTCTAGTTGGCGTGGGCGGCCTGCTCGTCGGCCCAGTGGGCCAGGTCGTCCCCCTGGACGGCCGCTGCCAGGAGCTCGGGGAAGGCGTCCGGCGTGCAGCCGAAGGCCGGGATCCCCATCTGGGCCAGGCGCTTGGCGACGTCGTGGTTGTAGAAGGGGGCGCCGTCGTCGCTCAGCGCCAGGAGCACCACCACCTTGGTGCCGCTGGCCTCCACCTGGGCCAGGCGCTCCAGCATGCGCTCCGGGTGGGCGTCATAGAGGTCGCTAATGAGGATGAGGACCGAGTCCGCGGGCCTGGTAATCGTCTGCTGGCAGTACTCCAGGGCGGGCGTGGTGTCCGTGCCCCCGCCGAGCTGGGTGCCGAAGATGACGTCCACCGGGTCCGTGAGCAGGGGCGTCAGGTCGATGACCGCCGTGTCGTAGGCCACCAGCGTGGTGCGCAGCGAGCGGATCGTGGACATGACGGCGGCCAGGATGGAGGCGTACACCACCGAGGTCGCCATGGAGCCGGACTGGTCCAGGCAGATGGTGAACTCCCGCTGGATGCCCCGGTGGCGTCGGCCGTACCCGATGATCCGCTCAGGGATGACCGTGCCCAGCTCCGGGACGTAGTTCTTCAGGTTCGCGGTGATCGTCCGGCCCCAGTTGATATCCGCCAGGGCGGGGCGGGAGGTGCGCGTGGCGCGGTCCAGGGCGCCGCGGACCGCCTGCTGCAGGTTGTCGGCGAGCCGCTCCTCCACCTGCCTGGCGACCTTGGCCACCACGGCCCGGGCGGTGGCTTTGGACTGCTCCGGGACCGCCTGCGACAGGCTGGCCAGGGTGGCCGCCAGGTGGATGTCCGGCTCCACCATCTCCAGGACCTCCGGCTCCAGCAGCATGGAGGTCAGGCCGAAGCGCTCCAGGGCGTCCACCTGCATGACCTGGACCACCCGGGTGGGGAAGTAGGTGCGGATGTCACCCAGCCAGCGGGCCACCCGCGGGGAGGACTCGCCCAGGCCGCCGCGGGCCCTACGGCCCTGGAGTGCGCTCCGCGCCTCCTCGTCGTACAGGGTCCTCAGGGCCTGGTCCATGCCCGCCTGCTGGCGGCTCAGCGGCGTGCGGCGGCCCTGGGCGTCCAGCCCCAGCACCAGCCGCCACCGCTGCTCGGCCCCGATGGGCTCGATCTCCTCCGGGCTCGCCCCTGCGGTGCCCCCAGGCGCCTGCCGGACGTCGTCGCTGCTGGTCATGAGGCTCCTCCCAGGATGGTGCTCACGGTCTTGAGGATCGGTCCGGCGTCAGCCAGGTCGTCCACGGTGTCCTGGGGCTCCTCGTCCTCACCCAGGGTGGCAACCTGCCTGGCCAGGTCCTGGAGCTGGGGGCCGGGCCACTGGCTGAAGGCCCTCCGCAGGGCCGGCAGGACGTCCACGAAGGCCCGGTCCCCGATGCGCCGTACCCACTGGTCCAGGATCCGCAGCAGCTGGGGGTCGTAGCTCAGCAGCAGGATCTCCCCGGAGAGGAAGCCCTCGATCCACTCGGCCTGCTCCGTGGGCTCGGTGCCCGGTGACAGGGCCCGTGCCAGGCGGGCGGCGGCGTCGGCGCGCTCCAGGTGACCGGCGTCCAGGAGCAGGCGGGTCAGGCGTCCCGCCAGGATCCCCGGCAGGCAGTGCCCGCCCAGGGCGCGCAGGAGGGTCTCGCGCCACAGGTCCGCACACTGCTCGTCCAGCAGGCCGATGACCGCCTGGACCTCGTCGATCGCCGTCCTCAGGGAGCGGGCCACCTGCTGGTCCACGTTGGCCGCGGCGGCGGGGAGCCCGGCACAGGCGCGCACCAGGACGGCCCAGGTCACCGCCGCCAGGCTGGAGGCGTCGGTACCACGCACGTCCCCGTAGCGCTGGGCGCGGGCCAGCGCCGGCAGGGAGGTCAGCAGGTGGGTGATGTCGGACTCCCTGGCGGCCTGGTCGTCCAGGATCCGCAGCAGCTCGGGCATGACGCTTGTCAGGTCGGCGGCCAGCGCCTCCTCCACGGCCTGGGTGACCTGCGGCAGCGAGGTCGAGTCCGCCAGGAGGGCGTTGCCAGCGGCCTCGGCGACCGTGTTGCCGAACGCGGCCGCCTCAATGACCTCCACCGACAGCTCGGGCACCCACTCCAGGGACCACACCTCCTTGAAGGTGCCCTTGGAGGAGGCCTGCTGCTGGCTCGCCCAGTCCACGCCCAGGATGCCTATCCGGTACAGGAACCGGGACCGCTCCAGGTCCAGGGGCCTGCGCAGGTCCAGCGTGAGCTTCCTGGGCGAGGCGCTCAGGGGCAGGCGCAGGCTCCTGGCCCTGGAGCGCAGGTCCGCGTCCAGGGGCACCATGGGCACGCCCTCGGGCACCACCCCCAGGGCCTCGCCGACGAGGACCTCACGGGTAGCCAGGGCGGCCCGGGTGGCACTGCCCTCGCACATGACCGACAGGACCGCCTCCCCCAGTTCGTCGGAGCCGGGCAGGGGACGGCCGCGCATGGCCGCCAGGGCCTGGGCCAGGCGGGCGGCCTCGATAATGTGGGCCGAGGAGACCGGCAGGTCCTGGCGGCGCAGGGAGGCGGCCACCAGGGTCAACCAGCGGATGACGGGCTGGTCGGGGGCGGTGAACAGGTGGTGGTACCAGCCGGGGGAGGCCACCCCGGCGCCGTAGCCGGAGCTGGTGGCCAGGCGGCGGTGGGTCCAGGGCACCCAGGTGGTACGCGTTCTGACCTTGCGCATCCCCTTGAGCAGGGCGTTGTCCTCACTCACCTTGGGAGGCCTGCCGGCCAGGGCCGGGGCGTGCCAGGCACCGCAGACCACGGCGATACGCCGGTAGCCGGCCCGCCTGGCCGCCCGCAGGACCCGGCGCATGTGGGCCTCACGGCGCAGGGTGTACGGGTCGGACTCCGGGGCCGCCTGGCGCAGCAGGCCAATGGCCTCGGTCAGGGCGTCAAAGGGGTCCCCGGCCAGGCGCAGCTCGATGGTGTCCTCCCACCAGGCCTCCGGGTCCTCGTACCCGGCCAGGCGCGCCAGCTCGGCAATGGGGTCGGTCCTCACCTGGGGGGTGTCGGGGGGCTCAGGGCCGGGGTGCCCGTCAGATGACGGGGCGTCGGGCAGTTCGTCGGCCGGTGGCTCGTCGGCTGGTGGCTCAGCTGGCGGCTCGTGGGCTGGCAGCCCGTCGGCTGGTGGCTCGGGGGTCGTGTCCGTGCTGCGGGCCTGCTGGCCGGCGGACCCGCCCGGCTCCTCGGCGCCCTGCGCCCCGGCACCCGTGCCGGTCCCCCCGGTGGCCGCGGGCTCCCGGGGACCGCCCGGATCCCGGGAGCCGCCCGGCTCCCGCTCCCCGGCTGCCGGGGCGGCACCGGGGTCAGGGTCGTGGTCCTCCTCCTGGTCCTGTCGCTCGGCCAGCTGCACGGCGGCCGGCAGGTCCATGAACTGGGCCCTCACCCCGTGGGCGACCGCCCAGGACAGGGCCTGCCACTCCGGGGAGAACACCGCCATGGGCCAGAAGGCCGAGTGGGACGGGGCGTCGGTCTGCCAGGCCAGCAGTGCCACCGGCGGCGTCATCTGCGGCCCCACCCACTCAATGAGGTCGTCGGCGTCGGCGGGCCCCTCCACGAGCACGCAGTCGGGCTGGTAGTCATCCAGCGCCCCCACCACGGCCCGGCTGGAGCCCGGGCCGTGGTGGCGGATCCCCAGGACCCGCACCCTCGGAGCGTCCGGGGAGGGAGCCTGCGGCCGCTCAGACGCCACCAGCGAGGGCGCGCCCGAGGCCGTCATGCTGGCACCCGACGCCGTCGCGCTGGCGGCCGGCGCTGTCACGCCAGCAGCCGAGGCCGTCGCGCTGGCAGCTGGCGCTGTCACGCCACCGGGCGCCAGGGTGTCGCCGGTCACGCCGTCACCTCGCGGCAGGCCCGGTAGAAGTCATCCCAGTCGCGGCGCTCGCGCACCACGGTCTCCAGATACTCCGACCACACCACCCGGTCGGCCACCGGGTCGCTCACCACGGCGCCCAGGATCCCGGCGGCCACGTCCGCGGGGCGCAGGACGCCGTCGCCGAAGTGCGCGCTCATGGCCAGCCCGTTGGTGACCACGGAGATCGCCTCCGCCGTGGACAGGGTGCCCGACGGCGACTTCAGGCTGGTCAGGCCGTCCTCCGTCACCCCCTGGCGCAGCTCGCGGAAGACCGTGACCACCCGGCGGATCTCCTCCAGGGCGCCCTGGGCGGGCGGCAGCCGGAGGGACGTGCCCAGGTCCTCCACCCGGCGGGCCACGATCCGCACCTCCTCCTCGGCGGTGGCCGGCAGGGGCAGGACCACCGTGTTGAAGCGGCGGCGCAGCGCGGAGGACAGGTCGTTGACGCCGCGGTCGCGGTCGTTGGCGGTGGCAATGAGGTTGAAGCCGCCGCGGGCCTGGACCTCCGCGCCCAGCTCGGGCACGGGCAGCGTCTTCTCGCTGAGCACGGTGATGAGAGCGTCCTGGACGTCGGAGGGCATGCGGGTGAGCTCCTCGACGCGGGCGATGCGCCCCGAGCGCATGGCCTCCATGACCGGGGAGGGGACCAGGGCCTCCTGGGAGGGGCCCTGCGCCAGGAGCCGGGCGTAGTTCCAGCCGTAGCGCACGGCCTCCTCGGCGGTGCCGGCCGTGCCCTGCACCAGCAGGGTGGAGGTGCCGCAGACCGCGGCGGCCAGGTGCTCGCTGACCCAGGACTTGGCCGTGCCGGGCACCCCGAGCAGCAGCAGCGCCCGGTCGGTGGCCAAGGTGGCCACCGCGATCTCCATGAGGCGGCGGCTCCCCACGTACTTAGGGGTGATGACGGTGCCGTCCTCCAGGGTGCCGCCCATGAGGTAGGTCACCACCGCCCAGGGTGAGAGCCTCCAGTTTGCGGGTCGGGTGCGCTCGTCACAGCGCTCTAGGGCGGCGAGCTCGTCGGCGTAGCGCTGCTCGGCGTGGGGGCGCAGGAGCCCCGTGGTGTCGTCGGCGGTGTCTGCGGTGGTCACGATGCCTCCTGGTCGGTCCGGTCGGTCAGCTCGAGCAGCTCGCGGCGCAACTCGAGGGCGGTGATGACGGTCTGCGCGCGCAGGTCGCTCAGGGTGTCGGGCGGGGCGCCCCGAAGAATGTCGAGGACCTCGTCGAGGGCTTCGGGCGCGCAGCGCGCCGGCAGCACGCCCCACCACCGGGAGTCGGAGATGTACGAGCCCGGCCTGGTCACGGCGATCAGGGAGCGGGCGAAGATCCGGGACTGCTCCGCGGTGAGCTCGGACGGCCAGCTGAGGGTGCAGGTGACGACGGCGCTGTAGCGCTTGGCGGCGATGAGCCGGTGCAGGAGGGCCTCGCGGCGCGGCTCGTCGAGCAGGCCGAACAGGCCGGCGGGGGCGGGGGAAGAGTTGAGGTCCGCGAGGGCGGCGGCGAGCTCGCCGTCGCGCCAGGTGGTGGCGGCCCGGACCAGTGGGACGAGCAGTTCCACCTTCTGCCCGTCGCAGCGGGTCCGCGCCCTCGCCAGCTCGGCGGCGGAGATCCCCACGAGGTCCGGCCACCGCCAGGTGGGGATGCGGGCGATCACCTCCTCCAGGCGCGCCAGCGAGGCGGAGGTCCGGTGGGCCTTGGCGGGGTAGCGGTCGCGGGCCAGGGCGTCGGTCATCTCGATGTCGTGCAGCTCGACCGCCGGGGCCCGCAGGGCGCGCCGGGTGACGACGACGTGCCGCTCGGCCAGGGCCTCGGCGCGGGCGATGAGGGCGGAGGAGGGCAGGCGGCTCAGGAGCTCGGCGGCCCGGCCTCGCACGGCCTCGGCGCGGTCGTCCAGGCGCTCCTCCAGGATCTGCTCGTCGGCCGGGCCCAGCCCGATGGCCAGGGCGTCGAGGATCTGCTCGCGCTCGGGCGCCCTCGCCTTGAGCCAGGCGCCGTCGGCCAGGAGGGCGCGGGCGGCGTCGGGGTCGGTGCGGCGCAGGCGGGCGAGGTGATCGGCGCGCTCCTGGGCGTCGCCGTCCTCCCACCGGGCGGGGTCGGGCGGGGCGTCCCGCTGCGCGAATCGCCGGATGCGGGCGGCCCAGCGCTCGTCCAGGGCGAAGACGGCGCGGTCCCGCTCGTCCATGACCGCCACGACCTCCTCCCGGTCGTCGCCGCTCAGCGCGCTCGCCGCCCGGTTCAGGAGCATCGGCGGCAGGCGCAGGCCCCGGCGCCGCACGAGGCGCAGGACCCGCACGATGAGCTCGTCCTGCGGGTGGTCCAGGGCCATGATGCGGGTCAGGACGTCGGCCAGGCCGGGGTCGATGACCGGGGTCAGACGCGCGGGCAGGTTCAGGGCGGTCGCGGACGCGACGGGGATGGAGGTGCGAGCGGCCGCGGCGTGGGCGGCGGCCGCCTCGAGCACGCGCTCGGCGCCGTCGGCCCCGCTGAGCGTCGCGGCGACGGGGGCGCTGAGCGAGGCCGCCGCCAGTGGCCGGTTGCGCGCGCCGAGGGCGGCGGCGCGCACGACGTCGTCGAATCCGCTCACAGCGGCACCACCGTCCCCTCGGTCAGCAGGCTCAGGGGCCACAGGCCCTGCGGGCAGATCAGGCCCGCGACCACGACGTCGTCGCAGACGGCGCTCAGGGTCAGGTCCCGGTGGGCGCCGATCCGCAGCAGCGGCAGGGCGGCATCCCCCCGGTCCGGCCCCTGCCCGTCTCCGTTCTCCTTCCGCGGGCTCAGGGCCAGGTGCCCCTCGGCATCGGCGGCCAGGCGGCCGGCGACGAGGAGGGGCCGGACGTCCGCCCACGGGTCGGCGGCCAGGGCGTCGCGCCAGGCCTCGCGGGCGCCGGCGACGCTCAGCGCCCCGGGGTCCCAGCCGGCGACCGGCTCGGCGGCGGGCTGCTCGGGCCGGGACAGCGCCCGCAGCCCGGGCCCGGGGTGGAAGTGCAGGCGGGCCCGGACCAGCGTGCCCGGGCTGAAGGTGGTGGGCAGCTCCTCCGCCTCGCGGGCGTAGGCGATGATGCGCCCCCAGCGTCCCGTGCTCGTGCCGCACAGCCAGAAGTCGCGGGCCGTGACGCGGCCCTCCTCGCGGTCGCGGGTGCCCATCACCGCCCACCGGTCCTCGACGCCGGGGGCGGCCAGGACCTCCTCGGAGGGGACGCTCAGGCCGATCTCACGGCGCGCGCAGGCCACCAGGTCGGCGGGCAGGTGCTCGCGCCCGGCCCAGGCGCGCACGAGCAGGTGGATGGTGCCCAGCTCGGAGGCCAGTGCGCGCAGCCAGTCGGGGCTCTCGTCGTCCAGGTCGGCGAGCTCGCCCAGGCGGGTGGCGATCCCGGGCGCCTGGGCGTCGACCATGCGGGCGGCCAGGCGGCGCAGGGCCGTGCTCCGGCTCTCGCTGGTCGTGACCAGGCCCTGGTCGATCTGGTCGAGGATCCAGCGGTCGAGGTTGGCCAGGCCGTCGGTGATGCGCTGCTCGCGGCGGGCGGCGCGGGCCCGGGCGGCCTTGGCGCGCTTGGCGGCGGTGGCCGGGTCGGCGTCGGGGGCGGTGCTGGCGGCGCGCGCAGCTTTGCGCTCGGCGCGCTTACGACGGGCCTGCGCCCAGTCGGCGGCGTAGTCGGACGGCTCGCCAGAGGGGACCTGCCCCTGCGACCACAGGTGCAGCAGGCCGATAGTGTGCTTGCAGGGGATCTTGCGGCTGGGGCAGGAGCAGGTGAAGGCCGGGCCCGTCAGGTCCACGCAGACCTTGTAGGGGTTCTTCCCCGAGCCCCTGGCGGCGCCCCACAGCAGGGTGCCGTCGGTCCCCGGCCTCGACCAGGTCCCCGGGGCGGCCAGCTTGAGCCCCGCCTTGGAGACCTGGGCGTCCGGCGCGAGCGCCGTGACCTGCTCAGCGCTCCAGGGGGCATCCGTCGGGGTGTTCATGGCTCGAGACTACCGACCGGGTCCGACACGAAACAGGACCCTTAACGCGGGCGCGCCCGGCCTGCCCGGCCCTGGCGGCTGACCGCCGTCGGATCCTGCGTGCTCTGCCCCGGTCGGCCTACAGTGGGCCCATGCAGACAGGACACGTCGTGTACAAGGTCAGGGATCTCGACGCCGCCGTGGCGGACTTCCGCTCCCGGGGCTTCGTCGTGGAGTACGGGGCCGTGCGCAGGCCGAAGAACGCCCTGGTCTACTTCTCCCAGGGCCCCTACCTGGAGCTCCTGGTGCGTACGGGCATGCCGCGCCCCGTCCTGCGGGCGCTGGCGGCCCTCCCCGCCAACCCGGCCCGACGCTTCAACGCCTGGGAGCGTGGCCCCCAGGGCCTGTGCGGCCTGTGCCTGGAGGGGACGGACAAGGAGCTCGACGCCGTCGTCGCCCGGCTGCGTGGGCGCGGGCTGCTGGTGTCCCCCACCCGGGTCGACCCCCACGGCAGGCACCTGCGCTACCGGGCGTTCTTCCCCGCGGACCTGGACCTGCCCTTCTTTATGACGCACTTCTCAGTGGATCCGCGTCCCGCCGACCTCACGCACCCCAACGGGATCCGCTCCATCGCCCAGGTGGACCTGCCCCTGGAGGGGCCCAGGAGGACCTTCGTGAACAGGCTCTGCGACGACGGCGTCCTGCGGTGCGTGCCCGCGGACGGGACCATGAGGGTGATCTTCGACGACGGCACCGAGCTCAGGGAGCCCGGGCCCGCTACCGGCCACGGCCCCGCTGGCCGCAAGGGCCGCTGAGGGCGCAGGCCCTTGCGGGCGCGTCGTCCGTGACGGCGCGGCCAGTGCCACCGGCCTTTGGGGGCGCGGGCTGCGGCTCTCCCGGGCCCGGCGCGGGGCGGCCGTGGACGGGAGGCCGTGGGCGGGAGGCCGCCCCTGTGGCGGGGGCGGCCCCGCGGTGGGGCCTAGGCCGGGGGCCAGCATGAGACAGCACCCGGTCAGGGGGCGGCCCCGCGGCAGGGCCTAGGACAGCAGCCCGCTCACCCAGGCCTCGACGTCGTCGGCCGTGCGGGGGATGCCCGCGGTCAGGCGCTCCACCGAGCCGTCCTCGTTGACCACGACGTCGTCCTCGATCCGTACCGCCATACCGCGCAGCTCGGCGGGCACGCGCAGGTCGTCGGCGCGGAAGTACAGGCCCGGCTCAATGGTGAAGCACATCCCCGGCTCCAGCAGCGCGTCCACGTACATCTCCCGGCGCGCCTGGGCGCAGTCGTGCACGTCCAGACCCAGGTGGTGGCTGGTGCCGTGGACCATCCAGCGGCGGTGGTACTGGCCCTCGGGGGCCAGGGTGTCCTGCGCGGTCACCCCCTCGGGCAGCAGGCCCCAGTCGTACAGGTGCCGGGCCAGGACCTCCATGGCGGCGGCGTGCAGGTCGCGGAAGCGGGTCCCGCTGTGCCCGGCCCGCTCAAAGGCCGCGTCGGCGGCCTCCAGGACCGCCTCGTAGACCCGCCGCTGGGGAGCGGTGAAGCGCCCGTCCACCGGGATGGTGCGGGTGACGTCGGCGGTGTAGAGGGAGTCGACCTCGGCGCCGGCGTCCACGAGCACCATCTCGCCGGGGCGGACCTGGCCGTCGTTGACGATCCAGTGCAGGGTGTTGGCGTGGTCCCCGGCGGCCGCAATGGTGTCGTAGCCCAGCCCGTTGCCCTCCTGGCGGGCCACCGCCCCGAAGGCGCCCTCCAGGACGCGCTCGCCGCGCCAGTGGGCCACGGCGCGCGGGATGGAGCGGATGAGGTCGTCAAAACCGGCCTTGGTGACCTCCACGGCGTGGCGCAGCTGCTCCACCTCCCAGGCGTCCTTGACCAGGCGCAGCTCGCTGGCGGCCTCCGCCAGGCGGGCGTCGGCCTCGGTGGCGGCCTGGTCGGTGGCCAGGCCCGCCGCCTGCCGGGTGGTGTTCACCAGGGCGGTGACGTTCTCGTCGGCCTCGGCGATGACACGCAGCTGGACGCCGTCGGCCCCGGCGTCCTTGGCCAGGGCGTCGGGCAGGGTGTCGACGTGGGCGCAGCGGATGCCGGTGGAGGCCTCCACCTCCTCCACGGAGGGGCGTACCCCCACCCACAGCTCCCCGTAGCGGGGGTCGGCGTAGAACTCCTCACTGGAGCGCGACGCCCGGGGGCGGAAGTAGAGGACCGCCTCGTGGGAGGGCGTGTCCGGCGGCACCGGGGTGCCCGGTGCGGTCAGCGGCTCCAGGACCAGGACCGCGTCGGGCTCGAAGTCCGTCCCCGTGCCGGCCAGGTGCGCGAAGGCGCTGTGGGGGCGGAAGCGGTAGTCGCAGTCGTTGTTGCGCACCTTGAGCGTCCCGGCGGGCAGGACCAGGCGCTCACCGGGGAAGAGGGCCCCCAGGGCCGCTCGACGCCGGGCAGCCCAGGGGGCGGCCTGGGACAGGGGCGGCAGGCCCTCGGGCCGCGGCCCCCAGCCGGAGCCGATGAAGTCCCGGAAGGCCTGGTTGGCGGGCTGGGCGGAGCGGTTGCTGCCCCGCTGGGCCAGGGACTGGCTGGTGTCGGTGCCGGAGGCGGTGCTGGGAGAGGGCTTGTCGGTCATGGGCCTATTCTCCCACGTCCCCCGCCCGCCGCCGGTGGGGTGCAGCTGGTGGCCCTGGTCGCCACCGGGGCCTTGGCCCCCTTCCCGCCGCCGGTGGGGTGCAGACCCCCCTGGGCGCGCTCGCGAGGACCTAGGGGTGCCCCTTCCCGCCGCTGGTGGGTGCGGACGCCGGGGCGGGGCGGGCCTCACCGGAGACTGGAGGAGACCTGGTCCAGGACCACCCGTGCCGCCGTCGGGCCCGGGTTGAGGAAGAAGGGGTCCTCCTGGACCTGGACGGCCCGGTTCGCGCTGACCGCGCCCAGGGACGACCACCCCTGCATGCCGGTGAGCTCATTGGCGCGCCCGCCGCGGACGGCGTAGAAGATCCAGTCGGCGTCGGTCTGGCCCAGGTCCGTTGGGGTGAGCTCCTGGGAGGTGGTGTCGGTGAAGGCCTGGGGGCCGGGGCGGGCCACGCCCATGTCCGCCAGGACCGACCCGGCCAGCGAGGCGGGGCCGAAGACGTGCAGGTGCCCGTTGACCAGGCTCAGCAGGGAGACGGTGGGGGAGCCGGGGGCCTGGCTGGCCGCCCTGGTGTCGGCGTGGTAGGTCTCCAGCCAGGTCTGGGCGGACTGGGTCCTGCCCAGCGCGTCGGCCACCAGCAGGAGGTCCTGCTTCCAGGACCGGTCGGTGCCCTGGACGGCGACGGTGGCGGCGACCTCGGACATCTCCCGGTAGAGGGAGTTGGCGTCCTGGGCGTCCGCGCTCATGAGGACCAGGTCGGGGCGCAGGTCGATGACGGCCTGGAGGCTGGGCCGGATAGTGCCGGCCAGGTTGGTGACGGCGCCCAGCTGGTCCGCCTGGGCGTCAAAGGCGCTGGCCAGGTACTCGGGGACGGTCTCGGCCCCGTCGGCGGCCGCGCCCACCGGCACGGTGCCCAGGGTCAGGACCGCGTCCAGCAGGCCGGGGGCGATGACCACGACCCTGGTGGGTGCGGCAGTGATCGTGGTCGACCCCCGCAGGTGGTTGACGACCCGGGGGAAGACGTCGTCCTCCGCCCCCGACCCGGTGCCCGGGGCGAAGCCTGTGGGCACGGAGGAGAGGGGGCCGCCGGAGGTGGGGGACGAACCGGTGGCTGGGGACGTGGGGGTGGGCGAGCTGCTGCCGGACCCGGAGCAGGCGGTCAGGACCGTGGTCACGGCGACCGTGCCGACCAGGGACAGGGCGGAGCGACGGGTCGTTGTCATGACGTGGAGGTTAGCCTGGGCGACGCTCCGAGGTCCAGGAGGTCTGAGCTGCGGTGCGGCGCGGCGCTCAGTGGTCCGGGGACGGGCTCGGCGTGCCCCGGTCACCGGTCAGGACAATGCCGCACTGGCGCCGGGCCTCGGTAAGGATCTCGACGGTGCGCACCGAGTCCGCCAGGGGACGCAGGGCGGACTCCCGCTCCCCGGCACCCAGCGCCCGCACCACCTCCGCCAGCTCGTAGGCCAGGACCGGCCCGCGTCGCTCCACCTGCCGCACCCGGGTGCCCGCCCGGGTGACGTCACCTGCCCCGGTAGACGCGACGCCCGTCCCGGGGTCCGCCGGCGGCGCGGGCACGGCCCTGGCCGGGCTCAGGGTGGTCAGCCGCCGGGGCCACTGGCAGTCGTCCACTATCAGCGCGGTGGCGTCCCCGGTCAGGACCGATGGCACGACGGCGGGGGAGGTCTTGGAGTGCAGGCAGGTCACCTGCAGCCCGGCCCAGGCGCCGTCGTCGTAGTCCAGGACGACGGTGCCGTGGGAGTCCGCCCCGCTGTCCAGCAGCTGGGCGCTGGCGGTGACGCGCGTGGGCGACCCGAACAGGTGGACCGCCAGGCCCACGGGGTAGACCCCCAGGTCCATGAGGGAGCCCCCGCCTGCGGCCGGGTCGAGGGCCGCGGGCAGGGCCCCGCCGCGGTAGGCCTCCATCCGGCTGGAGAACTGCTCCTTGACCAGCAGGGCCCGGTGCACCCTGCCCAGCTCCCCGCTGGCCAGGACCTCACGCAGCGCCGCCACCCCCGGCTCGAAGGCGGGTACCCAGCCCTCCATGAGGAAGCGGTCGGCCGCCCTGGCCGCGGCGACCATGGCCCGGGCCTGGTCGGGGCGCAGTGCGAAGGGCTTCTCCACCAGCACGTGGAAGCCCGCCTCCAGGGCGGCCACAGCCTGGTCGGCGTGGAGGACGTTGGGGCTGCCCACGTAGACCAGGTCCGCGGGGGTGGGGCCGGTGGGCCCGCAGGCCGCCAGCAGCTGGGGGACGGTGGCGTAGGAGGCCCCGATCCCATGCTCGGCGGCGAAGGCGGCGGCGTGCGCAGGGCGGGCGGAGACCACCGCCACCACCTGCACGCCCGGGGTGAGCGCGGCGGCCTCCATGAACCAGCGGGCGATAAAGCCCGCGCCAATGACCGCCACCCGGACGGGTGCGGGAGCAGGGGACGTCATACCTCGAGGGTACCCCGGGGCGCCGGGCTGGCGGGGCGGTAGCTCGGCCCGACTGGGTACGGGCCAGTTGGCGGGGCGCCGGGGTGCTGGCCCACGGGCGCCGGGCTGGTCAGCTGGGCGTCGGGCTGGCGGGGGTCGGGCTGGACGCAGCCCACCGGGACGCCGGACTGGCGGGGGCCGGTCGTAGACTCGTGGCCGTGCGCATTGACCCCCACACCCACTCCTCCTGCTCGGACGGCACCGACACCCCGGCCGAGCTCATGGCCGCAGCCGCCCGGGCGGGCCTGGACGTGGTCGGTCTGACGGACCATGACACCACCGACGGCTGGGCCGAGGCCGCGGCCGCCGTCGGGCCCACCGGCGTCACCCTCCTGCGCGGCACCGAGATCTCCTGCGCGGCCGACGGCGTCACCCTCCACCTCCTGGCCTACCTGTTCGACCCCGCCGACCCCGACCTGGTCCGGTCCCTCGCCCGGTCCCGCTCCTCACGCGCCACCCGGGCCCGGGACATGGTCGAGCGCCTGGCCGAGGACTACCCCGTCACCTGGCAGGACGTGCTGGACCAGGCCGGTGGGGCGGTGACGATCGGACGCCCGCACATTGCCGACGCCCTGGTGGCAGCCGGATCCTTCCCCGACCGCTCCGCCGCCTTCGCCGGGCCCCTGGCCACCAGCTCGCCCTACTACGTCCACCACTGGGCCCTGGACCCCGTCGAGGCGTGCGTGCTCGTGCGCGCCGCCGGAGGGGTGCCGGTGGCCGCCCACCCCCGGGCCGCCACCCGGCAGCGCCGGCTCGTGCCCGACGAGACCTTCGCCGCCATGGCCGAGGCGGGCCTGGCCGCCCTGGAGGTTGACCACCGCGACCACGGGCCCGCCCAGCGCGAGGCCGCCCACCGCCTGGCCCGGCGCCTGGGCCTGGGGGAGTCGGGCAGCTCGGACTACCACGGCACCGGCAAGCCCAACCGCCTGGGGGAGAACCTCATGCCCCCCGCCCTCCTGGAGCAGATCGTGGCCGAGGGGCGCCTGGCGCTGGTCACCCCGGCGGACTGAGGTGCCGGACGTCCCGATGGACTGAGGGAGGTACTGGGCGCCGGTGGACGGCCTCGGCCCAGGTCAGGGCGGCCAGGATCCTGCGGTAGCCTGGTGAGCCGGGCCAGGGCGGACCGTACCGTCCCTGGCCGCCCCGTCCAGGAACACTCCGCACAGAAACCGGTCCGCCCCGCCCATGCTCGACGCCGTCATCAGCCTCCCCCTCCTTGCCACGTCCTTCACGACGATCCTGGTCATCCAGGACCCGCTGGGGGCGGTCCCGATCTTCCTGTCGCTGACAGGCCGGCAGAGCGCCCGGGAGCGGGCCAGGTCCGCGGCCCAGGCCACCTTCCTGTCCTTCTCCGTCATCCTGGTCTTCACCTTCTTCGGGCGCTACATCCTGAAGTTCCTGGGGATCTCCGTGCCCGCCCTGCAGATCTCCGGCGGCCTGCTGCTCCTGCTGGTGGCCCTGGAGCTGCTGACGGACAAGGCGGACGAGGGCCCCGACCCCAGTGCGACCGCCAACGTGGCCCTGGTCCCCCTGGGCACCCCGCTGCTGGCCGGGCCGGGCGCGATCGTGGCCTCCATGGTGGCCGTGGAGTCGGCCCCGACGGCCACGGTCGGCTGGGTCAGCGTCACGGTGGCGATCGTCCTGACCCACGTGGTCATCTGGGCCACGCTGCGGGCCTCCCTGACCCTGCACCGGGTGCTGGGGGAGTCCCGCATCCTGGTGCTCACCCGCATCTTCGGCCTCCTGCTGGCCGCCATCGCCGTGCAGATGATCGGCGACGGCATGACCGCCTACATCCAGGAGACCTTCTGAGCCAAGCGCGGCGGCCCAGCTGGTTCTCCGGGCCCCTGACCCCGGTCCTGGGTCGAGCGCGGCGGCCCGCCGACGTACCCGTCGCCCACAAAGGGGCTGCACCTCGCGCGGGCCCTGTCACCCCACACGTCCTCTTAAGGCCTTAACAACGACCGAGCCCGCCTAGCGCGGGCCCTACCGATGCGCTCACTCCCCGCCGCGGATCTCCTTGCCGCCGCGCGTGCGCTTGCGCTTACGGCGCGGACGGTCCCCGGTGACCCGGGCGGTGCGGGAGGTCGCGCGTACCGGGACGGCCCCGGTGCGATCACCGCGTTGGTGCCCCCGGCCGCGTCGGCCCCCGCGTCCCTGCCGGCCGTGGCCGTGCCGCCGTCCGGTCTCCCCCAGGTCCTCGATCTCCTCGGCCGCCAGGCCCTCCAGGGTCCGCTGGGAACGGGGCAGGGTGCCGGTGACGTCCTGGGGGATCGCCAGGTCGGTGTAGAGGTGGGGGCTGGTGTGGTAGGTCTCCACCGGCTCCTCCATCGGCAGGCCCAGGGCCTTGGCAATGAGGCGCCAGCGGGGGATGTCGTCCCAGTCCACGAAGGTCACGGCGGTGCCCGAGTGCCCGGCGCGTCCTGTGCGCCCGATGCGGTGGACGTAGATCTTCTCGTCCTCGGGGCACTGGTAGTTAATGACGTGGGTGACGTCGTCGACGTCGATCCCGCGCGCGGCCACGTCGGTGGCTACGAGCACGTCTACCTTGCCCTTGCGGAAGGCCCGCAGGGCCTGCTCGCGCGAGCCCTGACCCAGGTCCCCGTGCAGGGGGGCGGTGGCGAAGCCCCGTGCGCCCAGGTCCTGGGCCACCCGGTCGGCGGTGCGCTTGGTGCGCGCGAAGATAATGGTGCGTCCCCGGCCGGTGGCCTGGAGGATCCGGGAGAGGACCTCCACCTTGTTCAAGGAGTGCGTGCGGTAGACCACCTGCTGGGTGGTCGTGACCGTCATGCCCTCGTCGCCGGGGTCCTGGGCGCGGATGTGGGTGGGCTTGGTCATGTAGCGTCGCGCCAGGGCCACGACCGCCCCGGGCATGGTGGCGCTGAAGAGCATAGTCTGGCGGTCGGTGCGGGTGCGGGCCAGGATCCTCTCCACGTCGGGCAGGAAGCCCAGGTCCAGCATCTCGTCGGCCTCGTCCAGGACCACCGTGGTCACGTGAGCCAGGTCCAGCAGGCCCCGGTTCATGAGGTCAATGACCCGCCCCGGGGTGCCCACGACCACCTCGGCGCCCTCCTTGAGGGCCTCGATCTGGGGCTCGTAGGCGCGCCCCCCGTAGACCTGGACAATGCGCACCGTGCGCCGGGCCGCCGCCATGGACAGCTCCTCGGCCACCTGCTTGGCGAGCTCGCGCGTGGGCAGGATAATGAGCGCCTGGGGGGAGCCGGCGGCGGGGTCGGCGTCCCAGCCCTCCTCCCCGGGGCCCAGGGTGTCCATGAGCAGCGGGATGCCGAAGCCCAGGGTCTTGCCGGTGCCGGTCTTGGCCTGGCCGATAATGTCCTTGCCGTCCAGGGCCACTGGCAGGGTCAGGGCCTGGATAGGGAAGGGGTGCGTAATGCCCTTGGCGGCCAGCGCCTGGCAGATCTCGGGCTCGACGCCGTAGCTGGCGAAGGTCCGCGCCCCCAGGTCCGTCGTGGTGCCCTCGTCGGTGATGTCGGGGGTGGCCTCGTCCAGGACGGGGGCGTGGGCGCCGGCGGTGCGCAGGATGCCGGAGGCCTGGGGCTCGGATCCCTGGGGCTCGGCGTCGTGGGCCCCGGTAGCCTGGGGCTCAGCGGGCTGGGCCCCGGTAGCCTGGGGCTCAGCGGGCTGGGGCTCCGGGGCGGTCCCGGTCGTGGGCTGGGGCCCGGCGGCCTGGGCAGCCTGGTCAGCGGTCGCGGCATCGTAGGCGGCGGTGGCGACGTCGGTAGTCGCGGTGTTCTCGTTGGTCACGAGCATCCTTTGGTCGGTAGTACCTTGTCAGGGTAACGGCCCTGAGCGGCGTGGTGCCACGGAAGCGGTGGCACGGGGCCGTCGCCGTGGGGGAACTCACGCGACACGAGGCCGTAGACCGTAGGCTGGGTGCTATGACGCCTCCTCCCGCCTCCTCCGCGCCCTCATCCTTCACCCGCACCGCCTTCGGGCTTATCGGGTTCGCCTGCACCCTGGCCTGCACCCGGTACGCCAAGGACGCGGACAAGGCCCCCACCATGGTCTCCCGGGTCGAGCTCCAGCGGATGAGCGCCGCCAAGGTGCAGGCCTTTGAGCAGGTGGCCGACCTGGCCCAGGAGGTCGGCGTGGACGTGTACGCGGCCGCCGAGCCCTTTACCGGGGCCCTGGGGGACTTTGACGAACGGCTGCGGCCGGTGGACTGGGAGGAGCGGCTGGTCAAGACCTACCTGACGTTCGGCCTGCTCACGGACTTCTCCATGGCGCTGACCAACAGCCTGCCGGAGGACGTGGGCCTGCGCCTGCTGGAGGTGGTCAGCCAGGACCGCTTTGGCGGCTTCGCGGCCAACGAGCTGCTGGAGGACATTGCGGCGCAGCGCCAGCTTGCGGCCCGTATGGGCCTGTGGGGGCGCCGGGTCGTGGGGGAGGAGATCGGCAGCCTTCTGCGGATCCTGGCCCGCTCCCCGGAGCTGCTGGAGGGGGGAATGGGCGTGGAGCAGTTCCACGCGGTGCTCTCCGCGGGGGCGACCTCCCGCATGAGGGGCCTGGGGCTGCGCGTGTGACCAAGGACCACCCGGCGCGCCGCCCTCCCGCCCCCCGCCCGTCGCCCCGCTCGTGAGAACGGTACTTATTGCTCGCGAGAACGGTACTTGTTTGTGCTGAGAACGGTACTTGTTCGTCGTGAGAACGGGTGTCCGCGGCTGGCTCCCGCAGGGGCACGATCGTGTACAGCGTGAACAGAATGCGATCTAGCTGTGGGGAACGAGGTGTCTTCTGGATGCACTGGTGTGGGTGGGGGGCGCGTGCTACCATTTTATTCGTGGGGGCAGGACTGGGACCAGCGCGGGGCGGTATCCGGGATGTCGTCTTTGAGTCGTATGCGGAAGGGCTCCTCCTGCTATCTTCTCTGCCCCGGACAAGTGAGTTCCCGGTTCGTTCTTGTTCTGGTGCTGTGCTGAGGAGCCTAATGACGTGGTCTGCCTTATTGTGCGCATCCTGCGTGGGAGGGAGTGGGGCTCTGCCCCTGGCGGGCCGGGTACGGGAAGGTGCATGTCCTGTGCGGGACGGGCAAAGGTCTACGGCGCGGTGCTCGCGCTCGACGACGAGGCCTGTGCTGGGAGGGTCTGGCGAGCGGAGGGGACGCATGTGCGGGTGCTAGCGGGGTCGAGACCAGCCGGGCTTGTGGTCTTGGTCACCACCGGTGTGGTGCGGGACACCCCTCGCGACTGCCACTTTTCCGCATGGTCTCGTCCAAAGCCGGCGCCGGATCCGCCCCCGGGGCCGCCGGTGGCGAGTGGCGTCATACCAACGAAAGGTGGTAGAAATGGACCCGTTCCAGCCACCTCCGGAAGGGCCCCGCAGGGCCGGTGGCGATCCAGCCCCTGGAAACGTTGCAACCACGCGCCTCCCAGGAGCAGGGTCAGGGAGCACCCCGCACCGCTAGGTGCATTAAGACCTAGGCGAGTCCTGGGACTCCTCGCCGTTGTTGGTCAGGGAGCACCCCGCACCGCTAGGTGCATTAAGACCCGGAGACCGCGCCCTCGAATTCGATGAACTCGTCGGTCAGGGAGCACCCCGCACCGCTAGGTGCATTAAAACTTTTGTGGCGCGGGCCTTGCTGCCCCACGCCCCTGCGTCAGGGACCACCCTCTCCTTTATGACACCGTTCTGTCCCATTCGCGCTATGGTAATTAACGTGTGAATGGGGCGGGACGGAAATCCCCTGCCTTTCGTGACGTTGGCCCGGCCGGTGGGGCGTCTATCGTGTTCTCGTGGCATGGACCCGGGTGGTCTTATACAATGCTTTGGATAACCTGCCGCTTGTCTGTTGGCCCGGTTCCGTGCGTGTGTCGCAATCTGAGGATCAGAACGAGGGTCACCCTCGGCCGTGCCGAGGTCCAAGCTCCTGACCTGCGTGGACATTGGGCGCACAAAGATGAAAACAGTATGGACCCGGCTCTGATCCTCAGATTGCGACAGAACCGTCCGCCCACCACCGCCGGGGCCGCGCATAACCTCCTGTCCTCACCCTAGGTACAGGGCGGGACGGGCCCAGGGCGAGCGGCGAGGCGCGGGTGCGTGGCGGTTTGTTGTGTGTCGTGGTGAGACGGGCCCCAGGGCGGGCGGCGAGGCGGCGCGGGGCGTGAGGGTCGTGGTGGTGGCCCAGGTCAGGTCCCGGACCAGGACGCGAGACGGGTTCTTGGTCCCTTGCCAGGCCCCGGTCGTCCCGGCACCATGGTGACCAGCGCGCCCCTGCCCCGTCGTCTCGTGGCAGGGACAATGCGACAGGCCAGGTAGGAGCCGTAGGAGAGGACACCACCATGAGCAGCACCATGAGCAGTACTTTTGACCTCAGCGGGAAGGTCGCCGTCGTCGTCGGGGCGAGCTCGGGGCTCGGCGCCGACGCCGCCCGCGCCTACGCCGAGCACGGCGCCGACGTCGCGCTGCTCGCCCGGCGTCTGGATCGCCTGGAGGCCCTCAAGGCGGAGATCGAGGCCGCCGGGCACCGCGCCGTCGCCGTACGCTGCGACGTCACCGACGAGGACAACTGCCGGGCCGCCGTCGACGCGGTCATCGACGCCTACGGGCGCATTGACATCCTCCTGAACAACGCGGGGGTGGCCGTGCGCGGCGGCGTCGACACCCTCACGGACGCCGACTGGGACCGCTCCTTCGACACCAATGTCAAGGGCATCTTCCACGTCAGCAAGTACGTCGTGCCCCGTATGCGTGAGCGCGGCTACGGCAAGATCGTCAATATCGCCTCGGTCAACGCCGTGGTCGCCGACAAGCACGACGTGTTCATCCGCCACGCCTACAACGCCTCCAAGGCCGCGGTCCTGGGGCTGACCCGGGGAATGGCCTGCTCCTACGCCCGCTACGGCATTACCGTCAACGCCATTGGCCCGGGCCTGTTCGAGTCCGAGATGACCGCGGACACCCTGTTCAGGAGCGAGGAGTTCCTGTCCGCCTACAACGCCCACAACCCCACAGGCCGCCCCGGCGGGCGCGGGGAGCTCAACGGGACGATCCTCTACCTGTCCTGCGACGCCTCCAGCTACGTCCAGGGACAGTTCATCCTCGTCGACGGCGGAGCGACGCTCGTGTGAGGCCGCCAGCACCCTGGTGGAGGCCATGAGGGCCGGTCCCGCGCAGCGGAGGCAGTGCAGTGGGGGCAGTAGCCTGGCGGCGGCCCGGCGGGTGGGGATAGTGCGGCCGGTCCCACGTGGTGGGAGGCAGTAGAAGGGCGCGGACTATATCGGTCACGCCCGTGGAGCCGGTCTCACGCAGGTAGGGTCAGACCCGGACGCCCCTCACATGAGGGGATACGACCCTGAGCCGGCCCCACGCAGTAGGGTCACCCCATGGACGCCACCAGCACCACCAGGGCGGGCACTAAGCCCGTGGACCTGAGCGGGGTGCCGGAGACCATGCTGCAGCCACTGTGCGCCAGGGCCCAGCACACCCTCTCACCACGCCCCCGGTTCCAGGACCACGACGCCGTCGAGCTCGTCTCACGCCTGGACCACGACGCCGCAGCCCGCACTGGCCGTCCCACGGCCGAGAGGGCCGTGGCTCGCCCACTCACCCAGCGCCTATCGGTCCTGCGGGCCCGCCGTGCTCCCCGCCCCCGTACTGGGGGCCGGGACCAGGGGCCCGTCACCGGGCAGACGGGGGAGAGGCCATGACCTCACCGACCGGACGCAGGGCCGTGCTCAGGGCCCTGGGCGCCACCGGCGCCGCCACCCTGCTGGGAGCGGTCGCAGCCTGCGCCTCCGGCCCGGGGTCTGAGGCCGAGACCGCCCCGGCGTCGGACGCCGCCTCCCCGGGTAGCACCCCGGACGCTGCCTCCCCGGGCTCCTCGGCCCCCGCCCCCCAGAGCACCCTGCCCACCTACGCCTACGAGACCCGTGACCTTGACGTGACCAGCCAGGGGCAGACCCTGCCCGGGCGTCTCTACGTGCCTGCTGCCGACGCCGCCGTCCCCCTGGTCATCTGCTCCCACGGGCTGTGCAGCGCCCCGGACGACGTCGCCCCGGTGGCCCAGGCCCTGGCGCGCCTGGGGCTGGCCGCCTACTGCCCCTCCTTCCGCGGCGGAGGACCGGGCAGCGTCGGGGACATGACCCGTATGTCGGTCATGACGGAGGTCGCCGACCTGGAGGCGGTGCTGACGGCCGCCCGTACCGCCACCGGGGGCTGGGAGGTGGTTGACCCCGGGCGGATCGTCCTGCTCGGCGAGAGCCAGGGCGGTGAGGTCAGCGCCGTGACCGCCGCCCGCCACCCCGAGCAGGTCGCGGGCCTGGTCCTGTGGTACCCCGCCTTCTCCATTACCGACACGCTCCACAGCCTCTACACCTCCCTGGACGCGGTGCCTCAGGACTACAGCTTCCTGGGGTGCGCCCTGGGGCGCGTCTACGCCCAGGACATGTGGGACTACGACGTCTACACCGAGATCGCGGGCTACACGGCCCCGGTCCTCATTGTCCACGGCAGCGACGACCTGGTGGTGCCCTACCGCTACTCCGAGCGCGCCCGGACCACCTACCCCGACGCCGAGCTGGTCAGGATCGACGGTGCCGGGCACGGTTTCGACGAGGGCCCCCAGGAGCAGCAGGCCATGGCCGCGACCGTCAGCTACCTCCAGCGCATCGGGGTAATGAAGGCCTAGGCGCACCCCCGAGGCCGTGGACGGCGGGGCGAGGTCGCAGGTGGTCTGCCAGCCCGTCATAAAGAGACGGGAGGCCGTGGACGGCGGGGGCGAGGGCCGGGACCGGGTAACGGTCTTACTCTCGGTACGAGTGCCGGGGCCGGTGTACTGTGGGGGGTGTCTCAAAGGCTGTCGGCCGGTACCGAGAGGAGTCCCACGTGTTTGCGGTCCTAGTCGTAGCCATGGTGCTGATCCTGCTGTGGGCGGCCATCTCCCCGGAGTCGATGTGGAGCACCACCTCCGCCTGGCAGTACCGCGACCCCGAGGCCAATGAGCCCTCCGACGCCGCCTACGCCGTGCAGCGCGTGGGCGCGGTCCTGGGACTGGTCCTCATTGCCATTCTCGTCCTGGTAGTGGTCAACCGGGACCCTCCGAAGCCCGCCGCCCCCAGGCCTACGTGGGCCGACGACATCCTCAAGTGGTCGACGCCCTCCATTAGCCGCGTCACTCCTTCGGCCACCCAGGCCTTCCCGACCCAGGACGACTCGGTCCTGTCCGCTGACACCCCGACGCTCATGACCGTCCTGCCCGACGCTGCTAGGAACCAGGGCTACACCCAGGCCAACGTCTCCACGGCCTCCGTGCAGGGAACCTACTACCAGTGGCTGGCGGAGGACCACCCCCAGGCGGTGGCCTCGGCGCCCGTGGTCGACTCCTCCGTGGCCCTGTCCACCCGAAACCGGGACGCGGCACTGACCGGGGACACCGGGGAGGAGCTCCTGGGGGAGGACTCCTACCTGCTGGTACGGCTGGACGTGCCGGCCTGTGCCGTGACGGACGCCAGCATCTCCGCAGACGGGTACGCCCACGCCCTCACGGTGAGCGTCACGATCCTCAAGGACACCGCCCTGTGCGGGCAGACCACGGACAGGCCGCTGGTGGCTGTCGCCCTGACCCCCCAGCAGGTGCAGCAGGCCCAGGACTACGAGTCACCGGCCTACTCCGTCTACCAGTACCACGGGTACGGGTACGGGCAGGGGCGCGGACAAAGCTACTCCCGGTCCGAGGGCTACTACCCCTCGATCTTCCGCTACAAGGGCGAGGTGCACAGGACCGATCAGCAGCACGTTGACCACCTGGCCTCTAAGGCTATGGTACCGTGGAGGCTCGTGGCCAAGAATTGAGGGCGGTCCGAGCGGGCTGCGGCGTTCCTTCCCCACGCCGACCTCCCCATACACGGTCTGCTCTGGTCCTGGACCAGTCCCCCTCACATGGCCGCGTACGGGCGCGTCGCGGCCCCGGGGTCTCGCTCGGGGCCACGACGGCGTCGGTACCCCGCGTTACCTCCGTTACCCCCTGTCGTGGCGCGTCTTCTGGCGGGGTGCGTGGCCGCTGGTACGGGCTTGAGGTCGCGATCGCGTACACCAGCGCCGCCTACGGGTGCGTGGCCGCTGGTACTGGTACGCCCCTAGGCTCCCCGTGCGCCCGGGGGCGTGGGTACCTGCCCTGAATGCGCCCCGGCCTCCCAGGTCAGTGGCCTCCAGGCCGATCAAGGGGTCGCCCCCGGCCCCTTGCGCCCGGGCCTCCCGTGTGCCGGGCCTCCTGCGGCGTCGGGGCACCCGTGCCGGTGCGCTACGGCCTCTCAGGCTTTTGTGCTCGGGTCTCCCCGCGCAGACCGTGCCCAAGTCCGGCAGTGAAAGTCCCCGGCCTTTCGCGCCCCGGTCTCCCGTGTGCCGAGCCTCAGGAGCGGATCCGACGGCGTAGCCTGAGGGGGTCCCGAGCACCAGGAGGAGTCATGGCCCAGTTCGTCCCAGCAACCAGCCACCGCGTCGCGGCCCTTATCGCCCCCGGCCTGGAGGAGGTGGAGGCCCTGGCCGTCGTGGACCTCCTCTACCGGGCAGGGATTCGCACGGACATGATCGCCGTGGGGCCGCAGGTCCAGGTGGTCTCCTCCCACGGCATCACCCTGACCTGCGACCACGTCCTGGACCAGGTGGACCTGGCCGACTACGACCTCCTCTTCCTGCCCGGAGGCATTCCCGGCACCCCCAACCTCGACGCCTGTGAGCCCCTGATGGCGGAGGTGGAGGCCCGGGTGCGTGCCGGGCGGCCGGTGGCGGCGATCTGCGCGGCGCCGTCGATCCTGGCGCGCCGGGGCCTGCTGGAGGGCCGCCGGGCGACCTCCAACCCCGCGTTCACCGACGTCCTGGCCGAGCACGGGGCGCTGGTCAGCCAGGACAGCGTAGTGGTGGACGGGACCCTGTTCACCAGCCGGGGCATGGCCACCGCCGTCGACCTGGGCCTGGAGATCGTGCGGTACTACCTCGGGGACGACGCCGTGGAGAACCTGAAGAAGGCCGTCGTCTACCAGCGCTGAGACCGCTACCCGCACCCGCCCCGCCCTCGCGGAGGAGGCGGCGGGGGCGTTCCCGGTCATGTCGGGACCGGGGACGCCCCCAGCTGGCTCCTCCGCAAGAGCGGCTCCAGAAGTCGGTACGGGTTCGTCTGGGGCTGGCTCCTTCGTGAGAGCGGCGTTCAGTGACGCGGACCTCGCGGGAACGGAATCAGGGCGAGCAGTACCATGAACGCTCCGATCGTTCCTACTATGGCGATACTGACGACCCCCAGGTTGAGCCGGGTACCCATGGCGGTGGCGATCAGGAGACCGCCCAGGACCACCAGGAGGACTCCCCACACGAGGGTGCTCGTACGCAGGCCGCCCGGGGCCGGCTCCGGGGCCGCGGCGGGGACGTGGGTCCGGGCGCTCCAGACCGTGTCCTGCGGCAGGTCACCCGGGGTACTCGGGGACGTGGTGCCGGTGGTCCCGGCCCGCGGCTCCGCCTGGGAGCCAGGTTCTGGCAGGCTCCAGGTGGTCGGGCTCCCCGCACCGGCGTCTGCGGGGTCCGGGGCGGGTCCCGGGGTCCGGGCCGAGGGGGAGGCGGACGGGGTGCTCGCGCTGCTGTGCATGGTGTCTTTCCTCAGTGCGTGGGTACGGCGGTGGGTGTGGGTGTCGTCATGCCGGCAGGGCTCGGCGTCGCTCCCGGCTGGGTGGCTTCCGGCTGGGCCCCGTCCGGGGAGGCGGTCCCAGTGCCTGTCGGAGACGGCGTGCTCAGGGCCTGTGACACGCAGGACTCGTAGCGGTGGTGCTCCCTGGAGCTCAGGTCGTTGACGGAGCTCCAGTCGTAGCCCGGCCTGTCGTCGACGTCGTCGAGCGCGCTGCGGACGCACTCCGTGGCGGTCCTGGAGGAGACTGCCGGGTGGGTCATCCCGGGGACGGGCAGGTCGTCCCCGTCGTGGACGACGCCGTCGGCCCCGGTCCAGCTGTTCACCACCCAGACGTGCTCGGAGGTGCTGCCGTACCAGGTCACGCTGTCAGTGCGGTCCTCGCGTACGCGCACGTCGCCGGTCCCCACCGACACGTCCAGCTCCAGGCCCCTGTCGTCCGTGGCGGTGGGGGAGGTGAACCTGACCGTGTGCCCCGCGGTGGTCTGCCTCACCGAGTACTCCAGGGGCTCCTCCCCGTTGGGAAGGTACGTGCCCGGGTCGTCCCCCGAGGTCCCGCCGGACTGGACGACGGCGTCCCCGGAGGTGCTCCAGCGGCTGGCGAACCTGCCCGTGGTGCCCCCCAGGGACACCGAGGAGCGGATCTGGAGCGGCTGCCCCTGCCTGGTCAGGACCTGTACGTCCCCCACGCCCATGGTGATCCGGGCGTGGGCCTTCACTGAGAGGTCGCTGACCTGCTGCAGGTCGACGGTCACGCTCCCGGCCACGTAGCTGCCCAGGTCCAGCGGGTGGTCGGGGCTCGTGCCCTGGAGCATGGCGTCAGTGACCACGATGGTGACCGGGTAGGGCTTGAAGCCAGCGTCAACCGACCCCGGGGGCATGGTGGAGGTGACGGCCAGCATAGGCAGGGCGACGGGGACGACCAACCAGCCCAGGCCCGTCATCCAGCCCCCGCGACGGCCGCGCAGGGAGGAGATAATGAGTCCCGCCCCCAGCAGCACCAACGGAATACCTGTGGTCAGAATCACGCACTGGACCAGGTTGAGGTGACCCGTCCGGTTCAGTACCCACGTGCACCCCGAGGCCAGGAGGATCAGCCCCAGGACCAGGAGGCTCAGGCTCCGGCCCGGTCCGAGGGCACGGCGCACCGCTCGGGGAGGGAAGCCCGGGTACGGCGCCCGGAGGCCCGGGGACGACGCATGGGGGCCCGGGTACGTGGCGGTGGGCGCTGGGTAGGAGGCGGGCCGAGGGGCCTGCCCCCGGGCCGGATCGGGCTGGGGGCCGGGGACCGACCCGGTCTGGTAGGCGCCGTGCGCGCCCCAGGAGTCCCCGTACCGGGCGGCCCGCCTCTGCTGCAAGAGCCAGTAGGCGCCGCCCACGGCCAGGCCGGTCCACAGGATCGAGACGAGGACGGAACCGACCCAGGACCCGGTGGACCAGAACGGGAACACGTCGTAGGTGAAGGCCGGTGTGCCAATGACCATGCAGGCCACGGCACCCACCAGGCCTGCCTCCACACGACCGTGAAGAACCTGCTCGGCGTGGATCCTGCCGTCGGACTCCTCGGGCAGGAGGAGCCACCCCAGGCCGTAGAGGATCAGGCTGACGCCGGTGAAGACGTTCAGCACCAGCCAGACACAGCGGACCAGGACCGGATCCACACCCAGGCGACGAGCCACGCCGCCCGCCACGCCCCCGACCCACCGCTCGTCACTGCGTACGATGCCAAGACGCCGCATCGAGGCGAAGAAGCTCGCACTCGCCGGGCGCGGGCTGCTGGGGCCGCCGGGGCCGTAAGGGGGGGCCTGCCCGGGGGGCACCGTGCCAGTTGGGCCAGTGCCGGGCGCGGTGCCGTTCGGAGCGGCGCCGGGCTGACCGGTGGGCTGGCCTGCCGGGCTGGCTGGGTCGGGGGTGCTGTTCTGACCAGCTGGGTCGGTGGACGGCCCGCTGGGGGGAGGGACCTGGGAGCTACTCATGGGACCAGGGTGCCCGCGCCCGCGCCCCGGGGCCATCAGGGATCACCCTGACCGGTCCCTGGTTCTGCCCCGAGTTCCTCCTGGGAGCCGCCCTGGCGGCACCGCGCCGTGCCACCATGGGCCCATGACCACCACGGCGTCGTCCGCTGCCCCGGGTCGGCTGCCTCTCAGGCGCCTTCCACGTTCCCCCTCGCGCTACGCCCCCCGGACCGGGGCCCGCCCGTGGCTGGCGCGCCCCGGCGCCCTGGTGGCCGGGGTGGGTGCCGGGCTCGCCGCCCACTTCGGGATCCCCGTCGTCCGCGTCCGCCTGGTCCTGGTCGCCCTGTGCCTCGTGAAGGGCTCCGGGCTCCTTCTCTACGTCCTGCTGACGGCGCTCGTGCCCAGGGGCGACCCCTGGGAGGAGGCCGTCGGCGCCCGCCCGCCCGCCCGCAGCCGCCTGGCCAGCCGTCTGGAGCAGCCCGTGGGCACCTGGCTCACCCCGCGCCTCAAGCAGCTCCTGGGCGGGGGCGCCCTGCTCCTGGCGGCCCTGCTCCTGCTGGCGTGGCGTCAGGGGGCGCTGGGCAGCAGCCAGGACATCGGCGTGGTCGGCCCCATGGTCCTGGTGGCTGCGGGGACCGCCCTGGCCTGGTCCCAGGCGGAGGCCATTACCTCCGACCGCCGTGACTGGGGGGCCCTGACACGCCTGGTCGGTGGGGTGGCTCTGGCCGGTGTGGGCATCCTGCTGTGGATCGGGGCGGACACGCCCCCGCGTGCCCTGCTGACCGGCGCGGTCATCGGGGTCGCGCTGGTACTGGTCACCGCCCTGGTCCTGACCCCCGTCTGGCTGCGCACCAACCGGGCCCTGGCCGACTCCCGCGCCGAGCAGGCCCGTGAGGCCGAGCGCGCCGATATCGCGGCCCACCTGCACGACTCCGTCCTGCAGACCCTCACCCTCATCCGCAAGCGTGCCGACGAGCCCGAGACGGTGGCCCGCCTGGCCCGCTCCCAGGAGCGTGAGCTGCGTGCCTGGCTCTACACCGACCGCCCCGAGCCGGGCACCTCCGTGGCTGACGCCTTCCGGGACCTGGCCGGGGAGGTCGAGGACCGCCACGGGGTGGCCGTGGAGACCGTCTGCGTGGGGGACCGCGTCCCGGACCGGGACACCGAGGTGGTCGTGGCCGCCGCCCGGGAGGCCCTGTCCAATGCGGTGCGCCACGGCGCCCCGCCCGTCTCCCTGTACGTGGAGGCCACCGGTGAGGGGGTCGAGGTCTTCGTACGCGACCACGGGCCGGGGTTCAGCCTGGAGGAGGTGGCCGCCGACCGCCACGGGGTACGCGAGTCGATCATAGGGCGCATGGAGCGCCACGGCGGCAGCGCGCAGGTCCGGCGCCTGAGGAGCGGTACCGAGGTCAGGCTGTGCCTGCCCGCGGCAGCGGACCCGACGGTGTAACCTCATGGCGGCCCCCGCACCCGGGCCCTGACCCGTCCCGTCGTCCGCGCCCCGCGTCTGCCGGAACGGTCCGTGCCCGGCCCCGGCGGTCCCCGGTCAAGTCAGGCCCTCAGGTGAGGGCGCCGGCACGCAGACCAGCATGTAACGAGGAAGACATGACAGGCACCTCCCTACGCCTCCTGGTGGTGGACGACCACCCCCTGGTCCGTGCCGGGGTGCGTGCCGAGCTCGAGGCCCACGCCCCGGACCTGGAGGTCGTCGCCGAGGCCGACGACGTCGAGGGCGCCGTCGCCGCCGTCCACGCCCTGACCCCCGACGTCGTCCTCCTGGACGTCCACCTGCCTGGGGGCAACGGCGGGGGAGGGGCCGAGGTGGTCACCTCCTGCCACGACGTCCCCACCACCCGCTTCCTGGCCCTGAGCGTCTCCGACGCCGCCGACGACGTGGTCGGCGTCATCCGGGCCGGGGCGCGCGGCTACGTCACCAAGGCCATCTCCGCCACCGACCTGGCCCAGGCCGTACGCCGGGTGGCCGCCGGTGACGCCGCCTTCTCCCCGCGCCTGGCGGGTTTTGTGCTGGACGCCTTCGGTGCGCCCGGGGAGGTGGCCGTGGCCGACTCCGAGCTGGACCGCCTCTCGGCCCGGGAGCGCGAGGTCATGCGCCTGATCGCCCGCGGCTACACCTACAAGGAGGCCGCCAGCGAGCTGTTCATCTCCGTGAAGACCATTGAGACCCACGTCTCGGCCGTGCTGCGCAAGCTCCAGCTGTCCAACCGCAACGAGCTCACCCGCTGGGCCGCCGCCCGCCGCCTGGTGTGAGGCGGCCCCACGCCGCCCCGTACCTGAGACACGCCGTCGCCCCGTACCTGAGACCTAAGGAGGTGCGCAGTGGACCCTGCGCGGACCATGACCCGAATGAGCGTCGCCGACGTCCCCGGCGCCCACCAGGGGGACAGCCTGCGCGTGCCCGCCCTGGTCCGCCTGCCCGGCGGGCGCCTCCTGCTGGCCCACGACCACCGCCCCGTCCCACGCCCCACCGACTGGGCCGGCAGGGGCGGGGCCCTTCCCGACGACCTGCCCAACCCCAACAGCCTGTGGCTGCGCACCGGCAGCGGGGGCTTCTGGGGGCCACCGCGTCGGCTCGACCCCGGCCTGCCCGGCGTCACCGGCCTCTCGGACCCCTGCCTCACAGTGGGCTCCGGGGGCGTCGTCCACCTGCTGGCGTCGGCCTCCACCGGCACCGGCCTCTTCGGCGCCCGTACCCCCACCCACCCCGCTGTCCCCGGGCAGCCCCCCGAGCCCGGGACCCTGCGCCTGCTCCACGCCGTCTCCCACGACGGCGGGACCACCTGGCGGTGGTCGGACATCACCGACGTCTGCCTGCCCAGTTCCACCTGGCCCCGGGGAGCCGTCGTCTTCCCGGCCTCCGGGCACGGGACCCGGCTGCGTCACGGCCCCTGGGCGGGCCGCCTCGTCCAGCCCGTCGTCGCCGCCCTGACGCCCCGGCCCGACGGCTCGCGCCCGGTGCGCTCGGCCGCGCTCCTGTCCGACGACTCCGGGGACACCTGGCGCCTGGGCTCGCCCCTGCCCGCCGTCCCCGGCACCGAGGCCACCAGCCTGGCGGGCGGCGCCGCCACCAGCGGGACCGACGAGCACGCCCTGGCCGAGCTGCCTGACGGGCGCCTGGTCACCAGCGCCCGTGACGGCGCCTACGGCGGGACCCGCTGGACGTCCTGGTCCACCGACGGCGGCCAGACCTGGGGCGAGCTCCTGCACGCCGACGACCTGCCCGACCCCGGCTGCAACGCGGGCCTGGTGGCCCTGGACGACGGGCGGCTGCTGCTCTCCCACGCCTCCTCCCTCCGCGCCCGACGTGCCGGGAGGCTCTCGGTGAGCGAGGACGGCGGGCGCACCTGGCGGGCGTGCGCGGCCCTGACGGGCCCTGAGACCCCCTTCGGCTACTCCGACCTCGCGGTCCTGCCCCTTGCCGGGGGCACGGCCCAGGTGCTCGTGGTCGCCGAGCACCCGCAGCCAGACGGCCCCACCACGCTGACCGTCCTCATGACGGCGCCGACCCGGCCGGCGTGACCGGCTCGTCGGCCGACCGCCTCGCGGTCGGGTACCGCCCGCGGGCCCCGGGGCGTGGGAGGATAGGCGCGTGACTGCCCCTGAGACGGACCCCGTACCCACCGCCGACGTGGCCCGCGCCGCGAGGTACGTGCGCGCTGGCGGTCTCCTCATCCTCCCCACGGACACCGTCTACGGCATAGGCACCACCGCCCGGGACGGGGACGCCGTCGCCCGGCTCCTGGCCGCCAAGGGACGGGGCCGTCAGGCGCCCCCGCCGGTCCTGGTACCCGGCCCCCAGGCCCTGGACGGCCTCGTGGCCGCCCTCCCCGCGGCCGGACGCGCCCTGGTGGACGCCTTCTGGCCCGGGGCCCTGACCCTGGTCCTGGACGCCGTGCCGCACCTGGGCTGGGACCTGGGGGAGACCGGCGGCACCCTGGCCCTGCGCATGCCCGACCACCCCCTGGCCCTGGCCCTCCTGGCCGCCACCGGCCCCATGGCCGTCACCAGCGCCAACCGCACCGGACGGCCCCCCGCCACCAGCGCGGCCGACGCCGTCGCCGCCTTCCCCGGCAGGGTGCGCCCGATCCCGGACCTGCCCGAGGCCGCCGAGGCCGCCGCCGCGCACGCCCCCATCGCCCTGCTCGACGGCGGCCCCACCCCCGGGCCGGTCCCCTCCACCATCCTGACCCTGGCCGGGGCGCACGCCACCGCCCCCGCCGTCCTGCGCGACGGCGCTCTGACCCGCTACGCGCTCAATGCGGTGCTGGCCGGGTGCGAGGGCGTCACCCCCCTGCCCACCCGGGCCGAGGGGGCTGCCCCTACCCTGCCGCGGGGCGCCACCCGGCCCCTGCCTCCCCAGGCCGGGGAGCCCAGGACCACAGCCGCGGAGCCCACGACCGCGGCCGCGAGGGCCGGGACGGCCGCAGATCCCGGGGCCGGGGGGGACGCGGGCGGGACCCTTCGCGGGTCGGCCCGGCCGCGTCGGGCGGGGGAGACGGCGTGAAGGTCTACGTCCTGGTCGCCCTCATTGCCGCCGCCGTCACCTACCTGTCGGTTCCCGTGGTACGCCACATTGCGCTGGTGGCCAACGCGCTGTCCCCGGTGCGCTCGCGGGACGTGCACGTCACCCCCGTCCCGCGCCTGGGCGGGCTGGCCATGTACGCGGGCTTCACCGTCGCCATTACCGTCGCCAGCCACATCCCCTACCTGGCCGGGGTCATGAACTCCAGCGCCTGGGCGGTGGTCCTGGGGGCGGGGCTGGTGTGCCTCCTGGGCGTCATCGACGACCTGTGGGAGCTGGACTGGATGACCAAGCTGGCCGGGCAGGTGCTGGCCGCCGGGGTCATGGCCTGGAAGGGCGTCCAGCTCATTACCTTCCCTATCGGCGGGCTGACCATCGGCTCGGCCAACCTGAGCCTGGGGACCACGATCGTGGTGGTCCTGGTGGCCATTAACGCCGTGAACTTCATTGACGGCCTGGACGGCCTGGCGGCGGGCGTCATCGGGATCGGCGCCACTGCCTTCTTCCTGTACGTCTACGTGCTCACGCGCTTTACCTCCCCGGGATCCTTCAGCTCCCAGGCCGCCACCCTGGTGTGCGCCCTCATAGGGATCTGCGTGGGCTTCCTGCCCCACAACTTCAACCCCGCCACCATCTTCATGGGCGACTCCGGCTCCATGCAGCTGGGCCTGATCTCGGCGGCCGTGACCATTATCGTCACCGGCCAGGTGGACCCCGCCAGCCTGCCGACCACCAGCGCGGTGGGCGTGTTCCTGCCCATTATCATCCCGGTGGCGGTGCTCCTGCTGCCCCTGACGGACATGGTCATGGCGGTGGTGCGCCGTACCCGGGCCGGGCTCAGCCCCTTCCACCCCGACCGCATGCACATGCACCACCGGCTCCTGGCCCGGGGCCACTCCCACCGCCGTGCCGTCCTGGTCATGTACATGTGGACGGCGATCACCGCCTTCTCGGTGGCCTCCCTGTCCTTCTTCCCGGCCCCGGCGGTCGGGGCGGCGACGGTGGGGGCGGTGCTGGTGGCCGTCCCCCTGACCAGCAACCTCGTACCCGGCCTGTTCCTGCCGCTGCCGCGCAGCATGCCCGGCCGGCACGCCCCGCCCCGCACGGGGCGCCGCACCCACCCGGCCAAGGAGAGACAATGACAAAGCCCACCACCCGGTCCCAGGACGCCCGGGCCACCCAGACCGCCCGGACCGCTACCGGGACCGGCACCGGGCTCGGTGCGGGGCCCGGCGCCGGACCTGGTGCCGCCCGCCCGGCCCTGACCGGGGCCGTGGCCCGCCTGCGGCGCCTGCTGCTGGGAGCCTCCTGCGTCCTGGTCGCCGCGCAGGTGGCCTGGACCCTGCTGGGAGAGCCGCGCCGCCCGCTGCCCACCCTCCTGGTGTCCGCCGTGGCCACCACGGCGCTGCTGTCCTCCATCTGGCTGGTCCTGGGGCGGATGGTGCGCTCCGGTACCGGGCTCGTGCCAGCCTGGGTGGCGGCTGGCTACGTCCTGCGCCTGGGGATCCTGGCGGCGGCCGTGGTGGTCGGGAAGGTCGCAGGCCTGGGCACCCGGATGATCGGTACCTCACTCATTGTCGCGGTCCTTACGGGGCTGCTCGCCGAGACCGTCGTGCTGGCACGCACGCGGATCCTCGTGGTGGAGCCTGACGCGGGCCCCCGCCCCTGAGCGACGCCCTGGCAGGCGAGGCAGGGCTGGCCCCCACGCCAGGCCCGCTCGGCCCCTGAGCGCCCCCGGGCGGGGCCAGGCGAGCCCACCGAGTGCCCGGGGCCAGCCGGTGTCCGCCTCGCCGCGGGCCAGGCCCTGGCTCTGCCCAATTTATCCTTCCCGGTGCCAATTATCCGTTTCAGTGAATGCGCGGACGCCGAGGCTGGTACCATGGGGGCCGACACACGACCTGGACCCAGGCCCGACTCGTAGACTCAGGAGGACGTCCTGTCCATGCAGACAGTCACCGACGATACCGTGACACCTCGGGTGGTACCCAAGGCGTATGCTAAGCCACGCTGGTACTGGGTCCTCGTGGTCCTCCTGTGCGCGGTCATCGTCGTCACGGCCGTGCCGGCCTTCAGCACCCAGCCGCACAGCCCCAGCGTGGAGGACTTCTTCCCCCACGCCATCGTGGGCGAGGGGACCTTCTACGAGCTCAACCGCCTGATCCTGGCGCGGATCGTCATGGGCCTGGCCCTGTGCCTGGTGGTGGTCCTGGGGGTGCGTCGCCTGACCATGGTCCCCGGCCGGGGGCAGGCGGTGCTGGAGCTCGCGGCCGACTTCGTGCGCGGCGGTATCGCCGTCCAGCTCCTGGGTCCCAGGAACGGCAAGCGCTTCGCCCCTATCCTGGCCACCCTGTTCTGGGCGGTGCTCGCCATGAACATCGCGGGCATTGTCCCGGGCATTGACATTGCCGCCTCCTCGGTGGTGGCCGTGCCCATGACCTTCGCGGCCCTGACCTACGTGGTCTTCATTGGCGCGGGCATCCGCGAGCGGGGGCTGGGCCGCTTCCTGGCCTCCCAGCTCTTCCCCCCGGGCCTGCCCAAGGGCATGTACCTGCTCATCACCCCCATCGAGTTCCTCTCCAACCTGGTGGTGCGGCCGGTCACCCTCACCCTGCGTCTGCTGTGCAACATGGTCTCGGGCCACCTGCTGCTGGGCATCACCTACTTCGGCACCACCAGCCTGCTGCTCCACCTCCAGGCCACCTCGCCCCTGGGCGCCCTGACCGGTGCGGCCATGGTCATCATGACCCTCTTTGAGGCCTTTGTGGCCGTCTTGCAGGCGTATATTTTCACCATCCTGTCCGGCGTCTACATCAAGCTCTCCATCGAGGCCCACTGACGTCGGCGGCTGGCGGCCCACCGACCTCACCAGCCGTCCCTACTGTCCAACCCAACACCCACCCACGGGTGGGGCAACACAAGGAGGAACTACATGAACGGCGTTAACCTTGTGGCCGCCTTTGCGTACATTGGCTACGGCCTGGCCACCCTGGGGCCCGCCCTGGGCATCGGCGTCCTCGTGGGCAAGACCCAGGAGGCCACCGCCCGCCAGCCCGAGGTCGGAGGCCGCCTGTTCACCAACATGATCATTGGCGCCGGCATGGTCGAGGCCCTGGGCCTGATCGGCTTCGTGCTGCCGCTCATTGTCAAGTGATGCTCCCGGTCATTGCCGCCGCCGCCGCGGAGGAGAGCGGGGGGACGGCGTTCATCCTGCCTCCCGCCTACGAGATCTTCTGGGCCGCCGTCGTCCTGCTGCTCATTGTCCTGGTGGTGGGCAGGTACGGCCTGCCGCGCATCTACCGGCTCCTCGACGAGCGCGCCGAGCGCATTGAGAAGGGCCTGGAGCTGGCGGCAAAGGCCGAGGAGGGGCAGGCCGACGCCGAGAAGCGTGCCGAGCGCCTGGTCCAGGAGGCCCGCCTGGAGGCGGCCCACATCCGACAGGACGCCCAGAACCAGGCCAAGGAGATTATCGCCCAGGCGCGCCAGGCCGCCCAGGTCGACGCCGCCGCCATCCAGGAGGGCGCCAGCCGCCAGATCCTGGCTGAGAAGCAGGCTGCCCAGATCTCCCTGCGCACCGACGTCGGTCTGCTCGCCACCGCCCTGGCCGAGCGGATCGTGGGCGAGCAGCTGCGTGACACGGACCTGAGCGCCCGGGTCATTGACCGCTTCCTCGACGAGCTCGAGAAGGCCCCGACCTCCCACGGCATTGACAACGGGGCCGCGGTGGAGGAGCTGCGGTGAACACCGGGACCGCCGCCACCCGTGCGACCGTGCGCCAGGCCTGGGCCCCGGTACTGCGCTCCGCCGGGGCGCAGGGCCAGGAGCTGGGCCAGCAGATCCTCGACGTCGCCCACCAGGTGGCCGTCGCCCCGCTGCGCGGCCCCCTGACCGACCCCGGACGCAAGCCCGACGACAAGGCCGACCTGGCCCGACGGCTCTTCACCGGCAAGGTCGACGACCGGGTGGTGGACCTGCTCCAGGCCATGGTGCGCGGGCGCTGGTCCCGCCCGGTGGACCTCATCTCCGCCCTGCACGACCTGGGGATCGAGGCCATCCTCATTGGCGCCCACGCCGACGGCACGGTGGGCGACATTGAGCAGGAGGTCTTCGCCGTCGCCGACCTGCTGGCGGCCGACCCCGCCCTGCGCCAGGCCCTCCAGCCCTCCAAGCGCACCAGCACCGAGGCGCGCGTACGCCTGGCCGAGCGGGTCTTCGCCGCCCACGTCTCCGCGCCCGCCATGAGCCTGGTGCGCTGGTGCGTGCGCCACCAGCCGGAGATCGCGGTCGGCGGGGTGCCCTACAACCTGCGCCGGGTGGCCGAGCGCGCGGCCGCCATCGAGCACCGCACCATCGCCGACGTGGTCACCGCCCAGCCCATGACCACGGCCCAGGAGAGGCGCCTGCGCCTTATCCTGACCCGCAGGCTGGGCACCGCCGTGGATCTCAACACGGTGGTGGACCCCGCGGTCATCGGGGGGGCGCGCATTACCGTCAAGAGCCACGTCATCGACCACACCGTACGCGGCACCATCGCCGACGTGCGCGCCCGCCTGGCGGGATGAGCCCGCCCGGTCGCGCCGCCGGTACCCAGACCACACACCAGTACACTCAAGGAGACGACAGATGGCAGAGCTGACCATCAGGCCCGAGGAGATCCGCTCGGCCCTGAACGAGTTCGCCGCGTCCTACAGGCCCGCGCAGGTTGCTGCCGAGGAGGTCGGGCACGTTGTCTTCGCCGCCGACGGCATCGCCCACGTCGAGGGCCTTCCCGGCGTCATGGCCAACGAGCTGCTCACCTTCGAGGACGGCACCGCCGGGCTGGCCATGAACCTCGACGAGCGCCAGATCGGCGTCGTGGTCCTGGGCAACTTCGGCGGCATCGACGAGGGCCAGGTGGTGCGCCGCACCGGTGAGGTCCTGTCCGTGCCCGTGGGCGACGCCTACCTGGGGCGCGTGGTGGACCCCCTGGGCAGGCCCATTGACGGCCTGGGGGAGATTCAAGCCGAGGGGCGTCGCGCCCTGGAGCTCCAGGCGCCCGGGGTCATGTCCCGCAAGTCTGTCCACGAGCCCCTCCAGACCGGGCTCAAGGCTATTGACTCCATGATCCCCATCGGCCGCGGGCAGCGCCAGCTCATTATCGGTGACCGCCAGACCGGCAAGACGGCCGTCGCCCTGGACACCATCCTCAACCAGAAGGCGGCCTGGGACAGCGGGGACCCGGACAAGCAGGTGCGCTGCATCTACGTGGCCACCGGGCAGAAGGGCTCCACCATCGCCGCCGTGCGCGGCGCCCTGGAGGAGCGCGGCGCCCTGGAGTACACCACCATCGTGGCCTCCCCGGCCTCCGACCCGGCCGGCTTCAAGTACCTGTCGCCCTACACCGGCTCCGCCATCGGGCAGCACTGGATGTACTCCGGCAAGCACGTCCTGATCGTCTTCGACGACCTGTCCAAGCAGGCCGAGGCCTACCGGGCCGTCTCCCTGCTGCTGCGCCGCCCACCGGGCCGTGAGGCCTACCCCGGCGACGTCTTCTACCTGCACTCCCGCCTGCTGGAACGCTGCGCCAAGCTCTCCGACGACCTGGGGGCCGGGTCAATGACCGGCCTGCCGGTCATTGAGACCAAGGCCAATGATGTCTCGGCCTACATCCCCACCAACGTCATCTCCATCACCGACGGGCAGATCTTCCTCCAGTCCGACCTGTTCAACTCCGACCAGCGCCCGGCCGTGGACGTGGGCATCTCGGTGTCCCGCGTGGGCGGTGCCGCCCAGGTCAAGGCCATGAAGCAGGTGGCCGGCACGCTCAAGCTCACCCTGGCCCAGTACCGCTCCATGCAGGCCTTCGCCATATTCGCCTCCGACCTGGACGCCGCCACCCGCGCCCAGCTCACCCGCGGCGAGCGCCTCATGGAGCTGCTCAAGCAGCCCCAGTACACGCCCTACCCGGTCGAGGAGCAGGTCGCCAGCGTGTGGACCGGCACCAACGGCTACCTCGACGACCTGGAGGTCTCCGATGTGCTGACCTTCGAGGCCTCCCTGCTGGACCACCTGCGCCGCAACTCCACGGTGCTGGAGACCGTCCGGAGCACCGGCGTGCTGGACAAGGACACCGAGGAGGCGCTGCGCCAGGCCGTGGAGTCCTTCCGCACCAGCTACCTGTCCGGAGGCCAGATGCTCGGCGCCCAGGCCGCCGCCCCCGAGGAGCCCGCGGGGGCCGAGCACACGGTCGAGCAGATCGTCGTGAGCAGGAGCTGACGTGGCCGGCAACCAGCGCGTCTACAAGCAGCGTATCCGCTCCACCCAGACCCTCCAGAAGGTCTTCCGGGCCATGGAGCTCATTGCCTCCTCCCGGATCGGGGCGGCACGCCGCAACGCGCAGGAGGCGGGGCCCTACGACGACGCCCTGAGCCAGGCGGTGGCCGCCCTGGGCACCTACTCCCACCTCGACGACCACCCCATCACCCGCAGGCGCACCGACACCCAGCGGGTGGCGGTCCTGGTGGTCACCTCCGACCGCGGCATGGCCGGGGCCTACTCGGCCACCATCCTGAGGGAGTCCGAGAAGCTCCTGGAGCAGCTGAGCGCGTCGGGCAGGGAGCCGATGGTCTTCACCTTCGGGCGCCGCGCCCAGAGCTACTTCTCCTTCCTCGGGCGGGCGGTGGAGTACTCCTGGGTGGGGGAGTCCGACCGCCCCAGCGACCACTCCATCGACGAGCTGGCCAGGGTGCTCCTGGAGTACTTCCTGGCCCCCGTCTCCGCCGGCGGGGTGGCCGAGCTGCACATCGTCTTCACCCGCTACGTCTCCATGGTCACCCAGGTGCCCGAGGTGCGTCGTATGCTGCCGCTGAAGATCGTGGACGTCACCGGCCCCGGCGAGCTCGACCGCTCCGAGGACGCCGACGCCCAGACCTTCGACTCCTCCCCGCTGTACGAGTTCGAGCCCAGTCAGGACGCCGTCCTGGACGCCCTGTTGACCCGCTACGTGTGCTCACGCATCCGCAACGCCCTCCTCCAGGCCGCCGCCAGTGAGCTCGCCAGCCGCCAGCAGGCCATGCACACGGCCACCGACAACGCCGAGGAACTCATCACCACCTACACGCGCCTGGCCAACGCCGCCCGCCAGAGCGACATCACCCAGGAGATCACCGAGATCGTCTCGGGGGCGGACTCCCTGGGCCCGGAGTAGCCGAGCGGGGCGCGCCGCTCAGCCGGGCGCCCGGCGTCGGGCCCCTCAGACCTACCTGCCACAACGGACACGGAAGAACGCACCATGGCTGACACCACCTCACCGACCCCGGGAACGGGGCACATCACCCGGATCATCGGCGCCGTCGTCGACGTCGAGTTCCCCCCCGAGGCGATCCCCGCGATGTACAACGCCCTCAAGGTGACCGTCCAGGCCACCGGTGAGGGCACCCACGCGCACGAGATCACCCTGGAGGTGGCCCAGCACCTGGGCGACAACATTGTGCGCACCATCTCCCTGAACCCCACCGACGGGCTGGTCCGCGGCACCCAGGTGCGTGACACCGGCGCCCCCATCTCCGTGCCGGTGGGCGACGTCACCAAGGGGCACGTCTTCAACGTCACCGGCGACGTGCTCAACCTGGCGCCCGGCGAGGTCCTGGAGGTCAGTGAGCGCTGGCCCATCCACCGCCAGCCCCCGGCCTTCGACCAGCTGGAGTCCAAGGAGCAGATGCTGGAGACCGGCATTAAGGTCATCGACCTGCTCACCCCCTACGTCCAGGGCGGCAAGATCGGCCTGTTCGGTGGCGCCGGCGTGGGCAAGACGGTCCTCATCCAGGAGATGATCCAGCGTGTGGCCCTCAACCACGGCGGCGTGTCGGTGTTCGCCGGCGTGGGCGAGCGCACCCGTGAGGGCAACGACCTCATTGTGGAGATGGGGGAGGCGGGGGTCTTCGACAAGACCGCCATGGTGTTCGGCCAGATGGACGAGCCGCCGGGCACGCGCCTGCGGGTGGCCCTGAGCGCCCTGACCATGGCCGAGTACTTCCGTGACGTCCAGCACCAGGACGTGCTGCTGTTCATTGACAATATCTTCCGCTTCACCCAGGCCGGCTCAGAGGTCTCCACCCTGCTGGGGCGCATGCCCTCCGCGGTGGGCTACCAGCCCAACCTGGCCGACGAGATGGGTCTGCTCCAGGAGCGCATCACCAGCGCCGGCGGGCACTCCATCACCTCCCTGCAGGCCATCTACGTGCCCGCCGACGACTACACCGACCCGGCCCCGGCCACCACCTTCGCCCACCTGGACGCCACCACCGAGCTGAGCCGTGAGATCGCCTCCAAGGGCATCTACCCGGCCGTGGACCCGCTGGCCTCCACCTCCCGCCTGCTGGCGCCCCAGTACGTGGGCCAGGAGCACTACGACGTGGCCACCCGGGTGAAGTCCATCCTCCAGAAGAACAAGGAGCTCCAGGACATTATCGCCATCCTGGGCGTGGACGAGCTGGGCGAGGAGGACAAGGTCACGGTGGCCCGGGCCCGACGCCTGGAGCAGTTCCTGTCCCAGAACCTCTACATGGGAGAGAAGTTCACCGGGGTGGCCGGCTCCACGGTGCCCCTGTCGGAGACCGTCGAGGCCTTTAAGCGCATTGCCGACGGCGACTACGACCACCTGCCCGAGCAGGCCTTCTTCAATATCGGTGGCGTCGAGGACCTGGAACGCCGCGCCGCCGAGCTGGAGAAGGGGTGAGCGCCGTGGCCCTGAGCGTCCAGATCGTCTCCCGGTCCAAGGGCGTGGCCTGGAGCGGGGAGGTCTCGCAGGTCTCCGTGCCCCTGGTCGACGGCGAGCTCGGGGTGCTGCCCGGGCGCGCCCCCATTGTGGCTATCCTGGGCACCGGGCGGGTCCGCCTGACCCCGCTGGAGGGTGAGGCGGTCGCCGTCCCTGTCCGGGGAGGCTTCTGCTCGGTGGACCACGACACGGTCACGGTGGCGGCGGACGAGGCCGGTGACGAGGCGATGGCCCCCGAGCCGTCCCCGGCATCGGGAACGGAACCGGCCTCAGGCGAGGCCTACTGAGAGGAGAGCGGTCATGAGCAGTCAGGCGTGGTTGGGTACGGTCCTCGCCCTCGCCCTGCTGGTGCTGCTCGCCCTGCTCTTCGTCGTCCGCCTGCGCTCGGTGGCCGGGCGGCTGGGCTCCTTTGAGTGCGCCTGGAGACCGTCCCACACCACCCGCTGGAGCAGCGGGGTCGCCATGTTCACCAATGACGCCCTGCGCTGGTACCGGCTCATGTCGCTGGCGCCGTCCCCGGCGCGCATATGGGCGCGCGGCTACCTGGAGATGGGCCCGGCCAGGCGCCGGGGGGCCGGTTCCAAGGTCGTGGAGGTGCCCTGTACCTCGGGGGACGTCGTCTTCGAGCTGGCCATGCACGAGGACTCCCACTCCGCCCTGGTGGCCTGGCTGGAGTCCACGGCACCCAGGTAGGTGGGGTCAGCCGCCAGGGACCGCGCCCTCCTCAGCCCGTCGAGCCCGCAGTGCCCAGGTTAGGTGGGGTCAGTGAGTCCGGTCCCACCGTCAGGGCGCGTACTCCCCGGTCCCAGGCAGGCGTCGGCGCTGTCCTGCGCGTGGGTTCGGGGGCAGGGTAGAGCCGGCCCTGGCCTGCCCTGCTCCGGTCTGCCCTGGGTGCGTAGGGCCAGCTCCGAGCGCGACAGCCTCAGTACGGCGACGGGTCCGGGTGCGTGGGCCCGGGTCCCTCCCGCTAGAGTGGCCTGGTGCGTGTCGTCATTGCCTCCTGCTCCGTGGACTACTCCGGGCGCCTGGACGCCCACCTGCCCCGGGCCACCCGCCTCATTATGATCAAGGCGGACGGCTCCGTCCTGGTCCACTCCGACGGCGGCTCCTACAAGCCCCTGAACTGGATGAGCCCGCCCGCGCACATGACCGAGACGCAGCCCGACGCCGACGACGTCAGGGCGGGGGTGAGGGCGTGCTGGGAGGTGAGCGCCGCCAGGACCGACGACCGCCTGGTCATCCGCCTCTACGAGATCCTCTCCGACGTCAGCTACGACCTGGGCGTGGACCCGGGGCTGACCAAGGACGGGGTGGAGGCCCACCTCCAGGAGCTCCTGGCCGAGCAGATCGAGCTCCTGGGGCCCGGGTACCGCCTGGTGCGTCGGGAGTTCCCCACCGCCATCGGGCCGGTGGACATTATGGCCAAGGACCCCTCGGGCGGGAGCGTGGCGGTGGAGATCAAGCGCGTGGGCGGCATCGACGGCGTCGAGCAGCTGACCCGCTACCTGGAGCTGCTGGGCCGCGACCCCCTGCTGGCGCCCGTCCAGGGGGTCTTCGCGGCCCAGACCCTGAGACCGCAGGCGCGCGTCCTGGCCCAGGACCGGGGCATCCGCTGCGTGGTGCTGGACTACGACGCCATGCGGGGCATGGACGACCCTAGCTCCCGCCTCTTCTGACGGGCTGCCGTTCGTCGGGCTGCCGGGGGCGTGCGTTGGCCGGTGGGCTGCCGTTTGTCGGGCCGCCGGGGACGTACGTTGGCCGGTGGGGACGTACGTTAGTCACCGAGGACGTACCCTTAAGGCACGTCCCCGCCAACGAAGGTACGTCGTCGCCGATGAGGGTACGTCGTCGTCGGTACGCCAGCCCCGCCGTCCGCGGCCTGCCGGGAAGGCCCAGCTAGAATCCTGCCCCGCACCAGAGGACACTCCGTGAGAGGACGCACCCGTGCCGGTCTCCCTGCGCGACATGAGCCTGGCCCGCATACTGGCCCAGGGGCTGGTGGCCGCCACCACCGCCCCCACCCCCGTCGAGGCGGTGCGCCGCCAGCTCGCCGTCCAGGGCCAGCAGGTCTCCGCCGTGCCCCACGCCCTGGTGGCGCGCTGCGCGGGCGCGGGCGGCAGCGACGTCGAGGCGGCCTTTGAGGCCGGTGAGCTGGTGCGGTCCTGGCCCATGCGCGGCACCGTCCACGTCACCACCGCCGCCGACCACCACTGGCTGCGTGCCACCCTCATGCACCGCAGCGACGCCTGGACCAGGCGCACCGAGGCCGAGCTCGGCATGGACGAGGCCCTGTGCACCCGGGCCGCGCAGGTCGCCCTGGAGCTCCTGGCCGAGCACGGGCCGCTGCCGCGCGCGGTGCTGCTCCAGGCCTGGGGCCAGGCCGGGCTCATGGGGTCCGCCGAGGAGCGGGACGTCATCTCCTACCGACGCCGCCACCTGCTGGTACGTCTTCAGCGTGAGGGCGTCCTGGTCCAGGGCCCCAGGCGCGGTAACGAGCACCTGGTGGTGGACGCCCGCTCCCTGCCCGACGCCGACCACGGTCCCGCGGGTGCGGACGTGCGTCACGGGGGCGCCGGGCACCGTGCCGCCTGCGCCGAGATCGCCCGCCGCTACGCCCTCGGGCACGGGCCGGTCAGCGTCGCCGACCTGGCCCGGTGGACCGGCCTGCCCCGCTCGCAGGCCGCCCAGGCCCTGGAGGACGCCGTCGAGCTCACGAGTTCAGCCGCCTACACCACCGACACGGCCAGCGGACAGGTGCCGGTAGTGCGGGTGGACACGGCCCTGCGGCCCCTGCCCGCGGTGACCGGCAGGAGGCCCGCACCCGGTACCTGCTACGCGCGCGCCGACCTGCCTGACCTCCTGGCCGCGCACCGCCGCAGTGCCCAGGCCACCCTGTTTCTGCCCTCCTTCGACGAGCTCCACGTGGGCTACCAGGACCGTACCTGCCTGACCGACGCCGCCGGTGAGCGCCTGATCTGCCCCGCGTCCAACGGCATGTTCCGGCCCCTGCTGGTGGACCGGGGCAGGCTCGTGGCCGTGGCCCCGGTGGCCCAGGGGCTGACCTGGCTGGGCGGGTCCCCGCCGTCGGCCCGGGTGGAACGTGACGTAGCCCGGGCCCTGGAGCGTGTGCGCAGGCGCCTGGCCGCCTGAGATGGGCAGGCGGCTGCGGCTGCCATGGCATGGTCGCCCCTGACTCCGCCCGCTGGTCGGGCGCTCGCGGCGGCTACGGGTGGGGTGGGCCCGTGCCGCGGCTCCGCAGTCCCGACCCGCGGGACCGCCGGCAGGGACGTAGGACGTCTGACAATGCCAGGGCGTCGCGCTAGCATGACCCCATGAGCAGCGTTGCCACGACCGCCTTGCGCGGACGAGTCGTCACCCCCCACGAGATCCTTGACGACGGACTGGTCGTCGTCACCGACCGTCATATTGCCTGGGTCGGCCGGGCCCAGGATGCCCGGGGCGCCGGGTTCGGCCGGGCCCTGGAGACCGCCTCCCCCGCCCCCGAGGGCGGCTACCTCCTGCCGGGCCTGGTGGACGTCCACTGCCACGGCGGCGGCGGGGAGTCCTTCCCCAATGCCGAGACCGCCGAGCAGGCCATGACCGCCGTCCTGGAGCACCGCCGCCACGGCACCACCAGCCTGGTGGCCTCCTGCGTCACCGCCAGCGGCGAGGTGCTGCGCGAGCGCACGCGGGTGCTGGCGGACCTGTGCGAGGCCGGGGAGCTGGCGGGCATCCACTTCGAGGGCCCCTTTGTCTCGGTGGAGCGCTGCGGCGCCCAGGACCCCACCTACATTGTCGACCCCGACGCGGCCCTGACCCGCGAGCTCATTGAGCTGGGGCGCGGGCACGTGGCCACCATGACCATCGCCCCGGAGAAGCCGGGCGTCACCGGTGACGACGGCGTCGTGGCCGCGCTGATCGACGGAGGAGCCCTGCCCTCCTTCGGGCACACCGACTCCGACGCCGCCCCCGTGCGCGCCGCCCTGGCCGACGCCGCCGCGCGTATTGCCGCCCGCCAGGAGGCGGGTCTGCCGGTGCGCTCGCCCCGCTCCACGGCCACCCACCTGTTCAACGGCATGCGCCCCATGCACCACCGCACCCCCGGCCCGGTGCCGGAGTTCCTGGCGGCGGCCCGGCGCGGGGAGTGCGTGGTGGAGATGATCGGCGACGGCGTCCACCTGGACCCCGCCATCGTCCTGGACATGTTCGAGACCCTGGGGCGGGACGACGTCGTCCTCATTACCGACGCCATGGCCGCGGCCGGCATGCCCGACGGCGACTACGTCCTGGGCTCCCAGCCGGTCACCGTCACGCACGGGGTGGCGCGGCTGACCCAGGGCGGCTCGATCGCCGGGGGCACCGCCCACCTCCTGGACGTGGTCCGTACCACCTGGAGGAACGGGGTGGGCCTGGTCGACGCCGTCTACGCGGCCAGCGTCCAGGGCGCGAGGATCCTGGGCGACCCCAGCATTGGCGCCCTCCTGCCGGGCCTGTGGGGCGACGTGGTGGTCACCGACGCCGACCTGGCCCCGGTGCGGGTCCTGCGACGCGGGCAGGACGTGGACCTGACCAGCCCGGCGGCCTGAGGGCCGTGGTCTGTCGGGTCCCGGCTCCGTCCGCCAGGGCTCCCGTGCCCGGGAGGACGTAACCTGCCTGGCTCCAGACCAAACCCCGCGCGTGGGGGCCTGCCCTGCTGGGAAGCCCGAGCTCCCGACCGGGCAGAGACCAAACCCTGCGCGTGGGGGCCTGCCCTGCTGGGAAGCCCGAGCTCCCGACCGGGCAGAGACCAAACCCTGCGCGTGGGGTTTGCCCACCTCCGGGTACGGGTGGGTGAACTTCAGGCCAGCCCGCACGTGGGGCCTGCCCGGGACCTGCTCCTGTCCAATAGCCTGCGTGGCCCGAGGGACGGCGATAGACCCGTTGCGCTCGGACCTGGCCGTACGCACGTCCTGCTGGCATGGCGGTAGGTGTGCGGCCCGGCGTGTCCGCCAGCGGGTGCTGGCCCGGGGTCGGGTGCTGACCGGGATGCTGCCCGGCCTCCTACCCGGTGGGGCCGGGAGCGCTGGGGGCACCAGGGACACCGGGTCCGCCAGCTGGCTCCCCTACCCGGTGGGGCCAGGGCTTGGTGGGGGCGGGCTGGAGGTATTAGGGCTACTGGCTCCCCTACCCGGTGGGGCCGGGGGCCTGCGAGGTACCTCGGATCCGGACCTGCACATTCATTTTACGATCAGCGATCATAAAATGGCGGGATCATGCGGATCCTTGTAGTGGTGTCGGGTCCGAGAACCAGGATGAATGTGCAACGGCGGCCGAGTTGCACATTCATCCTGTCCCAGGGTCCTGCTCGGGGAGGTAAAACGTTGAAATGACGCCAGCGCTCCGTCGGCACCTCCAGGATGAATGTGCAACACCGCCGGCCGCGGCCCCGTGCGGGACAGGGCGACGAGCACCCGAACGCTGGGTGAGGGTCCGGGCGCGCTCAGCCCTGGCGGGCCTTGAACCGGGGGTTCCTCCTGTTAATGACGTAGGTGTGGCCGCGGCGGCGCACCACTGTGGAGCCGGGCTGCCTGGCCAGGGACCGGATTGAGGCGCGGACTTTCATAAGTTCTCCTTATCTGTGCGACCAGTACGGTGCTGTCGAGGGGACGTGGTGGCTCAGCGCCTGCGCTTCCCGTAGCGGCGCTCGAACTTCTCCACCCGCCCGGCGGTGTCCAGGATGCGGCCCTGTCCGGTCCAGAAGGGGTGGGAGGCGCTGGAGACGTCCACGTCCACCACCGGGTAGGTCCTGCCGTCCTCCCACTGGATGGTCTGGGAGGAGGTCATGGTGGAGCGGGTCAGGAAGGCGAAGTTCGCGCTCTTGTCGCGAAAGACGACAGGATGGTAGTCGGGGTGGATACCGGGTTTCATAAGGTTCCTTCGTGGGTACGGACGGAGTGGTGGGCTGGGCGTGGGTACGGGCGGGCCGGAGGGGCCGGAGCGGGCGGCGGGCAGGGGCCGGAGGCGGCCGAGGTGGTGGCTGCTGGCGGGGTGGCCAGCCTGCTGCCGCACGGCGGAACCGGAGTGTTGACTCCGTGGGGTGGGCCGGGTGGCGGCCCACAAGTATGGGTATGACGCGGTCTGGCCCGTCGCCCGCGGGGCTGGTGCCCTACCAGGAGGACTTGACGATGCCGGGGAGCTGGCCGTGCAGCGCCATCTGGCGGAAGCGCACCCGCGAGGTGCCGGTGACCCGCAGGTAGCCGCGGGGTCGGCCGTCCACGGCGTCGCGGTTGCGCAGACGTGTGGGGGAGGCGTCGCGGGGCAGGGCGTGCAGGGCGGCCATGGCCGCGTCCCGCTCGGCCTGGGTCAGGTGGGGGCTGACCGAGGCCCTCCTCAGCTCGGCCCGTCGCTCGGCGTAGCGGGCGACCACTTTCTGGCGCCGCAGCTCGGCGGCAATCTTGGACTTCTTGGCCATTAGCGGGTCTCCTTGTACTCCACGTGGCGGCGTACGACCGGGTCGAACTTGCGCAGGACCAGGCGCTCGGGGGTGTTGCGGCGGTTCTTGCGGGTCACGTAGGTGTGGCCGGTGCCGGCGGTGGAGACCAGCCTGATCACGGGGCGCAGGTCCTTGGACTTGGTGGCCACTAGATCCTCTCCCCACGTGCCAGCATCTGGGCCACGACGACGTCGATGCCCTTGGCGTCAATGATCCTGATGCCCTGGGTGCTCACCGTCAGGCGGACCGTCCGGCCCAGCGAGGGGACCCAGTAGCGCTTGGACTGGAGGTTGGGGTTCCAGCGTCGACTCACCCGGCGGTGGGAGTGGGAGACGCTCTTCCCGAACACCGGGCGCTTGCCCGTGACTTGGCAGTACGTGGTCATGCAGTGCATGATAAGAATGGTTATCATTCATGGTCAACTTGGAGGTCCCGTGAGCCGCCCCACCGTCCACCGTCTGGCCCTGGTCAGCGCCGTCGACCCGGTGCTGCTCGACCTGACCGCCCTGAGCCTGTCCGGCCAGGAAGCCCTGGTCCTGACCGCCACCCTCCACAGCGGCCAGCGCCCTGACCAGGACGGCCTGACGGGCCCTGGTGCGTGGGATGCGTCTGCGCGCGGCCAGCGTGCGGACCCGCCCCAGGTGACGGGCCCTGGTGCGTGGGATACCTCCGGGCAGGAGGCCGAATGGCTGGGAGCGGACCAGGAGGTGCCCGGCCGGGAGGGGGCCGGCTGGGAGGAGGCCGGACCCCGTGACAGCGGTGGCTGGGACGTCCCCGGCTGGGAGGAGGGGCCCGGCTACGGCGTGGTGCGGCTGACCGGGGGCGCCTGGCATGAGCCGGTCCACCTGGACCTGCCCATGCGCCACGCCTGCCTCACCTGCTCCCTGCGTGACGCCCTGGCGGAGCTCGCCTGCTCCCGCGCCCAGGACGACCCCGGTGGCGCCACCATCGTCCTGCTGCCGCCCACCGTCGAGCTGCCCCACCTGGTGCCCGGGCTCGCCCACGCGCTGGAGGAGGAGCCGGGGGTGGCCCTGGCCGGGGTCGCCCACGTCATTGACACCCAGCGGGCCGTGGCTGACGTCCTGGGGCACCAGAGCCTGTCCGAGCTCGGTCTGGCCCTGACAGAGGGGGACCAGCGCTGCACCGGCGAGGTGCACCTGGTCAACCTCGGCTACGCCGACGTCATCCTGGCCCTGGGAGCCCAGGAGCCCGGCCGCGCCACGGGGGCGCGAGTACGACCAGTAACCGCACCCGTTAGCGAGCCAAAGTTCGGCCGCGCCACGGGGGCGCGAGGCGGGAGCAGGGGGACCGGGGAGCCCGACAGGGCCGGGTGCGAGTCTGTGGCCGGGTCCGGGTGCGGGTCTGGGCGTGAGTCTGAGGCCGGGTGCGGGGCTGGGTATGAGTTTGTGGCCGAGACTGAGGCCGGGTGCGGGTCTGGGCGCGAGTCTGTAGCCGAGATCGAGATCGAGATCGAGGTCGGGGCCGGGGCCGGGTGCGAGTCCGTAGCCGAGGCTGGGTGCGGGTCTGGGCGCGAGTCTGGGGCCAAGGCCGGGTCTGGATCCGGGGCCGAGGCCGGGCGCGAGTCTGTCGCCGGGTGCGGGTCTGGGACTGGCTCGAGGTCAGGCCCCGGCCAGGTAAGGGGTGGGGGACGGAAGGACGGAGGGTCCGGAGCCGGGTCCGCGCAGGCTGTACGGGCCGAAGATCCCGGGGCGGGGAGCTCGGCGGGGGCCGAGCTCGTGGAGCACCTGCGCCCCCACGACACCCTCCTCCTGCCCGGCCTGGAGCACCCCCTCGCCCAGGTCCTGCTGTCCCTGCGACACGATGCGACGGCGGCCCTGGCCCGCGTCCACCCGGCCACCACCCAGGCCTGGGGCGGGCCGCAGGTGCACGGGGCCTGGACCCTGGACCTGTCCTCCAGCCTGCCCTTCCACCCCGGGCGCCTGCGCGAGCTCGTCGCCGACCTGGCTGGCCAGGGCGTGTGCGCCCGCGGATGCTTCTGGCTGCCCAGCCGCCCCGGGCGGGTGTGCGTCTGGGAGCTCGCCGGGGGCGCCCTGACCGTGGGCGACGCCGGGACCTGGAATGACGTACCGCTGCGTGAGGGCCAGGAGCCTGGTGAGCCCCGCTGTCACCTGGTGGTCACCGGTCTGGGCAACCCCGGGGTCCGCGACCGGGTCCGGTGGGCCTTTGAGAGGATCCTCCTGCGCCAGGACGAGCTCGCCCTGGCCATGAGCTGGATCGGGGCCGACGACGGCCTGGGGGACTGGTTCGGGGACCGGTAGCCCGGCCGGGGGCGGTTAGCCCGGCCGGGGGGCGGGTAGCAGCCGGGGACAGGTAGCCCGGCTCCCGGCGCTGTGGGGCTCGGTGCCGTGGAGTGCGGTGCGGACCTGTTTGGCCCGGGCGGCCAGGGGGCACCCTGCTGGTGGGCCCGGTAGCGGCGTCTGCTGGTACCGGTTCCCACGGCGCAGGCCCACCGGCTCCGGACACCGTTGTGAGCGCGCGGTGTCAGCCCTCCAGGCCCAGCAGGCGCCGGGAGTAGACGGCCTGACCCGAGTGCTGGGCGGCGTCGTCGACAATGGAGACCAGGCGCGTGATCCGGGTGACGGGAGGGTTCCAGGAGGTGTCGATGACCTCCTCCAGGCAGGCCGGATCCAGGGTGCGCAGGTAGTCCTCAGCCAGGGCGTAGGCAGCATCCAGGTACTCCGTGAGGAGGGAGGTGCTGGTGACCCGGACCTGGGCCGCCAGGTCGGGGGTGTGGTGCCAGTCCTCGGTGTCGTCGGGCAGGGGGAGGGCAAAGCGCTGACTGAACCCCGCGGCGGTCCACAGCGGCTCGGTGCCTCGCAGGTCGCTGACCTGGAGGTCGATCTCGCGGGCGGTGTGCCACGCCAGCCAGGCCAGGGAGTCGATCCGGGGTGCCTTCAGGGGCTCGGGCTGGGTGTTCGCCTGCTCGGCGGTCACCCCGTCGAGCGCCCGGCCCAGGCGCTCCCGGGAGCGGGACAGGGAGTCAATGAGGACGTTCTTAAGGCTCATGGGACCAACCATAGGAGATCCGTGCCACTGGGCGGGGTCGCGACGCCGCTGGCGGGGTCGCGACGCTGCCGGGGCCGGGGACGGCTCAGGACGCTCTGCTGTTGTCTGCGCCAGACCAGGAGCCCCTGGCCAGCTAGGACCAGCCCGGGGGCGCCTGCGCCTACCGGGGTCGTCATGGAAGCCGGGCGGATGATCGCGTCGGTGTGGGGGGCGCCTGCGCCTACCGGGGTCGTCACCATGGGTTGAGACCGGAGGTTGAGGCCGGACCAGCCGGAACCGGTCTGGCGCCTGCTCGCCGGGGCGGCCAGGCCTGTTCGCGCTGTACCACCGGGCGAGGCCCGGCGTCGGTCAGCCTCCCCTACAGAATCTGACCGACGCCGGGGTGGTGCGCGGACAACCCCGGATGTGTCCGCACGCCACGACTGTGCTCGCCAGCCCCGCGCCCTAGGGCCTCAGGTCGTGCTGGCGGCGTAGATGCTCTCAATGGTGGAGGCCAGGGCGGCGTCGAAGGTCTCCTGGTCCTGGGAGTCGGCCAGGTCCTCCAGCAGCGCCCGCGAGAAGCTGGCAATGAGGCCGGGGTTACGGGCCAGGCGCTCGTTGGCCTCCTGACGGGGGTAGCCGCCGGAGAGCGCCACCACGCGCACCACCCGCGGGTGCTCCATGAGCGGGGTGTAGAGGCCGTCCACGGTGGGGATGGAGACCTTGAGCAGGACGTCGCGGCCCTCGGGCAGGGCGTCCAGGTGCCTGGTAATGGCCGCGCGCAGCAGCTCCTCGGCCTCCGCCTTGTCCGGGGCGTGGATGTCCACCTCCGGCTCGATAATGGGTGCCAGACCCGCGTCGAGGATCTGGGAGGCCACCTCGAACTGCTGGTCCACCACCTGGTCCACGCCCGCGGGGTCGGCCCCCAGGATGACCGAACGCATCTTGGTGCCGAAGATGTGGGCTGCCACGGCCCGCTCCAGCAGGGCGTCCAGGCCCTCGATAGGACGCATGAGGCGGACGTTGTGCTCGGGGTCGGCCAGGCCCTTGTCCACCTTGAGGAAGGGCACGATGCCCTTGACGTCCCACAGGTAGTCGGCCGTCGGGCGGCCCTCGACCTGGGAGTCCATGGTGCGCTCGAACAGGATCGCCCCCAGGATGCGCTTAGAGGTGAAGGCCGGGCTGGTGATGACGCGGGCGCGCATGGCGTGGACCAGGGCGAACATCTCCTCGTCCGTGGAGTAGCGCTCCGGGCCGATCCCGTACCCCTTCAGGGCGCGGGGCGTGGATCCTCCCGACTGGTCCAGGGCTGCGATAAAGCCGGCGCCGGTACGCATCCGGTCCAGCTGCTGGGTGTTCACGGTTCCTCCTGTGCGACGTGGTGTCGAGTGGGTGACGGTGTGGATACCATCAGTATAGTTGATAATCATTATCGAGCAAAGTGTGAGATGTGACATATTGAGATGGTGGGTCGGGCGTGTCGAGGTGGTCTGCCTGTATACGGTGCGTCCTCCCTTGCCCGTGGGGTGGTGGCCGCCTGGCTGGCTGACTGCCGCTGGCGGGCCGCCGCCCCCGGCTGGCCGCCGCTGGCCGCCGCCCTGGAGGCCTGTATTCGTTCGCGGGGCGGTCGGCTCGCGCAGGTCGGCCAGGCCCGGGCGGCCGTCGGTCCGCCCTCGCCCGTGGGGTGGTGGCCGCCAGCGCGACAGCCGTCCGCCCTCGCCCGCGAACTCGGCTCGGATGCTGGCGCGGGGTCGGCTTCGGGGCTGTCCTGCTGAGTGCGCTCCTCGTCATGGGTCTCGCGCCGCGTCCGCCAGGGGTCCGGCGTCGCCCTGGGTATGGTCCTCCTCAGTCTGTGGACGTCTGGGCGTGCGCCGGGGCCGCTCGCGCCGGGCTCGCTCGAGCTGGACGCGCTTAAGGCCGGGTGAACGTGCTCTTGCGTATATGAACGCTGCCAGGAGGCACGTTCACCCCAGCGACAGCGCGTTCACCTGCTCTGAGGCGCGTTCACCTGGGTGGCAGCGCGTTCACCCCCGCTGGGCGCGCGGTACCGTTGTCCCCGCCCGGGCTGCGGGAGGGCTGCTCGGTCGCCACCGCACGCTCACGCCGCTGGCGCGCTCGCCCGGGCTGCGGGGGTGCTTGCGCGCCGTCGTCCAGTTTGCCCGAGGTCAGCCCGATGGTCGCACCTCTGCGGATCCTGGTACCGTGGATCTCCGACCCGTGACCGGGGCGGTATCCGGTGCGGGCGCTCAGGGCGGAGTCAGGAGCTGATGACCAGGACCGGAGCCAGAAGGCCCTACCACGTCGGCCTCACGCCTACGGCGATTATCGACGTCGCCGTCGAGGCCACGCGCGGTACCGGGCTCGATTCGTGGTCGGTGCGCGATCTGGCCGGGCGCCTCGGTGTGGCCACCTCGACGCTGTACCACCACGTCGGCGGGCAGGAGCTGCTGCGTCAGCACGTCGTGGAGCGGGTTCTGGCTATGGTCGGCTTCCCTACGACGGTCCTGCCCTGGCGGTGCCGGGCGGATGTTTTGTCGCAATCTGAGGATCAGAGCCGACCCCACCCCGTCCCAGGCTTTGTGCGCCCAATGTCCACGCAGGTCAGAAGCCTGAGCCTCGACACGCCTGAGGGTGCCTACCTCCCTGATCCTCAGATTGCGACACGCATGCGGATCCGGGGCGGCAAGCGCGTGGGAAAATACCCGAGGTGCCGCATAAACCAGGCTTATGCCGGGAGACACGGCGGGCACCCGACGCCCCTTCCGTTCTCGCGAGCAATAAGTACCGTTCTCGCGGCGAATAAGTACCGTTCTCGCGGAGGAGGGGGCGGGAGGAGGGGGCGGGGCGGGCGGTCGCCCTCAGGCGAAGACGACGGTGCGCTGGCCGTTGAGCAGCACGCGGTGCTCGGCGTGCCAGCGCACCGCCTGGGCCAGCACCCGGCGCTCCACGTCCTGCCCCTTGGCACGCAGGGACGCCACCGAGTCCTCGTGGGTGGCCCGGGTAACGTCCTGCTCGATAATGGGGCCCTCGTCCAGGTCCGCCGTCACGTAGTGGGCGGTGGCCCCAATGAGCTTCACCCCCCGCTGGTGGGCCTGACGGTAGGGGTTGGCGCCCTTGAAGCTGGGCAGGAAGGAGTGGTGGATATTGATCACGCCCCCGTGCAGCCGCTCGCACAGGGCGGGGGAGAGGATCTGCATGTAGCGGGCCAGGACCACCAGCTCGACGCCGAGGCCGTCCACCAGCCCCAGCAGCTCGGCCTCAGCCGCCTCCCTCGTGTCCCGCGTGACGGGCACGCAGGTGAAGGGCGCCCCGTAGAACTCCGCGACGTCCCGCAGGTCCTCGTGGTTGCCCACCACGCCCACCACGTCAATCGGCAGCCCCTGGCTGCGGGCCCGGAACAGCAGGTCGGTCAGGCAGTGCCCCTCCCTGCTCACCATGACCAGGGTGCGCAGGGGGCGGCCGACCTCGTCCAGGCTCCAGGTCATCTGGTAGGCCCCGGCGAGCTCGGCGAGGTCCTTCTCCAGCTCTGCGCGAGGCACGGTGGTCAGGACCTGGACGCGCATAAAGAACAGGCCGGAGTCCTCGTCGCCGAACTGCTTGGACTCGGTAATGTTCCCGCCACGGCGGGCCAGGGCCCCGGAGACGGCGTGGACGATGCCGGGCCGGTCAGGGCAGGACAGTGACAGGACCAGGTGGCAGGCGGGGTCAGACATGGCCCTAAGCCTATCCGTCCCGCTGCGTGGTCAGTCGCCCGCGGGCCCCGGGGGCTGGCCAGGGAGGGGGCACGCAGCTGGGTGGGCCCTCGCAGTCGGGGGTGCAGGGCCGCAGAGAGGCCCTCTGCCTGGGGTCGGCGGCGGTCGCCCTCGGCCCCGCGGGCTGGGCCCTGGGGGAGGCGGGCCTGACCATGCACGCGGCAGTCGCCCTCGGGCCCCGGGGCGCAGGCCCGACGCTGCCGTCCTCCTGGTCGCGGAGCGTGAGCCGGCCGCCGTCGGGCGCCCAGCTCGGCCGGACGGGCCGCTGGCAGGATGAGCCGGCCGCCGTCGGGCGCCCCGTGACACGCGATACCCTGTGCCCCCGCCCCTGAGGCTAGGATGGCCCTGCCGGCGCGACTGGCGAGGGTGGTCCACCACCGGGGAGCGGCGGCAGCGGGGGCGCCTGGCCGTGCCCGTGCACCGGGGTACCTGGCCGCCCGCCTGGGCCGAGGCCCGCCGCGAGTCACCAAGGAGAACCATGACCGCTTCCGGCAACAGTCCTGTCAACAACCAGCCCCTGGCCGAGCTCGACCCCGAGATCGCCGAGGTCCTCACCGGCGAGCTCACCCGCCAGCGCGAGACCCTGGAGATGATCGCCTCGGAGAACTTCGTGCCCCGCGCGGTCCTGGAGTGCCAGGGCTCGGTCCTGACCAACAAGTACGCCGAGGGCTACCCCGGGCGGCGCTACTACGGCGGCTGCGAGGTGGTGGACGTGGCCGAGAACCTGGCGATCGAGCGCGCCAAGGCCGTCTTCGACGCCGAGTACGTCAACGTCCAGCCCCACTCCGGGGCCCAGGCCAACGCCGCCGTCCTCCACGCCCTGGCCACCCCCGGCGACACCCTCCTGGGCCTGTCCCTGGCCCACGGCGGCCACCTCACCCACGGCATGAGGATCAACTTCTCCGGCAAGAACTACCACGCCACCGCCTACGGCGTGGACGAGACCAGCATGCGCATTGAGATGGACCAGGTGCGCCAGGCCGCCCTGCGCGAGCGCCCCACCGTGCTCATCGCCGGGTGGTCCGCCTACCCCCGCCACCTGGACTTTGCCGCCTTCCGCTCCATCGCCGACGAGGTCGGCGCCGCCCTGTGGGTGGACATGGCCCACTTCGCCGGGCTCGTGGCCGCTGGACTGCACCCCTCCCCGCTGCCCTACGCCGACGTGGTGTCCACCACCGTCCACAAGACCCTGGGCGGCCCCCGCTCCGGCATGATCCTGTCCAACCGGGCCGAGCAGTGGGGGAGGAAGCTCAACTCCGCCGTCTTCCCCGGCCAGCAGGGCGGCCCCCTCATGCACGTCATCGCCGCCAAGGCCGTGGCCATGAAGATCGCCGGCACCCAGGAGTTCCGCGAGCGCCAGGAGCGCACCGTGCGCGGCGCCCGCCTCCTCGCCGAGCGCCTGGGGGCCGACGACGTGCGCACCGCCGGGATCCGCCTGGTCACCGGCGGCACCGACGTCCACCTGGTGCTCGTGGACCTGCGCGAGGCCGCCCTGGACGGCCAGCAGGCCGAGGACCTGCTCCACGCCGCCGGCATTACCGTCAACCGCAACGCCGTCCCCTTCGACCCCCGCCCCCCGCGCGTGACCTCCGGGCTGCGCATCGGTACGCCGGCGCTGGCCACCCGCGGCTTCGGGGAGGCCGAGTTCACCGAGGTCGCCGACATTATCGCCACCACCCTGGTGGCCGGTGCCGCCGGGAGGGCCGACGAGGAGGTCCTGGCCGGCCTGCGCGGGCGGGTCAGGACACTCACCGACGCCTTCCCCCTCTACCCGGGACTGGGCCAGTGAGGGCCCCCTGGGCCGGTCCGGCCCGGGTCCTGGACGGGGCGGCCACCGCCGCCGCCCTCAAGGCCGAGCTGCGCACCCGCGTGGAGGCGCTGCGCGAGCGTGGTCTCACCCCGGGCCTGGGCACGGTCCTGGTGGGCCAGGACCCCGGCAGCCTCAAGTACGTGGCCGGCAAGCACGCCGACTGCGCCGAGGTGGGCATCGCCTCCATCCGTACCGACCTGCCCGCCACCGCCACCCAGGCCCAGGTGGAGGCCGCCGTCGACCGTCTCAACGCCGACGACGCCTGCACCGGCTACATCGTCCAGCTGCCCCTGCCCGCGGGGATCGACACCAACGCCGTCCTGGAGCGCGTCGACCCGGCCAAGGACGCCGACGGGCTGCACCCCACCAACCTGGGACGCCTGGTGCTGCGGTCCTCCGGCCCCATTACCTCGCCCCTGCCGTGCACGCCCCGGGCCTGCATCGAGCTCATGACCCGCCACGGCATCGACCTGGCGGGGGCGGACGTGTGCGTCGTGGGGCGCGGGATCACCGTGGGCCGCTCCATCGGCCTGCTGCTGGGGCGCAAGGACGTCAACGCCACCGTGGACGTGTGCCACACCGGGACCCGGGACCTGGCCGCCCACGTGCGCCGGGCCGACGTCGTCATCGCGGCCGCCGGCAGGCCCGGTATTGTGACGGCGGACATGGTGGCGCCCGGTGCCGTGGTCCTGGACGTGGGCGTCTCACGCGTCGTGGACCCGGCCACCGGCAGGGGCCGGATCGCCGGGGACGTGGCCGACGGCGTGGACGAGGTCGCGGCCTGGCTCTCCCCCAACCCGGGCGGGGTGGGGCCCATGACCCGGGCCCTGCTGCTGGCCAATGTGGTGGAGGCCGCCGAGCGTCGCCTGGCCAGCCGCGACCAGGGCTGAGACGGGGCCGGTCCACCCGCGGCCCACGTCGCGCAGGGCAGGATAGTGCTGGCGCAGCTTGGGCAGGCTCAGGATGCGCGGCCCACGTCGCGCGGGGGGCAGGAACTGGTCTCCCCAGGGGCTCGATTCCGCTCTGGGCGGGTGCTTGGATATGCCCATGACCCACATCCCCGGCTCAACCGGTCCCGGGCAGACGGCTGAGCAGTCCCTTGACCACCTCATCGCGGAGGCCGCGTCGGCGTCCGATACCCGCAGACGGCGTCGACGTCGTCCCAGGCCGCTGGTGGTGGTCCTGGTCATGGCGCTGCTCGCCGGCCTGGGAGCGGGCACGGGCTGGCTGGTGGGCAGGTTCGTGCCCCGGGGCAGCCTCCAGGACCCGCCCACCGTGGTCTCCATTGTCGACTTCTCCATGGTGGGAGACGGCGAGCAGATCGAGGCCACCGGTGACCCGGTGCTGCGCTCAGGGAGCACCGCGGTCATGCGTCTGCGCGACGGCGAGCGGGATCTGCTCAGCGCCGTGGACGTGGCGGGCTTAACCAGCTACCCCCGGTGGACCGCGCCCCTTCCCGCGAACGCGGGCCCGTGCGCGCTGGACGGGACGGTCGTGCGCTGCGGCGAGGGCTTTGCCCTGGACGTGGACAGGGGCCGCCCCCAGGCCTCTGGTGGTAACGCCTCCGCCCCAACGTCCCCCGGAAGCTCCACCCCCGCTCCGCGCCATGCGCCCTCCGTCCCGACGGCTGCCAGCAGCTCCACCCCCGCCTCGGCAGCCTCCGGCAACGCTACTTCAGCCCCGGGAAGCGCTACTCCGGCCCCGGTAGTCCCGGGAAGCGCCACCCTGGCGGGGGCGGCCAGCGACCAGGTCCCCTACGCCCTGGGGGCCGACGGCTCGGTGACGGACCGGTCAGGCGCCGTCGTGAGCGGCCTGAGGCTGGGATCCCCCGCCTGGGTGCTGCCGGCCCAGGCGCCGCGGAGCCTGGGAGCCGTGCCCCTGCCGGGGAAGCGTGACGTCTGGGTCGTGTGCGACGGCACCACCCTGGCCGCGCTCGAGGGCGCCGACGTGCTGTGGACGGTCACCCTGCCCGAGGGCACGGCGCAGGTCAGCGGGTTCACCGAGGGCGGCTCCCCGCACTGGCTGGTGGGTGACACCCTGGTGGTGGGCACACCCTCGGGCGTGGTGGCCCGGGACCTGGCCGACGGCAGTGAGTCCTGGAGGGTTGACGTCCCCTTGAGGTCGTGGACCTCGGACGACCAGTACCTCTACCTGTGGTCCCACAGCTCCCTGAGCGTTGCCGACCTGACCCGGCCCGTCGACGCCTCGGTCACCCAGGTCACTGCCGTCGCCCAGCACCAGGGGGAGCCGGACCGGGCCCCGAGCGCCGAGGAGCTGAGGAACGCCACCCTGGAGGTCCCCGAGCGCTGCGGCCTGCGGGTCTCACCCAGCCAGGCCTCCGAGCAGGGCCGGGAGCGGGTGACCTTCGTGGACGGCCAGGCCTCCGGCGGCTCCCAGCAGAACGCGAGGACGACCATTAAGGAGGTCGTCACCACGGTCTTCGAGGGGCGGCCCGCGGCGGTGGTCCGGGCCAACTGCTCCTACGGCGGCGCCTACGAGGACGACTTCATTATGGTCTACGACCCCGACCACAAGCTCGTGGCCGCCCTGGACCCCGTCCCCCACAAGCAGGAGCTCGGCGGCAGTATCTCCGACTTCACCATTACCTCCCTGAGCGTGTTCGGGGGGTCCCTCCACCTGTCCTGGAACAATATCGCCCTGTACGGGGACGAGGACTACCACGCCAGCCGCAAGTCCGGCAGCGCCGACGGCGACTTCGTCTGGGACGGACAGAGGTTCGTGGCCACCGACCTCGTCTTCCACACCGGGCAGGGCGACGTGCGCCTGCCCCGCCTGGAGGCGGTACAGGACTTCGTGGACGCGGTGGTCGCCCATGACGACGCCAGGGCCGCGCAGTGGGCCGTACCGAGTCTCATGAGCGCCCTGGACCGCAACGCCCCCTACAGCGGCTTCACCGTCCGGGAGTCCTACTTCCCGAAGGGGTCCACGGTCGGGGAGTGCATCCTCCTGCCCGCCGTCGGGTCGCCCAACATGCTCGGCATGAGCACCGTGTACTTCGGCAACGGCCGCAAGGCCTCGATCCGTGCCGGTGACGCCTCCCAGATCGTCCAGGAGGGCCCCTACCGGTCCGGCGACATTATGTGCGGGCTGGACCGTTCGGCCGACCACTCCGACAGGTTCAGCACCTGGATTATGCTCCGTGGCAGACCGGACGGCAGCGTGGAGGTCTACACCCCCGGACCCGGCAGCGACTGAGGCCCCGGGCCCGCTGGCGGGGCCCCTGCCGGCCTCCAGGCCGCATCCTGACCGCCCGGCTCCCCGGCCCCGCTGGCGGGGCCTACACTGTGTGGCTGGCGCACGCTCAGGTCACCCCGGCTTCCCGGGGCCGCTGGCGGGGCCGGTGGTGGCTGAGGCTGCCGCCCCGGATCCTGGGACGTGCCGGCAGTAGGTTACGGTGGCGCCCATGGAACGACTTGCCGGAGCCCGCCAGCGCTACGACTGGGGCTCGACGACGGCCGTCTTCGACTTCCTGGGCCAGGAGCCGGACGGCCAGCCGTGGGCCGAGCTGTGGCTGGGCGCCCACCCCAACGGGCCCACCCACCTGGTGGACGCCTCGGGGCACGCCTCGCCCACCACCTTGGAGCAGCTCGTCGCCGCCGAGCCCCAGCGGCTCCTGGGCGCCGACGTGGTGCGCCGCTTCGGCCCCCAGCTGCCCTACCTGCTCAAGGTGATCGCCCCCGGCCAGGTGCTCTCCCTCCAGGTGCACCCCTCCCTGGAGCAGGCCGCCGAGGGCTACGCCCTGGAGAACGAGGCCGGGATAGCCCCCTCCCACCCTCTGCGCAACTACAAGGACCCCAACCACAAGCCCGAGATGGTCCTGGCCCTGGAGCACTTCGAGGCCGTGGCCGGGTTCCGGGCGCCACGGCGTGCCGCGGAGGTCCTGGCGGGCCTGGAGTCGCGCCTGGCACGGCGGATGCGCCGCTCCCTCGTCCTCAACCCCACCCGCTTCGGCATCCGCCAGGTCTTCTCCGACCTGGTCTCCGTCGGGTCGCGGCCCACCAGCCAGGAGGTCGACGACCTGGCCGCCGAGCTCGCGGGACGTCTGGGGCGGGGGGAGTCCCCCTCCCGGCGGGTGGACGCCAACGCCGTCGCCATGGCCCGCACCTTCCCCGGCGACCCCGGAATCGCGGCGGCGCTCCTGCTCAACCCGGTCACCCTGCGGCCCGGTGAGGCGCTGTTCGTGCCCGCCGGCAGCGTGCACGCCTACGTCTCCGGCCTGGGCGTGGAGATCATGGCCTCCTCGGACAACGTGCTGCGCGCGGGCCTGACCACCAAGCACGTCGACGTCCCGGCCATGCTGGCCTGCGTGGACTACGTGGCGGCCCCGCCGGTGCGCCCCGCCCCCGAGTACCTCTCCCACGCCACCCGGGCCTACTACGCCCCCGTGGACGACTTCGAGCTGCTGGTCACCGACGTGGTCCAGGCTGACGGGCGGGTGCAGGTCCCCGGCCGCGGGCCCCGCATCGTCCTGGGCCTGGCCGGGAGCGTGACGGTGACGACGCCGTCGGGCCAGGAGGTCCTGGCCCGCGGCCAGGCGGTGTTCGTGGGTGCCGACGAGCGCACCCTGGCCGTCGAGGGGCAGGGGACGGTGGTCCAGGCCGACGTGCCGTGAGCGCCGTCCCCGGCCTCCTGGGGCCCTGCCCGGGCCAGTCTGCCTCCCGCCCGGGGGTCAGCCTGCCCCCTGCCCGGGGGTCAGCCGTCACCGATCAGCGCCTGCCCCTTGGTGATCGCTCAGGCTGCCCCCGCCCCGGCTCAGCCCACCAGCTCCTGGCGACGCGCTGCTGCCAGGACGTCCTCACCGGCCTGGGGCGACACCAGGACGGCGGCGCGCCGCTGCCGCCAGGCGCCCAGGACCAGGGGCAGCGCCTGGTCCAGGGGGCCGGTGCGGGTGAGGGGGACCCGCTCCGGGCCCCCCGACGGCCCCTGCGCCAGGGTCGCGCGGTCCAGCCGGGTGACGGCCCGGGGCGGGGCGTCCCCGGGACCAGCCCCGGAGCCGGCGAGGGGGCCGGGACCAGCCCCGGGGCCGGCGCCGGCGTCGGCCAGCACGGTCAGGGCGGGCGCCCGGCCCTGCGCCGCTGCTGGCGGGCAGTAGTCGGGGTAGGCCATGACGTCGGCGACGCCGTCGAGCACCAGCGGCGGCAGCTCACGCACCTCGCCCCCGCCGCCGTCCCAGCGCAGGGCCAGCGGCGAGCCGGGCAGGAGCACCTGGAGCTCGGCCTGCGCCAGGTCGTCGGGGACGAGGGCGACCGACAGGCCCACCTCCACCACGCCGGCGTCCACCGCCCGGGTGACCGTCCCGGCCCGGCCCAGGACCACCTCGCGGCCCGCCCACCAGGCCCCGGCGCACCACAGGACGGTCCTCCAGTGGGTCGCGCCGCCCACGTGGACCGCGCTGCCGGGCCAGGTCTGCTCCTCCAGGAGCCCGGCCGCCTTGCACACCCACATGGCGGCCACGTGACCGGTCAGCTCCACGCGCTCCCCGCCGGGCCCGTACCACACCAGCCAGGGTCGGTCCTTGTCCGCTTTGGACGGAATCTGTGAGGCGAGCAGGTCGGGTCCCATGGCCTGATTCAAGCACGACCGCGCCCCTGAACCCGGAGACGGAACCGCGTCGGCCTGCGGTTTTGTGACCATACTGTGACCTGCGCCAGGGTATGGTGGGGGCTGTTGAGCGGCCCGGGGACCACCCGGAGCCGCTGCGTGAGACGCCCCTCCTTGGCTTGACGAAACCGGTCGGCGCCCGTGTAATTCTCAGTAGTTCGTTGTCCTCAATACTGCGAAGGGACGCCATCGTGTGGAACATTCTCGGCGACGGTCCGCTCACCCGGCCTGAGCCCGCCGCCGACGCCGAGATCCTGGCGATCTTTGGTGAGGTCAGGGAGAGTGGCCCGCTGGCCTGGCAGGAGCGGGCCCTGTGCGCCCAGACCGACCCGGAGGCCTTCTTCCCGGAGAAGGGCGGTTCCACCCGTGAGGCCAAGCGCGTGTGCGCCGCCTGCGAGGTCCGTGAGGAGTGCCTGGCCTACGCCCTGGCCAACGACGAGCGCTTCGGCATCTGGGGGGGCCTGTCCGAGCGGGAGCGCCGCAAGCTCAAGCGCCGTGCGGTCTGAGCGCCCCGGAGTGGTGAGGCGGGCATGAGCTCAGGGCGCACGGGCGTCCTCGCCGTCCTGGTCACGGCGGGCAACACCCCCTACCTACGGCGTACCCTGGTCGCGCTGGCCCGCCAGGAGGTGCCGGCCAGCGCGGTCCTGGTGGTGGACGTCGCCTCCCGGCGCAACGGCCTGGGGGACGGTACCCCGGTGGAGGACGTGGTCGAGCTCTCCGGGATCGACGCGGTCAGCCGGGCGCGCATCCTCCACGTCAGCGAGGCCTTCTCCTTCGGTGACGCCGTGCGTCGCGGCCTGCTCGCCCTCCAGGAGGACGGGCGCCTGCCAGCGCCCTCCCACCCCTACCTCTGGCTGCTCCACGACGACTCCGCCCCCGCCCCCGGGTGCCTGGCCAGTCTGCTCAACGCCGTGACCTCGGCCCGCTCGGTGGCCCTGGCCGGGCCCAAGCAGGTGGACTGGGACAACCCCGAGCAGCTGCTCGAGGTGGGTCTGCGCACCACCGCCTCGGCGCGGCGGGCCAACGACATCGTCCCGGGGGAGATCGACCAGGGCCAGCACGACGGCCGCTCCGACGTCCTGGCGGTAGGCACTGCCGGGGCGCTCGTCGACCGCGCGGTGTTCGACGAGATAGGTGGCATATCACCGGCCTTCGGTGCCTTCGGTGACGGCCTGGAGCTGTCTCGTGCCGTCCGTCTGGCCGGGCACCGGGTGGTCGTGGTCCCCGACGCCGTGGTCGCCCACCGCCGGGCCGCCTTCCTGGGGCGGCGGGGCGTGCGCCACGGCCTGCGCAGGGACCCGCAGGACACCGAGGGGCTCTCCTGGCAGGAGGCGACGGCGCGCAGCTACCGCGCCCGCCGCACCGCCCAGCTGCGCGCCTGGGCCACCTTCTCCTCCCGCCCGGTGTGGCTGCTGCTGTCCTGGTTCCTCCTCCTGGCCTGCCTGCGGGCCCCCTGGCGCCTGCTGACCAACTCCGTGGTCCGCGCCAGCGACGAGATGGGCGCGGCCCTGGCCGTGGCCTCCCGCCCCGGCCTGATCCGCCGAGGACGACGCCGTCTGGCCGCCCACGCCACCGTCCCCCGCTCCGTGCTGACCCGCCTGTACGTGGACAGCGCCGAGATCCGGGCCCTGCGCCGTGACCTGGTGCGTCAGGAGCGGGAGCGGGCCGCCCGCGAGGAGGCCCCCAGCGAGCTCGAGCTCCACGAGCTGCGGGCCCTGGCCCGCCGACGCCGCTACGTGCTGACGGCGGTCCTGCTTCTCACGGCGGGGGCCGGGCTGCTCGCCCTGGGGGGGACCCTGGCCAGCCGGGGCCTGACCGGGGGCGCCCTGCCCAGCCTGGACACCGCTCCCGGCCGTCTGTGGGAGGCGGCCTGGAGCACCTGGGCTGCCTCCGGGGACGGCTACGACTCCCCCCTGAGCCCCTTCCTGGCGGTCCTGGCCCTGCCGGTGGCCCTGGGACGGGTCGTGGGCCTGGACGGGCCCCTCATGCTCCACGCCCTGGTCCTGGTGGCGGTGCCGCTGGGGGCTCTGGGCGCCTGGGCCGCGGCCGGGACCGTGACCCGGCGGACCCACCTGAGGGCCTGGGTGGCCCTGACCTGGGCCCTGGCCCCGGCCGGGCTGCTGGCCGTGGGGCAGGGGCGCCTGGGTCCTCTCCTGGTCCACGTCCTCCTGCCCTGGGCCCTGACGGCCCTCATGCGAGGCCTGGGGGCGGACCGGCGCGACGTGGTCCTCTCCGGGATGGTCGGCGCCCACCACCTGACCGACAGCGAGCGCGCCGAGCTCGACCGCCTCTCCCTCCCGGCCGACCTCCCCCGACAGGGGGCGGCCGGCGCCCAGGGGACTGACGCCGACGGCCTCAGGGGCACCGAGCCCGACGGCGCTGAGGACGGTGGCGTCAGGGGCGCTGAGCCCGACGGCGAGGACGGCGACGGCGCCGAGGAGGCTGCCGAGGACGGCGGGGACGTGACGGGCACCGGGACCGCCGAGGCCCCGGACGCAGGAACCACCCTGGACGCAGGAACCACCCCGGGGAGCCCCGGGGAGCCCCGGGACGCCTCCCGGGCCGAGGCACGCGCCGCCCGGGCCCTGACCGGGGTGCCGGCCGAGGCGGACCACGACGGGAGCACAGGCCACGACGGGGGCGCGGACCACCTGGACCAGGAGGCGCCCGCGACCATCTCCTGGGACGAGGACGAGGAGCGCCAGGCGTCAGCCGACGCCGAGCCCGCTGGCGCCGAGCCCACCAGCACCGGGTCCGCCGAGTCCCCCGAGCCCGCCGGTGCTGAGTCGGCTGAGTCCCCCGAGCCCGCCGGCGCCGACTCCGCCGAGTCCGGCGCCGGGCCGGACGCCCGGGGGGACCAGGAGGACGACCAGGATCCCGCCGCGCAGGAGGACGAGTCCCCCAGCGAGCGCTCCCTGGCCCGTGCCGCCGCCGTACGGGCCGCCGCCACCGAGCAGTACGGGCCCGGCTCCCCGCGCGCCGCCGCCCTGGCCGGGCTCCTGGGGGCCGGGATCGTGGCCGCCGTGCCGGCCACCGCCGTCGTGCTGCTGCCAGCCCTGGTCCTGCTCATGGTGCGCCTGCCCCGACGGGCCGGGCGCCTGGCCCTGACCGTCCTGCCCGTCCTGGTGACCGCCCTGCCGGTGTGGTGGGGCGCCTGGCACATTGCCCACTCCCTGACCGGCACCGCCCGCCTGCTCCTGGCGGACACCGGCGTCCCGCTGGGCGCCCCCGCCCCCAGCGCCACCGAGGCCCTGCTGGGGCTGCCCCAGGGCCTGGACACCCTCCTCCCGGCCTCCTGGCTGGCCGGGGTCGTCATGGTGCTCCTGGCCGTCCCCCACGTCCTGGCGCTGGTGGGACTGGCTGCCCCCGGCCGCCTGGGGGCGCGGGCCCGCGGCGGCGTCCTGCTGTTCCTGGGAGGGCTGGCCCTGGCCCTGGTGGCCCCCCGCGTCGTGGTGGCCCTGGGCACCGGCCTGGAGGGGACCGGCAGCCAGCTCGTGGCCGCCTGGCCCGGACCGGGTGCCTCCCTGGCACTGGCCGGGCTCCTGGGGGCCGGCGCGGTGGGCCTGGACGCCGGCGGGGTCAGGCTCCTGGAGGCCCGGGCGTGGTGGCGCACCGCCCTGGTACGTGGCGTCGGCACCCTGGTCCTGGTGGCCCCCCTGGCGCTGGGAGGTGGCTGGGCGGTAGCCGTGGCCACACGGGCCTCCTCCCCCCTGATGCTCCTGCGCCCGGCCACGTCCCAGGTGCCCCTGATCGCCCTGGAGATGGAGACCGCCCCGGCCGCGGGCCGCGTTTTGGCGCTGGCGAGCACCGACACCTCCGAGGGGACCGTCCTGAGCGTCTCCCTGTGGCGGGGCGCGGGCACCCAGGTCACCGACGTCGTCCCCGGGGTCCTGGCCTCCCAGCTCACCGACAGGATCAAGGACGCGGGCTCCCCGGACGCCGCCGACGTCTCCGGCTCCCCGGGCCTGGTGCGCCAGGAGCTCAGCGACGCCGCCGACGCCGAGCTCGCCCACCTGGTCACCCGCATGACCACGACCTCCGCCAAGGACGCGGCGGGGGCGCTGGCCAGGCACGGCATCTCCGTGGTGGTCCTGGCCGACCGCGACGGTGACGAGCTCACCTCCACGACCAGGGCCGCCCTGAGCTCGACCCCCGGCATGGAGGACCTCGCCCGTACCGCCACCGGCACCGCCTGGCGGGTCTCGCCCGACGGCGCCGAGGTGGCCCGCGCGGCCCTGGTCGGCCCCGACGGGACGAGCCTGACCCTGCCCTTTAACGGCACCGCCGTGCGTACCGGTATTGAGGCGGGGGCGGCCGGGCGCACCCTGGTACTGGCTGAGCGCACCAGCTGGCGCTGGCGGGCCACGCTCGACGGCGTCGCCCTGGAGCCCACCACCCTGCGGGAGGGGGCCTGGCGGCAGGCCTTCACCGTGCCGGCCTCCGGCGGCCAGCTCGTCGTCACCCCGGACCGCCCGACCACCTCCCTGGCATCCTGGCTCGTGCGGGCCACCTGGGCGCTGACGGCCGTGGTGGCGGTCCTGGCCAGGCCCCGTCGTCGCTCCCGGAGGATCCCATGAGCAGTACGCGACCACCCGCCCCCGCCTGGCGGCACCGGCTCTACCAGGCCTTCCGCGTGGTGTCGGCGCTCGTGCTCCTGTCCGCCGCCGCCGTCCTGACCCGGTGGGGCGCCGCCCCGGCAGCCCCCAGGGCGGACGTCGGCGGCCTGACCCTGGACGCGCCGAGCACCGACGTCCTCCTGACCTGCCCGGCCGCCCCCGCCAACACCCTGGAGGCGGTCAACCTGGGGACCACCACCACCCGCACCACCGTCACGCCCCTGGGGGACTCCCAGGTGAACCTGGACGGCAGCGCCCTGGCCGTGGGCGCCCCCACCTCCACCGACACCGCCAGGGGCGGCGTCCTGACCGTCCCGGCGGCCCACCGCACGGGTTCCGGCGCCCTGGGCCTGGTGACCACCTCCACGCCCGACGGGGACCTGCGCGGGCTCACCGCCGCAGCCTGCGTGCCGCCCTCCACCGTCTCCTGGATCGTGGGCGGCTCGGGGGCCGTGGGCTCCTCCGCCGAGCTGCGCCTGACCAACCCCGGCACCACCACCGTCACCGCCCGGATCAGGCTCTACGGCTCCACCGGTGAGCGCCCGCTGCCCGCCCGCGGCCAGATCAGCCTGGCCGCCGGCAAGAGCGGCTCGGTGCTCCTGGAGACGGCCGGGGCTGACGAGCGCCTGGCCGTGTCCGTGGAGGCCACCGGCGGCTCCCTGGGTGTGGTCATGGTCACCGAGTCCCTGGACGGGGAGACCCCCACCGGGGTCGAGGTCCTCACCCCAGGACCGGCCCCCTCCACCGACCAGACCGTCCCCGGCGTCGTCCTGACCGCCCCCGAGAGCCAGGGGGAGGTCGCCGACGCCACCACCGGGGCCGTCTCCTCCCAGGCCCCCGTGCTGCGGGTGGTCAACCCCGGTACGGGTACCGCCACCGTGTCGGTGTCCCTGGTGGGGGCTGACGGGCAGACCCCCCTGCCCGGGGCCCAGGAGGTGCGTATCGACCCCGGTGCCGTCTTCGACACCTCCCTGGCCGGCTCGGCCCCCGGGCCCTACGGTGTGCGTGTCACCTCCGACCAGCCGGTGGGGGCCGCCGTGCGCCTGGTGCGCAGCGCGGGGGAGTACCCGGCCAAGTCCGGTGCCCTGGCCGGTGACGTGGCCTGGATCCAGGCCGGCCACGACGGCGCCGTCACCTCCGGGACCCTGGTCGTCCCCCAGGGTGAGGGGCTGACGAGCCAGGTGGTGGTGACCAACAGCGCCACCACGGAGGCCACGGTGACCCTGACCTCGGCCGACGGGACCTGGAGCCAGGACGTGACCGTCCCCGCCTCCACCACCCTCGTGCCCGACGTCCCCACCACCGTGGCGGCGCTGACGCTGTCCTCCCCGGCGCAGGGCCCCTCCCTGAGCGCCGCCGTGGTCACCACCCAGGAGGTCGGCGGGGACGTGCCGGGGACGCTCATTGCCGCCCTGCCGGCCGTACCGGACTCCGCCGTCCTGGCCCAGCGCACCCTCCTCATGCGCTAGGGCCGCCGTGACCAGCGCCGGGACCAGGGTGCGCCAGCCTCGGCAGCCCCACGCGCCAGGGCCGGCGTGCCCTAGGCGTCAGGGTCGATCTCCTCAGGACGGCGTCCCAGCATGAGCGCCACCTGCTCCACGACCACCTGGTGCACCAGGGCGGGGAGGTCCTGGGTCCCCCGCGCCCGGGAGGTGATGGGACGCCGGTAGAGCACCACCCGCGCGGGCAGGCCCGCCCGCGGCTCGGCCTGGAAGCCCCGCCCCAGGACCACGCCCCGTTCCCAGGGCGCCGGGTCCGAGGGCGGGACGTCCTCGACGGCGAACTGGACGGCCTCCACCTGCGGCCAGCGCCTGGCCAGCTCGCTGGCACTGGCTACCACCATCTCGTCAAAGCGCTCGGCGCGGGTGCGCCAGGCGGGCAGCGCGGGCGGCAGCAGGGGTCCCCGCAGGCCCCGGCCGTGCCGGTCACGACGGTGGACGGCGGGCGAGGTGGGGACCGGAGCGGGGGAGGACGGCACGGTGCACACCCTATTCGCTCCGCGGTTCGCTCCTGGCCTTCATACTGGGGCGTCGGTAGGGCCTCCACCCTGCGTACACGGTAGCCTGCTAGAGTGCGAAGTGTCAGACCGTGCCGACGATCCGGCTGTGAGAACCCCGCTGTGGCGACCCTCACCAGCGTCTACGCCGACTCGACAATCGTCCTGGGGCCTTTGTCCACCGAACGTGAGCCGGAGGCCTACGACCTGTGCCAGAAGCACGTGGACTCCTTTACCGCCCCCCGCGGCTGGCAGGTCATCCGCCTGGCCACGGACCTCGCCCCGGCCCCGCCCAGTGAGGACGACCTCCTGGCCCTGGCCGACGCCGTCCGGGAGGCCTCCCGGACCCCCCGCCCCGTGCCCAGGCGCGCCGAGCGCAGCTCACGCGGCGGGATCTCCCCCGTGCCGCTGACCGAGGTGGCTGACACCCTCCCCTGCCAGGTCCGGGACATGCCGGGGATCACCTCCCCCGGCAGCGAGGACGAGATCATCCGCCGCGGGCACCTGCGCGTACTGCGCGGACACAAGGAGGGCTGAGGTGGGAGACGTCACGTCCCGGGCCGGTTCGGTGCCCCAGCCGGGGCAGGCCGTGGCCCCCTGGCTGCGCGCCCTCCTGCGCTGCCCGGTCACCGGCCAGGAGCTGCTCGACGTCGTCCTGCCCGGTGCGGGGCCCTGCCTGCTGTCACCCGGTGCCCGCCTGGCCTACCCGGTGCGCGACGGCGTGCCGGTGCTCCTGGTCGACCAGGCCCTGCCCGCGCCCGCGGGGGCCGGCCAAGCGGGAGCCAGCCGAGCAGGGGCCGCCTGAGCACAGCTGAGCGGGGGCCGGCCCAGCAGGAGCTGGCCGAGCAGGAGTAGTCGAGCGGGGCCGCCAGCCGCCCCGGCGCCCCCCGGTAGTACCCGGCGCGGCGCCCCCCGGTAGCGTCGCGGGGAGCCAGGCTGGCCCGGACGCCGGTGAGCCCGCCGTGGTACGCACCCGGCTCACAGCAGGGACGGGACGGTCTCCTCCTCGGCCTGCCGCTCCTGGAGCTCCATGAGGAGCTCGCGGTCCCGGCGCTCGGCCAGGACCGCGGCCAGGAAGCGCTCGGGGTGGGTGCGCGGCGGCGGGGGAGGGCTCACGCAGGTGGCGACCTGCGCCGCCAGCTCGGTGGCCAGGTGCGCCCGCACCGCCGGCTGGAAGGAGGTGGTCCGCGACAGGAACGTGCGCACCACCAGGGCGAGGTGGCCCGGGAGCCCGCGGATGTCGGCCTGACGGGCCCACGCCGCCAGCTCGGGGGGCATGAGTACGGGCGGGGTACGGCGGGCGGCGGCGCGCTCCTGGATGACGTAGGTGCCGGCCAGCACGTCACCCAGGCGCTTGTTCCGCCTCGTGGCCACGCACGTGATCAGGCACAGGACCCCCTGGGTGAACCACACCTCGATGACGCTGAGCAGGACCCGCACCAGGCTGTGGCGCAGCCGCACGCTCCCGCCGTCGTCGCGCACCACCCGGGTGCCCATGACCAGGCGCCCCAGGCTGCGCCCGTTGCTGGCCGACTCAATGAGCAGGGGCAGAGCGACCAGCCAGGTGAAGACCACCAGGGAGAGCACGGCGGCCAGGCGCGCCGTGGTCATGGAGTAGTCGTTCTCGACGGCCAGCGAGAACGTCGCCAGGGACAGGACCAGCCCCACCAGCATCGTGCCGTAGTCAATGATCCCTGACAGCAGGCGCGACCCGAGAGAGGCCGGGACGACCTCCAGGGCCACGGCCTCCCCGATGACCATGAGATCCTGTTCAATCCTCCGCTCGGAGGAGGACGGTTCGGTACTCACGGTGTCACACTCCTGAGGTGGATATCGATGCCTTCGTCGCGGCGCACCAGGACCAGTGGGAGCGCCTTGACACCCTGGTAGACAGACGCCGTCTGAGCGGGGCGCAGGCTGACGAGCTGGTGGGCCTGTACCGGGCCGCCGCCCGGCACCTGGCGCAGGTGACGGCGCAGGCCCCCGACCCCGTCGTGCTCGCCGAGCTCTCCACCCGGGTGGTGCGGGCGCGCGGGCGCGTGACCGCCGCCTCCTCCTCGTGGGTCACGGGTCTGACCCACCTGGTGGCGGTGAGCATGCCCGCGGCCCTGTACCGGGTGCGCTGGTGGACGCTGGGGGTGAGCGCGGTGGGCCTCGCCCTGGCGGTGGTCACGGCCCTGTGGACCCTGCACTCGCCTGAGGCCATGGCCTCCCTGGGCAGTCCCGCCAAGCTCGACCATTACGCGGACCACGCCTTCTCCTCCTACTACTCCACCTACGACCCCCAGGACTTCGCCGCCCAGGTGTGGACCAACAACGCCCGTATCGCGGCCCTGTGCGTGGCCGGGGGGATCACCGGGGTGCTGCCGGCGGCCGTGCTCTGGTTCAATGTCGTGCACCTCGGCCAGGTGGCGGCCATTATGGCCGACCACCACGCCCTGCCCCAGTTCCTCTCCCTCATCGCCCCCCACGGGCTGCTGGAGCTCACCAGCGTCTTCGTGGCCGGGGGCGCCGGCCTGAAGCTGTTCTGGACCCTCCTGGTCCCGGGCCCGCGCCCCCGGGGCCGGGCCCTGGCCAGCGAGGCCCGTTCCCTCATGACGGTGTCCGTGGCCCTGACCGTGGCCCTGGCCGTCTCCGGGCTCATTGAGGCCTTCGTGACCCCGGCGCCCATTCCGTGGGCGGTCAAGGTCGCGGTGGGCGTCCTGGCCCTGGCGCTGCTGTGGGCCTACACCATCGCCCTGGGCCGGCGCGCCGTGGCCACCGGGGTGACCGGTGACCTGGACGAGCACGACGCCGGCTACCAGCTCCCCGTGGCGGCCTGAGGGCCGCGCTACCGCCCTCACAGGCGCCCCGCGGCCTTGAGCGCCAGGTAGGCGTCCGCCAGGGACGGGGCCAGGGCGTCGGGGTCGGACTGGACCACCTTGGCACCTGCGCGCTGGAGGAGCTCGGCCACCCGGTCGCGCTCGTGCTGCTCGGCCTGGGCGGCTGCCGCCACGTAGACCTCCTCGGCGGTGGAGTGCCGCGAGCGCAGGACCTCCAGGTCGGGGTCGGTGGCGGAGGCCACCAGCAGGGTGTGCTCGCGGGCCAGGGGCGCCAGGGCCCGCGTCATGCCCACCCCCGCGCCGTCCAGGCCCGCCAGGACGACCACGAGCGCGCGCTGGGGCAGGGCCTGGCGCACCGTGGCGCTGACGGTGCGCCAGTCCGTCTCGGTCAGCTCGCTGTCCAGGGGGGCCAGGGCCTGGGCCAGGGCGCTCATGAGGGCCGGTCCCGCCTGGCCGCTGAGGCGGGCACGCACCCGGGTGTCCATGGCCAGGATGCTGACCCGGTCCCCGGCGTGGGTGGCCAGGGCGGCCAGGAGCAGGGCGGCCTCGATCTGCGCCTCGAGCCGGGGGGCGTCCCCCAGGCGGGCGGCGGCCAGGCGGCCGGTGTCCACCACGATGAGGACCCGGCGGTCCCGCTCCGGGCGCCAGGTGCGCACCACCACGTCCCCGCGCCGCGCCGTCGAGCGCCAGTCGATGGAGCGTACGTCGTCGCCTACCACGTACTCGCGCAGGGAGTCGAACTCGGTGCCGGCGCCGCGCACCATGACGGCGCTGCGCCCGTCGAGCTCGCGCAGGCGCGCCAGGCGGCTGGGCAGGTGGCGGCGCGAGGAGAAGGCGGGCAGGACCCGCAGGCGGGCGGGGCAGCTCAGGGAGACCTGGCGGCCCGCGAGCCCCAGCGGCCCCCGGCTGCGGACGGTCACCAGGTCCGCCTGGCGGTCCCCGCGGCGCGTGGGGGTCAGCGTGGTGCGGTGCCGACGCCGCTGGCCGGGCGGCAGGCTGACGGTGGCGCGCTCCCCGACGGCCCCTGCCGAGGGGACCCAGGCGTCACGCAGTTCCACGTGGAACGCCCGGGCCGTGGGGTTGTGCAGGGTCAGGGTGTCCGTGGTGGACTGCCCCAGGCGCACGGAGCGCGAGACCCGCCGCTCGGCGCGCAGCTCACGCGGGGAGGGGGCCAGGATGACGTCCACCGCCACGGCGGTGAGCACCACCAGCACCCAGATCCCCACGGTCAGCGGGCGCGGCCAGGCCAGGACGGGGACCGCGCCGGCGGCGAGCAGCCAGACGGTGCGCATCCTGAGGAACACGGCTCCTCCTCACAGGTGGTTCGACGCCGTCGCCGCGGCGACGGCCGGCCCCGCGGGGCCAGGGGGTCAGCGGGGGACGGTGACGGTGCGCAGGACCCCGTTGACGACGGACTCGGTGGTGACCCCCTCCATCTCCGCCTCGGCGCGCAGGGTGATGCGGTGGCGCAGGGTGGGCAGGGCGAGGGCCTTGACGTCGTCGGGGGTCACGAAGGCCCGTCCCCCCAGCCAGGCCCAGGCGCGGGCGGAGGCCAGCAGCGCCGTCGCCCCGCGGGGGGAGACCCCCAGGGCCACCGACGGCGAGCTGCGGGTGGCGCGCACCAGGTCCACGATGTAGCCCAGGACCTCCGGGGAGGCCCCCACGGTGCGCACCTGGGCGCGGGCCGCGGCCAGGTCCGCCCCCGAGGCCACGGGCCCCAGCCCGGCCCCGGCCAGGTCGCGCGGATCGAAGCCGGAGGCGTGGCGGGAGAGCACCTCGACCTCCTGGGCCCGCTCGGGCACGGGCAGGACGAGCTTGAGCAGGAACCGGTCCAGCTGGGCCTCGGGCAGGGGGTAGGTGCCCTCGTACTCCACGGGGTTCTGGGTGGCGATGACCATGAAGGGGTCGGGCAGCGGGCGGGGGCGGCCGTCGACGGACACCTGCCGTTCCTCCATGGCCTCCAGGAGGGCGGCCTGGGTCTTGGGAGGGGTGCGGTTGACCTCGTCGGCCAGGAGGAGGTTGGTGAACACCGGCCCGGGGCGGAAGGAGAACTCGGCGCTGCGGGCGTCGTAGACCAGGGAGCCGGTCACGTCACCGGGCATGAGGTCGGGGGTGAACTGGATGCGGGTGGTCCCCACCTCCAGGGCCCGGGCCAGGGCGCGCACCAGGAGGGTCTTGGCCACCCCCGGCACCCCCTCCAGGAGCACGTGGCCGCCGGAGAGCAGGGCGATGACCAGGCCGGTGACGGCGGCGTCCTGGCCCACGACCGCCTTGGAGACCTCACCGCGTACCGCCACCAGCCGCCCGCGCGGGTCGGCCCGGCCCGGGGCGTCGGGCGGTGCGGCGGGGTGGGCGTCGGGGTCCTGCCCGTAGGGGGTGGAGCTCATGAGTGAACCTCGCTCTCAAGGTGGTCGAGCTGGGAGGCCAGGTCGGTCAGGGCCTGGTTGTCGTGTGGTGGGGGACCGGCCAGGAGCTGGTCCAGGTAGGGCTCGGGCAGGCCGGTGACCCGGGCGGCGGCCTGGGCCACGAGGGCCGTCTCGCAGTGGCGGGGCAGGCCCAGGCGGGGACGGAGCCGGGCCAGGGTACCGGCCCGCAGGACCCCGGCGGCGTGGGCGTGGTCGTGGGCGCGCCGGTAGAGGTGCCCGCGCCCCAGCGTGGTCTCGGTGGAGCGCACGACCACCGGCAGGGGGTCGGGCACCAGACGCCCCATGCGTCGCCCCCGCACCCCGGCCAGCGCCGCCAGGACCGCCAGGGACAGCAGGACCAGGACGGGCAGCTGGCGGGGCAGGTCGGGGGAGTCCCACAGGCTGGTCGCGTCACGGTAGTCGGCGTCGAACCAGACGACCTCACGGTGGTGCCCCAGGGCCCGTACGGCCAGGGCGGCCGCGCCCTGCTGGGCCAGGGTGGCGTTGGTGACCAGCTGGTTGTCGGCGATGACCCGCAGCGTCGCGCCCGAGGGCAGGGGGGCGGTGAGGTAGGCGTAGGAGTGCTGGGAGGAGCCGGCGGAGGGGCCCAGGGGGAAGCAGCCGGTGGCGCCGGGGATCTGGTGGCCGGACGTGTCGGTGGCGGTCACCGAGCCGCGGACCCCCGGCAGGCGGGCGGCGGCCAGGGCGTCGGGGTCCTGGCAGCCGGCCTCCAGGACGGTGTCCTTGGATGTCGAGGCCCCTGTGACGGTGGCCTGGGTGAGCCCGGCCAGGCTCTGGTACAGGTCGGACAGGACCACGACGTCCCCGCCGGCGCGGGCCAGGTCCTCCCGCTCGTCGGGGCTCAGGGACTTAGGTGAGACCAGTGCGAGCGTGGCCCCGTCCTGGGAGGCGGTCAGGGCGTCGGACCAGGAGCTGGTGGAGCGCACCGAGACGCCCTGGGCGCGCAGGAGCTCGGCCAGGGCCATGGCGCCCGTGGAGGTGGGGTTGTCGATCGCCAGGGGGACCTTGGAGACCTGGGGACGCAGGCTCAGGGTGCCCAGGACGACGGCGGTCAGCAGGAGCAGGGCCAGGACCACGGGACGGGCGCGGCGCAGGCGGGTGCCCAGGGGGTCGCCCACGGCCTGGCTGGTACCTGCTGGCCGGTTCGTCCCGGCCCCGGCGGCGGGAGCGGTCCTGGTGTCGGTAGCGGGGGCCGGGCTCATACCTGTCCCTTCTGGGTCTGCGTCGGGCGCAGGGAGGCCACCTGGCCTGCCAGCTGGCGTATCCACTCGTCCTGCTGCCTGGTGGCCTGGACGTGCCCGTAGCGCACCGAGTCGAACAGGGCGGCGGCCTGGAGCAGCTCCTGCCTCAGCGACCGCAGGGCCCGGGCGGCCAGGGTGGCGGCCTCCCGGGCGGTCATACCGGGGTAGTCCTCAATGAGCCCGCGCTCGTCCAGGGAGCGGATAATGGCCCGGAAGCGCTCGACGACGGCGGTGGCCCAGTCGCCCGTCCCGGCCGCGGCGTCGGCGGCCCGGGTCAGGGAGGCGGCGTCACGGGGGTCCTCGAAGAGGCGCCTGGAGCCGAGCCGGGCCCGTCTGGCCCAGGTCAGGTACCTGAGGACGTAGACCAGGCCGGCCAGCAGGGCCAGGGCCGCGACCAGGGTGACGACCACCGAGACCCAGGCTGGCACCCCGGGCACCAGGTGGGTGGGGGACAGGTGCTCCTGGAGCCAGTCCCAGATGAGCTGGGCGAGGCTGGGGCGCTCCTGGTAGACGGCCTTGGAGAGCTCCTCCTGGGCGGCGCGCCGGGCCTCCTCCGCGCTGGGGGTGGCGGGCACGTCCACGGGCCCGGGCGCCGCCAGGGGCGTCAGGGCCAGGCAGGCCGCCAGGAGGCCCGGCGTCCCCCGACGGCTGCCGCCGGCGCTACTGTGCGGCGGCACGACGCAGCTCAATGTCCAGGCCCTCCTTGCGCATCCGCAGGTCGATGTAGATCAGGGCGGCCACGGAGGCGGTAAAGGGCATGACCAGGGCGGTGGCGAGGGTGGAGGCGAGCATGACGACCGAGGCGGCCACGGTGGCGGACCCGGGCTGGAGGACCGTCACCACGCCAGCTCCGACCCCGGCCACGATGCCGATGGCCCCGGCCACCAGCCAGGCGATGAGCCCCATGAGCACGAGGGCTCCCAGGACCCGCCAGAAGGAGCCCCGGGTCAGGGTCCAGGAGCGCCGGATCGAGCTGGCCACCGAGGTGTTCTCCAGGATGAGCGCGGCGGGGGCCAGGAAGAGGCGGACCACGAGGAAGACCGTGATGAGGACCCAGACCAGCAGCACGAGCAGGATGACGAGGATCACCAGGAGGACCTCCCCCGACGAGCCGGTGTCGACCGTCCTGTCCCCCAGGAGCTGGCGCAGCAGCGCCGTGGCGCCCAGGGTGGCGCCAGCGGGTGGGACCGTCTCGATGAGGGTGATCAGGAGCGCCTGCCCCAGCAGCGCCCAGATGCGTCCCCTGGTCTGCGCCCAGGCCTGGCCCGGGCTGGCCACCCGCCCCAGGACCGCCCGTGAGACCGTGACGATGAGCAGGCCGGTCAGCAGCCCGTTGGCGACAATGGACACGACGGTCGCGATCAGGGTCGAGGGGCTCAGCGTGACGAGGGCCGGCAGGATGAGGAGCGTCTCGGCCGCCCCCTGCGTCGTGCGGCCGTCCAGGTTGATCAGAGTGGCGCTCTGCAGGGCGTAGGTCAGCACGGCGCTGACCCCGCCCAGGACGCCCATGACCAGCAGGGCGGGCAGGAACATGGCCCGGGGGTTGGCCCGCAGGGCGGCGAAGGCCCCGCCGATGATCTCCGAGACGGTCAGGGGGCGCAGGGGGATGATCCCGGGCTTGGGGGCCAGGAGGAAGTCGGTGGGGACGCCGTAGCCCGGGACCCCGAAGGCGGGTGCCCGCTCCGGCCTCATCCCCTGGACGTTCTCTGCCGGGGCCTCCGGCTCCTGGGGGGGCTGGTCGTCGAGCGGCTGGGAGGGGGGCTGCCAGCCGTCGGGGGGCGGTGCGCTCATGGCCCCATGCTGACACGTCAGGGGGGTCGGGGTCCTCCCCCTCCAGGAGGAGATCGGCCCTGGGGGGTACCCCGCCGGCCAGGGGCCGATCGGGGGAGAGCCGACCAGGTGAGGGGCCTGGGACCCGTTGTGACTGACGTAGCGTGCCCGGCGTGCCAAGATAGGACACATGACCGTGCGTATCCTCGTTGTTGACGACGACCCCGCGATCTCCGAGATGCTGAGCATCTTGTTGGAGAGCGAGGGGTACACGCCAGTCACCTGTGACACCGGTGACGGTGCTCTGGCCCTCTTCCGCGCCCACCACCCCTCCCTGGTCCTGCTTGACCTCATGCTCCCGGGGATCGACGGGGTGGAGGTCTGCCGCCAGATCCGCCGCCTGTCCGACGTCCCGGTCATTATGCTCACGGCCCGTACCGACACCGAGGACGTCGTGGCGGGGCTGGAGGCCGGGGCCGACGACTACGTCACCAAGCCCTTCCAGACCACCGAGCTCCTGGCCCGGGTGCGGGCGCGCCTGCGCCACCTGTCCACCGCCGTCACCCCGGAGGTGCTGCGCGCCGGGGACCTGGACATTGACGTCGCCGCCCACCGCGTCCTGCGCGGGGCCCAGACCATTGCGGTGACCCCGCTGGAGTTCGACCTGCTGACCACCCTGGCCCGCTCGCCCTGGAAGGCCTTCACCCGCGAGGAGCTCCTGGACGCGGTGTGGGGCTACCAGCACGGCGCGGACACCCGCCTGGTCAACGTCCACGTCCAGCGCCTGCGCTCCAAGGTGGAGCCGGACCCGGAGCGCCCCCGCATCGTGGTGACGGTCCGGGGCGTGGGCTACCGCATTGGCGACGCGGTCTGAGCCCGGGCGCCGGTCCCCCGTGGCCGGCCTGGCGGGCCTGCGGGCGCTCATGCGGCGCTCCCTTATCCTGCGGGTCACCGTGGCGGCCCTGGTGGCGGGGGCCGTGCTCATCACCGTCCTGCTCGGGGTGGTCACGGTCACCATCCGCGAGTCGGTCTTCAGCGACAAGCGTGACGCCGTGCTGGCTGACGCCATGGAGCGGGTCAGGACGGCCCAGGCGGTTCTGGACGCCGCCACCGTCACCAGCCCCGACGAGGTGGCCTTCCTGGCCCAGACGCAGGTGACCTCCATCCGGGGCTCCTCGGCCGGGGCCGGCGGGGTCGGCGTCGCCCTGCGCCGCAGCGGCAGCGAGTCCTCCTCGGTGGCCATTAACGACCTGTCCACGGACGCGGCCATGGACGCCCTGGTCACCCACGACATTACCCAGGCCGTGGAGGACGCCCCCGCCGGGACGCTGGCCTGGCGGCCCACGCAGGTCCCCGCCAGCATCGGCACGCAGGGCGGGTCGGGCCAGGAGCCGGGGGTCCTGGTGGGCACCCGCCTGAGCCTGCCCGTGGCCGGCCAGTACGACGTCTACGTCCTGTACACCCTGGCCCCCGAGCAGCGCCTGGTGACCGTGGCCTCCCGCGCCGTGATTACCGCGGGCGTCGGCTTCGCCCTGGTGACCGTGCTGGGGGTCTGGACCGTCACCGCCAGGGTCCTGCGGCCGGTGCGCCAGACCTCCCTGGCCGCCCAGCGCCTGGCCTCGGGCACGCTCTCGGAGCGCATTGAGGTCCGCGGCGAGGACGAGCTGGCGGGGCTGGCCACCTCCTTCAACACCATGGCCGCCTCCCTCCAGGCCCAGATCGAGCGCTACGCCGCCCTGTCCACCGTGCAGCGCCTGTTCGTCTCCGACGTCTCCCACGAGCTGCGCACCCCCCTGACCACCATCCGCATGGCCTCCGACCAGCTCTACGCCGCCCGCACCGAGATCGAGGACCCCCTGGCGCGGCGCTCGGCCGAGCTGCTCAACGACCAGGTGGACCGCTTCCAGACCATGCTGACCGACCTGCTGGAGATCTCCCGGATCGACTCGGGCCGGGTGGAGCTGCGGGTCAGCCAGGAGGACCTGCGTGAGGTGGTCCGGCGGGTCCTGTCTGCCGTCGAGGTCCACGTCACCGCCTCAGGGGCCCAGGTCCACCTCGACCTGGGCGACCAGCCCGCCACCGCCCAGATGGACGTCACCCGCGTGGAGCGGATCGTGCGCAACCTGGTCACCAACGCCATTGAGCACGCCGAGGGCAGCGTCATCGACGTCACCGTGGCCACCTCCTCCAACGCCGTCGCCCTACGGGTACGTGACCACGGGGTGGGTATGAGCCCCGACGTCGTGGCCAAGGTCTTCGACCGCTTCTACCGGGCCGAGCCCTCGCGCCGACGCACCCTGGGAGGCACCGGGCTGGGGCTGTCCATCGCCCTGGAGGACGCCCACCTCCACGGCGGCACGCTGACGGCCTGGGGGTGGCCTGCCGACGGCTCCTCCTTCCTGCTGGTCCTGCCCCGGGTCCTGGGGGAGGACGGGACCCCGGGGACCCTGACGGGGGCCCCGCCCCTGGAGGTGGTGCCGCCCGACGCCCCCGCCGTGGCGCGCACCAGCGCGGGGCACACCAGCGCGGGCCAGTGGCCCGGGCCCGTCTCCCGGCGGACCGGGCAGCCCGGCAAGAGCGCCCGACGCCTGAACTCCACCCTGCCGGACCCGGCCGTGCGCCGGCGGGGCCCCCTCCAGCCCCTGGACGGCGGCGCGGGCCAGGACGGGGCCCGGCCCCAGGAGGGCCGGCCCGGGCAGGAGGAGGGGCAGTGAGCCCGGTGGACCGGTACGCGCCCGGCCGGGCCCGCGGGGCCGTCCGGCACCTGAGCCGTCGCGCCCTGCTGGCGGCTCTGGGCGCCCTGGCCTGCGGCTGCGCCCGCCTGCCCACCTCCGGGGCCGTCCACACCGCCACCGTGCCGGGGGCCGACCCCGACTCCCTGGTCCAGACCGCCCCCGGACCCACCGAGGGGGCGGGCCCCGAGCTCATTGTCACCGGCTTCCTGCGGGCGTGCACCGCGGGCTTCTCCGACGACTTCGCCACCGCCAGGTCCTTCCTGCTGCCTGACGTCGCCGCCCGCTGGAGCCCGCGCGACCTGGTGCGCGTCTACCAGGAGGCCGACGCGCCGGTGGTGGCCCGGGCCCCGGACGGCTCGGTGAGCGTCAGCACCACCGTCATCGGCACGATCGCGCCCTCGGGGGCCATGACCCGGGCCCCGCTGACCCACACCGAGACCAGGTTTTCCCTGGCCCGGGACGTGGCCGGCCAGTGGCGCGTGGCCGAGCCCCCCGAGGGGACCCTGCTCGCCGACTCCACGGTCCGCCTGAGCTACGCCGCCCGGTGGCTGTGCTTCCCGTCCTGGGACGGGCGGCGCCTGGTCCCCGAGCTGCGCTGGGTCCCGTCGGGCTGCGAGCTGGAACGGCTCGTGGAGCTGGTGGTGGCCGGCCCCTCGGACTGGCTGGCCCAGGGTGTGGACAGCGCCCTCCCCGCCGGGACCACGGCCGAGGTCAGCCAGTCCGGGCAGGTGGTCACGGTGCGGCTGACCGGCACGGGGTCGGCCCTGGAGGGCGCCCGGGGCGACCTGGCCGTGGCCCAGCTGCGTGAGACCCTGCTCCAGGTCAGCTCCGTCAGCTCCGTGCGGGTCCTGGCCGAGGACCGGGACCTGGGCTCGGGCGCCAGCCTGCAGGCCGTCCTGAGGGCCCCGGGTGACGTGCTGGGTATGAGCGGGGGCGACGTCGTACGCGGTACCGGGACCGCCCGCACCGTCCTGGCCCGGGCCCAGGTCCTGGGCAGCGCCAGCGGGCGCTGGCCCTTCCTGGGCCAGGACGGGCGGCTCACGGTCGTCTCCGGGCCCAGCCTGGTCCAGGTCCCCTCCGGGGCCGGGAGCGCCTCGGTGATCCTGTCGGCCGGTACCGGCACCGGCGGCGGGCTGACCGCCCCCGTGGCGGACCGGACCGGCTGGGTGTGGACCGCCGAGGACGGGGTGCTGGTGGCCGTGGACGCCGCCGGGCTGCGGGCGCCCCTGACGGCCACCTGGCTCCAGGGACGCACGGTCCTGGCCGTGGACGTCTCCGCCGAGGGCGAGCGCCTGGTGGTGCACCACCGGGGGGAGGGCCAGGACCAGGTGGACGTGGCCGTCATTGTGCGCGACGCCAGCGGGCGCCCTACCGCCCTGGGCCGGGCCCTGGCGCTGCTCCCCGAGGGGGCCCCGACCGTCCTGGGGGCCCCGTGCTGGTACGACCCGGTCAACGTGGCCCTGCTCCTGCCCGCCCAGGACGAGGGCGGCGCCCCCCGTATCCACCACCTCCAGGTGGGGGGCCTGAGCAGTGACCAGACCGGCGCCCTGGGCGCCACCCAGGTCGCGGCCAACCGGGTGGACGGCACGCTGAGCCTGACGGACGCCTCCCAGCAGGTCTGGCAGCGCTCGGGAGCCACCTGGCGCGTGGTGGACACCGACCTGACGGACCTGTCCTACCCGCTTCCCTGAGCGCGTCGCCCCGGGGATAGCGACCTGCCCGGGACGAGCCCTGCCTCTGGGCGCTCCGCCTCTGGGCGGGAGCCCGGGCCCCGGGGCCGCGCCGCGTCCGGGGACAGGGCGCGGCCCCGGGGAGCGCCTAGCTCACGGTGACGTCCAGGCGGATGACGCCGTAGGTCCAGCCGTGGCGGCGGTAGACCGCGCAGGGCTGCCCGGTCTCCTTGTCAATGAACAGGTAGAAGGGGTGGCCCACCAGCTCCATCTGGTCCAGGGCCTCGCCGATGGTCATGGGGCTGGCCGGGTAGAGCTTCTGGCGCACGATCACCGGGGAGTCGCCCAGCTGGGCCTCCACCGCCACCCCGCGCTCGGTGGGGGCGTGGGGGGAGTCCTCGATGGGGGCGTCGTCGGTGTCGGGGATCTCGGGCTCGGGCACCGGTGCCACGGCGGCCTCCTCCGGGCGCAGGACCACGGCGTAGCGGTGGTGGTCCTTGACGCGGTCGCGCGCGCGGCGCAGGCGCTCGGTCAGCTTGCCCATGGCGATGTCCACGGCGGCGTAGCGGTCCGAGGAGCTGGCCTCGGCCCGGATGACCGGGCCCTTGGAGATGACGGTGATCTCGACGCGCTCGGCGGTGTCGGCCTGGCGCGGGTTGCGCTCGTGGGTGACCTCGACCTCCACGCGCTGGACGCGGGGGTCGAACTGCTCGACCTTGGCGGTCTTCTCCTCGACGTAGTCGCGCAGGCGAGAGCTGATCTCGGCGTTGCGACCGACGACGGTGACGTCCATGACGGACCCTCATTTCTGTAAGTCATGATCCGGGCTCAGCGGATCGTTGGGACGGGTGCCCGTCGCCTCGGTGCGGCGGGCCCTGGGAGTGCCTGACCACCTCCTCGGCGACAGGGACGGAAGGCCCGTCCCCACACGACTTCCGTGTGTCCTGTGACACACAAACTACACTATCTCCCGGGGCTGTGCACGCATTACACCGCTGGTCAGAGGCGTTATCGCCGTCGGCGGACGCGGTGCCACCCGGTACCGTCCCCACCGGCGCCAGCAGGCTGCGGCGTCGCCGGGGCGCGGGCGTGGCGGCCAGGGTCAGGGCCGCCAGGACCCGGGCGCCGCCGCGGGTCAGGGCGCGCTGGCAGGCGGCCAGGGTCGCCCCGGTGGTGACGACGTCGTCCACCAGCAGGACGGCCCGGCCCTCCACGCCGGCGAGCAGGCGCAGGTCCCCGGAGCGGTTGCGCCGCCGCCCCCGGCTGGAGCTGCCCGCCTGGTGGGCCCGTCCCGCGCCCAGCAGGGGGCGGCGCAGGAGGTCGACGCTGCACACCCTCAGCCTCGTGCCGGTCAGCCCGTGGGCCACCCCGCGGGCGACGCCGTCAGCCAGGCGGGAGGCGACCAGGCGTCCGGCCAGGCGCCGTCTGAGCCCCGAGGGGGCGGGCACCACCAGCAGCCCGCCGCACCCGGCCAGGAGGTCCACGGTCCCCGGGTCCAGCCCCGCCGCCCAGGTGAGCCCCGCGCGCCGGCCGGCACCGACCATGGCCTCCTCCAGATCCTCACGGGCCCCGTTCTTCCAGGCCAGGACCAGGCGGCGGGCCACGCCCCGGTAGCTGGCCAGGGCCCACACGGGCAGGTCCCCCAGGGCCTGGGCGTGCGGCACCGGCCGCAGGGGGCCGGCCAGCACGGCGCGGCAGGAAGGGCACAGGCGGGTCTCCCAGGTCCCGCAGCCCGCGCAGGAGGACGGCAGGACCAGCCTCAGGCACGGTCCCGCCAGACGGTTCCACCAGGCGCGAAGCCAGGACAGGTAGCGGCGCACGCCTCCAGGGTGGACCCGCCGGCCCCCGCGCGCCGCGACTGTCCACAGAACGTTGTGAGGCCAGCCTCAGCGGGGCCTCCTGTGGGCTGAGCGGGCCCCGGAACGACGCCGCTTCGAAGGGCGGGCGGCCCGCGGGGCGGGGCGGGGGCGCACCACGAGGGCGGTAACGTCTACTAGCATGAGGCCGGTGCGCGCCCACGGCGCCCCGGCGCCCGGCCCACCGCCGCACCACACGTCAACAGCCAGGGAGAAGCCAGCGTGTCGATCTTCGACTGGATCCTTCGTATCGGTGAGAGCCGTACCGTCAACAAGCTCGACTCCCTGGCCGACCAGGTCGAGGAGCTCGCCGAGACCTACCGTGACCTCAGCGACGAGGATCTCAGGGAGATGACCGACGAGCTCAGGGAGCGCTACGAGAAGGGCGAGACCCTGGACGCCCTCCTGCCCGAGGCCTTCGCCACGGTGGTGGAGGCCGCCGACCGGGTCCTGGGGATGCGCCCCTTCCACGTCCAGATCATGGGCGGTGCCGCCCTCCACCTGGGCAATATCGCGGAGATGAAGACCGGTGAGGGCAAGACCCTGGTGGCCACCATGCCCTCCTACCTGCGGGCCCTGACCGGCAAGGGCGTGCACGTGGTGACCGTCAACGACTACCTGGCCGAGTACCAGTCCGACCTCATGGGGCGCGTCCACCGCTTCCTGGGCCTGACCACCGGCTGCATCCTGGTGGGGCAGACCCCCGCCGAGCGTCGCGAGCAGTACGCGATGGACATCACCTACGGCACCAACAACGAGTTCGGCTTCGACTTCCTGCGCGACAACATGGCCCAGCGCCCTGAGGACCTGGTCCAGAGGGGCCACGCCTTCGTCATCGTCGACGAGGTGGACTCCATCCTCATTGACGAGGCCCGCACCCCCCTCATTATCTCTGGGCCGGCTGGCGGGGACGTCAACAAGTGGTACAAGGAGTTCGCCGTCATCGCCGAGCGCCTGCGCCGGGAGCGGGACTACGAGGTCGACGAGAAGAAGCGCACCGTGGGGGTGCTGGCCCCCGGCATCGAGCGGGTCGAGGACTACCTGGGTATCGACAACCTCTACGAGTCCGAGAACACCCCGCTCATTGGCTTCCTCAACAACGCCCTGCGCGCCAAGGAGCTCTTCCACCTGGACAAGGACTACATTGTGCGCGACGGCGAGGTGCTCATCGTGGACGAGCACACCGGGCGCGTGCTGCCCGGGCGCCGTTACAACGAGGGCATGCACCAGGCCATCGAGGCCAAGGAGAAGGTGGAGATCAAGGCCGAGAACCAGACCCTGGCCACCATCACCCTGCAGAACTACTTCCGCCTCTACCCCGAGGGCTCGCGCTGCGGCATGACGGGCACGGCCGAGACCGAGGCCGCCGAGTTCGCGGGCACCTACAAGATCGGCGTGGTGCCCATCCCCACCAACAGGGACATGCAGCGTGAGGACTGCCCGGACCTGGTCTACTCCACCAGGGCCGCCAAGCTGGCCGCCGTCGTGGACGACATCGCCGAGTGCCACGAGACCGGCCAGCCGGTCCTGGTGGGTACCACCAGCGTGGAGAAGTCCGAGGAGCTCTCGGCCCTGCTGACCAGGCGGGGCATCGAGCACACCGTGCTCAACGCCAAGCAGCACGCCCGCGAGGCCGGGGTGGTGGCCATGGCCGGCCGCAAGGGGGCCGTGACGGTGGCCACCAATATGGCCGGGCGCGGTACCGACATTATGCTGGGCGGCAACGCCGAGTACATTGCCGTGGCCGCCCTCAAGGAGGCCGGGCTGGATCCGGAGGAGACCCCCGAGGAGTACGACGCCGCCTGGCCCGAGGCCCTGGCCGCCGCCAAGGAGTCCTGCGCCGCCGAGCACGAGGAGGTCGTTGAGCTGGGGGGCCTGTACGTGCTGGGCACCGAGCGCCACGAGTCGCGGCGTATCGACAACCAGCTGCGCGGCCGCTCCGGGCGCCAGGGGGACCCCGGGCGCTCCCGGTTCTACCTGTCCATGGAGGACGACCTCATGCGCATGTTCGCCTCGGCGGTGGCCCAGCGCCTCATGGCCTCGGGCGCCTACCCCGACGACGTCCCCCTGGAGTCCAAGGTGGTCACCCGCGCCATCGCCTCCGCCCAGAGGCAGGTCGAGGCGCGCAACTACGAGATCCGCAAGAACGTCCTGAAGTACGACGACGTCATGACCGAGCAGCGTGAGAAGGTCTACTCCGAGCGCCGCCGCGTCCTGGAGGGCGAGGACCTCGAGCCCCAGCTGGAGCACTTCCGCGCCCAGGTGGTGCGCACCGTGGTGGCCTCTCGGACCTCCGAGGGCCGCCCTGACGAGTGGGACCTGGACGCCCTGTGGGACGACCTGGCCCACATCTACCCCGTCTCCCTGACCAAGGACGACGTCGTGGACGCCGCCGGCGGCATCGACCTGCTCACCCCGCAGGCCCTGACCGAGGCCCTGACCGGCGACGCCGCCCTGGCCTACGAGCAGGCCCAGGAGCACCTGGACGCCAACCCGCTGGCCCGGGCCCAGCTCGGCGAGGAGCCGATGCGGACCCTGGAGCGGCGGGTCCTGCTGAGCGTGGTGGACAAGCGCTGGCGCGAGCACCTCTACGAGATGGACTACCTCAAGGAGGGCATCGGCCTGCGCGCCATGGCCCAGAGGGACCCGCTGGTGGAGTACGCCAACGAGGGGGCGCACATGTTCCGTGCCATGATGGAGGGCATCCGCGAGGAGACCGTCGAGCAGGTCTTCGCCAACGCGGGCCGCTTCGAGGCGGCCGCCAGGCGCGCCGAGGCCGAGGGCACCCTGGAGGCGGCCCGCACGGTGGCGGACTCCGACGGACGCGCCGCCGCAGGCGTCTCGCTGGGGCGCACCGGGCGGCGTGCCGCCGGCTCCGTCCTGGGCGACACCGGTCAGGAGTCCATGAGCCGGCGGGTGACCTACTCAGGTCCTGCCGAGGACGGTGGGACCAGCGAGTCGGGGCCCGACGCCTCTACCGGTAGCCCTGCCTCCGCCGGTAGCCCTGCCTCGGCTGGCACCTCCGCCTCCCCCCTGGGCCCCCGGCGCTCCGGGAAGCTGGCACAGGCGGCCCAGGGCAACCGCGCCCAGCGTCGCCGCCGCTCCAAGCGCAGGCACTGAGGGCCCCGCCGCCCCCCACCGCGAGAACGGTACTTATTGCTCGCGAGAACGGTACTTGTTCGTCGCGAGAACGGTACTTGTTCGCCGCCAGGGCGGAGGCGCTCAGGTCCGGGACCCTGAGCGCGTGGACGCAGTCCAGGTGAACGGCCCGAAGCCCGCGGGCAGTGGCCGGGCCGTGGCCTGTGGTGGTCGGCGCGTACGCGTGGTGCCGAAGCCCGCGGGCAGTGGCCGGGCCCCTGGGGCGCGTGGACGTAGTGGGGCGTGAGGGCCCGGCCTCCTGCACCGGGCGCCCTCCTCGCCGACTGCGCCAGCTCCTCCTTAGAGGCCGGTGAAGGTGAGGACGAGGGCGGTGATGCCCTGGGTGACCTGGGAAGGACCGGCGGAGGCGGGGACGAGGGCCCTCAGGCCATCTCCAGGTTGGTCAGCAGCCAGTGCCCGTTGCAGGGCTCCAGGCGCGCCGCGGCCGCGTGGACCCGGGTGCCGTCGTCGAGGACCACCACGACCTCCCTGGCGCCCCCGGCCAGGGCCTGGACATGGGTGGAGCGTGCCCGCATACGGGGCGCCGCCTCCCGGCCCAGGATCCTGCGGGCCAGTCCGGCGCGCCGGGTCAGGGCCTCCATGAGCGCCGGCGTCGTCCAGCGTGCCAGGTGCTCGACCGGGCGGCGTCCGGCCAGCACCTCGCAGGCGGCGCACACCACCACCCGGGCGTGCCGGGCCACGTCCGGCAGGGGGCGCGTGGGCTGCTCCAGGGCCGCCCCCGGGCCCAGGGCGGCCTCCGGGGACGGGCCGGGCCACCGCCTGGCGGGCGCCGGGGAGAGACAGGTCCGGGGCGGGTGGAGGCGTACGACGTTCCAGCCGGGGGCCTGGGCCCCGCTGAGGGGCTCGCGCCTCAGGGGCCGCCCGTCCCCGGGGCGGGCGGTGCCCCGGGACGGGGCGGCTGGTCGTGGTGCCGGGGCGCGACGGCGGCCCCTGGCCTCGCCGGGGCGACGTGACAGACGGGGGGTGGCGGTGGTGACGGCGCTCATGACAGCTCCTGGTGGTGCGTGGTCGGTCGCGAACAGGACGGCGGCCAGCTCATAGGCCGCTGGTGGTGCGTGGTCGGTCGGTGGGTGGCCGGGTCGTTCCCGGGCCGGTGGGGCGGGCGGCGGGCGGCTGCGCCCGCGAGGGGGTCGTTGTTCCCGGGCCGGTGGGGGGGACCGGGTGGCCCCAGGCCCAGGCCAGAGGCCGGGGCGGCGGACGTAAGGTCCCGGTCGCGGTCCTCAGGCCGGGAGGAGGGCCTCGGGGACCTGGAGGACCGTGCCGGGGCGGATGAGCCCGGGGTCGCGCCCGACCACCACCCGGTTGGCGGCCCACAGCGTGGGCCAGGCCGAGGCAATGGCACCCCGGTCGGTGGTGTGCAGCAGGTCGGCGGTAATGGACCACAGGGACTCCCCGGGACGGACCGTGTGCGAGCCGGTGGCCCGGGTGCCGTGGGACGCCCCGGTTCCCGCGGGCGCCGACGCGGTGGCCTCCTCCTCGGCCCCGGGGGCGGGCGACCCCTGTGCCCCCGGTGCACCCGATGCCCCCGGATACCCCGGTGCCCCCGGTGCCCCGGGTGGGGCGCCCTGCGGCCCCGGGGCGGTGGGCGCTGAGGTGACGGTCCCAGACGGGACGCCCCCAGGCGGCGCGGCCCCGCCCGGGGCCGTCCCCGGGGCCGCCGGGTCGGCGGGGGAGGGGCCCGCGGTGTCCTCAGGGGCCGGCCCGGTAGCAGGATCCCCGGCGGCAGGATCCCCGGTAGCCACGTCGTCCGCGGCCTGCGGGGCGGGCGCCGGCGCGGACTGCGTAGGCCGCCAGCCGAGGTCGTCAGGGGTGGGCACCGCCGCGAGGGCGGGTGCGGTGACCGCGCTCAGGCTGAGCGTGCCCACCAGGATCCGCCGTACCCACGGGGCGCCCCACCGCGCCAGGAGACGCTGGGCGGGTGCTGCCGCGCGACGTCGCCCGCGGGCGGGCAGGACCAGCAGGGCCAGGAGGGCGGACAGGGCGTGCCAGGCGGCTCCCGCCGCCCCGGCGGCGCTGGCCAGGGCCACCAGGGCGGCGGAGAGCTGGCTGGGGCCCCACCAGGACGTGGGGACGGCGACCAGCGCGGAGACCGCCTGCAGGCAGGTGAGGACCAGGGCGAGGGCCAGCAGCGAGGCGGCGGTGGCGAGGACCAGAAGACGAGGACGGGCGCTCATGAGGGGCTCCAACGACGGTGGTGGTGTGAGAAGAGCATGCCTGAGTCTAGAGGTTCTGTCAAGCGTTTACGTCATGTTTAGGCATCTTGTCCCTGTGGGCGAACTGTGCTGAGGTTAGGCCTGTGGACTGGGATGTCATGCTCGCGGACCTGGAGAACCGTTTTGAGGCCGAGCAGCGCACGCAGGTCGTGGCCCAGAGCCTGGACCTGGCGGAGGCGGAGGCCTCTGCCGTGCGCCTGGTGGACCGGCTGCGGGCCGCTACCGGGCAGTGCCTCAGCCTGCGGACCCGCTCGGGGGCGCAGCTGGAGGGGGTGCTGCGCCGGTGCGAGAGCGCCTACCTGCTCCTGGAGGAGGAGGTGGGCCTCCAGGCCCTCGTCCCCGTGGCGGCCCTGGCGGTCGTCTCCCCGCTAGGCAGGCCGGCCCCGGGGGTGCAGGGGCGTCGGGCCGTGAGCCTGCCCATGGCCCTGCGGGAGATGGTCAGGCGCGGCACCCGGGTGCGGGTGGTCCTCCTGGGCGGGGAGGTCGTGGGCCGCCTGGCCTGGGTCGGGGCGGACCACCTCGACGTCATCGTCGACGGCGTGGGCGGGCGCGGGGCGTGGGCCCCCGGCTCCTCGGCCCCGGGGGTGCGGCGGCGTGTGAGTGTGCTCCTGGAGAGCATCGAGGTCATGCGCAGCCGGTAGCACCGATAACTCTGTCTTATTAATCACAGGTGCAAAAGCGTTCGCTCATAGATGAAAATCCTGGTCCGGACAGACAGAGTCGGCCTCCTGTCTGGCACAGTGGTGTGCCAGACAGGAGGCTGTGGATCAGGACACGTCACGGGCCCGGCGGGCCCGCGACCAGGACGGGTCAGGCCTCGTCCGGCAGGCCACCTGCGGTGACCTTGGTACGAGTACTGGCCAGCTGCCGCTCAATGTACTCATCCAGGGCGGTGTCCTCGATGCGCCACAGGTGGCGGGCTCCGACCTGGATCGCGGGGAGGTCCCCGGAGTGGATGAGCGCGCGTACGGCCTGCGTCGAGAGCTGGAGGCTCTCGGCGACGTCGGCGATTGTCAGAAAGTTCCGTGCCATGAACCAATATTCCCATAGTTCTAGCCCTACGCGCCACCTCTGACGTAATCTGTGGATACCCAAACCCCGGCAACGGACGTTGAGGTCCGTGCAGTGGCTCAGGAGAGAACGTGACCACCAGCCTTGCGGGATCCCGCACCCCCGTCCCATCCACCCCGACCGTCCGCTGGCGCCGTGCGACGTGGCGCGACCCCCGCCTGGCCGGCGGCCTGGCCCTCGTGGGCTGCGCCGTCGCGCTGGGGGCCTGGGCGGTGGACGCCGCCTCCGACACCCAGCAGATCTACGTCCTGGCCCGCGACGTCGCCCCGGGCACCGACCTGACCGCCGAGGGCGTCCTGACCCTGGTCGCCTCCCACCCGGGCAGCGGCTCCTACGTCAAGGAGGGTGACCTGCCCCAGGAGGCCGTCGCCACCCGCTCCATGGTAGCCGGGGAGCTCCTGCCCACCGCGGGGGTGGGCAGGGCCTCCGACGTCTCCCTGCGGTCGGTGGTGCTGACCGTGGCGGGCGGTCTGCCCGCCACGACCGGTACCGGTGACACGGTGGAGCTGTGGCGCCTGCCCACCGTGCAGGAGAACAGCCGGGTCCCCTCCGCCGCCCAGGAGGCCTCGGCCGACCAGACCCAGGGGTCCACCCCGGTCAAGGCGCAGTCCGTCGCCTCCGGGCTCGTCGTCGTCACCGTCAAGGAGTCCGGCTCCAGCCTCATTGGCGCGGCCACCACCACCGTGGAGGTCCTGGTGCCCCCCGAGTCCCTGGAGCAGGTCCTCACCGCGGTCGGCAGCGGCGCCCCGCTCGTCCTGGTCCCCACGGGGCAGGGCACGTGAGCGCCGCGGTGGACCAGGGGGTCCTGCTCGCGCTCAGCGGCGAGGACGCCCCGCTGGTGCGCTCCCTGGACGCCACGGGCAGCGGCCTGCGGGTCGTGCGCCGGTGCGCGGACCTGCCCGAGCTCCTCAGCGCCGGCCTGGCCGGCCTGGCCTGCCTGGCCGTCGTGGACGCCGCCTTCGCCGACGTGGACCGCACCGTCCTGGACCGCCTGGGGCGTGCCGGGATGCGCGGCGTCCTCCTGGTGCCCGATCCCGACAGCGCGCCCGTGCTCGACGACGGCTGGGTCGCCATGTGGCGGGGGGCGGATCCCCAGCAGATCCGCTCCCGGCTCCAGGGCCTGGTGCGTCAGGACGGCGCTCTCGCGCCCCCGGCGTCCGCACGCCCCGGGGACGTGGTGACCACTCCGACGGGGACGGCCTCGCCTCCGGCCCCCACCGACCCCTGGGTGGAGCAGTGGGAGGAGACCTGGCGCACCTCCGTTGGTGACGACGACGACATCGGCGGCCTCCCCTGGGGCGGCAGCCTCCCGGGAGGTCCCGCACCCGGTCGGCTCCCTGCCGGTAGCGCCGACGGCCGGCCCGGTCAGGGCGGTCGCCTGGTGGTGGTGTGGGGGCCGCACGGCGCGCCGGGCCGGACCACGGTGGCGGCCTCGCTGGCGCACGGCCTGGCCCGCGGCGGCCAGGCGCTGCTGGTGGACGCCGACCTGGAGGCCCCGAGCCTGGTACAGGTCCTGGGCATGCCGGAGGACTCCTCGGCGCTGGCCACCGCCGCCCGGCTGGCCACCCACGCGCGCCTGGACGCGGAGGCCTTCGAGCGGATCCTGGCCCCTGCCGGACCAGGGACACGTCTCCTGTCGGGCCTGGGACGCGGCGGACGCTGGCGTGAGCTCCCTCCCGCCTCCATGGCCGAGGTCTGGCGCCGGTGCCGGCAGACCGCCCCCTGGACGGTCGTGGACGTGGCCGGGGGCCAGGCCGTGGACGATGTCGACGACTTCACCCTGGAGCCCGGGCGCACGGCCATGGTCGCCGCGCTGCTCAAGGAGGCCGACGTCGTGGTGGTGGTGGGGGCCGGTGACCCGGTGGGGGTCCGCCGCCTCATTGCGCACCTGGCGGACGCCGAGACCGGGACGTGGAGGGGACGGGTCGAGGTCGTCGTCAACCGGGTGCGCGCCTCCGTGGCGGGCCCCTCGCCCGAGCGGGCCGTCCGCGAGGCCCTGGGCCGTTTTGGGGGCGTGGTCAGCCCCGTCCTCCTGCCTGACGACCAGGCCAGCGCCGACCGCTGCCTGCTGGAGGGCTCCAGCGTCCTGGAGGGCGCCCCCGGCAGCGCGCTCGGCGCGGCGCTGGCGGCGCTCGTGGACCGGGTGGATCCCGGGGCGCGGTGCGTTGACTCCCTGTCACGCTCACGTCGGGGTCTGTGGCGACGCCGGGGCGGCGGGAGGAAGACGGAGCCTGCCCGCACCCGGGACGGTCGGGGTGGCCGGGGTGCCCAAGGCGGCCGGGACCCCCGGGACGCCCAGGCCGGTCGGAACCCCCAGGTCGGTCAGGACGCCCAAGGCGGCCGGGACGGCCGGGACCAGAGGGCGGTGCCGCTCCCGCCTCGTGGACCGCAGCAGACTCCGGCCCAAGGGGCGCAGACTCCGGCTCAGAGCGCGCAGCAGGGACTGCCCCAGGGGGTGCAGCAGGTTCTGGCCCGTGGGCCTCAGCAGGCTCCGGCCCAGGGTGCGCAGGGCCCGGGAGCCTCCGCCCTCCCGCCGGAGCTCCAGGACACGGTGGTACGCAGGCCGGCCCGCAGGACGCCCGGGGGCCCGGCCCAGCCGGCCGCGGCCCAGCAGGCCCAGTTCCCTGCCCAGGTGCCCGGCCCCGCCCGCAGCCCGCTCCCGCCGCCAGCACCTGCGCTGCCGGGTGGGGCAGCGCCCCAGGTGCCAGGTGGGTCGGCGCCCCAGGTGCCGGGCTGGGTCCCGGCCCCGCCCGGGTGGACCGCCCAGGAGCCGCCCCCACCGCCCCCGCCGACCGGGGCGGCCCCGGCCCCCGAGGACCCCGGCTCCTCCCGACGGTCAGCCCGTCACCGCGCCTCCCGGGCCGGTAAGAGGGACCGCCGTCGCCGTCACTAGGAACCGGCTGCCTGCCGTCTACGGGTGCTGGCTGCGGGCCCCGCCCCGGGCGTCGTGGCAGGATGCCACGGGGGGCGCCTGGCAGACTGGGGTCATGCGTGTCTACCTGCCTGCTACCGCCGCCGACCTGACGGCACCGGCTCTCTCACCGCGGACGGCCCACGCCCCCACCGCCGCCCTGGCTGCCGCCCTGCCCGAGGAGGACCAGGAGGGCCTGGAGGTCTCCGCCAGCCTGTGCGCGGCCGACTCCTCCCTCGTGCGCCTGTCCCGCCCGGAGGCCGACGGCCTGGCGGACCGGCGCGTGGTTGTCGCCGCCGACGTCGTCCCTGAGCACGTCAGGGAGCTAGCCCCTGACGAGGACGTGCTCCCCGGCACCGTCCAGGTGACCGCGCCGGTGCCCTGGGACGATGTCGCCTCCCTCCTGGTGGACGAGGCCGCCGCCGAGGCGGACGTACGGGCGGCCCGGGGAGGGGACGAGGCCGCCTTCGAGCGTGCCGCCGAGGCGGACCTGCTCTGGTACGACGTCTGCGAGCGGGAGCACCTGGCGGCTGGCCTTACCCGGCGCCCCTAGCCGCGGCGTCCTCAGGGCACGTCCCGGACCGCCCTCACGCCTCTCCCACTCCTGTCGTGCTGCCCGCACTGCCTGCCCCGGCCCCACCGTCCGCCCCGCCCGCCCTGGCCTGGCAGTAGTGCAGGACGGCGGCGAAGCTCAGGGTCAGGACGCCCATGGCGCCGCTGTAGGCCAGGGCCGCCCCGAGCAGGGCGTGGGCGGGCACCAGGGTCAGGCACAGCGCGGTCATGACCAGGGCGGCCAGGGCGTACCCCAGGAATATGGTCCTCTGCAGGCGCATGGTGGCCAGGGCGTAGTAGAGGACCACGCTGGCGGCGTTCATGGCCCCGCCGGCCACGAGCACCATGAGCTCGACCGAGAAGGCGGACACGTCCTTGCCGAACACGAGGGCGAGCAGCGGGGGCCCGGCCACGTAGGTAATGAGCGCCACGACCCCGAAGGCCGCCAGGGCGCTGACCAGGCCGCGCCTGACGAGCCGGGTGAACGCCGGGCGCGCGCCCCTGGCCCACAACGCCGCCATGGGCGTCAGCAGGGGCCGGAAGATGACCAGGGACATGAGGTTAATGGTGACGGCGGGCATGAACAGGATCGCGAAGTAGCCCTGCTGGGTGGGGTCCAGGTAGCGGTCGATGGCGAACCTGGGGGCGTTGGACAGGTACATGGATATAAAGGACGCCCCGAACAGCGGCAGGCAGGCCAGGAGCACCTGGACCACGGGCCCGGGGTCCCAGGTGGGCCGCAGCGGGAACAGCCCGCGGGACGGCGGTAGGTAGACCAGGACAGTGGTGAGCACGGACAGGACCAGGGTCGTCACGGTGGAGGTGAGCAGGCTGCCGGTCAGGGCCAGGGTGAGGGAGAAGACCACCGTGGTGGACAGCGCGCGCCAGAAGCAGGCCCGGCCCCCCAGGTCCAGGCGCCCGACCCGCTGGAGCTCGCACACGTAGACGTCCTCGAAGGCGTCGAACACACGCAGGGAGGCCACGAGCGTCACCAGGACGCAGTGGTGGACGTCGCTACTGGAGAGGACGGCGTAGGTGGTGATACCCACCAGCATGAGGGCCACGGTGACAATGCGGGTGGCCAGGTAGGTGCCGAAGGTGAACCGGTGGGTGACGTCGGTGACGTGGTAGGCCCTGACCTCGTACATGCCCAGGGTCTGGAACTGCTGGCCCACGGCAATGGCCAGGGAGTAGACGCCGGCCGCCCGGATCCCCGCCGTGCGGGTGACCACCAGGAGCATGACCACGGTCGCCAGGGCGGTCATGAACGACGAGGCGGTGTTCCACAGGTAGTCGCGGCTGGTCTGGGAGCGTGCTTGGTGCATCTGCCCGCACTCCTTAACGACGGTGGTCTGGGGCCGGTGCCCCGGGGGGCTGGGGTACCCGGCGTGCGCGTTCACCCGTCGGCGTCCTGGGGCCGGTGCCCCCAGGGCCGGGAAGGACGGTTCCCGGTACTGCGTAGAGGTACGGTCGCGGGCCGGTGCCCCCGGAGGCCGGGAAGGACGGGGACAGGGAGCCGGGGACGGGGCCGGCCGGGCCCGGCAGGGTGCCGGGGCCCGGCCGGTAGGGACGGGGCGGGGTCTACCCGACCGGGGCCGTCTGCCGGCGGAAGCGCAGCTCCCTCCAGTCCGGGGTGGCCGCCAGGACGGTGGACACGAGGATCACCACGCAGCAGCCGACCTGCCGGAGGGTGTCGGAGGTGAGGAGCGAGGCCGGCTCTGTCGCCGTGGGGTCCAGCAGGGTGGGGGCGAGGGCCGTCAGGACCAGGGTGAAGACCACCGTCCACGCCGAGTAGGAGATGTTCAGGGCCATGCCCCGGGAGGCGCCGATGGTGTCAATGGCCTTGTAGTAGAACAGGTACGAGGCCGTACCCGCGACGGCGGCCAGGGCGAGCACCCCGGTGCCCAGCGACGTCGAGGCGTGGAAGGTGAAGTCCAGGACCCCGGCGAGGGGCGCGACGACCAGGAGGTAGACCAGTCCGGAGGTCGTCTCGCGGATCTGCAGGGCGGTCTCGTTGTCGACGTCGTTCTTCATGCCCCACGCCAGGATGACCGCCTCCGAGCCCCACCCCAGGACGCACGCCAGGGCCCCCAGGACGCCAATGAAGGACGAGCCGCTCGTGGCGTCGTCGGTGGTGGAGGAGTAGCCGATGTAGACAATGGCCGCCAGGGCGATGACGAGCGCGACGACCTGGTGCAGGTGCATCCGCTCCTTGAGGAAGACAAAGGCCAGGAAGGTGCCCACCGCCGGGTAGAAGGTGGAGATAATGGCCGTGTAGCCCGGGCCGATGTTGTTGATCGCGACCAGGTAGCCGCTCATGCCAATGGGCCCGCCCAGCAGCGCGCCCAGGACCACGGCCAGCCCGGAGCGGGTGCGCGCCGCCCTCCAGGTGTCGCCCAGGCGGCCGCGCACGCCCATGTAGACCAGCAGGATGAGGGCGCAGGACACGTCGTGCAGGACCGCGCTGGCCAGGGAGGCCTCGTCGGCGCCCAGGAAGGGCACCAGGGCCGTGGCGACGGCGAGCACGACGGTGTCCAGGCCCCACAGGGCACCGCTGAGGATCCCGTACCTCATGAGTCGCTCCTCACATTGGTGCGCCCGGTGCGCGCGGCCGGCGCGTGCTCCAGGGGCGTGTCGGACTCGTAGGACTCCAGGAGGGCGTCCACGTAGTAGGCGGCGTGGCGGTAGTAGATGAACAGCCACTCCCCGATGTCGTCGCCCTCGGCCTCCTTCAGCAGCGCCCACACGTACCAGCACCAGCCGGCGAACACCACGTAGGACCAGAAGTGGCGCCGCTCCTGGGGGGTGGGGGTACGGCCGAAGTAGTAGCCCAGGGCGTCCTCGGCGCGCTCCCCGGAGATCTGGGTGCACACGACCATGGTCCCGAAGTCGCTGGCGACGTCGGACATGCCCGAGTACTCCCAGTCAATGAGGTCGATGTGCCCGTCGGTGCCCACCAGGAAGTTGAGGGGGAAGAAGTCGTTGTGGCTGGGTGCCACGGGGAACCCGTCGGCGGTGGCGTGGTCCTTCAGGCGCAGGACCTTGGAGCGCAGCGTGCTGTAGCCGGGGACGTCAATGGGTCCGTGCCCCTCCAGGAGCCGCTCGTACTTCAGGCCCTCGGTAATGAAGTCGAAGGTCCTCGACAGCCGTGCGTCGCTGTCGTGCAGCTCGCGGTCCATGGTCATGGCCCGACGGAGCTCGTCGTCACTGGTCATGTCGAGGTTGCGTGCGTCGGTGATGAAGCGGGAGATCTTCCAGCCCTTGGTGGGGTCGCCCGCCAGGAAGGTGTGGTCCAGGCCCAGCTTGGCGGCCAGGCGCAGGGCCTCCAGCTCGGCGCCCCGGTTGACGATCTTGTCCGTCCCAATACCCGGGTGGCGGTAGACGTACTCCTGGTCGCCCACGGAGAAGTGGCACGACAGGTTGGTAATGCCCTGCTTGAGCGGGTAGAAGTCGTGGATCTCCGTCTTGGGGCACCCCAGGACGGAGGAGATGTTGTCGAACACCTCCGAGTCCACGTTCTCCAGGAACATGGGGTCGAAGTCACGGATCTCGTTGACCGAGTCGAACTCGTTGATGACGCCCTCGGGGTAGCGGCGGATCACCATGTCGAGCTCCTTGACGTGCTCGATGTAGATCGACTCCCACAGCTTGGGCGCGGTCTCGGGGAGCGTGTAGACCTCCTCCAGGATGCGGCGGAAGGTGGTGGAGAAGGCGCGGTCGAAGTAGACGTGGCCCAGCATGGTCCAGGCGTCCGCCCCGCCCACGGTGGCCCCGGTGATCCGGCCGTTCGCGCCGGTGACCAGGCACCACTCGGAGGTGGGGCCCGCCACGTACTGGGCCGAGTAGTAGGCCTGGTACACGTGGGACTCAAAGGGGTTGGTGGTGAAGTAGTCGTCGGAGGAGCACACGTAGGTGTTGCCCAGCTCCTTGCGTACCACCCACAGGGAGCCGTTGTTGTTCCGGGTGACGTAGTCGTCGTTGACGACGATCCGCACCCCGAGCCGCTCGGCCAGGGAGAAGAAGTACTCCTTCTTGTAGCCCACCACGAGGATAATGTCGTTGATCCCGGCCTCGCGCAGCTGCTTGATCTGCCGCTCGACCAGTATCTCCCCGTGTACGCGCAGGGTGCCCTTGGGGCGCTCGTAGGAGATGGGGGCGAAGCGGCTGGAGAGCCCGGCGGCCATAATCACCGCGTTGTCCACCCGGTAGGGCTCCAGCGCGGCCCGGCCGGCCTGGGTGAGGACGCGGTCGGCGACCAGGCCCAGGGCCTCGCACTCGCGGACCACGGTGTTGACGCTGCCCAGGGACATGCCGGTGGCGGCGTGGATCTGGCGCTGGGTCAGGGGGGAGCTGGCTCGTAGCAGACAGTAGAGGACGTCGAACTGGGGCTGGGAGAGTGCCTCAGGCACTGGCACCACCATCCGTTCAGTAAGGGAGTGGTTTCTTGCGCGTTCGAGGATAGCGAGCAAGACAGGAAAAGTGAACTCCTGGTGGTGTCTCCTCCGTCTCACCGAGGTCACGGCGCGCAGGGAGGTGGGTGGGACGCCGCCGCCTGCGTGCCGGCCCGGTCAGGGGACGTCGTAGGTGGCGGTGGTCCGGACGGTGGAGCCGGTCTTCCCCCGACGCACCTCGATCCGGTCGGGGATCTGGCGGCGCAGCTCGGCCACGTGGGAGACGATGCCCACGGTGCGGCCCCCCTCCTGGAGGCGTCCGAGCTCGGCGAGCACGTCCTGGAGGGTCTGCGGGTCCAGGGTGCCGAACCCCTCGTCAATAAACAGGGTGTCCAGGCTCACACCCCCGGACTCCGCCGAGACGACGTCGGCCAGGGCCAGGGCCAGGGCGAGCGAGACGTAGAAGGTCTCCCCGCCCGAGAGCGTCCGGGGATCCCGGCTGCGCCCGACCCCGAGGTTGTCGGTGACGGCCAGGCCCAGGCCCTGGCGGCGCCCGCGCTGCCCCGCCTCCTGGTCGACCCGGACCAGCTCGTAGCGTCCCGAGGACATCTGCGCCAGGCGCTCGTTGGCGAACACCAGGACCTCGTCGAACCGGGCCTGGAGCACCCAGGTGGCCAGGGGCGTGCCCGTCGGGTTGTCGCCCCGGGCCAGGGCGGTCACCTCCAGCAGGGCCGCGCTGGAGCCGACGGCGGCCTGGTAGGCGCTGGCGGCCTGCTCCACCTCGGTGCAGGCCCGGTCCAGCTGGGCGTGCGAGGCCTCGGTGCGTGCCCGGGCCTCACCGGCCCGCTCCGCGGCGGCCTGCGCCTTCTCCAGGGCCAGGGCCGCGGGCCCCAGGTGGTCCTGTCCGTCCAGGTCCTCCAGATCCGGGGCCTCCAGCCCCGCCCGGACGCGCCTCCGGGCGGCGTCGGCCTGCCTGACGGCCTCCTCCAGGGCCTGTCGGGCGTCATGGTCCAACCGTGCCGCCTCAGCCTGCCCGACGTCGGTGAAGCCCTCCCGCCCCAGGGCCTCGGCCAGCTCGGCACGGGCGCTGCCGTCCTGCTCCAGGGCCGAGCCAGCCTCGGCCACCTCCCTGCTGGCCGCCTCCGCCTCCAGCGCCCCGGCCAGCAGCGCGGCGCCCCTGGCGGCCACGCTCGGCCAGGTCCCGCGCCCCTGCTCACAGCGTACGACGTCCCGCTCCAGGGCCTCCCGGTCCGCCTCCAGGCGGGAGAGGGCCGCCTGGCGGTCCAGGCGGGCGGCGTCCACGGCCTGGTGCTCCTGGGCGGTGGCGGCGTCGAGGGCCTTGAGCCGGGCCGCCAGGTCCTCCGCCTCCTGGGCCGCCTGACGGGCGGCGTCCACGGCGGCGTCGGCCTCCTGCCGGGCCCTGGCGGCCTGCGCGACGTCCATGCCGTCGGCGTCGTGGCGCGCCCGGGCCAGGCGCTCGGTGACGGACTCAAGCTGCCCGCGGGCCGCGGTGAGCGCCCTGTCGGCCTGGCCCTGGAGGACCTCGGCCTGCTCCACCTGCGCCCGGCTGGCGCCCGGGGCGTCCCCGGAGGCGGGGAGGGGGTGCTCCCGCGAGCCGCACACCGGGCAGGGCTCGCCGCTCCTCAGCTCACCGGCCAGGGCCCCGGCGGTGGAGGAGATCCACCTCAGGCGGGTGTCCAGGACGTCCTGGGCCGCCTCCTGGGCCGCCTGCGCGGCCCGGGCGCACTCCTGGCGGCAGCGCTCCTGCTGGTGCGTCAGCTCCTGGACGCTGAGCGCCGCCCGATGCCGCTCGTGGGCCCGGGTGCGGCGGTCCTCCAGGCCCTCACGCTGACCGCCCAGGCGGGCCTCCTCCAGACGCCGGGACAGGTCGGCCCGCTGGGCGGTGCGCTGGTCGAGGTCCGTCAGACGTCGCGATATCAGCCTCTCGGCGTCCGCCAGCTCCTGGCCGCGCCGGTCCAGCGCCCGGGAGCGCTCCGGCAGGGCCGCCTCCAGCTCCATGAGGCCCTCCAGCTGGCCGTGCTCACGGCGGCAGCGGTGCGCCAGGGCGTCGAGCTGCGCGGTACCGGGTGTGCTGGGCGTGCTGGCTGGTGCGGTACCGGGTGTGCTGGGCGTGCCAGCCGGTGCGGTACCGGGCGTGCTGGGCGGTGCGGTACCGGGCGTGCCAGCCGGTGCGGTACCGGGCGTGCTGGCTGGCGCGGCCTGCTGGGGCCCCGGGCCCGGGGGACGGTCGGGCAGGAGGGCCGCGGCGTGGTCGCCCGCGCCCGCCAGGTCCTCCAGCACCCGCCGGGCCCGGTCGTGCACGGGCCCGACCAGGGCGCTCACGGCCTGACGGATACTGTCCTCCGGCCCGTCGGGTGCCTCCTCGGGCCGCCTGGGCCCGGCTCCCTTAGATCCGTCTGGTTCGGTCCTCTCGGGCCTGACGGGCTCGGTCCCCTCGGGTCCGTCTGGCCCGGCTCCCTCGGGCCGTCCGGCGGCTATACCGGCCAGCGCCGCCACGGCCTGCTCGGCCCGGGCCCGGGCGGCGCGCTCGGCCCGCACCAGGGGCCTGACGCGCTCGGCCCGCTCCGCGGCCCGCAGTCGCTCGGCGTCCCGGGCGTCCTGGTCGGCCTGCTCCTCCAGGCACCGCCACTCCTCCACCAGGGCCCGACGCCGCTCCAGACGGTCGTGGACCTCGCGCGCCCGCTCGTGGTCCTCCCGGGCCCGCTCCAGGGCGTCGGCGGCCTGGAGCGCCAGGGCCTGGCAGCACCTCAGGGCCTGCCCGGACTCCTCGCGGGCCCGGGCGGTGGCGCGGCCGAGCGCCTCCAGGTCGGGGACGGGGTGCTCCAGGGCGGCCATGAGCTCGGTGTCCAGGCGCCGGGGCCCCTGGCCGTCCTGGCCCTCCGCCTCCCGGTCGGCCAGGCGAGGGTGCCTGACCAGGACGCCCACCTGGGCGCGCAGATCCGTCGCGGCCTGGTCCACCTGCCTGTTCCTGGCACGGGAGGCCTGGATGAGGCAGTCCTGGATGGCGTCGTATATCCCGGTGCCGAACACGTCCCTGAGCAGGCCCTGGCGCTGGGAGGACTCGGCCCGCAGGAAGCGGGCGAACTTCCCCTGCGGCAGGACCACCGTCTGGGTGAACTGCTCCCGGCTCAGGCCCACCACGCGGGCGATCTGCGCGTCGGCCTCCCCCACCCGGGTCACCGGCTCGTCCAGCGGCTCCCCGCCCACCCGGGCCAGGTGCCACAGCCTGACCGTGGCGTTCTGGGTGGTGGTGCCCTGGCCGCGCCGCTTGGCCCGCTCGTAGGCGGGGGTGCGGCGCACCCGGTACACCCCCGCGCTGGTGGAGAACACCAGCTCGACGGCGGTGGGATCCTGCGGCCCGGCCAGGGTGGAGCGGATGCGCTCCCGGGAGGAGTCCGCCGGGTCCGCCACCTCCCCGTACAGGGCGAAGACGATGGCGTCGATAATCGTGGTCTTGCCCGACCCGGTGGGCCCGGTGAGCAGGAACCGGCCCGAGGCGCCCACGGCGTCGAAGTCAATGCGCTCCTTGCCGGCGTAGGGGCCGACGCCGGTCATGGTCAGGTGGTGGATCCTCATCTCTCGCTCCGCTGTGCCGCCAGGGCGGACTCGTAGGCCTGACGCAGGACGGCGCGCTCGGCGTCACCGGGCGGGTGGGCCCCGACGTCGTCCAGGAAGTCCTCGGCGATCCGCAGCGGGTCCGCCGCCGCGGTGACCGCCACCTGGCGTCCGGGCTGGCAGGGTGCCTGGTGGTGGAAGGCCAGCAGCCCCGGGAAGCGGTCCTTGAGGACGGCCAGCGCCCCCGGCGGACGCCGACCGTGCAGGACGACGCGCACCCAGGCGTCCCGGGCGTCGTCGAAGGTGCCGGAGAGCAGCTCGGTCATGGTGCCCTCCACGGTACGCACCCGGTGGTGTACCGGCACCGCTATGCGCTCCAACGACGTGACCCCGTCCGCGGACAGGTCCAGCAGGACCGAGGACTTGGGGCGGGCGTCCTCGGCCTCGTCAAAGGAGAAGGGCAGCGGGGAGCCGCAGTAGACCAGGCGCGGCCCGCCCCCTGGGGCACCCGGGGTGCCGCCACCCGGGGCACCCGGTGCGCCGGTACCGGTGCGCTGGTCCTGCTCTCCGCGCTCCCCTCCGCGGTGGGGGCCCACCTCCTGGGGGCGGTGGAGGTGGCCCAGGGCCACGTAGTCCAGGCCGCCGCACTGGGACGCCAGCGGTGATCCGCCCATGGTGGTGAAGATCTCTGAGGGGACGCAGTCCACGCCGCCCACGCGGATGTCGCGCTCGGACTCGCTCGCCCTGCCGCCCACCACGAAGGCGTGCGCCATGAGCAGGCTGGGCAGGCGCCGGCTGCGCCCGCGGCGCACCCGCCGCAGGTCGGCTGCCACCAGGCGCAGGGCGGCCGAGACGACCGCCTCGTGGGAGCGGGGCAGCAGGGGTGCGCGCGGTGCGGCCTCGGCCCCTCCGCCCGCCCGACTCCCACCGGTGGCGGCCGGGTGGCCCTGCTCCCCGGGCGCGTCCTGGTCGGCGCCCCGGCCGGCGGGCACCACCTCGCCCAGGCGCTCTTGGAGCAGCGGCGGCAGGATCTCCCGGGCGGCGTCGGGGTCCAGGTAGGGCAGGGCGTGCACGACGGCGGCCTCACGCCCCTGGGAGTCGGGCAGGATAATGCCCCGGTCCAGCCCAGCGGTGCGGGCGCGGATGACCAGGCCCTCGCGCATGAGGTCCGCCGCGAACCCCAGACGGCGGGCGGAGTCGTGGTTGCCGGGGGTCAGGACCACCCGGGTGCGCTCGCTCAGGCGCCGTAGCGTCTCGTCCAGCAGGGCCACGGCGTCGTTGGGCGGGATCGCCCGGTCGTAGACGTCCCCGCACACCAGGACCGCGTCCACCGACTCCGTGCGCACCAGGTCCACCAGGTGGTCGGCGAAGGCCGCGTGGTCCTCGCCCAGGAGGCGCCCGTGGAAGGTACGTCCCAGGTGCCAGTCGGAGGTGTGCAGGATCCTCATGGCAACCCTTTCACGGCGCCCCGGCGGTGCCCCGACACAGGCCCGAGCCGGCGTCGGGGCGCTTGCCGGTGCCGGGGCGCCCACCGGCTCAGGCCGGGTCCAGGCCCCCCAGGACCAGGCCCACAATGACCATGCCCAGGGCGACGCGGTAGACCAGGAACCCGGTGAACTTGTTGGAGGACACGAAGCGCAGCAGCCAGGCGATGGTCGCGTAGGCCACCACGCCGGAGACCACGGTGGCGACGCCCGTGGAGACCCAGCCCGGCCCGGAGGCAATGTCCCCGGCCGCGGTGACGGCCTCCAGCAGACCCGCCGCCACCAGGGCGGGGATGCCCATAAAGAAGGACAGGCGGGTGGCCGTCACCCGGTCGAAGCCGCGCAGCAGGCCCGCGGAGATGGTGGCCCCCGAGCGGGAGATACCCGGCAGGACCGGGGAGAGGGCCTGGAAGGAGCCGATGACCAGGGCGTCCCTGATCCCTACCTGGCTCATGCCCTTGCCCAGGGAGGCGTGCGCGGCCCCGGGCGGGCCCCCGGAGTGCTGGTCCGCCCACCACATGACGGCGCTCCACAGCACCAGGGCCGCGGCAATGACCCACAGGGAGCGGGCCGTGACCTCGATAAAGTCCTTGAGCAGCAGGCCCACGACCGCGACCGGCACCGAGCCCAGGATAATGCCCCAGCCCAGCGTGTAGTCGGGGTCCTCACGTGCCTCGTGTCTGACCAGGCCCTTGAACCAGGCGGTGACGATGCGGACGATGTCACGCCAGAAGTAGACGATGGCCGCCAGGATCGCGCCGATCTGGATGACGGCCGTGAAGGCGGTCATACCCTTGTCGTCGATCTTGTAGCCCATCAGCTTCTCCACGATATTGAGGTGTCCCGTGGAGGAGACGGGCAGGAACTCGGTAATGCCCTCCACGATGCCGAGGACGACGGCGTGCAGCCAGTTCAATGGGACTCCCTGTGGTGTGGAACGTGCGTCAGGAACAGTAGCCGGTGCGCGAGGGTCGCTACCGCGTTGGCCGGTGTGACGCCGAACTCAGTCGGTCTCCTGCCCCAGGTGCTCCAGGACCGCCTCGTGCAGCAGGCCGTTGGTGGCCAGCGCGTCCCCTCCCCAGGGGCCGGGCACCCCGGCCAGGGAGGTCAGGCTCCCGCCCGCCTCGGTGACCACGGGCACCAGCGCCGCCATGTCGTACAGGTCCAGCTCGGGCTCGACGGCGGCGTCCACCGCCCCCTCGGCCAGGAGCATGTAGGACCAGAAGTCGCCGTAGGCGCGTGTGCGCCAGCACGACTGCATGAGCCCCAGCATCCCGCGCAGGCGCTTGCGCCGCACCCAGCCCGGCAGGGAGGAGTAGGACAGGGAGGCGTCGTCCAGGTCGCTCACGCCGCTGACGTGCAGGCGGCGCGCGGTGGGCAGGGAGCGGCCGGTCCACGCCCCGTTGCCGCTCATGCCCCACCACCGCCTCCCCAGGGCCGGGGCGGAGACGGTGCCGATAACCACCTCGCCGTCCTCCACCAGGGCGATGAGGGTGGCCCACACCGGCACGCCCCGCACGAAGTTCTTCGTACCGTCAATGGGGTCGATCACCCACAGGCGCCCGGAGTGCTCTGCGGCGCTGCGGGCGGCGTGCCCGCCGTACTCCTCCCCGTAGATAGCGTCACGGGTCCGGGCACGGCTCAGGTGCTCACGGATCATGCGCTCGGCCTCACGGTCGGCGGTGGTGACCGGGGACAGATCGGGCTTGGACTCGACCTCGAAGTCCTGGGCGTCGAAGTGGGTGGCGGTGAGGCGGTCCACCTGGTCGGCGATGGTGTGGGCCAGGAAGAGGTCGTCGCGCCAGCGGCGCTCAGAGGGAGGGGGGAGGCTCATGACCCTAACCTACCGTCCGGCCCCTCCGGGCGGCCCCTGGGCGGGCGGAGTGTTGCGGCAGGCCGCCGGTCACGCTACCGGGGCTGACTCCGGGTACGCGGCGGGAGCGGGGCGCGGGGTGCGGAGCCTGGGGCGCGCGGCGGGAGCGCACGGGCCTGTGGCGTGTGGGCCTGTGGTCCGGGTGGCGCGGGTCAAGAGGTCGGAGCAGGCACGGTCGACGGGCCGGTGGCCCACGGGCCAGGTGCCTCGGCCCACGGGCCCGGCGTACGGTTCCGGCCGGTGCACGGGGCCCGTACCGCACGGGGCCCGGGTGGCCCTGACAGTCCCTGGTGGTCCCCGGTAGCGCCTCCTACCCTGGGGCTACCGCAAGCCTACCCACCGAGGAGAGAGCCGTGAGCACCCCTACCACCATGCGCGGCGTCGTCATGTACGGTCCCGGCGACGTCCGCGTCGAGGAGCGTCCCGTACCCCACGTCATTGAGCCCACCGACGCCGTCCTGCGCGTGGAGGCCGCCTGTATCTGCGGCTCGGACCTGTGGCCCTACCGCGGTATCGACGCCGAGTTCCCTCCAGGGGGCCGTCCCATGGGCCACGAGTACGTGGGCACCGTGGTCGAGGTCGGGGCCCAGGTGCACGGCGTCGCGGTGGGGGACCTGGTGGTGGGCTCCTTCTGCACCAGCGACAACACCTGTGAGATCTGCGCCTCTGGCTTCCAGTCCCGCTGCGTTAACGGCGGCTTCATGGGCGACACCCAGGCCCAGTACACGCGCGTGCCCCTGGCCGACGGCACCCTCGTGCCGGTCCCCGGCGGTATGCCGGACGACGAGGACGTCCTGGCCTCCCTCCTGGCCGCCTCCGACGTACTGGGCACCGGGTGGTTCGGGGCCGTGGCCGCCGAGGCCGGCCCGGGGCGGACCGTGGCCGTGGTCGGCGACGGCGCCGTCGGGCTGTGTGCGGTCCTGGCCGCTAAGGCCCTGGGGGCCAGGCAGGTCATCTCCTTCTCCCGCCACGCCGACCGGGCGGCGCTCGCCCGCGAGTTCGGCACCGACGTCGTCGTCCCCGAGCGGGGGGAGCAGGGCGCCGCCAGGGTCAGGGAGCTCACCGGCGGCTACGGCGCCCACGGCGTGGTGGAGGCCGTGGGCAACCAGGTCTCCATGGACCAGGCCATTGCCAGCTGCCGTCCGGGTGGGCACGTGGGCTACGTGGGCGTCTCCCACGGGGTGAGCCTGGACGGGCAGCGGCTCTTCTTCTCCGAGGTCAGCCTCCTGGGCGGCCCCGCCCCCGTGCGCCGCTTCCTGCCCGACCTCATTGACCGCGTCCTCAGGCGCGAGATCAACCCCGGGAGGGTCTTCACCTCCCGCCTGTCCCTGGCCGACGCCGCCGCCGGCTACCGGGCCATGGACGAGCGCAGGGACATTAAGGTCATGCTCCGCCCCTGGGGCTGATTCTTTAGTCGGCGGGGACGTACCTTAGTCGTCGGGGACGTACTTCCAAGATACGTCCCCGCCGACTAAGGTACGTCTACGGTGAGGTCCTCCAGGTGTCCCAGGGGTTCACTCAGCCCACAGGCGCCCGACAGGCGCAGGTTGTCCACAGGCGGGTCGTCACCCCTGGCGCCCTGCCCCCCTCCGGCCGCACCCTGGGCCCATGACAGCCCTCCCGTCACCTCCTGGACCGCTCCCCGTCGTCACGGCGGCCCGGGGCCCGGGTACCCTGCCCAGGACCGCGGTCCGCCTCGCCAGGGGCCAGTACCTCCTGCCGACGGTCCCCCCGCCTGTGTGGCACCAGCAGTACGAGGTCAGCTTGGCCCGGATCCTCGCCGTCCACCGCACCCACCCGTCCCTGAGCGCCTTCACCCACAGCTCCGCGGCCCTTCTCCACGGGGCCCTCGTCCGTGACCACGAGCCCGACGTGCACGTCACCCAGCCCTGTGCGGCACGCCGCTCGACCCTTCCCCTCCCGCGCGTCGTCTACGGGGCGCCCCTGGTCTGGGGCCGTCAGGGGGCTCCCCCTCCGCGGGGACACCGGCTCCAGCGGGGCGCCTCCTGTCACCTGCGCAGGCACCGCCGCAGGCTCCCGGACGACGAGGTGACTGCTGTCGCAGGTCTCTCGGTGACCACCGTGCCCCGCACGATCGCTGACTGCCTGCTGGACCTGCCGCCCCGGGACGCCGTCGTGAGCGCGGACTCCCTCCTCCGCGGGGCGGTCCTGCCCGACCGCTTCGCCCCCGGTCCGGAACGCGCGCGCACCGCCGAGGTGCTCGCACAGGTCGGTGAGCAGCTGCGCCGCGCCGGGCCGCGCCAGCACGTCAGGCGGGCCCGGGCCCTGCTGCCCCTGCTGAGCCCCTGGGCGGAGTCCCCTGGTGAGAGCGAGCTGCGTTACCTCCTCCTGCGGGCGGGACTGCCGGAGCCCGCCGCCCAGGTCGGGGTACGTGTCGGCGGGAGCCTGTACTTCCCCGACCTCGCCTGGCCTGACCTGCGGCTCGGGGTGGAGTTCGACGGGAGGGGGAAGTACGCCGAGCCCGGTGCCTACTACCGCGAGAAGCGGCGTGGCGACGAGATCGAGGAGGCGGGGTGGCGGTTGACCCGCGTGTCCTTTGAGGATCTCCAGGACGTCCAGGCCCTGGTGGGGCGGATCCTCCGCAAGGTCCCGCCCGGGAGGCCCTTCCCGGTGCGGCCCCGGCAGGTGATCGCCTGAGGGGCCACCGGGGTGCCCGGTGCGGTGACGTATGTGCGACGTCGGTGACGTACCTTAGCCGCCGGTAACGTACGTTAGAGTACCTCTGAGGCACGTCCCCGATGGCTAAGGTACGTTCCCGGTGGTCAGGGTACGTTCTCGCCGGCCAGGGTACGTCGCCGGTGGCTAGAGCACGTCCCCGGCGCGGGGTCCGCTCACCGGGCCGCAGGGCGCGGGGCCGTCAGGACGTTGGCGTACTCCCGGGCGCGCGCCGCCAGGGCCTCGTCCGGGATCGACAGGGCGCCGGTGGTGGCGAAGGGCTCCAGGTAGGTCAGGTGGCACAGGTCCGCGGTGGCCTGGAAGGGGAGCAGGAGCTCGTTGACGGAGTAGGAGTCCCCTCTGCCGTAGCTGTCCGCGCCGGTGGACACGGCGACGAGCAGCTCCTTGCCCGCCAGCGCCCTGCCGGTGGAGCCGTAGGCCCAGCCGTAGGTCAGGACGTCGTCCTGCCACTGCTTGAGCAGCGCGGGCGAGGAGTACCAGTACATGGGGAACTGCAGCACGATCCGGTCAGCGGCCGCCAGGGCGGCCTGCTCGGCGGCGACGTCGATACGGCCGTCGGGGTAGAGGTCGTAGAGGTAGCGCACGGTCACGTCCCGGGTGCGCTCGGCGGCCGCGGCGAGGGCGGCGTTGACGCGCGAGGACCTGAAGCGGGGATGGACGACGATGACGAGGGTCTGCATGTCTCTGATCTCCTTAAGGTGGTGGGGTGGGGCCGGTCCCTGAGGCCGATGTGCCGTCCGACGGCGGGGTGTCTGGGGCACCTGGCGGGGCGTCCGACGGCGGTGGCGCGCCTGGCGGGGCGCGCCCTCCGCCGGGAGCCTAGCGCCCCGGCCAGCAGGATCCAGGCCGGGGCCTGGCGGGCAGGGGGGTACTGGCGGGGCCTGGCGGGCGTGCTGGGGGCTGCCGGGTGCGCTGGGGCCTGGCAGGTGGGCCGGGGCCTGGCGGGCGCGCCGGTACCTGCCAGCCCCCTCGCTGCCAGCCGAATCCGTGTCAGCTCGCGGATCTCGGCCGGGTAGGGCGATAGCCTCACACCATGCCCACCGACCCGCAGCGCGCCGTCGTCTCCGGCTTCCTGACCTCCCGGCGGGCCCGGCTGACGCCCCGGGACGTCGGGCTGCCCGACCTCGGGGAGGACCGGCGCGTCCCGGGCCTGCGCCGCCAGGAGGTGGCCGCGCTGGCGGGGGTGAACCCGGACTACTACACGCGCCTGGAGCGCGGCCGCATCCGGGGCGCCTCCGACTCCGTCCTCAACGCCCTGGCCCGGGCCCTGCGCCTGGACGACGTCGAGCGCGCCTACCTGTTCGCCCTGGCCCACGGGGGCCAGGACACCCCGGAGCCCCGGGATCCGGCGCCCTCCCTGCGGGCGGTCCTGGCCCACGTCGCGGCCCCGGCGCTGGCGACCACCGCCGCGCAGGACATTATCGGCGCGAACCTCCTGGGACGTGCCCTGTACGACGCCGTGTACCAGGAGTACCCCGGCCGGACCCCGAACCTGGCCCGCTTCGCCTTCACCGGGGCGGCCGCCCCGGAGTTCTACGGGGGGCGCCGTGACCGGGCCCAGGTGATTATCGCCGCCATGCTGCGCATGGAGTCCGCCCGTCACCCCGCCGACCCGGCCCTGGCCGCTGTCGTCGCCGAGCTCACCGAGGACTCCGAGGACTTCCGTACCGCCTGGGGGCGCCACGACGTCCACGAGCACCGCAGCGGGACCAAGACCTACCACCACCCGGCCGTCGGGGACCTGCCTCTGACCTACGACGTGCTCACCCTCCCGGGCGTGCCGGGCACGGGCGTGACCGTCTACGGCCCCCAGGCGGGGACGGACGCCCACGAGCGCCTGGCCGCACTGGCCGACTGGGCCCGCTCCCAGGACTTCGCCGCCACCGGGCGCTTCCCCTCCCTGGCCGACGTCGTGGGGAGCCAGCTCGTGCCGCCCGCCGCGGACGTACCCTAGGGATCCGGGACGTACCCTAGGGATCCGGGACGTACCCTAGGGATCGCGGACGTACCTTAGTCGGCGGGGACGTATGACTAGGGTACGTCGCCGTCAGCTAAGGTACGTTGCCGTCAGCTAAGGTACGTCGCCAGTGACTAAGGTACTTCCACGGCGGCTTAGGTGCGGGCGCGGCAGCGGGAGCACCAGGGGCGTGCCGGTCAGGGGGTCGGAGATGACCTGGACCGGCAGGCCGAACACCTCCTCCACCACCTGGGCGGTGACCACCTCGCTCGGGGCGCCGTGGGCCACGATGGCGCCCGCACGCATGGCAATGACCTCGTCACCGTACCGGCAGGCCTGGTTCAGGTCGTGGAGCACGGCCACGATCGTCGTGCCCAGCTCGGCGTTCAGCTCGCGGCACAGCTCCAGGACGTCGACCTGGTGGGCCAGGTCCAGGTAGGTGGTGGGCTCGTCCAGCAGGAGGACGTCGGTGCGCTGGGCCAGGGCCATGGCCACCCACACCCGCTGACGCTGCCCGCCGGACAGGGAGGAGACGCGACGGGCGGCCAGGACGTCCACGTGGGTGCGCTCCATGGCCTCGCTGACCGCCTCGTCGTCGGCGGCGGACCACTGGTGCAGGATCGACTGGTGGGGGTAGCGCCCGCGCGCCACCAGCTCGTGCACCGTAATGCCGGCGGGGGCGATCGAGGACTGGGCCAGCAGCCCCACGCGCCGGGCCAGCTGCTTGGGGGCCAGGGTGGCGATGTCCCGGCCGTCGAGGACCACCTGCCCCGCGTCCGGGGAGATGACCCGGCTCAGGGCGCGCAGCAGCGTGGACTTCCCGCAGGCGTTGGGGCCCACGATCATGGTCACCGCCCCCGGCGTGACCGCCGTGGTCAGGTCCTCGATGACGGGGTGGGCCGGGTGGTAGGACAGGCGGACGCCCCGCACGCCCAGGCCCGGGGTGCCGCTGGCGTGCGGGGACAGGGTGGTGCCAGCGTCCAGGCCCGGGGTGCCGCTGGCGTGCGGGGACGGGGTGGGGGGCGCGGCCACCTACCTCACCGTCTCGGAGACCTTGGTGAGCACGGTGCGCGCCGCCGTCGGGCCCGCGTTGAGGAAGAAGGGGTCGTCGTCAACCGCCACCGCGTGCTGGTTGGAGACGGCCTTGAGGGCGGGCCACAGGTCCATGGAGGTCAGCTCCTCCTCCTTGCCGCCCTGGACGGCGTACAGGAGCCAGTCGGCGTCGGCCTGCTGCTGTCCCTGGCCTGCGGACTCACCCTCAACGCCCTGGCCCTGGGGGAGGAGCAGGCCAGGGCCCTGGGGGTCAGCCCGGCACGTGCGCGCCTCCTCGTCCTGGTCTCCATCACGCTGCTGTGCGGTGCCTCCACGGCCGCCGTCGGCCCCATCTCCTTCGTCGGACTGGTGGTGCCCCAGGTGCTGCGCCTGACCCTCGGCGCCGACCACAGACGCCTGCTGGCCGTCTCCCTCATCGCCGGGCCGGTCCTGCTGCTGGTGGCCGACGTCGTCGGGCGGGTGATCATCCGCCCCGGCGAGATGGAGGCCGGGGTGGTCACCGCCTTTATCGGCGGGCCGGTCCTGCTGGCCGCGGTCATCTGGCGCTCGGGAAGGGGCGTGCTATGAGCCTAAGGCGCGGGAGTGCGCGCCCGGTCGCCGGCCGCCTGGGCCCGCCGGCCTCACAGCGGCCCCTGTCCCTGGGGGGCGGACGCTCCCTCCTGCTCCACCGTCGCACCCTGGTGGTCACCTGCCTGCTGGTCGCGGCCACCGTGGTGCTCATGGTGGTCACGGTACTGACCGGGGCCTACGAGATCTCCGCGGGCGGCGCCCTGCGCACCCTGGGCGGGCAGGGGAGCGACCTGGACCGCTTTATCGTGCTCGGCCAGCGTCTTCCGCGCACGCTCGCGGCCGCGCTGGTGGGGGCGATGCTGGCCCTGTCGGGCGCGGTCTTCCAGAGCCTGTCGCGCAACCCCCTGGGCAGCCCCGACATTGTCGGCTTCACCACCGGCGCCTCCACCGGGGGGCTGGTGGTGATCCTGCTGAGCGCCACCTCGACCACCCTCCAGGTAGCCACGGGCACGATCCTGGGGGGCTCGGCCACGGCCGCCGTGGTCGCCCTGGTGGCCTCGGCGGCCATGGGGTCCCTGGTCCTGGTGGGGGCCGACCTGCTGGCCCAGCGCCTGCTCGCCCCCTTCCAGATCCCGGTGGGGCTGCTGTCCGCCGCGCTGGGCGGCCTCTACCTCGTCTGGCTGCTGGTGGTCTCCTCCGGGCGCCCCTGAGTCCGTGGCGCGCTTACCTGGGCCCGCAACGGGCTGACGGGCGCCCCTGGAAGGGGCGCCCGTCAGGTGTCAGGGACTCAGCCGTGCCGACGGCGGCGGGCGACCAGGAGACCGGCGCCGAGCACGAGGCCGCAGGCGGCCGGGACGAGCGCCGTCAGGGAGGTACCCGTCTTGGCCAGGGGCTGGGAGGCCGAGGGGCTCGGCGAGGCGGAGGGCTCGGGCGCCGGGGCCGGGGCCGGGGCCGGGGCCGGCTCAGGCTCGGGTGCTGGCTCGGGCGCCGGGGCCGGGGCGGGCTCAGGCTCGGGTGCCGGCGCCGGGCCGGGGGCCGGAGGGACCACGGGGCCAGTGGCCGTGACGGTAATGGGCGCCTGGTCGACCCCCTCCAGCACGGTGGCGGTGGCCGACTCCCCGGTGACGTCAATGGTGTAGGTGCCTGGCGTGTCGGAGACCTTCACCTTCAGGGCCAGGCTCACCGAGCCCGAGGCGGGGGCGGTCAGGTCGGACCAGGTCAGCTTCTGGCCGCTGACCACAGGGTCGGTGGTGGTGGCCCCGGTGGTGGTGCCGGGCACGTAGGAGAAGCCGTCCGGCAGCTCCACACTCACCTGTGACAGGGCCACCGGTGAGGTGTTGGGGTTGGTGACGGTCACGGTGTAGCCGTTCTGGGCGCCCGCCTCGCTCTGGTCGGCGTCGGCGGTGGCGGCGGTGGACAGGGGGCGGACCCCCTCAGGGGAGAAGACGTTGACGTTGCTCACGTTGACGGAGCCGCCGGCGGGCACCGTGACCGGCCAGGCGATGGCGATGCCGTTGTCGTGGTCGTGGCTGACGGTGGTGTTGTTCAGGGGCTGCCCGGAGGCCACGGCCCGCCAGACGTCGCCGTAGTAGGCCTCGAGGTAGGTCGAGCTGGCGCTGCCCGGGTAGAGGCTGATGTACCGGTTGGGGTTGGGCGAGTTCGGCTTGGCCATGCAGGTGGGGGCGACGCCGTCCAGCACGGTGCCGGTGCCGTAGTCGCTGTCCTGGAGGTAGCAGTCCCCGGCCCGGTAGACGCGCACGTCGATGGGGGTGGCGCCGGTGGAGCTCAGGATGACCGACGTGTTGTAGGACTCCCGGCCGGTGACGTAGGTGTCCACCTGGGTCAGGGTCAGGCCGGTGCTCCCCAGGGCCACGGTGGTGGTGACCTTGAAGGGGTCGGCGGCGGTCCCGCTGCCGGTCGGCCCCTCCTGTGACACCGGGGTGTAGGCCGTCGTGGTCGAGTCGTAGTAGCCCGACGCCGGCGTGTCGGTGGGCCTGTAGAGCCTGCCGTCGGCGAACACGTAGGTGCCGCTGGCGTAGTCGCCGTACCACTGGCTGCTGGAGTCGCCGGTGTGGTAGACGCTCGCGTTGAGGGTCCTGCCGATCGCGATACTGGTCAGGGGGCCGGAGGAGGTGATCTCGGCGTGGCCGCCGGGCGGCGGGGAGGCCGGGAGGGTGAGGGCCTGGGCGGTGGTGGCGCTGACCAGGGCCAGGAGCAGTCCCAGGACCAGGGACGTCAGGGCCTGTGCGCGCCAGCGGGCGCCGTGGGCGGGGAGTGACATGGGCATTCCTCGGTGTTCAACAGGTGTACTGGGGAGCCAGGGGATAATCCGGTAGGAGCCGTGAATAACGACCTGGACACGGGCAGGCTAGCAGCTGCTCGTACAGGACGCCATAGGTACGTACTATGAACGCGGGGCCCGTTATAGGTAGTAGCTCACACCGTGCGGTCAGGTATAAGACCAGGTAGAGGCAGGTTTCACGGTTCCCGCAGTCCCGGGCGGGCTCAGAGGTAGGCGCGCCCGGGCGGTCCCGGGCGGGCAGGCTGTCCCGGGCGGGCTCAGGTACCCGCCGCCCTCGACGTCGCCCTGCCCCAGGCCAGGCGCGCTCAGGCGGGCTGGTAGGCGCGGGCCCCGCCTGCCAGGCTGAGGAGCTCCCCGGGGTACCCCGCCTCCCGCAGGGCCTGGACGGCCTGGGCCGAGCGGAGACCGGAGGCGCACACGACCACCGTGGTCCGGCCCGCGTCCAGCTCGCCCGCGCGGTCCACCACCTGCCCCAGGGGGATGTTCCGCGCGCCGGGGAACGGGTCCAGGGCCACCTCCACCTCCTCGCGCACGTCCAGCAGCGCCGGGGGCTCAGGGGCCTCTAGCAGCTCCTTTAAGCGCGCGGGCGTCACTAACGCCACCCCGGTACCCGGTGCCGACGTGGCGCCCGTAGAGCCCGCCCGCCGGCCCGGGGCGGTGGCGCAGGAGCCGGCCCCCGGGGCGTCGGCCAGGGTCGTGATGCTCGGGTGCTCCCCGCACACCGGGCAGGCCGGGTTGCGCGAGACGGTGAGCTCACGCACGCTCCCGCCCCAGACGTCGAGCATCACCAGGCGGCCGATGAGCGGCCGTGCGCCGCCGATAACGAGCTTGAGGGCCTCGGCCGCCTGCATGGAGCCGACGACCCCCGGCAGCACCCCCAGCACCCCGGCCTGGGCGCAGGAGGGCACCGAGCCGGGCGGCGGGGGAGCCGGGTGCAGGCAGCGGTAGCAGGGGCCGCGGGCGGCGTCGAACACCCCGACCTGCCCGTTGACGCCCAGCACCGCCCCGTGGACCAGCGGCAGCCCCAGCATGACGCAGGCGTCGTTGACCAGGTAGCGGGTGGGGAAGTTGTCCGAGCCGTCGACGACCACGTCCCAGCCCTCCAGCAGCCCCAGGGCGTTGGCGGCCGTGAGGCGCTCGCGGTGGATAACGACCTCCACGTCCGGGTTGAGGGCCCGGACCGCCGCGGCCGCGGAGTCCGCCTTGGGGGCGCCCACCGCGGCGGTGGTGTGGACGACCTGGCGCTGCAGGTTGGACACGTCCACGACGTCGTCGTCCACGACCCCCAGGGTGCCCGTGCCCGCGGCCGCCAGGTACAGGGCCGCCGGGGAGCCCAGGCCCCCGGCGCCTACGAGCAGGACGCGGGCGGCGCGGACGCGCTGCTGGCCGGTCACCCCCACCTGGGGTACCAGGGCGTTGCGACGGTAGCGCTCCAGCTCGGCCCGGCTGAGAGGGCGCAGGCGGTCGTCGGCAATGACCGAGGGCGCCAAGGGCGCGGCGTGTTCCACGAACGCCTCCGCAGGGTCGGTACGGGCTGCTGTCACGGCCGATTGTGCCGCAGACGCCCCGCGGCGCGCAGCCCCGGCCGGCGCCGGGCCTGGGCGCGGGCCCTGTGTCGCGGGCGGCTCGCTCGGCCGTCACGGCGCGCGCGGGCCTGGGCGCCCATGCTATGACCTGTCTAACAAATGCGGGGTCTTGTCGGTACGGGAACGTGCGGACTACCATTTGTTACACATTGTAACTATGTGGTGCGGGTGTTTCTGCCGTAGATCCCGGAAGGAGCTGTGACGTGAGTGCACGGACGCAAGACGAGGGTGCCCACCAGGGGGCGCGCGACGGTTCGCCGCAGCGCAGGCCTGCGTCGATGAGGCTGGGCAGCAGGGACCTGATCACCCTCGGCGTCTACAGCGTGCTGTACGTCGTGGTCATGCTCGTCGCGGGCACGCCCTTCGCGTTCAGCCCGGTGCTGACCTACGCGCTGCCGGTCTCGGCGGCGTTCTTCTGCGCCCCCGTGTACCTCCTGCTGGTGGCCAAGGTCCCCAGGCGCGGGGCGGTCGCGGTCCTCGGCGCGGTAGTCGGCCTGGTGCTGTTCGTCACGGGCATGTTCTGGCTGTGGGCGGTGGCGGCACTGGCGCTGGGCGTCGTCGCCGGGGAGGTCGCCGCGCTCAGGCGCTTTAGGAGCCCGGGGCTGAACACGGTCAGCTACATGGTGTTCGCCCTCGCCCCGCTCGCGAGCTACGTCATGGTCTGGGTCAACCAGGAGTCCTACCGCGCCTACCTCGTCGGGAAGGGCACCGACGCCGCCTACATGGACTCAATGTTCGCCGCGGCGAGCTACTGGCTCCTGGTGGCGATCACCGTGGGCACCCTCCTCGCCGCCTGGCTCGGCACGCTGCTGGGGCGGCGGATGCTCGCCCGCCACCTCACCCGCGCCGGTATCGTCGCCTGAGACCGGCTTCAGTGGGTAAGGACCGTCAGGGGCGGTGGGGCCTGCGCCTCGACCCGCGCACCAAGCTGGTCGTCCTCGTGCTCGTCAACCTCGCGCTGACGATCGCCGTGCGTCCCGGCTACGCCCACGTCCTGGTGGCCGCGGCCGTCCTCCTCGCGGCGGCCTGCGGAAGGCTGAGGACGGCACTGGTGGCCGCGGCCGCCTACGCCCTCGTCGCGGGCGCGCAGGTGCTCGGGGAGAGGTACCTTCCGCCCGCGGCCCAGCTGTTCGTGGTCACGTTCTTCCAGATCATTGGCAAGGTGTTCCCCGCCGGCGTCACCGGGGCGGTCATTGTCCAGACCACCCGTGTCAACGAGTTCGTCGCCGCCCTGACGCGCTGGCACGTGCCGCGCGTCCTGGTCACGCCCTTCGCCGTCGTCTTCCGCTACTTCCCGGCCATGCGCGAGCAGGCGCGTAACCTGCGCGATGCCATGGCGGTCCGCGGCCTGAGCCCCACGCCGCTGTCCCTCCTGCGTCATCCCCTCGAGGTCACCACGAGGCTCTACGTCCCCATGCTGGTCAGCGCCACGGTGATCGCCGACGAGATCGCCGACGCCGCGCTGGTGCGAGGCATTGACAACCCCGCTCCCAGGACCTGCCTGGTGGACCTCGCACTCGGCGCGGCCGACGTCGTCGTCATCCTCGCCTTCGTCGGCCTGTGCGCAGGGGGGATGGTCAGATGATCGAGTTCTCGCACGTCTCGTTCCGCTACGCCGCCGCACCCGCCCGGGCTCTTGAGGACGTCTCCTTTAGGGTCGGGGCCGGGGAGCTCGTGGTCCTCACCGGCCGCAGCGGCTGCGGGAAGAGCACGCTGACCAGCCTCGTCAACGGCCTCCTGCCCAGGCACGAGGCGGACGAGCTGAGCGGCAGCGTCACGATCTGCGGCCGCGACGCCTCCTCCATGGAGGGGTACGAGATCGCCCGCCTCGTGGGATCGGTCTTCCAGAACCCCAAGTCGCAGTTCTTCAACCTCGACACCGACAGCGAGATCGCGTTCGGGCTCGAGAACGCCGGGGTCCCCAACCCCGCGCTGCGGGACCGGGTGGAGGAGACCATTGACGAGGTGGGTATCCGGGCGCTCGCGGGTAGGAGCATCTTTAAGATGTCCGGCGGGCAGAAGCAGCAGGTGGCGATCGCCGGGGCCTACGCCCTGGGACCGGAGGCATTCGTGCTGGACGAGCCCTCGGCGAACCTCGACCACCAGGCGACCGTCCATCTGGCGGGACTGCTCCGCAAGCTGAGGTCGCAGGGCAAGGCCCTGCTGGTCTGCGAGCACCGCCTCAGCTACCTCTCCGACCTGGCGGACCGCTACGTCGTGCTCGACGCCGGGGCGGTGGCTGGCATCTACTGCGCGGACGAGTTCAGGGCGCTGTCCCCGCAGCAGCGGCACGCAATGGGGCTGAGGGCCCTCGACCTGGCGGAGGCGACCCGGTGCGAGGCGCGTCCCGCCGCCCTTAGCGGCCAGCCGCCCGCTGTCGAGGTGACGGGCCTGACGGTGTCCTTCCGCGACCGCACCGTGCTCAGTAACGTCTCCCTGCGGCTCGCCCCCGGCGAGGTCGTCGGGCTCATCGGGGACAACGGCGCGGGGAAGACCACGCTCCTGCGCGCCCTGTGCGGGCTGCAGAAGGCGGGTGCCGGGGCGTTCGCCCTCCAGGGCAGACCCGTCCGGCAACGGGACCTCAGGGGCAGGGTCTTCCTCGTCATGCAGGACGTGAACGCCCAGCTCTTCGGGGAGACCCTCGCCGAGGAGTGCGCCATAGGACTGCGGCACCCCTCACAGCCGGACATTGACAGGGTCCTGGAGCGCCTCGGCCTGCTGGAGCTGCGCGACCGCCACCCGCTCTCGCTCTCCGGCGGGCAGAAGCAGCGGGCGGCACTCGCCAGCGGCCTGTGCAGCGCCCGGGGCGTCCTCGTGCTCGACGAGCCCACCAGCGGGCTCGACCGCGAGTCCATGGTCGCCATGAGCGACCTGGTCCTTACCGCCGCCGAGGCGGGCACGGCCGTCCTGGTCGTCAGCCACGACGTCGAGTTCCTCGCCCTCGTCTGCACGCGGGTCGAGGAGCTGCGCGGCGGGCAGCTCCAGCCGCCCACGGGGCAGGACCCGTCCGCCCGGCTCAGGGAGTTCTTCGGCAGGAGCGGGGGAGAGGCGACAGACGGACCGGGCCCGGCCAAGGGCGCCGAGGCCGTGGACACCGCGCGTGGCAGCAGCCGGCTGCTGACGCAGACGAAGGAGGTACCGTGAGGTTCTGGGATCTGATCGGCCCCGTGCGCGGGCTGGTCGTCAGCGGCGTGACGCTGCAGGGACTGGGCGCCGTCGCCGGCCTGGTCCCGATGGTCGCGAGCGTGCAGCTCTCGACCGCCCTGGTGGACCGGGCGCCGGCGGGCGAGACCTGGCGCTGGCTGTGGGTGGCCCTGGCCGGGATCGCGGTCAGGACGGTGCTCATCGGCACCGGGCTCATGCTGACGCACCTGGCCGACGCCCGCCTGAACCGTGACCTGCGGGTCCGGCTGACCGCCCACCTGGGGCGCATCCCCATCGGGGAGGCCTCCCGGCGCTCCTCGGGGCGGGTCAAGAAGCTGGTCACCGACGACGTGCACGCACTGCACACCCTGGTGGCGCACGCGGGCGGCGACATGGTGGTCGGGGTCGTCACCGCGGTCGCCGCACTCGCCGTGCTCCTCCTGTACAGCTGGCCGCTCGCCCTGGTGGCCCTGCTGCCGCTGGCGGGCTTCCTGACCGTGTTCGGCTCCATGATGGGCAAGGCCGCCACGCAGTTCCGCGACTGGGACGAGGCCAAGGCGCGGGTCAGCAGCGCGACGGTGGAGTTCGCGCACGGGATCGCGGTGGTCAAGACGTTCGGGCAGGCCGGGCGCGCGTCGGCGGACTACCGCCGGGCGGTGGACGACTACGCGGACTTCTTCGGCAGGCTGATGGTGCCCATGGTCGGGGCGTCCTCGCTGGGGCTGGCGATCGTGTCGGCCCCGAGCGTGCTCGCGACCATGGGGCTGCTGGGCCTGCTCCTTCTCCAGCTGGGGTGGGTGGACTTCACCGGGTTCGTGGCGGGCCTGGTGCTCGGGGTCGGGCTGGCCGGCCCGCTCACGCAGATGGACTCCTACGACGTGCGGCTGCGGGCCGCGCGTGAGGCCGCCGCCCGGATCGGGGAGTTCCTGGCCACCCCCGTGCTGCCCGTCCCGGACGCCCCGGCGGCGGCCGAGGGCGGCGAGGTCGTCCTCGACGACGTCAGCTTCGCCTACGACCCGCACGGGCCGGACACCCTGTCCCAGGTGGCCATGAGGATCCCCCAGGGCACGGTGACGGCGCTCGTGGGCCGCTCGGGGGCAGGCAAGTCGACCCTGGCGGCCCTCGTGCCCAGGTTCTGGGACGTGCGGGACGGCGCGGTCCGGGTAGGCGGGCAGGACGTGCGCGACCTGGAGCCCGCGGCCCTGTACCGGAGCGTCGCGTTCGTCTTCCAGGGCACCCGCCTGGTGCCCATGAGCGTGCGCGACAATATCCGCCTCGCCCGGCCCGGTGCCGGTG